>JBGUKK010000122.1:0-13695 GCA_045114435.1 Sodaliphilus sp.
TGACATCTGCCCGCTCTGGCGGGCTTTTTGTGTTGGAGGAAGAATGAAGAGTCTTGCGGAACTGCCGCGAAACCCTATCCGCGATCCGTCCTACTCCCTTGCCGACAGGCGCAGGGAGGAGGAAGCCCTGCGGACAGCTGTTGACATGCTCGCGCCTGAGCATCGACCGCTCTGCGCCTTTCCGCTCGGCGATGTGCCGGAGGTGCGGCTGGAGTACCCGCATCACCACTTGCTGTACACCGATGACAGGCCGGAGCCTCAGATGCTTGACGCGCTCGGCAGGCTGTGCGGCATGCTGGGGTATCACTTCCGCCCTGTCATCTACATTACCCTCGGCGAGAGGGGAGCGGAGATGCTCAGGCACTCGACAGGCGTTGAGGCGAAGGCGCTTGGCAGGCTCCTGACCGTCATCTGTGTGAAGGCCAGGGAACAGATTTGGAGAATGGAGGAACAATGAGCGAAGTTGACAACGAGTGGCTGACGCTGAAGCACGCTGCTGAGCTTGTCGGCGTGACGCCGAGGACAGTACAGAACTGGATTAAGAACGGCAAAATCCGGGGGTATCAGGTTGTCGGCAGGATACGCGTGAAGCGGTCTGATGTCGACGCGCTGTACCAGCCAAAAAGCCCGGACGTGCCGGGCAATGCATCAGGCGATCGTTCTTGACGAATCGCCGTAGTAGCTGAAGTCGAAGGTGTCGCCCCTCCTGGTGTACACCTTCACTTTGCCGTAAATCTCCTCGCTGTACTCCGACAGCTCAATCTTCGCCTTGTCGGCTCCCGGCGTGACGGACTGCACGAGGCAGGGTATCGCCTTGCCGCAGACTATCGGCATTCCGGCATCGTCTGCCGTCACGCTGTCCGCGCCTGTCACCTTCCACGTGTCGGAGTTCGTCCTCTGCGGCACTGCCGTCAGCTTCCTCGCCGTGCCGTCGGCCTCCTGCGTGTAGGCGTCGCTGTACGACGCGCTCCTGCCGCTGTTGGTTTTGACATTGAGGTAGGCATAGCTGCCGTCAGTCTTTGCCACATCGCGGATAACGCCGGAGACGCCTGCGGTCGAGTACGGAACGAAGAGTCCCACGTAGTCGAGGTACTGCACGTTGAGCGCCGAGAGGTCAACCGAGAAGCTGAAATTGCGGTTCGTGTATACCTGCCGCCTGAGCGCGCGTACAGCGATGAGTATCGCCCTGTCCCTGTCGGTCACGCCCCACAATTCGAGCGTCTGCGGCGACTCGGTCATCGCCGAGTCAGACTCGTAAATCCTGCCCTCCGAACGCTCGCCGCCGCGCACCTTTCGCCCTGAGCCGAGGTAGTTCTCGTAGGTGTCGTCAGCCTTGAGGAGCCTGTACTCGCTCTCGCTGAGGAAGAACCTGTCCTGAGACTCGCCTGCCATGCCGTAGCTGTCCCTCGGCACGTAGGCGACGAAGACGACGGCCTGCTTCCAGGTGTCGGGGTCAGTGTACTGCACCTCGTACTCGGTGATGGTGGTCGCCGTCGGGTAGCTGTAGCTGACAGAAACGTCGCCGATGATGTTGTCGGCGTGGAACACGTATTTGTACGCCTCGTCCTTGTGCGAGCGGTCGACAGCGACAGAGATGACGTTTCCGCGGACGACAGGCTCGGCGAAGCCGATCTTGAGGACGTCCTGAAGGCAGCCCCAGAACGTTGACTTCTCGTCGAACACGCCGTTGACCGTGATGCCGCTCCAGTACTTCGCCTGAGCGTCCTTGAACGCGGCGTAGTCGAGGCGTGCGGGCATGGAGAAGTACTTCGAGGACTGCACGAGGTAAATCGCCGCGTCCTCGATGGTGCTCATCTCGACGCGCGTGCCGCTGTTGTTCCGCTGGCGCGTGCAGAAGGAGGAGATCTGATTGTTGTTCGTGCCGGAGAAGATGTTCGACGACTGCACGCAGCAGAACACTGTCGTCATGCCCTCGTACACCTGCTTCTCGCCGATGATTCCGGCGAGGTTCTCCCAGGAACCCTGATTGTTCGCCTGAGAGTCCTCGGAGCCTTGCAGGCCGACTTTGACCTCATACTCTCCCTCCGGCACGTCGTACTCGTAGGTGTAGCCCTTCTCGTCGGTGCTGTTGCCCCAGACGTCATGGCTGTCCGCCGTCCATTCCTCATCGCCGATTTTACGGTAGGCTATGCGGATGGTTACGTCTTCCCTACCGTAGCTTCCGTCTTTCTTCATGTGATAGATGCCCCCGGCAAAGTTGATGCTCACCTGAAAGTGCGTGATGGGCTTCCCGATAGGCTGGGGGCGGTAGGCGTAGGGGGTGTAGCCGTCGTAAGCCGCTCCGTCCTCGGCAGGGACAAAGGTGATTGACATTTCAGGGAAATCGCCGGGGTTGACGTGGTAGATGTCGCTCCGGTCGTTCCAGTTGAACTCCTGCATCCATGTCAGAAGCTCCCCTTCACCGAGCGGAAAGAATTTGGGATCCATCGCCGAGAGCATGTAGCACTCGTCATCAGTTTCGTGCGCTCCCCACAGATACGGGTAAGTGTCAGGGGAGAACTCAATTTCCTGGCTGTAATACCCGTCAAACTGGCTGTCAGGAAGTGAGGAATACACATCAATCACCTGCCCTTTGATGTCAATCCAGTACCTTACGACACGGCAGTTGCATTTATGCTCGCCCGGGTACTGGTGCGGCACAGGGTCGGGCAGTACGGTAGAGCAGTTAACGTAATCCGTCCAGTTGCCCGGATGCCCGTCGGGGATGCCGTTGGCGCTGGCTGTCTTTGTTATGGCAATATCATTGAATTTGTACCCGTGATTGTGGTACGGGATAATAATGAGCGGAACCTGAAAACTAATATCATAAGTCGAGAAGAGCACCGTCTTCCTGTTGTAATCATGGATCTCCTCGTACCTGTTCTCGTAATCCGTCTCTTCTGAATCGGTATGGATGGTGAACGCCACATCAAAGACGGGGTATGAGCCGTCGACGATGGCGGAGCTGTGCCCGTGGGCGGTTACCTTGATGTCAGTGCCGGAGCCGTTGCGGTAAAGCTCCACTTTTGTCAGCCTTTCAAGCGGCGTGCACACCTCCCACGGAATGCTGCAGGTCTCTACCGTGTCAGACGGAAGCGCCGCGGGCATGTCCTTGTCGCTGTATGTTGCCGTAAACATTCCGGCAACCCACACGAGAGTCCACTGGCGCATCCGCGTGTCTGACAGCTTTTCGTAATGCGTCATGCTGATGCTGTACTGGTTGAGCACGGAGTCGTTCCACCAGCCGTGGTTGTCCGACGCTTCATCCGGTGTCCACAGCGGGCACATCCCGCTGGCACTGTCTATCGCGTTGCAGAGAAGCGGAGCGTCGTCAATTACCATCAGGGAGCCTTTGACGCCCTGTGTTTTGAGCACTCCCTGCGCGCTGAGCCACGGATCCATGATGCCGCTTGCGGTCTCAGGCCGGTTGCTTTTGAACATCTGTACGCGCGCCCTGCCAAAGCCGATTCCCTCCCCCCACGGGTTCAACCAGAGCACGCCCCTGCCCCTGTAGATGGTTTTCTCTTCCTTTTTGGCATACGGCGACCTCTTCGCGTTAAGCTGTATCCCCTGCACATCGGGGCTGTTGTACCAGTTCTTGTACGGCGCGAGGTTGTAGGTGTAGTTGTTGGAGTCAATCCCCAGCCCGGTAACCTCCTCCTTGATGACGAACTGACCGTTCTCGACATCGCGCGAGTAGGCGACGGTATTCACTCCGGTGATAATAAGGTCTTTGATCTTCTCGCCCGGATCGTAGCACTTGACGAAGGACTTCCCGGCAAGCGACTCGCGCGGAATGTTGCCGATGTATGTGCCGGAGATGTCGAACCAGCCGATGCCGAGGCTGAGCAGCAGAGTCTCATACTTCTTGTTGTTGAGGTAGAAGCTGTGCCGCTCGTTGAGGTAGTCGGGGAAACGCTTCATGTACCCGAACTGCTGAGGGATGGGGCTGAGAAGTTTCGCCTTGTTCGCCTGAATGTTCGGATCGTAGATTGACGAGCCTGCGTTCTGGTCGTTGGCGTTCTGCTTTTTCTTCATCCTTGCCATCATGACGGCGGCGTACACGGCGACAGCGGCGGCGATAATCGCCATTATGATGAACGAGACGCCGTAATCGCAGGGCTGGAGGTGGATCGCGAGCCTCGCATGCCCCCTGAGCATCGAGTGCCTGTCGGCAGGCGCGCCGTCAAGCTCAAAGGCGAGCGGCAGATCCTTCTTCATCTTCGGCGCGCACTCGGCAAGGAGGTCGGCGATGGTCATGGCCTCGCCGTCATACTCCTTGCTCTCGATGATGCAGTCGGTGCCGGAGGCGTAAATGTCGACAATCATAGTAACTCCTCAGCCTGGAACCAGGCTTTGTGCCACGGCAGGCTATCGGCAATCTGGCACCCGAAGCGGCTGTCGTGTAAAAATTTCCCGTGGATGTAAATGCCGGAGTGGAAGATCCCCATGCCCGACACAAGCCCGAAGATGCAGATGTCCTGCGGCTCCGCAATCTGCCGGATATGTGCAAGCTCCGGCGGGGTGTTGAGAGCCTCCTGTTTGCTCAGCGACAGGAACCCCGGAAACCCAATCCCGAAACGCTCATGGTAGAACCAGCGGCAGAACCCCCAGCAGTCGAGGTACGGGAACTCCCTGCCGCCGAGCCGGTACCGCACATGCGTCAGCGCGAAGTTGATGAGGTCAGTGTCAGAGATTGTTTGCATATTTGAGCCCCGGCGCAATCTGCGCGGTGTACATGATGGCAGGGTACTTGCTGTTGATGAGGTCGCCGAACGAGCAGGAGAAGGCGGTCTCGTCCTTTCCCACCTCCACGGACTCAACGTACAGCGTCAGCGACGAGAGCAGCTCGCCGAGGTTCTTGCCTTTCTCCGCAGGGCGATCCCACTGCTCAAGCGTGACGAATACCGGATAGCGGCTTTTGGCGTAGTAGTCGCAGAGGCTCATGATCGACTGGGAGTTGTTCTGAATCGAGATGCTGAGGCTCACGTTGCCGTCATTCGACGCCTTCGGCATCGAGAGCGAGAACACGCAGGGGATGTAGCGGCTGTCATTGTCCGCCATGTCGAGGGCGTTCGCGAGAATGAGCCTGAACTGAAGCTCCTCTTTGTTCTGCCAGCACTCCTGAACCTGCGATTCGACGAGCGATGACGCGGAGTCGGCGACAAAGGCAGCCTTCGCCTTGTCGGAGTATCCGAGCCACCGCAGGTCGTCAGCGGACGCCTTCTGATGGTTGGTAAAGGTGAGAGTCAGCACAGGCAGGTAGTCGCCCGTTGCGTTCAGCACATCAAGCTTCACAGGTAGTCCTCCGAATGGATTTTCATGGTAACGTTCCACCATGTGTCCTGCGCGTCCCTGTGGTGCAGGGCGGCGGACATGCCCGTCAGCACCCCGCACTGCTTCGGCAGGGCGATGAGCGACGAGAAGTCGAAGGTGAAAGGCAGTGTGCCCTCGCCGAGGTCTGAGATGTACCAGCCGATGAGCCTGAGGTAGTCCGCGGAGTTGAGCAGGAATTTGAGTGAGATGTCGCGGCAGTCCGCCGAGTTCTGCACCTCGCGGTACAGGCCGCCCTCAGTTGCGACAGGCTTCTCCGAGACTGAGAAGGACTGCTGGAGCGGGTAAATCCCGGAGGGGAATGCCTTGACGCCGTGAAAAGCGTTGAGCAGAGGACTGCACCAAAGGCAGGCAAGCTTCATCGAGACGTTCCACCAGTCTCCGGCAGGAGTCCTCATCTTGAGCGTCTTCGACATCTCGCCGGTCAGCCCCTGGTACACCAGCTGACCGCAGTCGTCCGGCAGGAAATGCAGGGTGCTGTTCCACGTGGTCGCAAACGGGCTGAGGATGCCGAAGGTATCGAGGTACCTGAGCTGGTTGAAGCGGTAGACCCTGTCAGCCGAATCCCATGTGCAGACCTCCACAGTCCTGCCGAAGCGGTCAGTGAGCGATGAGACGTAGTCGCTCTGGACATTCGAGCCGATGAGGAACTTTGCGGTTATCTGCACCGGCGCGCCTGATGTCACCAGCCGGTTGCGGTACCTGCCGGAGTAGAACTTCGACACAATCTGATTCGGTTTGAAGTCGACCGTGAAGCCGCTCTGAAGCGGAGTCAGCACGAACCTCGGGAATGAGAATCTGAATTTCATGCGCCTACCCTCTTCGTGCCGTAATAACGCTCAAGCGCGCCGCTCATCTTCCCGCCGTTCCGGATCTGCGAGACGAACAGGTTGATGATGTGCTCATCCTCGGTCTCGGTCTCCTCGGTCTGCCCGGCGCGCTCGCTGCTCTCGATGAGGTTGACTGTCGTCTGAGGCCTTGCCGCGTTCCTCATCATGTCGGCAGTCTGCACGCGCGACTGAACCGACACGCCTGTCGTTCCGCCGGAAATCAGCTCCGCGCCGCGCTCGCCGACAATGCCGAGCTCACCGGGCTTTATGACGCCTCCGGTGTCGTGCATTGAGACGCTCATGACCTGCGAGATGATGCCGGCCGTCATGGCGACGGCGGCGGCGTAGTTCGCAAGCGCGTCGTACCATGTCGCCGAAGTGCCCAAAGCTTTTGCCCACGCCGCGTAGCAGTTGAGCATCGCGGAGGCTACAGCGAAGGACTTCTGAATCGCGAATGCCGCGCGCGCGTCTCCGCCCGTCGCTGTGATGGCATCGCCGATGTTGCCGAATGCCGAGGCGATCCCATTGAGCATGGTCTCGTAGCCCTGAAGCTCCTTTGAGTCAATGCCGAGCATCTGCCCGAGCGAGGAGAACTTGTCCTTCGCGTCTCCGCCCTTTGTAGCCTTGCTCTTCACCTGCCCCTTCTCGTCGAAGAGGTACTGGTCTTTCAGAGCCTGCTTCGCCTTCTGGAACTCGTCCTCGAGGATCAGCTTCTCGTCGTACTCCTTCTGAAGCTCCTCGAGCTCCTTCGTGTACGCGAGCTGCGCCTGCTCCTGCTCAGTGCCGTAGGCGTTGATGAGGTTCTCATGAGCCTTTGTGCGGAGTGCCTCAATCTCGGCGTTCTTGTTCTCCTCAAGGAGCACCTCAAGGGCGTTGCGCTTCTCCGCCGACACGGTCTTGAGCGCGTCAAGCTCGTCCTGCTTTGCCTGATACCTCGCGGCAATCTGCTCCACATCGGAGAGCTGCTTCTGCTTCGCTGCGGTCTCGGCCTTGAGCATGGCCTCGTACTTCTTCAGCTCAGCGTCCGCGGCGGAGGTGCCAGAGGACTTTGACGATGACGACGCGGCGGCAGGCGCGAGCATCGAGGAGCGCGACGATTTGCCGGAAATCCTTGCCGCCTCAGCCTCGGCTGACCGTGCTTTCTTCTTCGCCTCGTCAACCTTCGCGAAGTACGCCATCGCCGCCTGCTGGCCTTTCTCCCATGCGCCGGAGGTTGCCGCCTCGAGAGACATGCCCGTCGCCGCCGCGGATTTTTTGACGTCCGAGAAAACCGCCTTCATGACGGTTCCGGTCTGCATTGCCTCCATCTCGGGCACTGTGGTCATGCTCGAGAGAGTCTCTCTCACGCCGTCAAAATCAAGAGATTTGACGGCAGAGCCGAGCTCCACCAGCTTGTGGGCGGTACTGCCGATGCGGTCTCCGAGGTAGCCGAAGAGTGTTACCGCGTCATGGACGACAGCGCGCACAAGGGCGATGAAGCCGCCTACCGACTTGCCGACAGCATCAAAGACGCCGATGGCAGTTGCCTCGAAGTTGGTCAGCCCCTCGTTGATGAGCGTAAAGCCTGCGACA
This sequence comes from Sodaliphilus sp., assembly GCA_045114435.1. Taxonomy (GTDB): domain Bacteria; phylum Bacteroidota; class Bacteroidia; order Bacteroidales; family Muribaculaceae; genus Sodaliphilus. The sequence continues at coordinate 7,737 of JBGUKK010000122.1, forward strand.
GCGCCTCCGGCAAGCTCGTCAAAGGCACTGAGCGTCGTTGACGCGTCCTCCTCCACGCTGCCGAAACAGTCTTCGGAAGCCGCGGCGACCTCTGCCGTCCAATTCTGGAACATGACGGTGAAGGTGTTGACGGTCTCGCGGAGAGTGATGAAGATCCCGTTGTTCTTGTCGAGCGCGTCGTTCAGCGAATTGATTGCCGAGATGATGGCGGAGCCGAACGCGCCGTCGGTTGAAAGGAAAGACGCGGAGAGTCCGGCAAAAGTGCTCTTCAGCCGGTCGAGGGCGGTCGAGATATTCTGCGTCTGGTTCTGGAAGTCAGCGAACTTCGCGTTGCCGAGGCTGACGAGGTACGCCTCAAGGGCGGCCTGAGTGTTGGCAATCTTCGTTGTCTGACCGTCATAGGTCATCTCGATCTCATTGCCGACCTGCTTCGCCGTGATGCCGAGCTCGCGGAAGCTGGTGAGGCGACCGTTGGCGAATCCCCGCATCTTGTCGGCAAGCTGGTCAATGCTCATGCCGCTTGCGTTCGCGACTCCGATGAGGCTCTTGAGGCTGTCGCGCGTGTAGTCGAAGCCCGAGGTTACGAGCGCGCGGACGGCAGACGCCATCTGCTGCTCGGTCGCCCCGGTCTCGTCATGCAGATCCTTGAACTCCTGCACAACGGGCAGGGCGGACTCGTAGGAGCCTGTCAGCCCTTTGATTGAGTCCGCGAGCCTGTCAACCTCCGCCTGCTCGCCGATTCCGGCATGGAACGCTCCGGCAAGGCCGCCGACAACACCTGCCGCGGCGATGGCGTAGGCTGAGATGGACTCAATTCCGCCCATCAGGCTCCGCATCGTTCCGCCGGAGGAGGCGCGCCCCTGAGCCTGCGTGGTGCGCTGAACCTGCTGGTTGACCTGCGCCTGCGAGCGCGCGACGTCGTTAAGGGCGGTGCGGAGCTCGCGGAGCTTGTCAGCAGACAGGCCGGAGGAGCGCGCAAGGCCGTCGAGGTCGTCGCCCGCGGCATTAAGCACACGCTGGAAGGCTTTCAGCTGGTTCTGGGAGTATCCCGTGGCGTCGGAGAGCTCCTTGAAGCTCTTCGCGCCGTGCCCGACAGAAGAAAAGGCGGAGTCGAGGCCTTTGAGCTTGACGCCGACCTTTGCGGTCTCCTCCTCAGCCTGACGGAGCGCCCTGTCGAAGGCACTCATCGAGTTCCCCATCTGCGAGCCGGCCGAGGAAACGGAATCGGCAAGCTTTTTAGTCTGCTCGGCTAATTCGTCAATGCGCGCCGAGAGGGTGGTTAAAATGTCAGCCATGTTTCTTCTTCCCCGACATCATGAGCTTGAACGCCTCAAAGCTCGATTCCGCAGATGTGGCAGCCGGACGTTTGTCCGGATGCTGGTCGTAATAGAGCAATGCCGTCCAGAGAGCAAGCTCCGAGTACGGCATCTCAAGCACTGACTCCACCGGCATGTGAAGCCGGTCTGAAAGGACGTAAGCGTTCTTCCAGAATGGGTTCAGGCTTTTTTTTCAGCCTCCTCCTCAATCTCCTTCGTGAGCGAGGTGATGGCCTGGTTGAGCTTTATGATGTCGCCGAAGCTGAGGAGGCTCACGACGCTGAGGTCGGTGTCCTTCTCGGTCAGCTTTCCGTCGCTGTCGCAGAGGCTCATCAGGATGCGCTTTGCCATCCAGTCGGTCTGAGACAGTTTCTTCTGGTCGTCATAAAGCTGAGCCTGCTGCATTCCGGTGAGCTCCCTGACGTACACATCGCCGACAGAGAGCGTCACCTTCCTGACCTGAGGCTTAAAATGCTTAAAAAGGTCAGCGTAGGACATCGATCCTCCTTATGCGGACTTCTTCGAGAAGGTTACATCGCCGTTCAGCTTGTACTGGATCTTGAACTTCACGAGATCCGACACAGAGCCGCTCATCATGACCGCGCCCTTGAAGACGCACTCATAAGTGGCAATATCCCCGGTAGGCCATACATGGCGGATGAAGCACATCTTGCCGGCGTTGGCGGCGTTAAAGACCTCCTGCTGGTTCTCGTCGTTGGCATACCTCACCATCTCGAGTTCCTTGTCCTCGCCGTCCTTGATGTCGGCGATGTACCTCTTCGCGGTGTCCTCAATAGTGGTCTGCTCAACAGTCGGCGCGGTCGTTCCGATGTCGCTAAGAGTCTGAATGCCGTGGAGGTCTTTCCAGTCAGTGTTATTGGTCGGGGCTTCGGTGTGAGTGGAGTCCTTGAGGCAGTACTGGGTGGTGGTGGTGCTCATCAGCACCGCGTCCTGGGGTTTGTATTCAGCCATTTTGTTTCTCCTCTGGCTAGGTGGATAAAGCGTCAGCGAGGTAGCTGTTTATCTCAGCTGACAGGATTCTTGAGTATTCGGCGTAGGACTCGCCCGGGGCGGCCTTTGTGCCCTGAAATCTTTTGCGGAAGTTCACGACAAAGTTCGTGCCGCGCATGCTCCGCGTTCCGTTGGACAGCCATCTGACGTACAGGCTCGCGGTCTTCTTCTTCCTGCCGTTTTTCTGCGTGCCGAGCGGCTTGTACTTGAAGTACACGTAGCCGTATGTGGTTCCGCCTTTCTGCCTTACTTTGAGCGTTGCCGCCTTTTTGAGGTTGCCTTTCGACTGTTTTGTGTAGGTTGCGCCGATGTAGCCTTTGAGCTCAGTCAGCAGCGGGTTCAGGGCTTTCTTCATCGCCGGCTCGATGACAGTCCTGCTCAGCGTCTTCTCGGGCAGTGTCCGGAAGGCGCGCGCGAGACGCTCAAGTGCATCAATTCTGTCCGCCATGTGCCGAGATCCTCACAGTCGCCCCGTACACGGGCAGGTCGTCGTCAAAAGGGATTGCACTCACCGAGGCGATCTCGTAGTAGATGCCGTCAAGCGTCCGGCAGGACACAAGGCTTTCAAGGCTGTCGATGAGCGCATCGCAGTCAGCGCGCGACTTGTAGCTGTACACATCGCACGAGATGTCAGCAGCGAACTTGTTGCCCTGACCGAGGCCTGACTCGGTTGACGGAGTGAACTGCATGATGTTGACGATGTATCCGCGCGAGTCCTCACCTGCCGGGGCGTTGTCCTCCCACACTTTTGCGGGCAGGGCGGCGAGGCTTGCGAGGATCTTCTTCTTGATCTCTGTGTACACTGTCAGCCTCCTCGAAAATACTGCGGATTGCTCTGAAAATGCGTTTCAGACGTGAGATTTTGTTCATGTTTTTCGTCTCCTGTATTATATCAAACTACACAGCGGATTGTTATACAGTGTATAATGATATCACGCACAAAACCGGAGAAAAAACATGATCGCATCCGGAGAACTCACCGAGCGGATCTCAATCTACCGCCCCCAGCGGCAGGCGGAGAACGTGATTCCGCACAGCAACTTCCTGCAGCTCCTGCGCACCTGCTGGGCGAAAGTCCGGCAGGTCAGGGCGTCGGACTTCATCCGCAACGGGCTGGAGATCCAGGATCAGACCTATCAGGTCACTATCCGCTGGGTTTCGGGCATCTCGACGACTGACGTCATCCTCTACAAAGACCTTTACTTCTCGATAAAGGAAATGACGGAAGTCCGCGGCTCGCACCTCAGCTTCACCATACAGCTTCACAACAGCCTGAACCTCGGCAAAAAGGTCGTGTCAGGCGGCAATGGCTCAGATGTTCCGCCTTCGACTGGAGACGGCAGGATCACAGAGCCGATGATTGACAAACTCTTTGAGGAGGACTGACATGGCACTTTATCTCGATTACACAGGTCTCAGCTACTACGACAACAAGGTCAAGGTGTGGGTAACTGACCGGATCAAGAACCTGACCGGCTTCACCGCGAAGGCCGTTGACGCGCTTCCGGAGACCGGCGAGGACAACATCATCTATCTCGTCAAGAACGAGGAGTCCACCGAGACTCAGAACGTCTATGACGAGTACCTTTGGATCAACGGCGCGTTTGAGAAGCTCAAGTCCACTGACAAGATCGACCTCTCCGACTACTACACGAAGTCTCAGGCTGACACGCTCCTCGCCGCGAAGCAGGACAAGCTGGTCTTTGACGATGTGCCGACTCAGGGGTCTAACAATGCCGTCACCTCGGGCACTGTCTACACCGCCCTTGCCGCAAAGGCCAACGCGGCGGACATCAACTCGATCGGCAACGCCGACATCGACAAGCTGTTCACTCCGGAGGCTTAACACATGAGCTGGAGCTTCCTTGACTTTACAGGCCTCTCCCACTTCTTCAGCAAGCTGCCGGAGAAGGTAGTGACGACCGAGACAACGCAGACGATCTCGGGCACGAAGTCCTTCTCGTCGACAATCATCGGCAGCGTCTCAGGCTCGGCCGCCTCCGCCGCAAAGGACGGGGCTGGCAATGTCATCGCCGACACTTACGAGACAAAGGCAGACGCCGCGACGCATCTCTCGAAGTCTGACGCCGCCGGCACGTACCTCAGCAAGGCCGATGCCGCCTCCGGTTACGTTCAGACCGGTGCGGTGGATCAGACTATCGCCGGCACAAAGACTTTCTCAAAGCCTATCGTTGGCTCGGTGACCGGCTCCTCAGGCTCATGCACCGGCAACGCCGTATCAGCAACGAAGTTGCAGACTGCACGTACTATCAACGGTACTTCGTTCAACGGAACTGCCGGCATCACTACGGCTAACTGGGGCACGGCTAGAAACATCAGTATAACTGATGGTACTAACACCAGTACCGCTGTGAGTGTAAATGGTAGTGCTAATGTATCATTGAATTTACCGGCTACCATCAAAGCTAATCTTACAGGTAACTGTAGTGGATCATCTGGTTCTTGCACCGGCAACGCCGCCACGGCGACCAAGCTTGCCGCCAAGCGTACCATCGCTCTCAGCGGCGCGGCGACTGGCACAGCTACCGGCTTTGACGGCTCGGGCAACATCACGATCCCTGTCACTGCGCTCAGCAGTAGTGCCATCACCTCCGCCATCACCATCTACGACCTCGTGCCTGACGGGGCGGCTAACCACCGCAACTTCTACCGCGGCAAGGACATCACGGCGGCGTTCAACAACGGCACTGTCAGCGCCAACATCGCCAACGGCACTTTCAGGGATATCTTCCCCGGAGACTACATCACGAAGTCAATCACCGTGCCGCAGATCCTCAAGGCTGACGGCACTACGGAGTACATCGCACAGAAGACGTATACCGTCAACTTCGTCATTGCGGATTTGGACATATGGCTGAACCGCGGAGACGCGGCGACTACGGCGCATCACGTGGCAATCGTGCCGCAGTCTACTGTCTTCAACTCCTGCATGAACGAGACGAACGTCACCACGGGCGGCTACCTGGGCAGTTTTATGAACACCAATGTCATGCCGGCGTTTGCGACCGGCTTGCAGGGAGCGTTCGGAAACGACCATATACTGCAATTCAGATTCCTTGACACAAAGGCGGTGAACAACGACCTGAAATCGGGCGGTATTGTCAACTACACCGGCGCGACCTACTGGGGCGGTTATGATTGGGCTTCGCATTATTGCCATCTCATGCTCGAGACGATGGTGTACGGCGCTCCGTACACAGCGTCATGCGCCGCTGACGAGATCATGGGCGGCGTGCAGTTTGCCGCTTTCCGCCTGAACAGCAATCTCGTGTATAATCGGCAGAACTACTGGCTGGGCGATGTCGTCTCCTCCGCGGATTTCGCGGTTGTCGACAGCTTCGGCCTTGCGTTCTCGAACGGCGCGTCCTACGTGCGTGGCGTCCGCCCCTTCGCCCTGCTCGTCTAATCCTTAATCCGCCGCCCGATAGGGCGGCATTCAATGAGGTGCAAAGTGTCAGTACTCAAACGCTTTCGCAGTGAGAGCAAGATGCAGTTTTACGCCACGGCGCAGAAGCTCCGCAAGGATCACTCGTGGCGGTCAGGCTGGATCCGCTTCGACTGCCATCAGAGCCTTACGAGTCTGGACAAAACCTACCGGAGGTATCTAGATG
>JBGUKK010000123.1:0-4998 GCA_045114435.1 Sodaliphilus sp.
CAACCTCGACAAGATGGCCGAGTGGCTGGGCTACTTCAGGACCACCCTCGACGCCACCACCACCGGCAACGTCGTCATCGACCGCACGGGCAACGGACCCGCATGGGGCGCCATCTACAGCCAGTACAAGGCGCCGATGACCCAAGTGCAGGAAAAGGCCATCGAGGAGGTTTCCATCAGCAAGGAATACTACGTGTATGCCCAGGACGGCACCCTGCACCAAGCCAACTCGTTCAAGGTGGGCGACAAGGTCAAGGTGCGCGTTGTCATCAAGGTCAACAAGGACATGGACTACGTGACGGTCACCGACGAGCGCGCCGCCTGCTTCGAGCCGGTTGACCAGCTCTCGGGCTATCGCAGCGCCGACCGCACGTGGTACTACCTGGAGACCAAGGACACGCAGACCAACATGTTCTTCAACAGCCTGAGCAAGGGCACCCACGTCGTGGGCTACGAGGTCTGGGTGACCAATCCTGGCGAGTTCACCTCGGGCATCGCCACCATCCAGAGCCAGTATGCGCCCCAGATGAGCGCACACAGTGCCGGCAAGATGATCACGGTCGATCAGAAAGAATAGGACCGTCATCCGGCATCAGCCACAACGGTCAGCATGGCATCCCCCCATGCTGGCCGTTTTTTGTTCCTCTGCGCCCTCTCACAATCAGGTGATTGAGATGATTCACAAACCTTCTTCAAATGTTCTTATTACACCAAGCCAAAAAATGATAAAATATCAACTTGATGCCGCCAAGTTGCAAGATACATACGCGATTGATGTTAATTATTGCAAAATAATGGGAAGTTTGCAGGTAATTTGTACTTTTTTAATTATTTTTGGGGACTTATTATTTCAAATCTAAACATTTCACGACTATGAAACAGCAAATACTACATTTCATATTGATTGTCATATTATCTATGGCATTCCCGTTCAACTCATCGGGTAATGACAATAGAATAATTGACTTCAATTATCCGCAAGACGTTTCAAAGGAGGCACTTGCCGACCTTGACAACGCGCTCAAGGCAGGCGACGGCGAACTGACTGTGGACGCGCTGGTGCGTTACAGCATCGCCCAGAGCGGCATCTCTAAGGACAACATGCCGGAAATCGTAAAACGGCTGGAGTCCACCATCGCCAAGGAGAAGCAGCCCCACATCAAGGCGTTGCTCTACCACTTTGAGGCGCTGGTCTATCAAGGCTACCGCAACCGTTACGCCCACTGGAGTAACCGCAACAATCCTGTTGAGGAGATTCCTGCCGACGTGAGCGAGTGGGACCGCAACCAGTTCGATAAAAAGATAGCAGAATTGGTGGAGAAATCCCTTGCCGAACCCGAAGCCCTCAAGGCCGTTGCGGTTACGTCACTGCCCGGCATCATCGAGTGCAATGAGTTGGGCGCAACCTATGTCCCCACCCTATTTGAGTTCCTGTCGATGAAGAGCCTGGCACTGCTGACGGACAACGATGAACTCATTGACCGCATCAAGACCGGGTGGCTTGACGCGACCGATGGTCATGCCGCCCCCAACATCTATGCCATGGTTCACAACGGCAAAGGGGACCTTCGCGCCGCCTATGACCGTTACCGCAACAGCGAGTACAGCGCTCTACTGCTTTCCGACCTCAGTTTTGACGATAACAAACAGAAATATGCCGAGTTGAAGCAGTACCTGCAGCGTTTCCCCTCCTCGATTTACACCGCTCAGGTCAAGAACATGATATTCGACCTGGAGGAGAAGCGTATTCATGTTTCCTATCCCAACGTCATCTCCTCGCGTGACACGGTCACCGTAACCGCCGTTGTCAACAACGTGGACACCTATTGGCTGAATGTGTATCGCATCCCTGACAACGTGAAGGATACATACGAGATTGACCCCAAAAAGTTGAAGTTCGTTTCGCAGACGCCGGTCACGGTACAAGGCACCGTGCCTTTCAGTGCAAGCGACATCAAGACAGAACTGCCACCGCTGCCTTACGGCTGCTACGTCATTCTTCCCATGCTGGATAAGGACGAGAGGCCGCAGCATTACGTCTATTCTTATCAACTGTTGCGTGTTACCGACATCGGCAATTTCACCGTGAGCCGTAAGGACAAGGAAGGTATCATCGCAGCCGTGGACATCACCACCGGCAAACCCTTGCCCGACGTAACCGTTGTCAACAAGCATAACAGCAAAATTGGCAGAACCGGCAACGACGGAACGTTCAAACTCTCCAACAAGAATGAGGGACTATTGCGCACCGTCAAGGGTGATGACCGATTTAGTCCCGAGAACTATTATAATCAAATCCACGACCGCAATTATGACGAAATAACAGCCCAATTCTACAGCGACTTAGGCGTTTACCGTCCCGGAGAAACCGTTCAGTGGGCTATTATTGTTTATAACGCCACTGACAAAGGCAACACCCCCTGGGTTGAAGAAGAATTCACCGTAATCTTGAAAGATCCTAACTATAAGGATATCGACACGGTCATTGTTACCAGCGACGAGTACGGACGCATCGAGGGCTCATTCGTCATACCCAAGGACCGCATGAACGGCAGGTTCCACATTTATCTTGATTTCTCATATTTAAGAAGCATTGGATGGCCTGTGAACGTGAGCGAATACAAGACGCCGACGTTTGAGGTCACCTTCCCCGATGCGCGTCGCAGTTATGTCGCCGGCCAGTCTGTAAAGGTGACCGGTAAAGCGATGACCTACAGCGGTGTGCCTATTGCCAATAGCGAGGTGCGCCTGTCACTCATCCAAAACCAGTGGTCATGGTGGTGGTGGAGCATGCGTAACAACAATGGCGAACACCTGCTGGATACCACCGTTGTGACCGACGCCCAGGGCAACTTCACCATTGAATTTGCCCCTGACCTTTTCCAGGAGAACAAGGACTTGAAACCCGACAAGCGCTGTTGGGCACGCTATAACTATGGGGTTCTCGCCACCGTGACCAACGATGCCGGCGAGACCCATGAGGAAAGCACCTCGTTCATTGTGGGCACGCGCCGAGGCATCGAGTTGGGCAGTGAGAGCGAAAACGTCTATCTCAACGACCAGCCTATCAAACTGCCGTTGAAATACAACACCACCGACGAGGAACACCCCGACACCTGGTGCACGTGGGAAGTGACGAAGAAGGGCAGCAAGGAGCCTGCGCTGACAGGCAACCTGAACACCGCCGACCCGACCATCGACCTGACCAGCCTGTCCTCGGGAGAATACACCCTCAAAATCCACATCCTCGATGCCGAGGAGGGCGAGCAGGACGTTGAGGTGAGCCGCGATATCATCCTCTATCGCAAGGGTGACAAGACCTCGCCCGTCAAGGATTGCCCGCTATGGATTTCGCCGCTCGGCAAGAGTGTGGACAAGAACAATAAGGGTCACATCACCGTCGGCGTATCCACCCCAGAGGCATATATCTATTATGTTGCCAGCACCAACAAGGATATCATCGGCGAGGGCTGGTTGAAATACAGAGCCGGCATGAACGATTTCACCGTTCCCTTGCCCAAGGAGGCCGGAGCGGACGTGACCGTATCGTTCATTACCCACTACGGCGCCAAAAAATGGGAAAAGGATGTGAAACTGACAAATCCGTATCAAGCCGAGGCGCTGAAGATTACCGCCACCTCGTTCCGCGACAAACTTGTGCCGGGTAACATCGAGCATTGGTCATTCACACTGACCGACCAGAACGGCAATCCCCGTCCCGGCGCCATGCTGCTCGACATGTATGACAAAGCCATCGCCAGCATTGCCGAGAACGGCTGGAACTATTCAGTATTTTCTTCACCTTACAGATATCCCTCATTCGACATCAGGCCCACGCGTTTAGGCGACCACAGCATGAGTACCAACAGTTGGTGGCAGGGTCACTTGGCTAAATCTAAAGAAACTCAAGCCCAACTGCCAAAATTGTACACTTACGGCATATCGCCGTTCAGTTATGTCATGGGACGTGGACGCCAGTTGTTGAAAACACAATCGCTGGGGGCTGCCCGTTCGACAGGCATAAACACGGTGAGCGGTGTGGTGCTTGACGAGAACGGCGAGCCGATCATCGGGGCGTCGGTTGTTGAACTGAGCAATTCCAAGAACGGCGTCGCAACCGACATTGACGGAAACTTTTCAATCAATTGTGCTGAGGGCGCTACCCTCAAAATCACTTATGTGGGCTACGGGACCGTTGAGGTTCAGGCCCTTGACGGAATGGTCATCGAACTTGAGCCAAATGGTTCAACGCTGGATGAAGTGGTAGTTACCGGCTATCAAAGGGTTGACAAGAGACTCTACACCGGCAGTGTTCAGAGCGTGGAGAGCGTGGAACTCGAAGGGGGAGAAAAGGGATTTGGTGCCGCTTCAAAAATCAGGGTCCGTGGAGTTTCTTCTACCGAAGATGCTCAAGTGAATCAGCAAAACCTGGACAAGGTGACTCTGCGCATGAGCGATGTCAAGACCGCGTTGTGGATGCCGATGCTCACCAGCGACCAGAACGGTGTCGTCTCGCTGGAGTTTGAGGTGCCCAACTTCAACACCACGTGGATTGCCCAGGCCGTGGCATGGGACAAGAAGATGGTGGGCTCCACCTGGATGGCCGAGGTGTTGACCCAGAAGCCCCTGATGGTGAAGGCCAACATGCCGCGCTTCTTGAGACAGGGCGATGAGACACAACTGGCCGCCACTGTCCAGAACGCCACCGACCAGGCCACCGCCTGTGATGCCGTGATTGAACTCTTTGACCCGCGCACCAATGAGGTCTACACCAGCCGCAACTTCAACCTGACGCTCGACCCGATGGGCAGCCAGGCCGTCACCATCGACTGGCAGGCGCCCGACACTATCGCCATGGTGGGCTTCCGCATCAAGGCAGCCAACAGCACCTTCGGCGACGGCGAGCAGGTGATGGTGCCCGTGCTGACGACCATCTCGCCCGTCATCGAGACCGAGCCCTTCTACATCGAGGCCGCCCAGGCCCACTACGAGACGACC
>JBGUKK010000124.1:0-3224 GCA_045114435.1 Sodaliphilus sp.
AAAAAACAAAAGTAACAATGAGAACAAAAGTATTAGTAATGATGAGCCTTTGCATGACGCTGTTCGTCGGCAAGGCCAGTGCACAGTGGACGGTCGTTGACCCTACCAATCTGGCACAGGGTATCGTGAACTCCTGCCGTGAGATCGTGCAAACCTCCACGACCGCGGAAAACATGATCAACAACTTCAAGGAAACGGTGAAGATCTACGAGCAGGGCAAGAAGTACTACGACGCCCTGAAGTCGGTGAACAATCTGGTGCGCGATGCCCGAAAGGTGCAGCAGACCATCGTCATGGTGGGTGACATCACCGACATCTACGTCAACTCATTCCAGAAGATGATGAACGACGAGAACTTTTCCGTTGAGGAACTGTCTGCGATTGCCAGTGGCTACACGAAACTGCTGGAGGAATCGACGGGCGTACTGAACGAACTGAAGACGGTCGTAAACATCTCGACGCTCTCCATGACCGACAAGGACAGGATGGACGTGGTTGACAAGTGCTACCGTGACATGAAGCACTACCGTAACCTCGTCAACTACTACACCAACAAGAACATCTCCGTGTCGTACCTCCGTGCAAAGAAGAAGCACGACCTCGACCGTGTGCTGAAACTCTACGGCAAGGGTGCGGAGAAGTACTGGTAAACCAAAGATGCGAGTGACATGATGACAGACTTATTGCTAATCATCGACACGGACAACATCCACACCATCCTGCGCCAGTTGTACGACGACATGATGCCGCTTTGCTCACAGATGACGGGCGTGGCGAGGGCGGTGGCCGGGTTCGGTGCGCTCTTCTACATCGCCTACAGGGTATGGCAGTCACTGGCAAGGGCTGAGCCGATAGACGTGTTCCCGATGCTGCGTCCGTTCGCCATTGGCATCTGCATCCTGCTCTTCCCGTCGCTGGTACTCGGCACGATGAACAGCGTGATGAGTCCGATAGTGCAGGGCGTAAGCACGATGCTCGAAGGGCAGAAGCTGGACCTCGACCAGTTGAGGCAGCAGAAGGACGAACTGGAGACGGAGATGATGAAGCGCAACCCTGAGACGGCCTACCTGGTGGACGATGCGGCGTTTGACAAGGAACTGGACAATCTTGGCATATCGCCGTCGGACCTGGCAACGATAGCGGGGATGTATGCGGAGCGCGGCCTGTACAAGCTGCAGAAGATGATACGCGACGGCTTCCGCTACATCCTGGAACTGGTGTTCGAGGCGGTGTCGCTGATGATCGACGTGCTGCGGACGTTCTTCCTCATCGTGCTGTCGATACTCGGGCCGCTGGCGTTCGGAATTGCAGTCTATGACGGATTCCAGAGCACGCTCACGGGGTGGATGTGCCGGTATATACAGGTGTATCTCTGGTTGCCCATCGCTGATCTGTTCAGCTGCATACTGGCGAGAATCCAGCAGTTGAGCATCGAGCACGACATCGTGCAGATGCAGACAGACCCGGGCTTCTCGCTCGACTCGTCGGACGGGGTTTATCTTATCATGATGCTCATCGGCATCATCGGCTACTTCACCGTGCCTACGGTGGCCGGATGGGTGATTCAGGCGGGCGGCATCGGCAACTACAACCGCAACGTGAACAAGTCGCTGACCAAGAGCGGCGGGGCCGTGAAGAGCGGTGCGCTCTGGCTGGCCAAGTAATGTGTAACAGAAAACAGTAACGACAAAAGACAGAAACAGAAAATGGAATTCAAGTCATTAAAGAACATCGAATCGTCATTCCGGCAGCTTCGGCTGTTCGGGATGATCTTCCTGGCCGCGTGTACGGTGGTCACGGTGTGGTCGGTGTGGAGTTCGTACAGCTTCGCGGAGAAGCAGCGCGAGAAGATCTATGTGCTCGACGGCGGCAAGTCGTTGATGCTGGCACTCTCGCAGGACCTGTCGCAGAACCGTCCGGCAGAGGCTCGTGAACACGTGCGCCGCTTTCACGAACTCTTCTTCACGCTGGCACCGGAGAAGAGCGCCATCGAGAGCAATGTGCAGCGTGCGCTGGTGATGGCCGACAAGAGCGCCTATAACTACTACCGTGACTTCGCAGAACAGGGCTTCTATAACCGCATCATCGCGGGCAACATCAACCAGACGGTGAGGGTGGACAGCGTGGTGTGCGACTTCGACAGCTATCCGTATCAGGTGAGGACGTTCGCAAGGCAGACGATCATCCGTGAGAGTAACGTGACGGAGAGGACGCTGGTGACGGAGTGCCAACTGATGAACTCCAGCCGCTCGGACGACAACCCCAACGGCTTCCAGATTCGGAACTTCACGATCATCGAGAACAAGGACATCAGGACGGTGAAGAAATGAAACAGGAAGTTGTAAGGCTGAAAGACAGAATTGCGGGAGGCATCAGGGCAAGGCTTGATGCGCTCTCGCCTGAGCAGAGGCTGCACGTAGTCATCGGGATGTTCGGCATCCTCGTGGTGCTATTCCTCTACTGCATCTGGCAGACGGTGACGGACATTGCCGACAGGAAAGAAAGCACGAACATCGTGATTGAACACATTGACAGTCCCATCATTGTGGATGGGAAACAGGATTATTCACAACTTAAAGAAATGGTAAATGGAACAGGAAGAAAAAAAGGAACTGGAGCAGTCGCAAGGCGGGGCCTCGGACAACTCATCCCCGGAGGGGCAGAAGAATGAGAGACAGGAGCAGGAACCGAAGCCCAGGAAGGAACTGACTGAGGAAGAGAAACTGAAGCGTAACAAGATGATGGTGCTCGGTGCTGCCGTCATCGGCATGGTAGTCATCGTTCTCTGGCTGTTCAGTTCGCTGGGTGGCGGAAGTGACGATGCCGTGGGCAGAAGCGGTTTCAATACCGAGATGCCTGACGCTGACAAGGGCAGCACTGGTATTGCCGACAAGAGCAAAGCCTACGAGATGGACGGCGTGAAGAAGAACCAGCAGGCACGGCACGACCTGGGGGCCTACTCGGTGAGTGAGACAGATTCCGTCGCAGTGACTGACGACATGAACCTGATGGCAAAGGCTGAACACAAGGATGAAGAGGTGTCGCCAGCCAAGCAAAAGGTTCAGCTGTCGGCTGCGGCGTGTAACGAACTGAGCCAGACGCTCGGCAGTTTCTACCAGCCGTCGGGCGATGCTGCCAATGAGGAACTGAAGAACCGCATAGCGGAACTGGAGCAGAAACTGACGTCACAGACAGCATCAAGCGGGAGTAATGTTGATGACCAG
>JBGUKK010000125.1:0-4905 GCA_045114435.1 Sodaliphilus sp.
GTCTTTTCAGCAACACCCATTTCCTCGATGACCTGGGCAACGAGTTTGTGTACAACGCCATGGCTGCAACCAGGGCAATAGTGCATGTGAACTTGGTTCAGCAACTCAGGTGCAGAATAAACTTTATTCTCAGGTTTAATGATATCGTTAAGTTCCATTGCGTTATTACTTATTAATGAGTTTCTCTTTCAGTACGTTCAACAGTTCGTCGGGCGTGGGCACGTTGCCACCGAAGCGGCCATAGTGCTCAACCGGCATCTTGCATTCAACGGCAAGCTTCACATCCTCGACCATCTGGCCGGCGTTGAGCTCAACACACAGGATACCCTTGACGTTCTTGGCGGCCTCGCGCAGCTGCTTCTCGGGGAAGGGCCACAGGGTGATGGGACGGAACATGCCCACCTTGATACCCTCCTGGCGAGCCAGTTCCATCGTCTTCATGGCGATGCGGGCGGTGGTGCCGAAGGCGGTAATCAGGTAGTCGCAATCCTCGACATCAATGAGCTCGCAACGGGTCTCGTTCTTCTCGATCTCGCGATAGCAAGCCTGGAAGCGCCAGTTGTTCTCCTCCATCTTGTCGTCATCGAGCTCAAGGCTGGTAACGACGTTGCTGGGGCGCATGCCCTTGCGGCCATTAACGGCCCACGGGCACTGCTCGCGGATCTGCTCCTCGGTGCGGCGCGGACGCTGCTCGGGCAGGACGACCTTCTCCATGAGCTGGCCGATGGTACCGTCGGCGAGGATCATCGACACGCAGCGATACTTGAATGCCAGGTCAAAGCCCAGGGCGACCATGTCGGCCATCTCCTGCACACTGCTGGGTGCGAGCACGATCATGTGGTAGTCACCGTGTCCACCGCCCTTGCAAGCCTGGAAGTAGTCGGCCTGTGAAGCGTGAATGGTACCCAGACCGGGTCCACCGCGCTGCACGTTGATCAACAATGCGGGCACCTCGCTGGCAGCGAGATAGGAAACGCCTTCCTGCATCAGGCTGAAGCCAGGGCTGGAAGTGGAAGTGCAGACAGCCTTACCGGTCATGGCACCGCCATACACCATGTTGATGGCAGCGACCTCACTCTCGGCCTGCAGCACAACCATACCTGTAGTGTCCCAAGGCATTTCTTCCTCGAGTTTCTCAAGCACCTCACTCTGCGGAGTGATCGGGTATCCGAAATATCCGTCGGCACCGTAGCGAATCATCGCCATGGCGAGGGCTTCGTTACCCTTCATCAATGTTACTTTATCGTTCATATTGTTCGACAGTAGTTTAAATGGTTAGTCACTATTATTTCTCCATCACGCGGTAAACCTCGATGCATGCATCGGGGCAAACAAGTGCACAGCTCTGGCAACCGATGCAAGCCTCGGGTTGCTCCATGTAAGCGAAATGATATCCGCGATCATTTACCTCTTTCTCCTTGAGGTTCAGCACATTGCAGGGACAAGCCACAACACACAGGCGGCATCCCTTGCATCGTTCCGTATTCACTACTACGGCTCCATGAATTTTTGCCATAAAAAGAAATAGTTTAAAGTTTAAAAGGTTATTAATCTTAATGTTCGTCTTATTACCGCAAAAATACTGCTTTTTGGGGACATAGCAAGCAAAAATGGATGATTATTTACCAACAAATGGTGATTTTTTTGAGAACTCCTTAAAAAGCATCAACCACGCAAACGCATTATAATTTAAAAATAGTTTGATTTGAATCATAGATACTGTATCTTTGTGGCATAGTATCATTATTAACCTTATAAATTCTTGTGATTATGGAAGCATTTGCCGTATTGTTATCAATTATTTATTTGGGCATTGTCCTTGTCTTTGCCTTTTTCTTGATTGTCCTGCTCTACAAGTTATGGCACATGTGCAACGACGTGAGCGGCATCAAGAAGCAACTCGTCAAGAACTATGATATCGAAACCACAATCGAGTTCCTGCTGCGCATCGGCGAGAAGGAAAAGGCCCGAGAGCTACTTCTCGACCGCATTCTTACCAATGAATCGATATTCAACCGGGAGGCCGAGATGACCCAGGAAGAAAAGATCCAACACGTTTTCCGAGTCTATGAGGAGGAGCTGAAGAAACTCGGCTACGATGTTCCGGAGACCACGCAGGACAAAACGCCAACAGCGAACTAGGGAATTCAAGTTCCTAAAGTAACTGCGCCACTTCAGGAACTTGAAAAACAATTTGTTGCGAACTTAAAACAAAGTATAAAAATTATAAAAACAGCAGGTATTTATTATAATTCTTATAACTTTGCAAAAAAAACATTATAAAAAGTATTGTAACATGAAACAGATTGCATTTCTTCTCGTCTCGTTAATGCCGCTTGCCTTGTATTCGCAAAGCAAACCGGGCGGCGTGGATATAAAACCGCCAATGCCCTCCAGTATAGTTATTGCCCCTGAATCTTCTGAGGATGTACTTTCACAAAACACTCTTAACTTAGAAGTGCATCTGATAGATAAGAACAAGAGTAATGATCAACTATATTCTATCAGATTGTCAGGGCTTCGCATCAGCTCAGATAGAAGCAGAAGGCTGCTTTTGGTGGAAGCACAGCCCATTTTGCTGACATTAAGCAATGGTAAAGTTCTGGAATTCAATACTGTTGGTGCGAGCGCTAAAGAAGTCAATGATTCACGTTCAGGATCCCACGGCATTGATGACGACCTCGTCTTTATGGTTTCCCGTGAACAGATTAACGAAATCATACAAGGTGGAATTGTAAATGTACGTTTTGCGCTTAACGGCACAAGAATGATTGACTATAAGGTAGAGAATAATCGTTTCTCCGAAGCCTTGAGTCAGCAACTCGAAGTTCTTGACGGTAATAATCACCCTCTTACCGATGGCGTTGACAGATACCTTGTGCCACTGCAGATTGTCGCCCCCTGAAAGTTAACCAACTGAACCTGCTATTGCCGAAACAGCAGTGAATTGGCATAGGACATCATTCATTGCCCTGACATGACTTGTGAAAACTATGCAAGGCGACTGGACTCGCAAATGGTGTCCAGCCGCCTTGACTATTGACGGGGGCTCGCAATAAAGCCCTTGATGGGTTTTCTAAACACTAAACACTAAACACTAAACTGCGAGCGTTAGCGAGCATTTAGTTACTTCTTGTAGGCGTTGATGATGTTGTCGATGCTGTCATCGATGCGCATGCGATAGAACGAGCGCCAAACGAAGAAGATGGCCACGAGTACCAGCACGATGCCCGCATAGGGGGCCACGGCGCTGAAGTTGGGGCTGATAGCCATCTCCATGGCCAGCAGACCGAACAGGGTGGTGAACTTGATGATGGGGTTCAACGATACCGACGAGGTGTCCTTGAACGGGTCACCGACGGTGTCACCGACAACCGATGCGTCGTGCAGATCGGTGCCCTTGAGGTCAAGGTCAACCTCAACGACCTTCTTACTGTTATCCCAGCTACCGCCGGCGTTGGCCATGAACACAGCCTGGAACAGACCGAACAGGGCAATCGAGATCAAGTAAGAAACGAAGAGCGAAACGGCATTGTTGCCACCCACGCTACCCGGCGATGCCATGCATGCGAAACCGAGGGCGAAGAAGAAGATGGCCAGGAAGATGTTGAACATACCCTTCTGGGCATACTGGGTGCAGATCTTAACAACCTCGACCGAGGACTTGGTGTCGGCCTTCTTGGGGGCATTGGGGTCGAGTTTGATGTGGTCCTTGATGAAGGCAACGGCACGGTTGGCACCGACGGTAACGGCCTGGGTCGAAGCACCGGTGAACCAGTAGATGACACAGCCACCCAGCAGGAAGCCGATGATGGTGTAAGGATTCAACAGGTTGAGCAGGCTGGCAGGATCCACGCCGAGGGTCTTCTGGATCACAAGGATGATCGAGAAAATCATCGTGGTGGCACCAACGACAGCGGTACCGATGAGCACGGGCTTGGCAGTAGCCTTGAAGGTGTTGCCTGCACCGTCGTTCTCCTCGAGGTAGTGCTTGGACTTCTCCCAGTCGGGTGTGAAGCCGAATTGCTCCTCGATCTGCTTATCCTTGTCGGGGACTTCCTCGATGAGGGAGAGCTCATAGACGCTCTGAGCATTGTCGGTCACGGGGCCGTAGCTGTCCACAGCGATGGTCACGGGACCCATACCGAGCATACCGAAGGCCACCAGACCGAAGGCAAAGATGGCGGGATAGGACATCAGGGTGTCGGGGATATCAATTGAGAAGGCATAGCCGACAAACATCAACAGCACGAAGGCCAGACCGGTCCAGAAGCCCGAGAAGTTACCTGCCACAAAACCGCTGAGGATATTGAGCGAGGCGCCACCATGGTGCGAAGCCTTAACGACCTCGATGACGTGGCCACTCTTGGGCGAGGTGAAGACCTTGGTGATCTCGGGAATAAGGGCAGCGCCCAGTGTACCCATCGAGATGATGCTTGCCAACTGCCACCACAGGTTGGGGTTGCCATCGACTTGGCCCAGCTGCATGTAGGAAACGATGTAGGTCACAGCGATACTCAACAGGCTGGCGATCCACACGAGCGAGGTCAGCGGTTTCTCAAAGTCGAGGCTGTCCTTGCCGGCATATTTAGCCTTGCAGAAGGCCTTGTTGATCCAGTAGGCAACGACCGAGGTGATGACCATCAAGATACGCATCGAGAAGATCCACACGAGCAGGTTCTTCTGCATCTCGGGATCCTTGACAGCGAGCAGGATGAACGATACCAGGGCGACACCGGTCACACCGTAGGTCTCAAAACCGTCGGCGGTGGGACCAACGCTGTCACCAGCGTTGTCACCAGTACAGTCGGCAATCACACCAGGGTTGCGGGGGTCATCCTCACCGATCTTGAAGACCACCTTCATCAGGTCACTGCCGATGTCGGCAATCTTGGTGAAGATACC
>JBGUKK010000126.1:0-3107 GCA_045114435.1 Sodaliphilus sp.
CAGACCATACTTGCGGCCAGTGATCTCGCTGATCTTGTTCATGTAGTCCTCGACGATGGCGGGAACTGCGGTATAGTAGTCGTTGCACGACTCGCGGTGCTGGAAGAACACGTCGGGGTTCTCGGCAGTACCACGGGTAACGGGCTTGTCAGGATTCATGGCACCCTTGCGGAACTTGGCCAGCTCTTCCATGTCGATGAGGGGACGCAGGTCTTCCTGGTCCATGGCCTCAACCTTCTGGATCTCGTGAGAGGTGCGGAAACCGTCAAAGAAGTTGACAAAGGGAACGTGACCCTTGATGGCGCTCAGGTGAGCGACGCCAGCGAGGTCCATCACCTCCTGCACACTGCCCTCGGCGAGCATGGCAAAACCGGTCTGGCGGGTAGCCATCACGTCCTGGTGGTCACCGAAGATACACAGGGTGTGGCTGGCCAGCGTACGAGCCGACACGTGGAACACGCCAGGGAGCAGTTCACCGGCAATCTTGTACATGTTGGGGATCATCAGCAGCAGACCCTGAGACGCGGTGTAGGTTGTGGTCAGGGCACCTGCCTGCAGCGAACCGTGAACAGCACCAGCGGCACCACCCTCGCTCTGCATCTCCTGTACCATCACGGTCTCGCCGAAGATGTTCTTGCGGCCAGCGGCGGCCCACTCGTCCACGTGCTCGGCCATCGTTGATGACGGAGTGATGGGGTAGATTGCGGCTACCTCAGTGAACATGTAACTGATGTGAGCAGCAGCCTGGTTGCCGTCACACGTCATGAATTTCTTTTCTTTACTCATAAAATTTGAAAAAAAACTGATATAGTTAGTTATTAGTCGTTTTTATGCTAACTGGTTTTACAGGCTGCAAAGGTACTGCAAGCCAAGCAAAATGCCAAATAATTTGGCATTACTTTTTAAATAAGGTATTCAAGTTTCTATAGTATATTGACCTCGAAGTGGTTGACGGGGCGCAGACCTGGCTTCAATGAGAAACACCATGCAAATGGGCCGAAGGGCCACGTAGCTTGGTGAGGGACAGCTCATTAGCATTGTGCCTCGAAGGGGGGACTTAGTGGGTGCTGGTGCGGATATTCGTCTTCGGCGCACCCGACCGACGTCTCTGCGGCACCAAGCTGCGACCGGTGACGACAGTCTTGCATGGTGTTAAGACTTGAAATCGGGTCTTCGACTCGTTATGCCTTTTCAAGGCAAGCCCCATGAAAAATCAAGAAAATGAGTGTTGAGGGTGATAAAAAGTGCTATATTTGTGTGGTTTTTGGGTGCTCATGTGCGTCTAAAGAATAAAAGTAATAACCAAACAAATTAGAGACATTATGGAAACAAAGGAATTTGACGACCTCAGCAGGGATGAATTGTTCGAAGAGCTCAAGGACAAGTGTAAATCTAGAGCAAAACGCTATTTCTATGGTATTTCGATAATCTTTATCTTGATTATTGTGCTTTTGCTCATCCTTCTACCTAAGCCAGATGTGCATCATATTGAAGACTGTTTACCTTTCATATTCTGGACCTTAATCTGTTGTTTGGCAATATGGTCTGCTTTGTCCTATTACCTGTTTTACAAGAGAGTTGAGAGTATTGACTCTCCTGAGCGCTTGTTGAACGATTTTAATAAGACAACTCGAAAAGACATGATACTTGGAATTATCGGTTGGATTGCACTGATTGCCAATGCATTAATCATTGCTTTTATCAAGCAAGACATGAGTTCTTGGTCGTCCACATTAGGGATTGTCTTCGCTGGATTCATTGTTTTCCTTATGTATAAAAGCGGTTATAATCGTCCCTATCGTAAAGATGAGGAAATAAGAGAGCAGCTACGAGAACTCATTGAGAAGGAAAAATAACCCCTTCTGCCGCTACGATAAAAAGCCATGAGTGGATGGGACTATGGCGGCTACAATATGGATCGCTGGCGCATGAACGAATCAACAGGCCACATCGTGAGCCTTAAGGTGACCTATGCCTTCAATTTTGGCAAAAAGACGTAGCGATGTGCAGATCAATCCAGTCATCAACAGCGCCAATGAAATCATGGTAGACCATAGATATTCGATACATGGCATACCATGTGGTAAAAAAAGAGTGCAACTGCCTATAAGACCTAAATAGCTTTTTCGACACGATATTCTGCCGAGGGTGCGTTACGTTGCCCTCGGCTGACTATTCAACCGTTTTGGGGTTGTGGGTGTGGGTTTTGATAGGTAATTTTGTCGCGTGATCAAAAAAAATCTTCGAAGGGTTTAAAAAATCGGTTTCTGTGTGTATAATAGGTGGAGTCTATAAATTGCTTGAGTCAGATTGAGATTGATGGCTGAGTAGATTTTGAGTCAAATGTGAGAAATAGTAGCCAGCTACATTTCGAGCATTTGAAACAAAAGATGCCAGTCAGCATCTCAAGATGACCAAAACTAAAAAAATTAATTCGGAATTTATTGATTCCACCTATGAGAGTGTATGACAGACAGAGAAAGACATATCGAGGGGCTGTTCAGGCAGCATTACAGCGCGATGCATCGGCTGGCTTACCTGCTGTTGCACGACGATGACGACAGCAAGGACGTTGTGCACGACGTCTTTGCCAAGTTGCTTGTGGACAAAACCGAGCTGCGTGAAACCACCGTCTTGCCTTATCTGCTGTCATGCGTGCGCAACCAGTGCCTGAACGTGATGCGTGATCGCAATCTTCACGCCCAGCTGCAGCGGTTCCTCATCCCCGACATTGTAGCGGAACAGACATCGCCCGAGGATCTTGAGCGCGAAATTGAAGTGCTTAGCAAGGGCATCGATGCTCTGGTGCCGCCTGTGTGTCGAGAGGTGATACGCCTGCATTTTCATGAGGGGGTGCCCTTGACCGAGGTCGCTCGTCGCCTGGGCATGAGCCATACCACCATCTACAAGCACCTGCACAGCGCACTCTGTCAATTACGTCAAACGCTTAAAGATTATTGAGGTGTAAGGAAGGCGGATGCCAACTAAAAACTGAAAACTGAAAACTAAAATCTGAACAGCAATGAACAAGACCGATTTACTATTCCAGATGCTGGAGCAACCCGAGCGTTACAGCGAGGCACAATGGCAAGAGATCCTTGCCGATG
>JBGUKK010000127.1:0-100471 GCA_045114435.1 Sodaliphilus sp.
CACTTCGAGGCCACCATCAGGGACCGCTTCGCCCCGTTCACCGACTTCCCCATCATCTTCGGCTCGGCGCTCACCAAGCAGCGCATCCACAAGGTGCTCCAGACGGCCATCGACGTCAACAACAACCGCCGCATCACCATTCCCACATCGCAGCTCAACAACACCCTGCAAGCCGACATCCAGGCCTATCCTCCCCCTGCCGTCAAGGGCAAGTACATCAAGATCAAGTACATCACCATGCTGAAGGGGGCGCATGTGCCCACGTTCATCTTCTTCTGCAACCTGCCCCAGTGGGTCAAGGACCCCTACAAGCGCTACCTGGAGAACAAGATCCGCGAGCACTGGAACCTGCACGGAACCCCCATCAATCTGTTTTTCCGAGAGAAATAGAAACGACTGTTTTCAGAAAAAGAGAATATCACATCCAAGCCATCCATCTGGTTTTCAGGTGGGTGGCTAATTATTAACAGCAAAAATCAAGAATTTTTATCCAAAAAAAGCCCAAAAAATTTGGCACATTCTAAACTTTCTTATTACCTTTGCAGTGTTAAACAATTAAAACAGATTTACATCACATTATTGTTTTATTTGTCACCCTTTTTTTAGGCAACAAACAACAAGAACATATATACTTGAATTTTGGTTATGAAGATGGTGTGCTTTTGTGAAAAAGTGCACTTTCGCTTTCTATACACCCCACCCTACTGGCGGTAGTGCAACTTGCCGTTGATGTACAACGCGTCCTCGTCAGCGATGTAAGCGATGGAGAAGTAAGAGGGAATGTCAACAACCTCCTCGACATCGGTCAGCAGATTGCCTTGATCGTCATAGGCCGATTTATCCAGATATTCCTCATCGGCGGGGCTCCACTGCTCCTCCAGAAAACCCAACATGTAAGGTCGATAACGCACATCCCCCGGCTCAACAAAGGAGCAGTAGCGGAGCTCCTTTCCATCAACATAGAGCTTGATGTTGCCATCCTCGACTTCCAGCGGGTCCTCAAAGATACAGCCATCAGGACAGAAATCATTTTTAAACTGATAGCTGATCACGTAATATTGCTGATGGGCCCGGGTCTGAGCGGCATCATAGTACTTATTAAACTCGCCGTCATCACTGTACTGGTAGAACTTGTGCCCGTTGATGTTGGCGAGAAAGATGCGGACCTCGTTGCCGTCTTTGGAGACAAAGGTGGCGCCATCCTTCACCAGTTCAACAGGAAGCGGGGACATCTGGTACTGCTTGACCGTCACGCGCGACTTCAAGATCAGACTTGAGTAATACTCACCCGTATCATCTCCTTCATATTTGTACTTCGTCGTGCTGTAGTCCACCATGCGGTTGATCGGGTCGTTGGTGTCGACAATCAACTGGCCCTGAGTGTAATTGTCAAAATCACAATTGGCATAATAGGCTGTGAGTTTGCCCTGTGCACACAACATCATGGGCAGGCACAGCAATGATAAAAATAACAATGCCTTTCTCATCATCGTCAACAATTTGGTTACAACTTACAAAAGTAATCATTTCTTTGGCTCTATCAAAACAATTCACTACCTTTGCCATCAAGAAATAAATAATTCCATAACTTAATCTGTCATTATGAAGAATATCAGACTTCTGGTCATCACTTTGACCTGTGTAGCTATCGCAGCCATGACGCCCACTGCCATGGGACAAGACGTGGAACAACTCGAGCAGCAGATTGAGCAGCACGAGAAGAACATCAAGCAGAAAGAAGCCGCCATCAAGGAGCTTGAAGAGAGAATCGACGACATGAAGTCACAGCTCAAGGCCCTCGAGTCCGAGAAGAAGGCCCTCGAGAAGGAGCTCAAGGCCGAGGTCAAGGAGCGCAAGGACAAGTTCACCACCCGCGATGGCCTCGTCTATGACCAGGAGATCGTCGATGTGCTCTACAACCCCTACAACAAGGCCGACGTCGAGGAAGCGCTCGAGAGCTTTGAGGGCATGGAGACCAAGGATGTCATCAAGAAGAAAGAGCTCGTCGAGAAATACGGCGAATACACCAAGGACCTCAAGGAGTTCATGGAGAAGATGAAGAAGAAACTCACCGAGAACCGCTGGAAATATGCCTCCTCGACCAGCGACCTGTACAAGAAATTCGAGAAAGAACTCAAGGGCACCAAGTACTGGAAAATCTATAACAAGAAAGAGAAGAACGAGAGCATCGACTACCTCGACCGCGTCATGGACAAGATTGTCATGTTCAAGAACGACGGCCTCAAGAGCGAGACCCAGTTCAACGAGATCCTCAACATGCTCTACGCCAACTAAGACCGCCGCCTATAGCGCGAAACCTGCTCCCGACATGATGAACGGAAAAAAGATATGCAAGTCCCTGCGCGAAATCCGCTGCCGCATCGCCAGGGCCAACGACATCAATTACACGCCCGCCGTCTGCACCCATGAGGGCAACTGCTCCGGCACCTGTCCGGCTTGTGAGAGCGAACTGCGCTACATAGAGCGTCAGTTGCTCCGGCGCACCGCCACGGGCAAGAAAATCGTGCTGGCAGGTTTGGCCTTGGGAGCCGCCTCCCTGATGCCCATGCAGGCGCAGCAGGTGGCAAACACCACTCCCCCAAGCACCCGTCATCAGCCATCCAGACCTATTGTTGATGCCGCTCCCGGCGACACCACGGCAGTTGTGGTGCGCGGCAAGATCATCGACAAGGAAGACCAAGAGCCCATCATCGGTGCGTCCGTGATGCTCAAGGGGACCAAACTCGGCATGGCGACCGACATCGACGGCAATTTTGCCATTCGAGTGCCCAAGGACAGCCGACTCGTCATCACCTATGTGGGATACGAGGACTACGAATACGAGGTTAAAAAGGCAACTCCAGGCGAACAAATCGTCATTGCCATCAAACCCGACGAGTCACAAATTTTGGTGGGCGTTGTATCAATCGCACGTCCACCCATGCCCGCCGTCGATGCCGACATCTACATGCCCGACGACTAAACCACACGGCTCCCGTTCAAGACAATAACAGGAGAGACATGACAAATACATCCTATCGCCCCCGCAATCCAGGCCACGACTATTACGGCAGGGGCACCTATCTCATCACGCTTGTTATGAGCGACAGGTTGCCGCTGCTTGGACGCTTGGGCAATGATGCCAGGCACCCCCAGGTCGCGCTATCGCCACTGGGTGAGGCGGTGAAGCAGGCGTGGGAAACAATACCCGACCGGCAGGCGGCTCATGGCAATCGTGTGGCAGTTCACGCCTGCATCTGTATGCCCGACCATTTCCATGGCGTGCTCGAAGTGCTCGAGCCCATGCAATGGAGCCTGGGCGACATCATCCAGGCCTTCAAGGCGGCATGCACCAGCCACTGGCAGCGGCAACAGGGACAGGGTCATTCCAGCAATCGACCGATATCGGTCGATTGCCTCAGCCCCCAAGTCCCGACATGGCTGCGCGAGAAGGCCCGCCTCCACGACAACGAGGGCTCCCTCATCCGTGCCATGTCCAAGCGGCAGCGCCAGGAGTACTACGCCCTGGTAAGCCGTGAGCAGCGACCGCTGTTCGACGACAATTACGACGACACGGTGTGCCTCGACCAGCGGCACCGCCAAGCCATGGTTGCCTATGTCCACGATAACCCGCGCCGCGCGATTTTGCGCCGCTCCTTGCCCCAGTTGATGCAGCGCAGCCTTCATGTCCAGATTGCAGGGCGCGAGTACGGCATCTTCGGCAACCTGTTCCTGCTGCGGTGGCCCGGCAAGGTGCAGGTGCAATGCCACCGCCGGCATCCCGCCACCAGGGAGCCCTACGAGACCACGCCCGACTATGCCCGGCAGCATCAGCAATGGGTGGACGCCATCCTCCGTGGGGCCACCGCGATTGTCACCCCCGGCATCTCACGCGGCGAACTGATGATGAAAAACGAATGCCTCAAGAACGGCTATCCACTCATCCATATCCAGAAAGACCCCATCTCGGCCTATTGGAAACCCGAGCGGATGCGGTTTGAGGCCTGCGCTAACGGCAGCCTGCTCATTCTCGCGCCATGGGGACTCGATGCCATGGCAGCCGTCAACGGCGTGCCCTCCGACACCGACTACAGCCGTTTCCACAACTTGAACCAACTTGCCGCCGAGATTTGTGCCTTCGACGGCAGCGCCACCATCCTGGGATAACCACCATCAATAGCGCTGGCCAAGTACATCGACAACATTCACGGTGTCATCACCCCTCAGTCGGCCTGACAGCACGCACATGACCCGCCAGAAAGAACAAAAATCGCCGGCACAAGCACGTGTCGGCGATTCTTGTGGTCCCACTTGGGCTTGAACCAAGGACTCCCTGATTATGAGTCAGGTGCTCTAACCAACTGAGCTATAGGACCGGCTATCAATAGGCCTGCTATCAAAAGCGGCTGCAAATATACAAAATTATTACGAATCCACAACGACATCACCTTTTTTATAACTATTTTTTCACGTTTTGACAGCGTTGAAAATGTCGTCCTTGACTGACAAATGTATAATTCAAATGGGGATAATAACAACAAATGGGCCTAATTCTGAAACATTTTTGTAATAATTGGTAAAAATAATCAGCAAAATGCAATTACAACGCCAAAATTAACACTTTTTAGTACTTAAAGTTTTTTTAAATAGGGAAATAATTAGTTAATTTGCATCGCAATACAAGATAGCATCGTTCTCATTGCCAAGAAATGACAATAATGAGAAATGAAGGATAAATGCTTTTATGGGGTAAATATAGTTTTCAAGTATTAGTAATTAATGAGGGTCTCAGCAGTGAATGCTCAGACCTTTTTTTTCACACATTCTCATTCATCGCCATCAGGGTGAAGATACCCTCACGGCCCGTGTTCATCATCAAGTCAAGGATGCTTAAATCGCGGCAGAATCCGCTGGCAGCGGTCCACATCTGGTAATAGGGCACGTCGGCCAGGGGCAGCGTGTCGCCTTTTTTCATGGCGATGCGGCCGCGCAGGTCCAGCACATCATCATCGCCGCTGCTGTTCCCCAGCCCTGCATAGCTGGTGTGAATCGGCAGGTCCATGAAGTCGATAACGACCTCATGCAGCTGGCGGTTGAACTCATGCAGGTAGCGTTGGTGGCCATGGATGACGCGCGACAGGTCGTCGGCGACATAGTCGAAGTAGGGCGACCGCCCGTAGGCCGAGAACAAGGCGCCCCAGTGCAGACGTCGCCAGTCGCCGTGCTCCGAGATGAGCACGTCGCGCATCGGGGTCATCATGTTGTTGGTGCTGCCCACGAGGGGGACGGTGAGCGTCTGAGGGCCGTTGGGTCCGTCGATGCGGTAGCGGTGGTGGCTGTGGCGCAACGGCAGGCGCCGCTCGTCCAGGTCAACCACCAGCGTGCCGGCCTTGAGGGCCATGGCATAGCACCGCACGCTGGCGGCACACATGCTGCCCATCAACACAGCAGCCGGTAGTGCGGACATTACTTCTTGTCGGGATTGGGCATCTTGAAGATGCGGTTCCAGCGGATGCCGCCGTGATCCTTGTCAAACGAGACGAGGATGATGGACGGTGTGCCCACGATGTGGTCCTCGGGGACAAAGCCCCAGTAGCGGGAGTCGAGCGAGTTGTCGCGGTTGTCGCCCTGCATCCAGTAGTAGTTCATCTTGAAGGTATAGGTCGTTGTGGCCTTGCCGTTGATAAAGATCTGGTCACCCTTCACCTCCAGGGTATTGCCCTCGTAGTTCTTGATGCAACGCTCATAGAGCGGCAGGTTCTGCAACGTCAAGTGAAGCTTGGCGCCCTTCTTGGGAATCCACACGGGTCCGTAATTGGCATGGGTCCAGCCGTAGTCGGTTCCCACAGGAAAAGTGATGATCGACTCGCTGGCATCAGGCTGTATGCGCTCCACCATGTTCACCCATCTCCGCGACTCCAGCTTGCGCTTCATATTGGCAGTGAGCGGCAGGATGTATTGATTGCCCTGCACGTGACGGTCCTCCATGCTGATGCCCAGCTCATCGAACAGCTCATCGCTGATCGGGGTGCCATCGGTCTCGACATAGTAGAAATACTGCACATTCTTGGGCTGGGGGATGGCCTTGCCGTCGGCATAGACGATGCCGTCCTTGATCTGAATCCTCTCGCCAGGCAGACCCAGACAGCGCTTCACATAGTTATCGCGGCGGTCAACGGGACGATAGATGATGTCGCCGAAACGCTCCTTGTCGGCCCACACCGCATCACGGCCATTTTCTTGGCACAGGGTGTAATAGTCGGGGTTGGGGCAGTTCAGGGCCACCGTGTCGCCGGCGGGGAAGTTAAAGACCACGATATCCATGCGCTCGACGTTGCGCAGGCCCTTCAGGCGGTGATAGCCGAGCTGCGGCTGGTCGATGTAGGACTTGCAGTTCAGGAAGGGCAGCGTGTTCTGGGCCAGTGGGAAGTGGAGGGGCGTCTGCGGCACGCGGGGGCCGTAAGTCACCTTATTGACCCACAGGAAGTCGCCGGTCAACAGCGATTTCTCGAGCGAGGAAGACGGAATCTGATAGTTCTGGCCGATGAACAAGAACAGGAAATAGACCAGCACCAGGGCATAGACGATGGCGTCCACCCAGCTCATGATGGTGCGCGCCACCGGGTTCTTGATGCCCTTCCACGCGCCCCAGGGGAGAAACTGCGTCAAGTAGATGTCGCCCAGCAGCAACAATCCCAGCAGCAGCCAGGGGTTACCCATCCACAGGGTCCACAGCACATAGATGATTGCCACAATGCCGAAGCGCCACCAGCGCGTCTTCTTCACGCGTCCCAGGCGTTCACGCAGCGAACCAGTCTGTCGAACGTATTTCTCTTCTTCTTTTTCTTTATCCTTGGTCTTTTTACTATCGTCTGCCATATTATTCTGTCATTTGGAAAAAAATCGCTGCGAAATTACTAAATAATGCCGAAATAAGCAGTAACTTTGCCCATTTAAGAAACATTTTTTAGGATTAGTTATGAAAATCAGCAAGATTATAGCTCCTGGCGAGACCATCATCTACAGGCCCAAGCTGAGCAAGTGGGCCTATCTGCACCTGGGCAGCTGGGTCCGCAACTGGACGACCACCATCTTTGTCAGCGACAAGCGATTCTTCCACAGCCACGGCTGGCTCCACCGCCACGCCCACGAGATCGTCATCGGCAAGGTGGAGAGCATCCTGGTCGAGCAGAACATGTGGGGCCGCATCTGCAAATACGGCACCGTGAAGGTGTCAGGAACGGGCGCGGGCACCATCGTGTTGCGCTACCTCAAGCGTCCCTTCACGTTCCAGCGCGAGGTGCGTGCCATCCAGGGCAACGGCACGGCGACCGAGAATTGAAACACCAGTCAGCTTCACCATGCCCATCATCGAAATCACATCTCTCGACCAGCAGGGAGTGGACGTCTATGGCACGCTCACCGAGGCCCAGCTGCGCAATCGGCTGGAGCCCGACAAGGGCATCTTCATCGCCGAGAGTCCCAAGGTCATCCATGTCGCCCTCAACGCGGGCTATGAGCCCCTGTCGCTGCTGTGCGAACGCCGCCACATCACGGGCGACGCGGCCAGCCTCATCGAGCGTTGCGGCGACATTCCCGTCTATACGGGCGAGCGCGACCTGCTGGCCGCACTCACGGGTTACACCCTGACGCGCGGTGTGCTGTGCGCCATGCGTCGTCCCCTGCCCCGCCCTGCCAGCGAAGTGTGTGACGGAGCGCGCCGTGTCGTGGTCATCGACGGCGTGACCGACACGACCAACATCGGCGCCATCTTCCGCTCGGCGGCAGCCCTGGGCATCGACGCCGTGCTGCTCACGCCGACGGCCTGCGACCCACTCAACCGGCGCGCCGTGCGCGTATCGATGGGCTCGGTCTTCCTTGTGCCCTGGACATGGATTGAAGAGCCGGTCACTCCCCGATTGAACGAGATGGGCCTGCGCACCGCGGCCATGGCACTGAGCGACGACTCCATCGCGCTCGATGACCCCACGCTCAAGCGTGAGCCGCGCCTGGCCTTGATCATGGGCACCGAGGGCGACGGCCTCTCCCGCGAGGCCATCACCACTGCCGACTATGTCGTGCGCATCCCCATGCGGCATGGCGTGGACTCGCTCAACGTCGCCGCAGCGGCCGCAGTGGCCTTCTGGGAGCTGCGCGAGAGATAAGAGAGCGCCCACCAACGGGACCAACCGCCACCAGTACACAACAAATGGGACATGAAACTGTCGTTCATGCCCCATTATTCTTTTATTTAGCAAGTTATCTGCTTGCGTTACTTAAAAGGCCTCTACACCATGAATGTCGTGAAGACATTGATGAGCCATCCACTGATGGCCATGTAGATGGTGATGCCCACGATATCATTGGTCACCGTGACAAACGGGCCGGTGGCAATAGCAGGGTCAATCTTCAGCCGCTCCAGCACCAGCGGCACAACGGTGCCGAACAGCGAGGCGAACATCACCACCAGGAACAGCGAGGTCGTCACTGCGGCGGCGGCGATATTGGACTTGGTGGCATTGTCGTCGACGGGGAAGAAACGGGTGTACAGGAAGATGAGCAAGCCCATCACCAGCGCATTGATGAGCGCGGTGCAGAACTCCTTGAACAAGTGCTTGCCCACATGCTTGATGTCCAGACTGCCATTGGCAAGGCCCTGCACAACGATAGCGCTCGACTGGGTGCCCACGTTACCGCCAGTGCCGCCAATCAACGGGATGAACAACGCCAAACCCGGCAAGATGCGCAACAGGTCGGCGTCGCCCTCGCCACCACCCAGGATCAAGGCGTTGATGATACCGCCCACCAGACCGATGAGCAACCACGGCAATCGTGCACGCACCTGGCGGAAGACATTGTCGTCGGTCTCGATGTCGCCCCAGATACCTGAAGCCAACTGATAGTCATCCTCTCCCTGTTCACGCACACGGTCGATGATGTCGTCCACCGTGATGCGTCCCACCAGGCGGCCGATGCTGTCCACAACAGGCATCGCCACGAGGTCATATTTCTCGAAGTCGAGGGCGACATCCTCGATGTGGGTATCGGTGCGCACGCTGATGGGGTCAGGCTCCATGACGTACTTGATTTTGGAGGCAGAGGGGTTGGTGATGGTCGTCTTCAGGGGGAAGATGCCCTTCAAGCGGTTGTCATCGTCCACGACATAGATCACATAGATCTCGTCAACATCCTCGGCCTGCTGGCGCATCGCCTTGATACAGTCGGGCATCGACATGTTCTCGTTGACGACAATCATCTCGGTGGACATGTAACCACCGGCCGTGTCCTCGTCATATTGCAGCAGGTCCACAATGTCTCCCGCCTGCTCCACATCGTCGATGTGGCTGATGACGTCCTCACGGTCCTCCTCGTCAAGTTCCTGGATCACATCGACAGCGTCGTCGGCATCCATCTGCTCCACCTGCTTGGCGATTTCCTCATTGGGCATCAGCTCCATCAGGTCATGGCGCTGATCCTCATCCAGTTCGACCAGGACATCGGCGGCCGTCTCGTCGTCGAGCATCAGCATGATGAACAGCGCATCCTCGACATCAAGGTCGCCCACCAGCTCGGCGAGGTCGGCAGGGTGCAGGTCACGGATTTGAGCCTTCACCAGCTCCTCATTCTTGCTGGCGATGAGCTCATTGAGATTATGGAGATATTCTTCGGTAAATTCTTTCATTTCGGTTCAAGTGTCTTAGTAGTTGAATAATGAGGTTTTGTCATCTAGACGGGTGCAGCATGCGATGCCAGGGGAGGGGTTGCCGTCACGGAACCGATGGCGGCAGCTCGGTAGCAAGCCGCGTCAGGGCGATGAAATCTTCCACGCCTAATGTCTCGGGGCGTTGTCGGAACACGTCACGCTCCATCACCGCGGGGCAGGCAGCGAAGATCGGCTTCAGCGAGCTGCGCAGCATCTTGCGACGCTGGCCGAAGGCGGCCTTGACAATGCGCTTGAACATCCGCTCATCGACACCCAGGTCGGTCACATCATTGCGCACCAGCTTGATGACGCCGCTCTTGACCTTGGGGGGAGGATTGAACACGTGCTCATCGACGGTGAACAGGTAGTCGATGTCGTACCATGCCTGCAGCAGCACCGACAGGATGCCATAGGCCTTGGTGCCCGGCGGCTCGGCGATGCGCTGTGCCACCTCGCGCTGCAGCATGCCGCTGCAACAGGTCACCTGGTCACGGTATTCCAGCACCTTGAAGAAAATCTGGGTCGAAATGTTGTAGGGGTAATTGCCAATGATACAGAAGGGAGCATCACCATAGAGCTTGTGCAAGTCCATCTTCAAGAAGTCCTCGCCGATGATGCGGCCGTGCAGCTGCGGGAAGCTGGCCTCCAGATAGTTCACGCTCTCGCTGTCGAGTTCCACCACAGTGAGGTCGAGTCCCATCTCGAGCAGGAACTGGGTGAGCACACCCATGCCCGGCCCCACCTCGAGCACCGGCAAGTGCTTGAAGTCGTCCAGCGTGTGGGCAATGCGCTCGGCGATTGACAAATCGGTCAAGAAATGCTGCCCCAGCGACTTTTTTGCTCTAACTTTCCGCATAATTGGTCATTTATTGTTACCTTTGCACGCTCCTTGTATCACCTTAACTCATCTGCAAAGGTAACCATTTTTTGCCAACTGGTGGCACATGGGGGAGTTTTTAACGCAACAAAAGAGTACAAAACGTGAAAAAAGCGATTTCCTATCTTGTGAAATATGGCATCCCACTCGTCATCGGTGTGGGACTGATGTGGTTTCTCTACAAGAACGTGGACCTGACGAGCATGATGGACACGCTCAAGAGTGATGTCAATTACTGGTGGTTTGCGGCAGTGGCTGTCGTCAGCTTCCTGAGCCATGTCTTCAGGGCGCTGAGGTGGCAGCTCCAGCTCAAGGCCATCGACGTCAAGCCGTCGTTCAGTGCCGTGCTGAACAGCATCTTCGGCACCTATGCCGTCAACCTGGTGTTTCCCCGATTGGGCGAGGTGTGGCGCTGCGGCTATATCGCCAACCGGCAGAAGGCCTCGGTCACCCAGGTCATGGGCTCGATGGTGGCCGACCGCCTTACCGACACGGTCACCGTGCTGCTGTTGACGCTGGTCACCTTCTTCCTGGCCCAGGGCGCCCTGGGCAAGTTCTTTGACGCCTATCCCCAGATGAAGGAGAACATGATGAACATCGCCAGCGATGCCCGCGTCTGGCTTGGCACGCTCGCCGTCATCGCCGCTGTCGGCTGGCTGCTCATCATGAAGACCGAGAACAAGATCATCAACAAGATTCAGCTCATGGCACGCAACCTGTGGGAAGGATTTGCCGCCATCACACGCATGGACGGCAAGTGGTGGTTCCTGCTGTTGACCATCCTCATCTGGGGATGCTATTACCTGCAGCTCTACCTGGCCTGCAAGGCCTTCACGTTCACCAGCGACCTGAGCGTGCTCGCCGTCCTGGTGCTGTTCGTGCTGAGCAGCATCGGCATGGGGGTTCCCACCAACGGCGGCCTGGGCGCATGGCACCTGGGCATCATCTTCGGGCTCTCGCTCTACGGCATCGGTGTGTTCAGCATCAACAATCCCGATGGGAACGCTTCGACCTTCGCCATGTTCGTATGGCTGTTCCAGCAAGTGTTCATCATCGCCCTGGGCATCTACGCCTTCATCAGCATGGCCATCGACCGCCGCCGCATCGAGACCGGCAAGACCGTGGTCGACACCTCTAACGACGAGATCAAGCTTTAAGTTTATTCTAAACGGCAGGACACTGTCAGGCATCTATTAACTGTTATCTGTAACCAATACAATGGACGACAATTTCAACGACTATTTCACCGACGAAAACGTCCCCGACGAGGAACCCAAGGTGCACCACGAGACGGCGCAGGAACGCGAGGAACGTGAGATCAAGGAAGCCACCATCGAGCGGCGTGGCGCCTCTGTCAAGATGCTGCTGGCATCAGTCATCATCGTCATGGCACTCTTCCTGGGATGGTGGGTCTGGCAATACTATTTCCACCCTTATCGCACGAGCCAGGAGAGAGGCTGGATCATGAGGGTCAAGAACGAGGGCACTATCTTCAAGACCCTTGAGGCCGAGATGATCAGTGAGGGATATATCGAGGACACCATCGGCGTGATGAAATGCGACTTCGACTTCTCCATCACCACCGACAGCCTGCTGCGACTGGCCAATCAGCAGGCAGGCGACGGGCAGCGCGTCATTGTCACCTACAACGAGTACAAGGGGCGCGTCCTGTGGCGCGGCAACTCCAAGCGCATCGCCACCAAGATTGAGCTCGACAGCATGCGTCCCATCAGCAATCCCCACTGGACACCCGAGATGGCCAACGAGGACAAGAAATAACCCATCACCTGCCGCGACAGACAAGTTAACCGGTTAGATGGTCCCCCTGGACGAGGACCATCTAACCGGATTCTCATCCACTCGGTCCTGCAGGCGGCGGTTGAGGCGCTGCCCCCCATTGGACACAACATTTTCTGCCAAAATGTCATATTTTAACACTCGCGGCGTGTCAGTTCCCGAAAAATCGTTGTACCTTTGCACCCGCTATTGCCAAGAAGCGCACCCGCTGGGCACGATGAACGGGCAAAACGCCCATTCGGCCACCGGTTAGCACAATCTTTGCAATAAGCAGAATTGAAACACTAGAATAATGGAAGACAACAAGATAGAACAGAACAAACCAGAAGAACAGCCTCAAGAGCAACAACAAGCACAACAGCCCACGCCCGTCAAGCCCGACATCCTGGACTATGACGACATCCGCAAGATGGTGCCTTTCTTTGACGGCAAGCCCAAGCTCGTCAAGTGGCTCTTCCACCTGTTCGACATGGACGACGCCAACTGGATTCATGGCCACAACTGCCACACGCCGGGCGTTCCCTTCTGCACCGGTGTGCTCAAGGACCTGAATGCCACCATCACCTATGACAACGGCGAGGTGCTCGACAACCTGCCCGAAGGCCCATTCATCACGGTGACCAATCACCCCTTTGGGGCCGTTGACGGTGTGATGATGATCCACATCATCGGCACCCACCGTCCCGACTACAAGTTCATGGTCAACATGATACTGAGCAAGATTGGCGGCATGATGCCCAACTTCATCACCGTCGACGCCCTTGCCAGCGATGACCCCGCCAAGCGCGCCGTGTCGATGCAGGGCATCACCGACACGATGAGGCACGTCAAGGCAGGGCATCCCATGGGATTCTTCCCCGCCGGCGCCGTGAGCAAGCTCACCTGGCGACTGCGCGTCGAGGACCGCGAGTGGCAACCCGTCATCATGCGCCTAATCCAGAAGCTCAAGGTGCCCGTCATCCCCATCTACATCCACGGTCACAACAGCTGGATCTCGCTCGTGCTGGGCCTTATCAGCTGGAAGCTGAGGACCCTGAGGCTGCCCTCCGAGATGTTCCGCCGCAAGAGTTACAACTTCCGCGTGAGCGTGCATGACCCCATCATGCCCGAGGAGTACGCACAATACACGACACCCGAGGAACTGGGTAAATTCCTGAAGAGTGAAACCTACAAAATGAAAAAATGGCAACAATAAACGACAGCAGCATCCGTGCCACCAAACAGCGCTTCGGCATCGTCGGCGAGTCACCCGCCTTGATAGCCGCCATCCGCCGCGCCATGCTGGTGGCCCCTATCGACCTGAGCGTGCTCATCATCGGTGAGAGCGGCTCGGGTAAAGAGCATTTCCCGAAGATCATCCACGAGAACAGCCCACGCAAACACAAGAAATACATCGCTGTGAACTGCGGCGCTATCCCCGAGGGAACGATCGACAGTGAGCTCTTCGGCCACGTCAAGGGCTCCTTCACCGGCGCCATTGCAGACCACAAGGGCTACTTTGAGGAGGCCGACGGCGGTGTCATCTTCCTCGACGAGGTGGCCGAGATGCCCATGAGCACCCAGGCGCGACTGCTGCGCGTGCTCGAGAACGGCGAATACCTGCGCGTGGGCGACAGCACCGTGCGCAAGACCAACATCCGCGTTGTCGCCGCCACCAACAAGGACATGCTGCAGGCCGTCAAGGACGGCAAGTTCCGCGAGGACCTCTACTACCGCCTCTCGACGGTGCAGATCAACGTGCCGCCACTGCGCGACCGCGGTGATGACATCGTGCTGCTTGCCAGACTCTTCATGCGCAACTTCATCAACACCAACCGCACCAGCGAGGTCACCCTCACCGACGACGCCCAGCGTCTGCTCAAGGCCTATCACTGGCCCGGCAACGTGCGCCAGCTCAAGAGCGTCATCGAGCAGGTGGCCCTCTTTGAGTCAGGCAACACGGTTGATGCCGCCACCCTGAGCCAATACATGCCCGACAATCGCGCCAAGGCCCTGACGGTGCAATCGCAGCCGCAATATGATTACAACGCCGAGCGTGAACAGCTCTTCACGCTCATCCTGTCGATGAGTGCCGAGATTGACGCCATCAAGAAGCGCCTCGACGGCGTAGGACCCACATCACACGTCTCATCGACCGTGCATGAGCTCAAGCGTGACAACAACCCGCTGCTATCGTTAAGGGGCAACGCCGGTGCCGACATCAACATGGCCTCCCCCTACCGCGACATGCAGCAGGCACCGCAAGACCTGGGACACGTCGATGAGATTCCCGCGATGGATGTGGAAGGCGAGACCGTCAAGACACTCGACGAGACCGAGCGCGAGACCATCGAGAGTGCCCTGCGCCGCAATAACGGACGCCGCAAGCTGACGGCCCAGGAGCTGAACATCTCGGAGCGCACGCTCTACCGCAAAATCAAGCAATATAACCTGGAACGGCAGTGAAACGGCTCATCATCATACTGGCGCTTGTTGTCACAACATTGACATGGAACGCGTGCATCCCCAGATACACGCTCAACGGCGCATCAATCGACTATAACGTCTATAAAACCATCTCCATCGGCGAGTTCCCCATCCGTGCCGCGCTGGTCTATCCGCCTCTGCAATCATTGTTCGAGAACCGCATCACCGACATGATTGCCCAGCAGACGCGCCTGCGTGTCGTGGACGGCCGCAACACCGACCTGCACATGGAGGGCGAGATCACCAACTACCAGCTCTCGCCCCAAGCCGTCGGCGATGACGCCTATGCTACCCAGACGCGCCTCACCATCACGGTGAAGGTGCGCTACACCGACAACAAGAACCAGGCGCTCTCCAAGGATCTGTCCTTCAGCGCCTACCGCGACTTTTCGAGCAGCGAGTTGCTCGTCGATGTGCAAGACGAGCTGTGTGACCAGATCAGCAAAGACCTGGCCGACTTGATTTTCAATGCCACGCTGGGCGACTGGTAAGCGGCCCGGTGAGTTTTGGCACGATATTTGACGAGTGGTCGAGGTGAATATGGACACATCAATGACATGGGTTGAGGACATCAAGCGGCTTGCAGGCGACAAGGGCGCTCAAGTCGATCTGGAGTGGGTCGAGGACTGCCAGCAGGTGGCCCCCTACTGCGTGTTGCCAGCCCTGCTCTACCTCAAGCGCCATGGAGTGAAGGGAAACGAACAGCTGCTGGAGCGACTGGCCATTGCCTTTCCCGACCGCCACGCCCTGGCTGTCATGATGGAGGATGAATCAGGAACGATGGCACAATTCTACCGTCCCGAGCCGCTGCCCGAGACCCCTGACACCGTCACCACCATCGACAGGTTCCTTGACAACTATGGCAAGACCAGCCCTGGTGAGGTCGAGGCCATCAGCCGTGCCATCTTCAACCCGCAACCCGACTATGCCGACGTGCTCGCCGCCCAGGAGAAGGAGGAAGGCGGCATGCAGCTATCGGGCGGCGACTCACAGGACGCCCTCATCAACCAGTTCATCGCCGAGCAGATGCAACTGGGCGAACAGGCCGCCAACACACCCATCGCAGCCCCCGTGGGAGACGAGGAGAAGGCCGAAATCGCCAGCGAAACCATCGAGAATCCCACCCTCAATGATGACTCGATGCTCAGCGAGAGCCTGGCCAAGATGTACATCGCTCGACACAAATATTCTAACGCGCTTGAAATAATTAAGCGTTTAAGTTTGAAATATCCAGAAAAAAGTATTTACTTTGCAGACCAAATGCGATTTCTGACCAAATTGGTCTTAAATGAGACACTAAACGACAAAAAATAAGAAAAAATGTACACTGTTTTAGCTATTCTGATCGCGATTGCATCGCTTCTGTTGATCGGTGTGATCCTTATTCAAAAATCTAAAGGTGGCGGCCTCGCTGCCAACGTGAACAACTACAACCAGTTCATGGGCGTGCGCAAGACCACCGACTTTGTTGAGAAGGCAACTTGGGGCCTGTCAATCTTCATCTGCGCCTTGAGCATCGCCACGGCATTCTTCTCAGGACCCTCGATTGTTGAAGCCGGTCCTCAAATCAAGAAGTTGCCCACCAGCGAGACTCAGGCTCCCAACTTCGGCACTCAGGCCGATCAGGCTCCTGCCGCCGAGGCTCCTGCCGCCGGAAGTGCTACCCAGGAGGCTACCGTGCCCGCCAAGGAAGCACCTGCTGCTCCCGCCAAGGAGGAGTCCAAGTAATTTCCTATCGCATCTTATCAACCCAACTTTTAAAGGATGCGGTATGTCGTATCCGCATCACAGCGGAACAAGACGACATACCGCATCTTTTTTCGTTTCACCACACCACTATGAAGATGACATTATTATATATAGCACTGGCAACGCTCATGGCAGCCTGCGGCAACAATGGCAGCGCCTCCAGCAAGGAGGACAACGATGGCGACAGCACAGCCACGACAGCGGCGGCGAGCATCACGTTTGACGGCAATGCCGCACTGGAGCTGACACGGCAGCAGTGCGAGTTCGGCCCTCGTGTGCCAGAGACCCCGGCCCATGCCAAGTGTGCCGAGTGGCTGACGTCAACGCTCCAAGCCTCGTGTGACACGGTCATGGTGCAGACTGGCAAGGTCGAGACAGCCCAGTCGGGCACCATCGGCATCAAGAACATCATCGGCATCATCAACCCCGAGGCCACCCAGCGCCTGTTGCTGCTCGCACACTGGGACACCCGTCCGTGGGCCGACAATGACCCCGACCCCGCCAACCACAGCAAGCCCGTGATGGGCGCCAATGACGGCGCCAGTGGTGTGGGCGTGTTGCTCCAGCTGGCTCATCACCTCAAGCAGACGGGTACTACCTTGGGCATCGACATCGTGCTCGTCGATGCCGAGGACATGGGCGAGAGCGACAACGAGGAGTCATGGGGACTGGGCACCCAGTACTGGGCCGCACACCCCCATGTGGCAGGCTACAAGCCCCTGTTCGGCATCCTGCTCGACATGGTGGGATCGGCCGACGCCACCTTCTCCCGCGAGTACTACTCGACACAGTATGCCGGCGGCTTCGTTGACCTCGTCTGGAAGAATGCCGCGGGCAGCCACTTCATCAACGCCCAGGGCGGTGCCGTTACCGATGACCATATCTTTGTCAATGAGGCCGGTATCCCCTGCATCGACATCATCGACCTGCGCAGCAACAGCGACACGGGATTCTGCCCCGAGTGGCACACCGTGGACGACACCATCGGCCACATCAGCGCCGCCACCCTGGGCGAGGTCGGCCAGACCCTGCTCAACGTCATTGCCTCGCTCGAGCAGTAACCCTTTTAATCGTGGACCGAGAGATTCAATCATGTGAAATTTCCTATCCACGTTTTTACAACTCATTTCAACTGATTGGGACGTGAGAAGAGATACTAACGAACTGGAGGGAGGGTATGCACTACTGACCTACTGCATGTTTGGTGCTGGCTGATGAGGTACTCCTGTTGGAACTCTATTCCAGTCAGGATGAAAGGACGCCTCACGACCTGCCGCTCGGCAACAGTTCCATCTACTTGTACATCAAGCGTGAAGATCTGCAGGCAAGATGCTTTGACAACATCAAATTTGTCCGCCAATACAAAGGACCCACTTCTCACCGATATGGTAATCCAATCAACCAATAACCATAAACAGTAAATTATCAATCTAACAATGAAGAAAGAAAGGATTTTACTCATGAGCGCATTGATTGCAGCGTCGGCTGTGACGACGCAGGCTCGCATCAACTACCCTGACACGCGTCGCGTGGACACGGTAGACACTTACTTCGGCACACAGGTGCCCGACCCCTACCGCTGGCTCGAGGACGACCGCAGCGCCGAAACCGAGGCCTGGGTCAACGCCCAGAACAAGGTCACCCAGAACTACCTGTCCAAAATCCCCTTCCGCAAGGACGTGAAGAAGCGCATCACCGAGCTCGCCAACTACGAGAAGATGGGCGCCCCCTTCAAGGTGAAGGACAAATTCTACTTCTTCAAGAACAATGGTCTGCAGAACCAGAGCGTGCTCTACGAGTATGACAAGAACGGCAACCACAAGATGGTGCTCGACCCCAACACGCTGAGCGAGGACGGCACCGTGGCCCTGCAGCAGCTGGACTTCTCTAACGACGGCCGCTACCTGGCCTATGTCATCACCCGCAGCGGCAGTGACTGGAACGAAATCTTCGTGAAAGACCTCAAGGAGGACCGCGTGCTCGACGACCACATCGTGTGGGCCAAGTTCACCGATGCCCAGTGGCTGGGTGACGGCTTCTTCTACAGCGGCTACGACGCCCCTGAGGATGCCAAGTC
Source organism: Sodaliphilus sp. (assembly GCA_045114435.1). Lineage (GTDB taxonomy): Bacteria > Bacteroidota > Bacteroidia > Bacteroidales > Muribaculaceae > Sodaliphilus. The sequence goes on from JBGUKK010000127.1 coordinate 18,670, forward strand.
GTCCAAGAACGAGTTCCAGAAGGTGTATTACCACAAGTTGGGCACACCCCAAAGCGAGGACTACATCGAGTATCAGGACAAGAGCGAACCGCTGCACTTCCACCAGGTGAGCGTGAGTGAGGACGAGCGCTACGTCATCCTGTGGAAGAGCGATGCCGAGGGCAACGACATCTACGTCAAGGACCTCAAGGACCGCAACCCCCACTACGTGCAGCTCATTGGCGGCATGAAGTATGAGCGCGGCATCATCGGCATTGACAATGGCAAGATTTACGTCATGACCAACGAGAATGCCCCCAAGGGCAAGATTGTCACCTATGACGCCGAGACCCTGTCCCCCGCCAGTCTCGCCGAGTTCATTCCTGAACAGGAATCGGTGCTCACCGGTGCTGTGATGGCCGACCACAAGTTCATCCTCACCTACGACAAGGACGCGTCCAACCATCCCTACCTGTATGACAAGAATGGCAAACTCATCCGCGAGATTCAGCTGCCCACCTACGGTTCGGTAGGTTTCTCGTGCAAGAAGGACGCTAAGGAGGTCTTCTACAGCTTTGCCAGCTACACCTTCCCTGGCGCCATCTACAAGTATGACCTGGAGAGCGGCAAGAGCGAGCTCTTCTTCCAGCCCAAGGTCAATCTCAAGAGCGAGGACTACGTGACCGAGCAGGTCTTCATCACCAGCAAGGACGGCACCCGCGTGCCCATGTTCCTGGTCTACAAGAAGGGCCTGAAGCGTGACGGCCAGCGTCCCACCTTCCTCTACGGCTACGGCGGCTTCAACGTGAGCCTCAACCCCGCCTTCTCCTACACCCGCACCTTGTTCGCCATGATGGACTGCGGCGGCGTTTGCGCCTATGTCAACCTGCGCGGCGGTGGCGAGTATGGCGAGGAGTGGCACCAGGCCGGTACCAAGATGAACAAGCAGAACGTGTTTGACGACTTCATCGCCGCTGCCGAGTGGCTCATCGACAACAAGTACACCAACCCCAAGAAGCTCGCCTGCAACGGTGCTAGCAATGGCGGTCTGCTCGTCGGCGCTGTCGTTAACCAGCGTCCCGACCTGTTTGCCGCTGCCGTGCCCCAGGTGGGTGTGATGGACATGCTGCGTTACCACGAGTTCACCATCGGCTGGAACTGGGCCCCCGACTACGGCCGCAGCGACGACAGCCCCGAGATGTTCCGCTACCTGCGCGACTACTCGCCCCTGCACAACATCAAGAACGACGGCACCCACTACCCCGCCATCCTGGTGACCACCGGTGACCACGACGACCGCGTTGTGCCCGCCCACAGCTTCAAGTATGCCGCCGAGCTGCAGCACTGCAACACCGGCGACCAGCCCAAGCTCATCCGCATCGACAGCAAGGCAGGTCACGGCCACAGCAAACCCATCAGCAAAATCATCGACGAGTACACCGACATCCAGGCCTTCATCATGTACAACCTGGGCGTCAAGTACAAGTACAAAAAGTAACCGGCTTTTATTGCCCCTCTTCAGTAGCACTAGAGGCTCTAGATAATCTAGTTGTTCTAGATGGTCTAGAGCCTCTAGGTTTTCAAGAAAAGTAGTACCTTTGCAGTCATGAATGGCGACAAGATAATCATCAAGGGGGCCAGGGAGAACAACCTCAAGGAAGTCTCTCTCGAGATTCCCAAGCATCAGATCACAGTGTTCACGGGCGTTTCGGGTTCGGGCAAGAGTTCGCTCGTGCTCGACACCATCGCGGCCAAGTCGCGCCGGGAATTGAATGACACCTTCCCGTCGTTCGTCCAGCAATACCTGCCCAAGTATGGACGTCCCCATGTGGATGCTATCGAGAATCTACCCATCGCCATCGTCATCGACCAGAAGAAACCCGCCCAGAACTCGCGCTCGACCGTAGCGACCTACACCGACATCGCCGCCCTGCTGCGCCTGCTGTTCTCCAGGGTGGGTCAGCCCTTCGTGGGCTATGCCGAGTCGTTCAGCTTCAACCACCCCGAGGGCAGCTGTCCACGCTGCTCAGGGCTGGGCGAAATACGCGAACTCGACATCCACAAGCTGGTGGACTTTGACAAGAGCCTCAACGACGAGGACACAATCCACTACATCGCCTTCGGCAAGGGCGGCTGGCGCTGGATACGCTACGCCCACAGTGGCCTGTTCGACCTGGACAAGAAAATCAAGGACTACAGCCCCGAGGAGCTCGACCTGTTCCTCAACAGCCCTCAGATCAGGCTGAAGAACCCGCCTGCCAACTGGCCGAAATCGGCCAAGTATGAGGGCCTCATCCCACGCATGTACCGCAGCATCATCAACAGCGAGGAGGGCCTGCTGCATGCGGCCGTGCTCAACCCGATGCTCAACATGGGCGTCTGTCCGGACTGCCACGGCACGCGCCTGAGTCCGCGTGTGCTCTCGTGCAAGATTGAGGGCATCAACATCGCCGACGCCTGTGCCATGTCCATCACGCGCCTCAACCAGTGGGTCAAGGCGCTCACCTCGCCGCTGGCCGTCGATATCAAGCAGGCCATCAGTGCCAGGCTGACGGCGCTCGAGGAAATCGGCCTGGGCTACCTCAGTCTGGAACGCGGCGTGGGCACCCTGTCGGGCGGTGAGGCCCAGCGCTGCAAAATCGCCAAATACATCAACTCGTCGCTGGCCGACGTGCTCTATATCCTGGACGAGCCCAGCACGGGCCTTCACGACCACGACATCGAGAAGATGAAACACTCGGTGCGACGCCTGCGTGACGCGGGCAACACCGTCCTGCTTGTCGAGCATCACCGCGAGATGATCGGTATCGCCGACCACATCGTGGACCTGGGTCCCGGACCGGGTAGCCAGGGCGGCCGCATCATCTTCGAGGGCAATTACCAGGAGTTGCTCCACAGCGGCACCAGCACGGGAGAGATGCTCAGCCGTCGCGGCGACTTCAAGGCGCAGCCGCGTGAGGTGAAGGAGACTTTCGCCCTGCGCCACGCCACCCTGCACAACCTCAAGGACGTCTCCATCGACCTGCCCATGGGCGTGCTGACCGTCGTGGCCGGTGTGGCCGGTTCGGGCAAGAGTTCGCTGATGGAGTGTTTCCGCCGCGAGCACGGCGGCGTCATCTACATCAGCCAGAAGAACATCGGCGTGAGCCTGCGCTCCACCCCGGCGACCTACATGGACGTCGCCCCCGACATCCGCAAGCGTTTTGCCCGTGCCCACAAGATCAAGGAGCAATACTTCACCTTCAATGGCAAGGGCGGTTGCCCCGTGTGCGGCGGAAAGGGTGTGATTATCGCCGAGATGGCCTTCATGGACAACATCGAGACCGTCTGCGAGGCCTGCCACGGCCTGCGCTACAGCCCCGAGGCCTTGCAATATACCATCGATGGACTCAACATCGCCCAGGTCATGGATCTGTCGGTGAGACGCGCCAGCGAGTTCTTCAAGGGCACCGTCATCGAGGAAAAACTGAAGCCGATGATGGACGTCGGTCTGCACTACCTGCACCTCAACCAGGCCCTGAGCACCCTCTCGGGCGGCGAGTTGCAACGCTTGAAGATGGCCTCCTGCCTCAAGCAATACACCATGCCCATTGACCAGGGCGGCCAGCGCGGCGTCTTTGTCATCGATGAGCCCACCGACGGCCTTCACCTCAAGGACGTGCGCCACCTCATCGACCTGTTCGAGCAGATGGTGGACATGGGCAACACCATCTATGTCATCGAACACAACACCGACGTCATCAAGGCTGCCGACCACGTCATCGAGCTTGGCCCCGGCGCCGGCGACCTGGGCGGCACCATCATCTACCAGGGCACGCCACGCGGCATGCTCACCAGCCCTGCCAGCGTCACCGCCCCCTACCTGTAAAACTACGAATCACGCGATTCTAACAAAGGCATCCACCCCCAGTTTCAGACAACACGGACAACACCCTCGACAACCATAACAACATGGCCGTCAACCCTCCCATGCCCTAGCATAAAAAGAAAAACAAGAATTACAAGCAGCCCTATCAATGTGCAAACGTGTAAATTTAGGGAAATTTTTCTCGAGTAGAAAAGTTTGTTGTACCTTTGTTGTTTGGTATGGAAGAAGAATTTGATATCAGAAGGGAGTCGTTGAAGACCGATCAGGACTTTGAACGGGCGTTGAGGCCGGTGAGGTTTGAGGACTTTGCCGGGCAGGACAAGATTATCGAGAACCTGCGGGTGTTTGTCGCTGCGGCCAAGCTGCGTGGCGAGTCGCTGGACCATGTATTGTTCCACGGGCCTCCGGGCTTGGGCAAGACGACGTTGAGCAACATCATCGCCAATGAGCTGGGGGTGGGCTTCAAGGTGACGTCGGGTCCCGTGCTGGATAAGCCTGGTGATCTGGCGGGCCTGCTAACGTCGCTCGAGGAGAACGACGTGCTGTTCATCGACGAGATCCACCGCTTGAGCCCCATCGTGGAGGAATACCTCTACAGCGCGATGGAGGACTACCGCATCGACATCATGATTGACAAGGGTCCCGGGGCACGCTCGGTGCAGCTGACGCTGGCGCCGTTCACACTCATCGGGGCGACGACGCGCAGCGGCCTGCTGACCTCTCCGCTGAGGGCTCGCTTCGGTATCAACTGCCACCTGGAGTACTACGACCACAAGGTGCTTGAGGGTATCATCCGCCGCTCGGCACGCCTGCTGGCAGTGCCCATCGACGACAAGGCGGCCACCGAGATTGCCCTGCGCAGCCGTGGCACGCCTCGCATCGCCAACTCGCTGCTGCGCCGAGTGCGCGACTTCGCCCAGGTGAAGGGCAGCGGCCGCATTGATCTGGACATCGCGCGCTACGCCCTGGAGGCGCTCAACATCGACAAATATGGCTTGGACGAGATTGACAACAAGATTCTGTTGACCATCATCGACAAGTTCGGCGGCGGCCCCGTGGGCCTGAACACCATTGCCACAGCGATGAACGAGGACCCAGGGACCATCGAGGAGGTTTACGAGCCTTACCTGATCAAGGAGGGCTTCATCAACCGCACGCCCCGCGGCCGTGAAGCGACTACGCTGGCCTATAACCACCTGAAGCGCGAGCGTCCCGGCGAGGTGGGATCGATTTTTTGAAACAGTTATCGGCTAAGAGAGAAATGGCTAACTTGAAATCACTGGCAAAAGACACTGCCATCTATGGGCTGAGCAGCATCATCGGGCGTTTCCTGAACTACCTGCTCGTGCCGTTATACACCGCCAAGCTGTCGGCCGCATCGGGCGGATATGGCATCATCACCAACGTGTATGCCTACACAGCGCTACTGCTTGTCATCCTCACCTACGGCATGGAGACGACTTTCTTCCGCTTTGCCAACAAGAGCGAGGAGAATCCCGGCACCGTCTATAGCACGACGCTCATCAGCGTGGGCACCACCTCGCTGCTGTTTGTCCTGCTGGTGCTCGCCTTCCTGCCCGGCATTGCGGGCTGGATGGGCTACAGTGCCCATCCCGAGTACGTCTGGGTGATGGCAGCGGTGGTGGCTCTTGATGCCTTCCAGTGCATCCCGTTTGCTTACCTGCGCTACCAGCGCAAGCCGTGGAAGTTTGCGGCCCTCAAGTTGCTGTTCATCTTCCTGAACATCGGCTTGAACCTGCTCTACTTCGTTGTCCTGCCAGCCCTCTACAAGAGCCATCCTGAGGTGGTGAGCATGGTCTATGATCCCAGCGTGGGCGTGGGTTATGCCTTCTTCATCAACCTGGCTTGCACGGGACTGATCACCTTCGGCTTCTGGAAGGAGCTGACGGGCATCCGCTACACGTTTGACTGGTCGCTGCTGAAACGCATGCTGTCCTACAGCTGGCCCATCCTGGTGCTGGGCATCGCCGGCATCCTGAACCAGACGTTCGACAAGATGATGTTTCCCAAGATCTACGGAGATCATCCCGACACCGAGTCGCAGCTGGGCATCTATGGTGCGGCAGTCAAGATTGCCATGATCATGGCACTAATCACGCAGGCCTTCCGCTACGCCTACGAGCCCTTCGTCTTCGGCAAGAGCCAGGAGAAGGACAACCGCGAAACCTATGCCCAGGCGATGCGTTATTTCATCATCTTCACGCTGCTGGCTTTCCTGGCCGTGATGGCGTGGATTGATGTGTTCAAGTACATCATCGCGCCTGACTACTGGTCGGGCCTGAAGGTCGTTCCCATCGTCATGGCCGCCGAGATCATGATGGGCATCTACTTCAACCTGAGTTTCTGGTACAAACTGATTGACAAGACCATCTGGGGCGCATGGTTCTCGGGCATCGGGTGCGCCGTGCTCATCCTCGTCAACGTGCTGTTCGTGCCCAAGTACGGCTACATGGCATGTGCATGGGGAGGCTTTGCCGGCTATGGCACGGCGATGGTGCTGAGCTACCTCGTGGGGCAAAAGCACTACCCCATCAACTACCCGTTGCGCGACATCCTGCTCTACACCGTGGTGGCCATCATCCTGTATGCCGCCATGATGCTGCCCATCGAGAACACATGGCTCGCACTGGCCTACCGCACGGTGCTGCTGATGCTGTTCTTGGGGCTTATCTACCGCAAGGAGCACCTGGGGCAGATGCTGGCCAAGGCTCCCGTTATCGGATGGTTCTTCAGGTGAGGTCCCGGCATAACGAGCAGAACGGGGCTGTGTCATCATTCGAGCCTAGAACAGGGATCGTGCTAACGCACAATTAAGAACCTGCAACGAAATGATGACACAGCCTCGTTTTACTATCGACGGCAGTGGCTTAATGCGAGAGTATGCTGTCGATGATGATGTTGACATCAGCGAGATTCACCTCGCCGTCACCGTTCACATCGCCGGGGATGCGCTCGGTCGTGCCGTGACGTGCTATCCTGACGGGATACAGCTCACGCTGCCCATTGTAGATGGTCAGGAAACCGTCCACATCATAGGTGGCGGTGAAGTCAAGGTCATCAGTGGGCAAGGTGACCGACCGACTGGCCGCAGCGCCACCCGTGAGAATCAATGAAATCTCGTGATTGACATCGGCCAGGCCCACCTCACCGTCACCGTTCACGTCGCAGGGCTCTGCCGTGTCAAGAACAATGGGGAACTTGCCGAACACCAGGATTTCGTCGGTCTCATCGCCGATGTAGATGTTGCCGTCGGCGCCCTGCCTGAACGTCACGTTCTCGAAGCGCAGATACCAGTGGCACATGTCCTGAGCGACATCCTCGATGTTCATCACCTCGGGCACCACAGGGTCAGTCTTGCCAACGAGCGTCCATTCACCTTGAGGAATGAGTCCGAAGATGTGATCATTGCCATAGATGGCCAAGGTGACCTTACCGACGATGTAATCTCCATTCTGGAACGGTCCGCCGACGCCATTGCCAAACATCAAGCCATAGTCACCGCAAGAGTCTTTCACGTAGAGGTTGTCGCCTTGCTGATAAATGACCGTCAACGGGCACTCGAACTCATAGACCTGTCCAGAATGCTCGTCTGCCAAATCGCTTATGCAGCACACCTTGGGTACTGGCGGCACATAGTCGGTCCAGATGATATACAGGGCATAACCGGGATTGGACATGCCATAGGAAACAACAATGGCACGCACGGTGTACAGGCCGTCTGGATCAACAGTGTAAGGCAGTTGGGGCGCATAGGGTATGGAATTGCCGTTCATGTCGATGACCAACTGATGTTCCTGATCGATCCTCACATGGCGCAGCTCCACATAGTGGGCCCACAGATTCATTTTCACCTGTGGTATTGTAACCAACTGCGGGTTGACCACCTCGCTGCGGGAAGCGGGCTGGAATCCGAAGAGCTGCGACAACTCGGGAAAACCGTTATAAGTTGTCTTAGTGCCGCCCCATCCTGGCGGAATCACGTCGCCCAGGGAGTAGGTCTGTCCCGTCGGGCCATAGAGCAGGCCATAGCATGACTCGCCATCCTTGACATAGAGGTAGTTCCCCACCTGATGTAATGCAATGATCTCGTGGGCGAACGTGACCGTCACATTGTCCTCCAGTCCATACACGTCACACAACGTGGGCTCATACCAGCTCGCCAGGCTAACGGGCAACAACTGATAAATGACCTCGCCCTCCCTGGGCTTATAGGACCCGACGATGGCCTCGACATCATAGGTGGCCGATAGCATGGCCGGTGCACTCACGCCCATCGTGCCGAAATAGACGGGACACACATCACCGTTTTCATCCATCAGGGAGTAGGTCCTGCCATCCTCATCCAGCATGAAGGTGGCGCCATCGATGCGCACAAGCTGGGCAAACATGGCATGAGACACATCACCAGCACCAATCGTCACGGGCGACACCGGCACGTTGTCGGTAGCCGGTTGGAAATTGCCCAGATGATTCAGCTCGGGTTCGCCGCTGTAGATGTCCTTCTCGCCAGTGAAACCCGGAGGAATCACATCGCCTCGCCGATAGGTCTGACCAGTATAGCCATAGAAGAACGCATAGCCCGATTCGTCCTTGACATACAGGTAATTCTTGTTCTGGGCCAGCACGATAACCGGGTTAGAGAAACGCACGGCAGTGCCTTCGGGGAGACGCTGGAAAGCTGCGATATCGGTGACAACGTGTAATGTCATGAACTGGTAAGTGGCTGCAACCACCTCGCTCACCTCACCGTCAAGCATGGAGACGGCCTTGAGCGTCATGTCGCTGTTCACAACGATGGGAGTGCCTGGCAGGTACTCGGGTGAATCCTCATCGGGGTCGCTGCCGTCGGTCGTATAGCGGATGGTGGCTCCCGCTGTGGAACAAGTGATGAAAGCCTCAAACGGCTCATAATACACACCCGAGGATGGCGTGATGACCGGTGCGGCCAGGTAGGCATCATCATCGATGGTGACGACGACCCTGGTGAGACGCACCTGACTGTTTGCGGCAGTGAACGTGACACACGTGGCACGTCCTTGCCAGTTGCCGACCTTGCCTTGGATGCTGTATTCACCAGCATTGGCGACAAAGCCGCCAGGGCCGTAGCGATTGTCGCCCTCGGCAGTGCATTGAAACTCAATCGAGACGATGTCTCCTGTCTTGGTACAGACGGTGAGCGTCTGATTCTTGTAAACGCGGTATTGACTCCCGTCGGCAAGGCCGTTGCTGAAAGAGAGACTCACGCCCTCCTTGACAATCGTGAAGGCACTGGCACCGAGAGTGACATCGCCATCCTGGGATGGGTCGAAGACCACAACACGCAGTCCCGCCCAAGAAACAGCGGCCGCCAGCGACAAGAGCAAAACTGTAAAAAACCTTTTCATTGTTGACAGAATAACAAAGAAGACAATGGTCTATTGAACCCCAAAGCGGACATTATCGAGGCACCAGGTGCCGTAATTGACGTCCTGGGTGGCATAGTAACGGAAACCGATATAGTAGCAGCCGTCGGCCCATTGGCTCAGGTCAACGTTGCCGCTCTCGGTGACATCACTGTAGGTGCCCGTGGAAGGCCGGGTTGCCAAGACGGGGTTCAACTTGGTCTTCACGGTGGCAGCCGTCGGGTCTGCCGAATCAAGGATATAGACCTCAAACGTGGTGGTCGTGCTGTTGTAAGGGGCCACCTGGGTGGTGAAGGTCAGCACCCTGTTGGCGGCATTCTTGAGGTCGATGGCAGGCGTGATGAGCCAGGCGTCGAAGGGTGGCTGCTGACCCTTGTAACCCGTCACAGCGGCATAACCGTTGCCCTGATATGAGGTGTGGTACCAACCCTTGTCGCCACTGACAACGACTTGTCGCCAGGTGTCGGGCAGCGAGTCTTCAAAATCCTCTTCCAACATGGTGACGGCATCGGGTTCGGGTGGTGTCTGGACAACAGTCACATCGTTGATGTCGCGCAGGTACAGCTGCCAAGTGGTGTTGTACATGCCTATCAAGCCGACAACATCAACTGGCCCGGTGGGCAGCGGTCTTGTGGCAAAGTCGGCAAAATTGCTGTTGCGCACAACCAGGGTATTGCCGTTCTGGTCCTGAATGGTGCGGTTGATTGAGCCATTGGCGCCGGCATAGGTCTCCGTGCCGTCGGCCTCGGTAAAAATGACATTCTTGATGCGCACGAGACGGCCCTGATACTTGAGCAGGGTCGCACTGTCCTGGCCGTGCAGGTCGCGCAGATCGATGTCAACCGGCTGGACCTCGGCGCGCGTGGCATCGGGAGTGCCGTTAAGTTCGACCAGCTCATTCCACAGGGCGGCTGGCATGAAGCCGGCTTCCCAGGTTTCTAGGCCTTGATACCACTGGGGATAACCCAGCTGCTGCATGCCGTTATACTTGCCCACAAAATAACCCTTCATGGGCAGCACGATTTCCTGCCCGATGGGATAGACCTTATACAGGTTGATGACGTTCAGGCTGATAGCAAGGCCTGCCCCCGACTCGTCGGCGATATACAGGGTCTTGTAGATGTTACCGCTCTGGTCGCTGCTTGTCACCCAGCCGTGGATGACCTCATCCTCGGTCACCGTGTCGATGTAGTTCCTGCCATCCTGCCAGTGTTTAGCCTTGAAGTCGGCAATGGTCATGTTGGGGGTGTGGGAGGCCACGGGGTCGGTGTCATCGGCCGGCTGGCCTCTCAGGATAACATCAACAAGCACATTCAAGTCGGCAACGTTGACCTCACCGTCCTTATTAAGGTCTCCGAACAGCTCGCGGTCGCGGTTGTCGGTACTGCCCATTGCCAGGATGAGCGACATCACACATAGTAGAGAGATTGTAAAGCGTTTCATTGAAATGGATAAAAAATTGGTGAATGAAATCGGGTCCTATAATACTTTTTTCGGGAGGCCGGCACAATGGCATGAACCCGGCAAAGCCACTTGCCCCGGCCTGCATATAGTAATGGTGTTGATGTGAAAATCGCCGCAAGTGGGGCAGGCAACGCCCTGCAACGGCCAATAAAAAAAAGACAGCGCAGGAACCGGTTCATTCGGCCTCGCGCTGTGATGGGTCGGGCATCGGACTCTTTGCCCCCTTTGTTACGGGCGCACCAGGAGCCGAGATGATGGAGCACTGCCGCGTGCAACGACGGGCAGACAGTGCATATGATACTCAAACACCTCGACGTGCGGTATTTGTTCCTGGGGCGATACATCTATAATTAAACAGATTTAATTGGATATTGAGCACAAAATTACTGTTTCATTCCCAAAAGTACAAATTCTTTAACTTTTATTGAATATTTTTCTATTATCCGGTTACTGTTTGGCACAACTACCTGAAACTGAATCTCACGCCCTATAACGCCGAGTCGCTAAGGGTTGTTTCTTGCTCGCAAGAGGCTTGCATAGTGTGCGTCCACATAATCCTCACACTTCAGCTTGAGGCTCATGGGCAAAACAATTACCGGCAGTGGAGCCAGATATAGTGGCTCCGCTGCCGGTATAGAGGAATTCGGGAAATGTTTTCCCCGGGATTTTTACTTCAGGATCATTGCGATAAGACCATTCACATCAGCCAGGCCAAGCTCGTTGTCCTCGGCTACGTCGCAACGCCACTTGGTGCACTCATCAACACTCTTGCCGCTCAGGATGATGTCGATCAAGGCATTGACATCGGCCAGATTGATCTCGCCGTCATTGTTCACGTCACCCTTGGTGCCACAATCGGGCTCGCCACCGTCAATCAGGGTGGGATAAAGCTCGAGCGCGCCTCTGTAGATGGTCAGGAAGCCCTCGATGTAGTGGGGCTTGGTCATGTCGAGGTCAGCGATGCCGACATCGAACTTATCATACAACCACAACTCACCGGTCTCGTCAACCAGGTAATAGTTGGTCTTGCCGTCCTCTTCCCTGACGATGACGTTCACATCCTCAAAGCCGAGGAACCAGTGCAGCATGTCCTGAGAAATCTCCTCAACGGGCATGATTTCGGGCTCTACTTCGGTGCCATGGCCGCCGTAAACGAAGGTATCGGTAGCGGGCTTGATCTGCTTGTTGCCAGAGTAAGTCGTCCAACTTGCAACAGCATCATTCACGATGTCACCATTCTTGAAATCGTTGTATGCTACAGAGCCATATACCAAACTGTAGTTGCCATCAACGTCCTTCACATACAGGTTCAGACCATTCTGGTAGAGGGTGGTCAACGGAGTGGTGAAGTGACCTGCAGCGCCTTCATTGAGTTGATAAAGTTCGGGAATGTTGGCAACGTCGGTCGTGTCGATGGGAGCATTGACGAAGGTGGGCAGCAACTGATAAACAGTGTTCTTGCCATAGGAAGCCACGATACCATAAACGTCATAGGGCTTGCTCAAATCGCTGGGCAGGGCAACGCCGAAGCGGTCATAGTAAGCACAGGAAACGCCATTGGCGGTGAAGGTCTTGGCCGAAGGATCGATGATGACCTGAGACAGTTTCACATAGTGGCCCCAAGTATCGTGAGACACCTGGCCCGGAGTGATGGTCTCGGCAGTCTTGTTCAGCTCATCGAGGCCACCGATGTTACCGATAGGACTCTCAAAACCTGCGAGGTTCTGCAGCTCGGGCTCGCCGTCCCAAGTGGTCTTGGAACCACTGTAGCCAGCGGGAATCTTGTCACCCCAGGTGTAAGACTTGCCACAGTCGCCATAGGCGAGGCCATAACCGGTATCATCCTTCAGATAGAGGTATTTGCCACTCTGACCGAGGACAATAGCATCGCGGTCGATGGTAACATCGGTACCGTCGGCAACATCACCCAGATTGCCTAAGCCCATACCAGGACCAGTGCCTTTGGGCTTAACCCTGATGGGGAGCAACTGGTAAACCACATCGCCATCGGCGGGCTTGTAAGCGCCAACGATAGCCCAAACCTCATATTCCTTACCGGCCGTAATCTGGCTGGCGGTTACACCCATGCTGAAGTAAACGGGAGCGGTGCCTACTGCATCGGTAAGCGTCTTTGCCTCGGGGTCAATCGTTGCGCTCTCGAAGTACACATAGTGTGCCCAATTGTTATGGTTCACCATAGCCGTGGTGAACACATCGGGAGTCATATCAACGGTGCCGCTGGCAGCCAAGAAGCCGCTCAGGTCGGTCAACTCGGGCTCGCCGTTGTAGGTCGTCTTCTTGCCGACGAAATTAGCGGGAATCACGCTACCCAGGCTATAGGTCTGGTCGGTCGTACCGTAGAACAAGCCACAACCGGTGTTGTCCTTCACATAGAGGTATTTACCGTTCTGGGCAATCACGTTTACAGGGTTGGTGAATTGCACGACAGTCTCATCGGCAACGGCCGAATAGGCTGCGATATTGGCAACCTTGGTAGCGGTGGCAAACTCGTAAACGGCCTCTACCACATCGCTCACCTCACCATCAAGGGCCGAGATGGCCTTCACGGTGGTGTTGCTGTTCAACCTGAAGGGAGCGGTGTACTGGGTAGAACTCGTGGTGGGGGTGCTGCCGTCGGTGGTATAGTAAATCTTGGCATTGGGGGTCACGCACGTGATGGTCACGTCGATGGCATCGTAATAGGTGTCGCTACCAGGCTTGATCGAGGGAGCGGCAAGACCTGCCTGGCCCACGGTCACGGTGATCTTGGTCATGCGCACCTGATTGGAGGCTGCGGTGAACACTACCTGGGCGGACTGACCGGCCCAAGTGCCGATTTTGCCAGAATAGCTGTAGTCGACGGGGGTTGCGGTGAAGCAACCGGGACCATACTGAGCATCATCGTTGGCCGTGCACTCGAGCTTGATTTCGGTGATAGCGCCTATCGACGAAGTGACGGTCATCGTCTGATTCTTGAAGACGCGGTACTGGGAGTCGGTAATGGTACCATTGGATACCTCAATCTTGACACCATCTTTCTCGATGGTGAAGGCTTTGCCCGTAATGGGTTCGCCATCGGTGCCAGGCACGAAGGTGATGTCAACTGCCCAAGCGGCGCTGGCCAGCAGACACATGGTTAATAAAGTAAAAATCTTCCTCATTGCAACGAAAAATATTAAATGGTTAATAATGATAAGTTCAACATCAATCTATAATTGGGCAAAATTACACTATTTTTTCTAATTCCCGTGCATTAACCCACACTTTTTTTCACGTTAAAAAAAACTGACGTTATGCCCTCAAAAATCTGACGGCTGAAAACCGAAAAACTGAAAACTTTTTCTTACCTTTGCAAGTTGGTAACCAATCAAAGAACTATTCATTCAATCACGACAATATGACACATTCTCCGTGCCGATGGGCAATGATCGTACTGGCAATGGCGGCAGCGCTCAGTTCTTGGTCACAGGTCATTCGCCTGGAAGGGCATAAGGCCATACGCGACAACCGTTCTAACGTCTGGCTCTGCAGCGTGCCGCAAGATGTGTTTGGCACCGACTGGATGGCCACCATCGAATTCGACTCCTTGTTCAGCTCACTGGTCATCGACGGCCAGCAGGTGGTCGCCGGCAGCAGCTTCACCTTTGACCACATACAGGGTGGCAAACAGTATCCCGTGACGGCGACCCTAGGCGATGAGGTCATCACCAGCGCCATCACCTTCACCTGGCTGCCTGTGCTGGAATTGAAGGGAGAATTCGGCAACGAGTATGCCCCAGGCACCGTGACCCTCAATGCCCCGGACACGGCACAGTCCCGCGAAGACCTCACGGCCAAACTCAAGTGGCGCGGCGGCATCACCAACACGGGTGACAAGCACAAGCGCAACTACCACATCAAGTTCATCGACGAGAACGGCAACAAGACCAATCGCCGCCTGCTGGACCTGCGCAAGGACAACCACTGGAAACTCGATGGCGGCCAGATGGACCCGCTGCGCATCCGTAACCGCGTGTGCAGCGACCTGTGGCTCGACATGTCGAGGCACCCGTGGCATCACGATATCGACCCGACGGTGGTCAATGGCTCCAACGGCCGTCTCACCGAGGTGATTCTCAACGGCGAGTACCACGGCATCTATGGACTGATTGAGCCCATCGACCGCAAGCAGTTGGGCCTCGTCAAGACCGATGAGACGACAGGCGAGGTGCATGGGCAACAATGGACATCCAAGCTCAAGTACCCCACCTATATTCTGCCCCCACCCAACAATTACAGCGCGACGTGGAACGGTAACGAGGTGAGCTACCCAGAGATCGAGGATGTCTTCCCCACCGACTGGAGCACACTGTACAACGCCTTTGAGTTTGCCCGCCGCGTCGATGCCGTCGATGACTGGCAGACCCTGGCCGACTCGCTGGACTACTACTTCGACACGCCCGTCATGGAGGACTATTTCATCTTCATCGTCACGCTGCAGGCGCTGGACAATGAGATCAAGAACATCTACTACAGCTGCTACGACAAGACCCTGGGAGCGCCCAGGCTCACCTTGACGCCGTGGGATCTGGACATCAGCGTGGGCGCGAGAAGCGTCTCGGGCCTTGACGTCAGCCCCGAGCGGCCCCTCAACTGGATTGCCCACGTAGCGCTCGGCGACATGTTCTTCTGGTCAGCCCCTCACCGCCAGCACATCATCAACCGGTACTGGGAACTGCGCAAGACATGGCTCCACACCGACAGCCTTGTCGCCCGCTTCCAGCATGCCGTTGATGAGCTTGAGGAGTGTGGAGCAGCAGGCCGTGAAGAGGCCCGATGGAGCGGAGACAGCGACCTGGGTGGCGCGACGCTTGACCTGAGCGGCGAGATGGAGTATGTCGCCGACTGGATCACGCGCCGCATGGCCTATATCGACGAAAACGTGTTCGTGCGAGACCTCGAGCCTGGCGATGTGAATCAGGACGGCGTGGTCAACATCGCGGATGCCATCAAGCTCATCAGTATGATCCTCTCCTCTGATCTGTCGCAGGTGGAAGCCGACGTCACCACCGACGTCAACGGTGACGGTGTCATCAACATCAATGATGCCATCATGCTGATCAGCATCATCCTGCTCGGGAGCTGAACGCCATCCCCCCCAACAAGAACCAAACCCAATCAAAACATAATATCACAAAATCATTAATCATGGCAGACGAAATCATCAACCAAGAAGGAACAAATCAACCGCAGCGCAAGGAGGTTTCCCCCGAGAAGCTGAAAGCCCTGCAGGTAGCAATGGACAAGATAGGCAAGACCTTCGGCAGCGGGTCCATCATGAAGCTGGGCGACGACCACATCGAGGACATTGAGGTCATCCCCACCGGCTCCATCGGCCTGGACAACGCCCTCGGAGTCGGCGGTTATCCCCGCGGACGCATCATCGAGATCTACGGTCCCGAGTCATCGGGTAAGACCACGCTGGCCATCCATGCCATCGCCGAAGCCCAGAAGATGGGCGGTATCGCCGCCATCATCGACGCCGAACACGCCTTCGACCGTTTCTATGCCGAGTCGCTGGGTGTGGACGTGAACAACCTGTGGATCAGCCAGCCCGACAACGGCGAGCAGGCCCTGGAGATTGCCGACCAGCTCATCCGCAGTAGCGCCATCGACATCATCGTCATCGACAGTGTGGCAGCTTTGACCCCCAAGGCCGAAATCGAGGGCGAGATGGGTGAAAGCAAGATGGGCCTGCAGGCACGACTGATGAGCCAGGCCCTGAGGAAACTCACCGCCACCATCAGCCGCACCAACACGTGCTGCATCTTCATCAACCAGCTGCGCGAAAAGCTCGGTGTGATGTTCGGCAACCCCGAGACCACGACCGGCGGCAACGCGTTGAAGTTCTACAGCAGCGTGCGCCTCGACATCCGCCGCACGGGGCAGATCAAGGACGGCGACCAAGTCGTGGGTAACCTCACGAGGGTGAAAGTGGTGAAAAACAAGGTGGCTCCCCCCTTCCGTAAGACCGAGTTTGAAATCCGCTTTGGCGAGGGCATCAGCAAGGTGGGCGAGATCATCGACCTGGGCGTTGAGTTCGGCATTGTCAAGAAGAGCGGAGCCTGGTTCTCCTACGAGGGCACCAAGCTGGGCCAGGGACGTGACGCCGCCAAGCAGATGGTAGCCGACAACCCCGAGCTGGCCGAGGAACTTGAGACCAAGATCAAGGAGGCGATGAAGGCCAAGTAAGCCCTGACTTCATTCCACCAACAGCTCAACGAGCCGCCCAGGTTAACCCTAGGGCGGCTCGCTGTGTTGATGGTGTGATAGCTGCTATCGGCACGATAGCCTCGACGGGAGCTATCGGTTTTACTGGAGGGAGAAGATAGTGCGGAGCTTCTCGGTCATGTCGAGTTTCTCCCAGGGGAAGAGCTCCACATCAAGCTCGGCTGTCGTGTTGTAGAGCGACTCAAAGGTCTTGTGAACCGTCTCGCACTTGCGACCCATGTGGCCATAGGCGGCCGTCTCGGTGTAGATGGGCTGGAGCAGGTTCAACCGCTTGATGATGGCAGCAGGACGCATGTTGAACTCGTCAATCCCCTTGAGGATGGCGGCCACCTCGGCATCGCTCTTGTCCACGTGGCTCGTGCCATAGGTGTTGACATAGAAGCTCACCGGCTCGGCGCGCCCGATGGCGTAGGCCACCTGGACCAGCACCTCGTCGGCAATGCCGGCAGCCACGACGTTCTTGGCAATGTGGCGGCATGCGTAGGCAGCACTGCGGTCCACCTTGCTGGGATCCTTGCCCGAGAAGGCTCCGCCACCGTGAGCACCGCGTCCACCGTAGGTGTCCACGATGATTTTGCGTCCCGTGAGTCCCGTGTCGCCATGAGGTCCACCGATGACAAACTTGCCCGTGGGATTGACAAAGACGTCGGTCCGGCCCTCATGATACATGGCGCGAATCTCCTCGCTGTAGTGAGCCAGTGTCCTGGGAATAAGGATATTGATAACATCCTTCTTGATGCGGTCCTGGTCCACATTGTCATCGTGCTGAGTGCTCACCACGATCGTGTGGATGCCTACAGGGCGACGTGTCTCGCCATCATACTCAACTGTCACCTGGGCCTTGCTGTCGGGGCGCAGGTAGGGCATCAGTTCAAGGTGGTTGTGGCGGATGTCGGCTAACTCACGCATCAGGGCATGAGCCAGGTCAAGCGTCAGGGGCATGTAGTCAGGCGTCTCGTTGCAGGCATAGCCGAACATCATGCCCTGGTCACCGGCACCCTGGTCGGCATTGTTGTCCTCGGCCTTATCGACACCCTGCTTGATGTCACCGCTCTGCTCGTGTACGCTGTTGAGGATGCCGCACGAGTTGCCGTCAAACTGGTACTCGCTCTTGGTGTAACCGATGCGGTTGATGACCTCGCGCGCCGTGCGTTGCAGGTCGATATAGACATTAGTCGTCACTTCGCCCGAAATAATGACTTGGCCGGTGGTCACGAGAGTCTCGCAAGCCACATGGGCATGGGGGTCAAAGGCAAGAAACTTGTCGAGGATAGCATCGCTGATCTGATCGGCAACCTTGTCGGGATGTCCTTCCGAGACGCTCTCCGACGTGAATAAATAATTCTTACTGTTCATTGTCATACTAAAAAAACATTCATTTTTGGTGGAAAATGAATGCTAAATGGGAATCAAAAACAAGTTTGTTGTTGATTGCATTTTAGCATTTTTTCAAGTGGTTGCAAGCAGCCCAAATTCCACTGTTAGTATCTGTTACTTAAAATTGTGGCTGCAAAGGTACAACAAAGTTTCCACTAGATGTACCCTGCAGGCAAGTTTTAAGATTTATTTAACTTAACGAAGTCCCAAGTAACTCTACAGCGAACGTTCATGAAACTGAATCTCACACCGCGAAGTCGCTAAGTTTTTTAGAGTCACCTACAAGCCCTTGTGACAAGTTTAGCCTCGGAGAGGTTGTAGAGTCGCAGGACCAGCTGTCCCGATGAGGCTCATGATCTCCGGGCAAGTGGTAAAGAAAAACGTGAAGCCTTATTCGACATCGCCGGGCACAGGCTCATCGATATCGCGATGTGAGGCCGTGAAGGAACCTTTCTTGTCGTGGGCAAAGCTCTCGTAATCGGCGACAAATGTCGCATAGTCGGCATCAGGCAGCAACTCGTCCCTGAACCAGATGTGCGACTTGTCGCGGCAATAGTTAGTCTTTCCCAGCACCTCAAAGGTGGCAGGGTCGGCGCCGGCGATCAATCGTTCCTCATACCACACATGGGACTTGTCGATATTAAAGTTAGTGTTCTCAATCGATCTAAACGTGGACGGATCGGCACCCTCAATCATTCTCTTGAAGTACCACACGTGGGACTTGTCACGATAATAGAAGACGCTGGCCATCGTTTCAAAGGTGGCAGGGTCGGCCTCGGCCAGCACCACACCATCCATGTAGACATGATTCTTGTCCACGGCATAATCTCTATTCACAACCTCAAACGTGGCCATGTCAACGCCATCAAGCCGCAACGAATCATAATAAACACACCGTGAATCCTTGGCCCAGACGTTGTCATCAATCCAGCAGATGGTCTTGAAAGACGCCATGTCGGCCACATGCAACGGCTTGGTCTGGTAGTAGTAGTCGTTCTTGTCACAGAACAACGGATAGCGCTGCGCCTGGAGCGTGGCCACATCGACACCGGGCACCAGATCGGCATTAAAATACACTCGCTGGCTGTCGTGTCCCAGCCAGTTCTTCACCTGCTCAAACGTGGCCGGATCGGCACCCTGCAAGGTGTCATACCGCATCCCGAAGCTGAAAGTCCAGTAGCTGCGCACCACCACATCGCCCCTCACCTCATACTTGGGACCCTTAACACACGCTGTGAGCAATATAGTCGTAATAATCAGTAATACAAAATGCTTCATAGTTCATATTCAAGCTATAGTTTCACTTCACAAATTCACTTCACAAAAATATAGATTTATCCTCAATCCACCAAACCCTAACCCACAAAAAGCATCTTTTTCCCTAGGCTCTGCCCGAAGGCACACAGCAAAAAACTGAAAACCGAAAACTGAAAACTGAAAACTTTATATTACCTTTGCATTCCGATAGATGAACCACCAACAATGATTGAGGCTCGAAACATAGTGAAACGGTATGGCGACCTGGAGGTGCTGCGAGGTGTGGACCTCGACATCAACCAGGGCGAGATCGTCTCGATTGTGGGGCCCAGCGGCGCCGGCAAGACCACCTTGCTGCAGATTATCGGCACCCTGGACGCGCCGCAACAGGGCGAGGTGCGCTACGAGGGCAAGAACGTGCTCACGTTGAAGGACCGAGAGTTGGCCCACTTCCGCAACCGCAACATCGGCTTCGTGTTCCAGTTCCACCAGTTGCTGCCCGAGTTCACCATGCTCGAGAACGTTGCCATCCCAGCCCTGCTGGGCGGCGACAACCGCAACGACGCGATGAGCCGGGCACGGCAGTTGCTCGAGCGCATGCACCTGGCCGACCGTCTCGACCACAAGCCGTCGCAGCTGTCGGGTGGCGAATGCCAACGCGTGGCCGTGGCTCGCGCGCTCATCAACAACCCGAAGGTGATCCTTGCCGATGAGCCCTCGGGAAGCCTCGACACCCAGAACAAGCAGGAACTTCACCGCCTGTTCTTCGAGCTGCGCGAGGAACTCGGCCAGACCTTCATCATCGTGACCCATGACGAAGGCCTTGCCGCCCAAGCCGACCGCACCTTACACATGCGTGACGGCATCATTGTTGACCAATCCACGCGCACAACACAATGAGACACCTGCTACTGCCCAGCATATTGCTCGTTGCGGCGTTATTGGCGCTGGCTTCCTGTGACAAGCAGGAGGACATCGACCGTGCCTACACCGACTACCGCTACGACATCGTGACCTACCTGGGCGAGAACGGGACAGGGGCGGTGTTTGAGTATCTGGGGCATGGCGACTCGGCGGCCATCAGGCTGCAATCACGCGTGACGGTGAGCGACATCAAGACCCACCAGCGCGTGCTCCTGCGATATGACTATGCCGACAAGGCGACCTCCTCGAGCACTGACAACCGCGACATCGACGTGTTCAGCTGCAGCAACATCATCAGCGACTCGTTGAGGATGACCAAGGCCGCCCCCGACAGCCTGCCTCAGCATCAGGTCAAGCTGCGCAGCCTGTGGCGCACAGGGGAGTTCATCAACCTGCACTGCCAGGTGGAATACACCGACAAGGCCCGCACCTTCATGCTCGTGGCCGACGGCAAGACGCTCACCGACGACACCGTGCACTGCTACCTGACGCACGACTTGAGGGGTGAGACGCCCACCTTCTGGCGCGACTGCTATGCCTCGTTCAACGTGGGTGCGTTGTGGCGCAAGGAGTCGTTCCGATGTCTGCGCGTCCATCTCAAGGACGTGACATTTCCCGAAACAGAATATTACGATTTCATCAAATAATCACATTATTTTAAAAACACAAGAAATTATAATTATGGCAAACGAAAATCAAAACCAGAACCAAATTAAGATTGAGATTCCCAAGGAAGAATTGCAAGGCCGCTATGCCAACATGGCAATGATTGCTCATGGTCCCAACGACTTCTTTATCGATATGATCCTGCGCGGTCCCAACATGCCCCAGGCCCGAGTACAGAGCCGCATCATCATGGCTCCGCAGCATGCCAAGGAGCTCATGCTCGCCCTGCAGGACAACATCCGCCGCTATGAGCAGAACTTCGGCGAGATCAAGATCGCCCGTCCCGCCGCAGCACCCAATGGCGGTATCATGGACTTCCCCCTGCCCAAGGGCCAAGCCTAATTCAGTCAGAGGTTAGAATACAGGATTCTTGACCATCTGAATCATCCAGAAACCAGAAACCAGAAACGATAAACTTAGAATCATGGAGCATCCTTTGTTCATTTACAACACGCTGACCAGGCGCAAGGAGCACTTCGTGCCCCTGAGCGAGCCGATGGTGGGCATGTACGTCTGCGGCCCCACGGTCTATGGCGACCCGCACCTGGGTCACACCAGACCCGCTATCACCTTTGACGTGTTGTTCCGTTACCTGCAACAGCTGGGCTACAAGGTGCGCTACGTGCGCAACATCACCGACGTGGGTCACCTGGAGCATGATGCCGACGAGGGCGAGGACAAGATTGCCAAGAAGGCACGCCTCGAGCAGCTCGAGCCCATGGAAGTGGCCCAGTATTACACCAACCGCTACCATGCCGCCATGCAGTCGCTCAACGTGCTGCCTCCCAGCATCGAGCCCCACGCCACCGGGCATATTATCGAGCAGGAGGAATTGGTGAAGCAGATCATGGACAACGGTTACGCCTACGAGAGCAACGGCAGTGTTTACTTTGACATCGAGGCCTACAACCGCGACCATCGCTACGGCATTCTCTCGGGACGCAACCTCGACGACATCCTCAACGCCAGCCGCGAGCTGGAGGGCGTGGGCGAGAAACACAATCAGGCCGACTTCGCCTTGTGGAAGAAGGCACAGCCCGAGCACATCATGCGCTGGCCGTCGCCCTGGAGCGACGGGTTCCCCGGCTGGCACTGCGAGTGCACTGCCATGGGGCGCAAGTACCTGGGCAGCCACTTCGACATCCATGGTGGCGGCATGGACCTCGTGTTCCCGCATCACGAGTGCGAGATTGCTCAGGCCGTAGCCAGCCAGGGCGACGAGATGGTGCACTACTGGATGCACAACAACATGATCACCATCAATGGTCAGAAGATGGGAAAATCGCTGGGCAACTTCATCACCCTGGAGCAGTTCTTCACGGGCGATCACCCTGCCCTCACCCAGGCCTACACGCCGATGACCATCAGGTTCTTCATCCTCCAGGCCCACTATCGGGGCACGGTGGACTTCAGCAACGAGGCCCTGCAGGCCGCCGAGAAGGCCCTCGAGCGCATGCTTGACGGCTGGCACCGCCTGAACGCCCTCAACGCTGCGCCCCAGTCGTCACTCACCCTCGATAATTACCGACAGCGTTGTGCCGACGCCATGAACGATGACCTGAACACGCCGACGGTCATCGCCACCCTGTTCGACGCCTGCAAGGTCATCAACCAGGCCAACGACGGCCACGCCGCCCTCAGCCAGGCCGACATCGATGAGCTGAAGAGCGTGTTCCAGACCTACCTGTTCGACGTGCTGGGCATCCGCGACGATGCCGCCGGTGGCGACAGCGTGAACCTGGAGCCCTACCGCCAGGCCGTTGACCTGCTGCTGGAGATGCGCCGCAACGCCAAGGCCGCCAAGGATTGGGCGACCAGCGACCTCATCCGTGACAAGCTCGCCGAGTTTGGCTTCGAGGTCAAGGACACCAAGGACGGCTTTGAATGGAAAGTGAAGTAACACGTTTTCATGTTTTCAGTTGTCCGTTTTCAGTTGCTAGCGGCATCCGCATTGAACTGAAAACTGATAACTGAAAACTTCTCTATTTTGACTCGCGAGCCACTCATATCGGTCATTGTCCCCGTCTATAATGCCGGGGAGTATCTGGACCCATGCCTGGAGAGCATCGTGGCCCAGAGCTATCGTCATCTCGAGATCATCGTCGTGGACGATGGCAGCACCGACGGCAGCAGCGAGAAGTGCGACCACTGGGCCGAGCGCGACAAACGCATCCGCGTCATCCACCAGCCCAACGGCGGCCACTCGGCGGCCCGCAACACCGCGCTCGACTCCATGACCGGCCAACTGGTCACGATGGTGGACAGCGATGATGTGCTTCACCCCGACTTCACGGCCACGCTGCTCGATGTCATGCAGCGCACCAGCTGTGATATCGCCGTGGGACGCTATGTCCCCTTTGACAGCGTGCAGCCTCTTTTCCCGGCCGATGATGCGAATGCCCCACTGCGGCAATATAACCAGCATGAAGCCATGCTGGCGGTCTTCTATCAGCAAGGATTGGACCATTCTCCCTGGGGTCGGATTTTCAAGGCGTCGCTCTTTGAGCAAGTGCGGTTCCCCATGGGCATCATCTACGAGGACCTGGCCATCATCTACCCGTTGCTCAAGCAGTGCACAAGTGTCGCTGTCATCGACCGCGTCTTGTACGGCTACCGCCAGCACGACGACAGCAGCATGAGGGTGTTCTCGCCGCGACGTGCAGCGGTGCTCGACGTGTGTGAACAACTGGAAAAGACGATGCAGGACAGCAATCAACAATACCTGAAGGCCGTGCGTAGCCGAGCCCTGAGCGCCTACTTCAACATCCTGCTGCTCAGCAGGCAAGATGTCAAGGACGACCACAAGAGGCTGCAAGAGCGATGCTGGGCCGGCATCAAGCGCCTGAGGCGCGATTGCCTCGTGGACCCCCACGTGCGCAAGAAGAACAAACTGGGCATCCTGGCATCCTACCTGGGGCGCTGGTTCCTGTGCTCGGTCATCGGACGCAACTACAGGCCAAAGCCTTGAGAACACGCTACTGCACCCCTTTTCATTATCATTTCACACTTCCAGGGGTGCTCAATCTTAACGACATTCACCGTTCACTGAACGATTCATCGGGTTTGCAGATTTTATTTTGAAAACTGCAAATCATTGCTTTTATTTGCAATGTCGAACTACAACAGAGTAAAACCTTTGAATATAAGATTAATTGTTTTAATGCTTTAATGCTTTTTTTCATTGATAAATACCATGTTCATTGGGTTTAGTTAAACGTTTTTTAGGCTTCATAAAACTATAGTGGAAAGACAAGAAGTGATTCTCGTCTTTCTTTGTTTTGTGTGCTCATGCCCTTCAAGAAAGCAATATGTTGATGAGCACCATCACATCCGAGATTGTTGCATCTCCATCTTGATTGACGTCAGAAGAATAGGCATTGGGCTCATCATCATTCAATATTAAGTTGATGAGCACTATAGCATCAGAAATATCCACCACACCGTCAACATTCACGTCACCTATCGGGTTCATCGCATTGATGCTGTTATCCAACCATGTCTGACGGTTATTAATCCAATAGTTAGTGCCGGCCACACAAGTATTGACAGGGACGAGCCTACCGTAAACCAGATTATCAAGATTTAAGCTGTTGTTCAGGGCAACACCTTCTGGCGATGTGCGGAATGCGGTCATATAGCCGCAGACATCCCTCGACAGCCTGTCCTTCACCTTGCGCCACAGGGCCGCATATTCACTGACAAAGGTGCGGTTGCTGTTATTGAACAACACCGTCATGTGATCGATATGACTAGCAGACCATGCCGACGTTGTGCGCTCTGCCATGTCAAAATCCCACGCCAGGGGCATCACGATGCGAGAAGCATCGGTCGTGTCATACTTGATATAGAAACGGTTGCCACCACCGGCGTCATTGGTACCCATGATATCATGCACAAGACACCATCCCGCAAAAGATTTGACATCAATCAGGTCAGGGTAATCAGTGGTGGACAAACTGCGTTCATAACGCGTCACCAAGTCTTGCATATAGGTCAATTTCTCCTCTGTCAAGTCTTCCTCGTCGGGATACTTGAAGGTGAAATTATACTTGGGAGCAGTAGATGAGGTGACATACACGTTCTCGTTCCACCAATAGGGATCACACTCAAAGATGAATCCCGTCTGCTTGTCAACATTCAACCGGCAATCCGGGTTGCGCTTAATGGCTTCACACAGCAGATATGTGCCACGATAACGGCCATTCATCACCAAGTTCACGAAATGATGGCGCGGCGTCCATGACATGCCCACGACCTCGTTAACTCTTAAGCCGGCAATGGTGGACAGGAAGTCATCCCTAAGCAGCAGCCACTCCTTGTCTTTATATACCGAGTCCACGCCACGGAACAGCAAGTCATGTTTTTTCTGCAGCTTGATTTTATAGGGTTTCTTGACATCATAGGCCGTCTTATTGCCTCGCAACTTGATGGTCATTCCGCTGACGTTTTTCTCATAGTCACCGCTGTCATACAGCACACTATCAAGCTCATCGACACGAAAATATATCATTAAGCGGCCTGGAACCTTCGTCGCGTTAGCGATACTGGCACTCATGCATCCTGGAGGCGCCGACACGTAATCACACGTGGGCTCTTCACTGTTCACCGTCTCCACATACAACACAGGCAAACCGTAACTGATGATTTCAGACAACGACATCTGCTTGGTTTCGTTAATAGTAATCATCGTCGTTGACGTGTCGGCATGGGACACCTGGCCCAAAATCAACATCAAAGTCAGAAATAATGTCGTTCTACTCATCCTATTCAATATTTTAAGTGATCTATTCTACCGGAGCATGTCGGCGACACGGCGCGTGGCGGCGACAAAACGGTCCACCTCATCGAGCGTGTTGTAGACGGCAAATGACGCCCTCACCATACCCGTCACACCATATCGTTCCATCAGCGGCTGGGCGCAGTGGTGCCCGGTGCGCACGGCAACTCCCAGCTTATCGAGCAACAGCCCCATGTCGTAGCTGCTGATGTCACCCACGAGGAAGGAGACGACACTGCTCTTGCCGGGCGCCGTACCGAACAGGCGGATGCCATCTATCGTCTTCAGGCCATCGACGGCGGCGGTCAGCAACTCATGCTCATGGGCAGCAATGGCGTCAAGGCCCAGGTTGTTGATGTAATCAATCGCGGTGCCAAAGGCGGCAATATCCACAAAGTCGGGCGTGCCGGCCTCGAACTTGAACGGCAGTGCGGCAAAAGTGGTGCGCTCAAACGACACCTGGCCAATCATCTCTCCCCCACCCTGATAAGGCGGCATCTTCTCCAGCCAATAGCGCTTGCCGTAGAGGATGCCCACGCCGGCGGGGCCATACATCTTGTGGCTCGAGAAGGCATAGAAATCGCAGTCCAAATCCTGCACATCCACCTTGACGTGGGGTGCAGCCTGAGCTCCGTCGATGAGCACGGGCACACCGTTGCGGTGGGCAATGGCAATCATTTCCTTGACGGGATTGACAGTTCCCAGCACATTAGACACGTGGGCGATGGCGACAAAACGGGTGTTGTCGCTGAACAGGTCCTGATAGGCCTCCATGTCCACCTGACCGCTGTCGTCGATGGGAACGACACGCAGGGTGACACGCTTGCGCTGACCGATGAGTTGCCAGGGCACGATGTTGCTGTGATGCTCCATCACAGTGACAATGATCTCGTCGCCATTCTCAAGCATCTGGCCGAAGGACGAGGCCACAAGGTTGATACCCTCGGTCGTGCCACGGGTGAAAATCACCTCCTCGGTGCTCACAGCGTTGATGAAGGCACGTGCCTTCTCGCGCGTGAGTTCCACCAGGTCGGTAGCCTCCTGTGACAGGGTGTGTACACCACGGTGCACGTTGGCCTTGTAGTGGTAGTACATCCGGTTAATGGCCTCCACCACGGGACGCGGTGTCTGGGATGTGGCGGCATTATCCAGATAGACCAGCGGACGGCCCTCAATCTGCCGTTGCAGGATGGGATAATCCTCACGTATCTTGTTGATGTCCATTTGTTTTTGAGTTTATAGTTTGATGGGGATGCCGCTGCTAACTGAAAACTTCTCTAGTTTTTCTTGCATGCGGCCATGCAGCTGGCGCAATTGCTCAACGTGCCGGCAAATCGTTTCTCGACGAGGTAGTGCAAGCGCTCCTTGAGCGCATCGAGACGCACACCATCGATGACATCGGCGACAAAGGCTTGCATCAACAGGCGACGGGCCTCGTCGATGCCGATACCGCGCGTGCGCATGTAGAACAACGCTTCCTCGTCAAGCTGTCCCACAGCCGAACCGTGAGAACACATCACGTCGTCGGTGTAAATCTCGAGTTGGGGCTTGGTGTACATCTTGGCGGTGGGGGCGCCGCACAGGTTGCGGTTGCCCTGATAGGCCTCGACGCGTGGGCAGTCGGGCTTCACCAGGATTTTACCGGCAAAGGCGCCCACGGCATTGTCGTTGAGCACATATTTAAACATCTCGTTGCTGTGGCAACGGGGGGCATTGTGACTGATCATGGTGTGGCTGTCCACATGCTGCTCACCGCTGGCGATGGTCATGCCCAGCAGGCGGGTCTCGGCATGCTCGCCGTTGACCTCGATGTGATAATTGTTACGGGTGAAGCCGTTGATGAGCGTGATGCCGTCGATGAGCACATTGCTGCCCTCATGCTGGTCCACATAGATGGACGACACCCGGCTGGTCTTGGGGGTGCTCTCTTCCAGGTCATAATAGTCCACCGTGCTGCCCGGCATGGCGACAATCTCTACCACCTGATTGTTCAGGTATCGGTAGTCGGGACTCTGGGAGTGGTCACACATGAGCAGACGGACGCTCGCATTCTTGCCCACGATGATGAGCAGGCGACGCTGCACCATCATGTCGAGGGCGGCATTGAAGATGTTGACCAGCTGGATGGGGCGCTCGGCAACGACACCATCGGGCACATAGATGAACAGGCCATCCTGCACCAGCAGGCTGTTGAGCGCCACAACGGGATCATCGAGATGAGCCAGCTTGCCATAATAGGCGGTCATCAGTTCGGGATAATCGACAGCTGCCATGCTGAACGGTTCCACGACCACCTTGCCGATGTTGCGCTCGGCTGTGGCACTGCTGTGAAACGCATCGTTGCTGGTATAGTACAGGCACGTGCTCATATTGGGCACGTCGCAATGGAAGGTCTCACTCGGATCGGCCTCAAAGGGCAGGCGATTGACATTCACACCATAGTCATGCGAGAACACGGCCTCGAGGTCGGTTGCCTCATAGTCCTCGCTCCCCTTGCGGGGCAGGCGCGCGGTCTCCAGTTTTTCTCGCGCTTGCTCTCGCAGCGTGTTCAACAAGGCTGGAGACTGCTGCTCGATGAGGGTGCGGCTCTCATCATACAGGTCTATATATTGCTTCAGCGCATTCATTTCTCCTTACTGCTGTGAATCCACTTGTTCCTTAATCCAGTCATAGCCCTTCTCCTCAAGCTCCAGCGCCAGCTCGGGACCGGCGCTCATGACGATGCGTCCCTTGTAGAGCACGTGCACAAAATCGGGCTTGATGTAGTCCAGCAAGCGCTGGTAGTGGGTGATCACGATGGTGGCATTGTCCTTGCTCTTGAGGGTGTTCACACCACTGGCAACGATGCGCAGGGCATCGATGTCAAGGCCACTGTCGGTCTCGTCCAGGATACTCAGTCGGGGCTCGAGCATTGCCATCTGGAAAATCTCGTTGCGCTTCTTCTCGCCACCCGAGAAGCCCTCATTGACGGCACGCGAGGCGAGCTTGTTGTCCAGTTGAACGATGCTGCGCTTCTCGCGCATCAGTTTCAGGAAGTCGGCGGCACTCAGGGGCTCCTGGCCGAAGTACTTGCGCTTCTCGTTCAGGGCGGTGCGCATGAAGTTGACCATCGACACACCGGGAATCTCGACAGGATACTGGAAGCTCAAGAACAGGCCCTCATGGGCACGGTCCTCGGGAGAGAGGGCCAGCAGGTCCTTGCCGTAGAATTCCACACTGCCACCGGTCACGGTATAGGCGGGATTGCCCGTGAGCACAGCACTCAGTGTGCTCTTGCCCGAGCCGTTGGGGCCCATGATGGCATGCACCTCACCGGGATTGACGGTCAAGTTGATGCCTTTCAATATCTGCTTATCCTCAATCGAGGCCTGTAAATCCTTAATTACTAACATCTTATTGGTTGTTTTGTTATTATTCTGCTTTTCTTGAGACTCTAAATCAAGATGATTTAAACCTATTCTGTAGCGATTTTTATCCCACGCTACCCTCGAGGGAGATGCTGAGGAGTTTCTGGGCCTCGACGGCAAACTCCATCGGCAACTTGGCCATCACCTCCTTGGCATAGCCGTTGACGATGAGGCCCACGGCATCCTCTGTCGGGATGCCGCGCTGGTTGCAGTAGAAGATCTGATCCTCATTGATCTTGCTCGTCGTTGCCTCGTGCTCGACCACCGACGTGTCGTTTCCCACCTCGATGACGGGGAAGGTGTGGGCACCGCTGGTGTCGCTCAGCAACAGGCTGTCACACTGGGTGAAGTTGCGGCATCCAGTTGCCTTGGGAGCAATCTTGACCATGCCGCGGTAGCTGTTCTGGCTGTGACCGGCACTGATGCCCTTGCTCACGATGGTGCTCGTGCTGTGCTTGCCCAGATGAATCATCTTGGTGCCCGTGTCGGCCTCCTGCCAATTGTTGGTCAGGGCCACACTGTAGAACTCACCCACCGAGTGGTCCCCCTTGAGCACACAGCTCGGATATTTCCACGTGATGGCACTGCCGGTCTCGACCTGGGTCCACGACAGCTTGCTGTGGTCGCCACGGCACAGGCCTCGCTTGGTCACCAGGTTGTAGATGCCACCCTTGCCGTCCTTGTCGCCAGGGTACCAGTTCTGCACGGTGCTGTACTTGACCTCGGCACGGTCCTCGACGATAATTTCGACGATGGCTGCGTGCAACTGGTTCTCGTCGCGCATGGGAGCGGTGCAACCCTCGAGATAGGAGACGTAGGCATCATCATCGGCCACGATGAGCGTGCGTTCAAACTGTCCCGTCTGGGCAGCGTTGATGCGGAAGTAGGTGGACAGTTCCATCGGGCACCTCACGCCCTTGGGGATATAGACGAAGGAGCCGTCGCTGAACACCGCCGAATTCAAGGCGGCATAGAAGTTGTCGGTATAAGGCACGACCTTGCCCAGATACTTACGCACCAGGTCGGGGTAGTCCTTCACGGCCTCGCTGATGGAGCAGAAGATGACACCCAGCTCGGCCAGACGCTCACGGTAGGTCGTCTTCACGCTCACGCTGTCCATCACGGCATCAACGGCCATGCCACTCAGGCGCATCTGCTCTTCCAGGGGGATACCCAGCTTGTCGAAGGTCTTCTTCAACTCGGGGTCAATCTCCTTGGGACCCTCGCCGGGCTTCTTCTGGCGCGGCGCGGCATAGTAGCTGATGTCCTGATAGTCGATTTCGGGCACATGCACGTGGCCCCACTGCGGAGCCTTCAAGGTCAGCCAGTGGCGGTAAGCCTTCAGGCGGAACTCCAGCAGCCACTCGGGCTCGCCCTTCAGGGCGGAGATGCGGCGCACCACATCCTCGTCAAGCCCCTTGGGGATGACCTCGGTCTCGATGTCGGTCACAAAGCCATACTTGTACTCGGCCTGCGCCGCTTCCTCTATGATTTGATTCCCTTTTTCAGGTTTTTCGTTCTCTTTCATCGGTCAAAAATATACCTCTTTCTAAAAAGCGGTGCAAAGGTACTGCTTTTTTTTCACTTCTCACTAGAAAACCCACAAGTATTGATTCATCAAAAACCCCGAAAGCAAAAAAGCCGCTAAACTATTGTCTTTCTCTTATTTTTGGCATATCTTTGTCTCGTCTATCGATAATTTGTTTACTTTGATTTTTGCACCGCAGGAGTAAGCAAATTCACGTTATGGCCATTGTTCAACCCCAGCGGTGCATCTTACACTCATTATGAAAAAGATTTTATTCTTTGTTCTTGTTCTTATGGTATCCTTTGCTGCCAATGCGCAAAATCCAACAAGGACAAAAGCCTCCAAGACACAGACTACAACCAAGACACAGACCACATCTAAAACTAAGGCCACACCCAAGGTCCAGTTAACTAAAGGCCAGTATCTGGCTTGCACTCAAGATGGTGTCGCTCTGCGGACAAGCCCTTCAGACAGTTCACCGAAGATTAAACAATACGGTCTGACAGTCGTATTATTGGGACCTGGAAACGTGGAATTATCTTATGATGAATATTTCTTCATGGATTTGGGCTTTAAATATCTTGGAAAAAAAGAGAATGGCTATCTGTATGTTGAAGCCATCCATGATGGTGATATTTTTGACAATGTGGTCATCAAAGGCTGGGTTCCGGAGAAGTATGTAAAAGCCGCATGTAAAAAATGTAATGGATTAGGGAATGTTGATTATGAAATGTGCACTTCTTGTAAAGGCCGTGGCTACTAAACAGCTGTAGTTATTCAAGCTGCACACCATGCTTCACAATATAAAAGGCGAGAAGAGATTTCTTCCCGCCTTTTCTTTACCCACTGAATGCCACACAATTGTGGCAAATTGGCCGTTACTTGCTCAGGATGATGTCGATGAGGGCGTTGACGTCGGCAATGTTGACCTCGCAGTCGCCATTCACGTCACAGTTACCGGTATTGCCCCCGTCCGTGAGAATGTGGTCAATGAGGGCGTTGACATCAGCGATGTTGACCTCGCCATCGGTGTTCACGTCACCCGTAACAAAGGGCTGCGGCTCAACAAAACCCGGATAGTGGCAATAAAAGGATTTCAAGGCCAGCGTGTGGTCGCCGGCCTCACCGCTCTTGTCAAGGGTGAACTTGATGCTCTTGATAGTGATGGGATAGGTGCCCACCTGGTCGGCGCCGCCCAGGGCATTGATGTCAAGCAAGATGGTGTGATCCTGCCCGGCGGCGAAGGCATCGCCCTCCACGGGGTCAATCCTGAGGAAATGGGAAGTCGTGTAATAACGGTTGCGGGCATCTATCTGGACATAGTCGATGGGCATGGTGGAATTGAAGGTGAGGCCTACGGTATCTGGCAGGCTGTAGAGTGTCAGTTCCTTGCTCATCTGCAAGTAGGGGGCACGGTTGCTGCTGTAAGTGAACGTGATCTCGCCCGTCTGTTCATCAATGGCGATATTCTTGGCTCCAGCGCCCTTGAAGGTCCATCCGTCCCACGCTTGATACAGGTAGGGCGAGGGGCTGATTTCCACCGTCACCTGGTCGCTGTCGGTCAAGCTGCCGATGACACACCCGATGGCAGTCGAGCCATTGGCCACGCCCCGCAGCACGCCACCGTCAATGGTGGCGACACTGGAGTCGTCGACACTCCACTCCAGCATGGAGGGGTCATAGAAGTAGGTAACGGCATTGACCACAGCCGACACCTCTATAGGATAGTCACGGCTGTCGATGAGTATGGGATGCAGGGTGATGGCCGGTTGCGCCTCGATGATGCGCACGGGCACCGTCGCTGTCATCTCGCCCAGGGTTGCCGTGAGAAGGCCTTCGGTCGCCATGCCAGCGGCCATGAAGGTGCTGCCGCTAGTCGTGCCCAATGTCTCGTCACAAGTCAGTGTCACACCCTGCACGTCCTCGTCGACCAATTCTCCAATCTTGTTGTAGCCCAGGATGCGCGGTGTCGCCGACGAATAGGATGGCATGTCGATGCGGAACTGGTCGAAGGCGATGCTCGCCACCTCGTTATCCTCCTCGCCGACGGCCTCCACCAGCCAGCCGCAGGCCACGGCACGCGGTGTCCCCTCGGTCGTGGTATTGATGATCTTGCCGTTGAGCATCATCTCGGCCGAGCCTCCGGCATCCATGTTGACAATCTCGGTCACGTCGGGGCACATCTGTTGCAGGATCTGGCAGGCCACCGCCGTGGGGCACCCTGCCGAGGCTCCATAGAGCGGACTTGTGGCCTTATCAATCACGAGCATATACAGGTGTTTGCCATCGGCGCTCGAGCCATAGCATGTGCGTGAATAAACCTGGCTGTTGTAGGTCTCGTCGTAGTTGCGGCCCAGCAGCTGGCCATTGTGCATGATGGGAGCGTTGCCCCACACCAGGTTCTCGATGTCGGGGCGGGTGTGCGGCATGTCGTCCTCGATGGTGGTCCAGCCCGATGTGATTTCCAGCACATCGCCCACGGCGAGAGCCGCCATCGCCTCCTTGTTAGCATCACCGGTGACGGTCAAGCAAGCGTCATAGTCGCCGAGCGTTTGGCGGTCGGCATCAGGGACGATGGCAGCGACGGTAAATGCCATGGGGGCATTGTTCTTCCATCCGCTGCCCTCGACAAAGGCAAGGTAATAATTGTCGGTGTGGTTGTTGCCGCGCTCATTGAAGCCGGTCCAGTCGTCCTCAAACTCACGAGTGCGCGTGTAGTTAGGTCCCCACAGGCAGATTTCGCCGGCCACCGCGCGGCGGTTGACATTATGATAGGACAGCGGCTGCGCCAGTTTATCGCTGGTGATGGTGCCGTCCCACATCAGTCGTCCCAGCACCAAGGTCTTGTCATGGGTGATAGCAGCAGCTGCCGAGCGCGTCGGGCCACCATTCCACCAGTCATTGGTCGTGTTATCGTTGACCAGCGTGGTGTCGTTACGCACCACACCGCCCAGCGGCGTGCCCAACTGGAAGGAGCTCCACGGTGCCCCGTTGCCCGAGACAACCCAGAAGTTGGCGTTGCAGCCTGCCACGGGACGCTTGGTAGACGTGCGGTTGCGGCTGTAGGCATGAGCCAGGGCCTCGGTGCGTCCCACCGTGTTGTAGCCGATGGTGGTCTCCACCCGATTGTTGGGATTGTTGAGATCCACCTCCATCACATAGACGTTGAGCGGATAATCGGGAATGCGCACGATGGTATTGACCATGCCAGGCCCGACCTGGCGGTGGACGAGCGTGTCGACGCGATAAGTCTCACCATCGATGACAAAGTGGGCGCGCGCCGGCATGGCAGCAAGTAGCAC
The DNA here is from genome assembly GCA_045114435.1 of Sodaliphilus sp. Classification (GTDB taxonomy): domain Bacteria; phylum Bacteroidota; class Bacteroidia; order Bacteroidales; family Muribaculaceae; genus Sodaliphilus. Next base: position 52,912 of record JBGUKK010000127.1, read on the forward strand.
TAAGAACAGGGAAAACAGTAATGATCGGTCCATAGTCTCTTCTGTTTGTTATTTGACACGTTAATGACGCAAATTTACATAGAATTATTGGAATTCTATGCCCGCAGGATAAAGATTTTTTTTAAAAAGCCAGGGGGAAAAATCACTTGCCGACGATGAAGCGCTTGAAGGGCAAGCGACGCAACACCACGACAAGGATGAAGCAGATGACAAACGTCAACACGCCACTCACCAGGCAATCCACGACCCAGTGGGCATGTCCCAGCCACGACGCCGTCATGGGCCACACGGCCTGACGCATGACAATCATCTGGCACAGGTAGATGCCGAAGGTGCATGCGCTCAGCACGGGCCACCAGAAGGCGGCAGCTGGCTGCGCCTTGCGGTCGTAACGCTCAGGCGCGAAACGCTGCACGGTGACAAACAGCAACGTGGCCATCGCAATGTTGTTGATGCTGATATCGTTGGTGATAGTGTCGATGTGTTGCTGCCACGAGATGCCAAAATGGCCCTGCACCAGAAACTCAAACAGAGGCATCACGACGATGCCCAGGGCGAGCAGCAGCGCCCACCGCCAGCCATGCTTGCGCGTGAACACGGGCAGGCCATAGGTGTGCAGGTAGTACCCCAGCAAGACGTAGCCATAGTAATTGGCAAACGCGCCGAACATGTTGTGGCTGTACTGTGACGCTTCCATGAACACGCCATGCTGATAAGGGATGAACGACGAGAGCACCCACAGCACCAGCAGCGTCTCCACCCCTCGCTTGCCGATGGCATCGATGCAACGGCTCACCAGCGGCAAAGTCACATAAACCACCAGCAGCACATACACATACCACAGCAGTCCCTCGACAGGATGGAACAGCAGGGACGTCAACAGCCGCGGTGTGAAGTTGTGAAGCAGGAACGCGTGCTCCAGCAAGTAGACCACTGTCCACACCAGCAACGGCGGGAGCACAACCGCCAGCCGACGCTTGATAAAACGCCGTCCCGTCATCTTCACGGGCAGCAACAAGGCGCCAGTGATCATGAAGAAGAGGTTGCAGTTCACCGCCACAAGCACGGTATAGAGCGCTCCGGCCAGCGACGGCGTATTATAGTAGGTGTCGTATTGTCTGATGGGCGTGTGGATGAGAATGACCAGCAAGCAAGCGATGACACGCAGGATGTCAAGATAAGGTATTCGCCGCTGCAGTTTACTGCTGCCCATTTCAATCTTCAGTTTTCGGTTGTCAGTTTTCAGTTTAGATGCGGGGGCTACCTGAGGACTATTCTCCCCGTGGCTGGATGAGTGCGACAGCATAGGCGGCAATACCCTCACCGCGGCCCGTGTAGCCGAGCCTCTCGGTCGTGGTGGCCTTGATGGACACCTGGCCAGGGTCACAGTCCATGCACTCGGCCAACTGCTGCTGCATGGCGGGAATGTGGGGATTCAGCTTGGGCTGTTCGGCACAGATGGTGATGTCGCAGTTGCCCAAGCAATAGCCATGCTCGTCGAGCAGACGCATCACATGTCGCAACAGCAGCTTACTGTCAATGCCCTTGTAGCGCGGATCGGTGTCAGGAAAGTGGTAGCCGATGTCGCGCAACGCTGCTGCACCCAGCAGGGCATCACACAAGGCATGGATGGCAACGTCGGCATCGCTGTGTCCCAACAAGCCACGCTCCCAGGGAATGTTCACGCCGCCCAGCCAAAGGGGTCTCCCCTCGACCAGGCGATGCACATCAAATCCCATGCCCACACGTGTCATTATTTTCAGTTTTCAGTTGTCAATTGCCGACAACTCTTAAACTTAATTTCTGCCGAAGAGGTCCTTGATACCATCCAAGTCAAACGACAAGGAGAATCGCAGCGTCTGGTCCAGCGGGCTGTTCTGAGCCGTGGCAATCATGTAGCTGGCATCAATCTTGATAACCGTCAGCGCGAAACCGGCACCCAGGCCGAAGTACTGGCGGTTACCGGCATACTTGCTCTCATAGTAGTAGCCGCCGCGCAGGAAGAACTTCTGGTCGTAAGCATACTCGGCGCCCACCGAGTAGGTGATGCGCTTGGCGAAGTTGTCCTTGAAACTGTCAAAGATACCCGAGATCGACGATTTGTCCTTCCACTCCTGCAAGGCATCATCGTAGGCCAAGTTATCCTCATAGTCCGTAAGGCGGGGCTTGGCGGGCACCAACATCTTGTTGGCGTCAAAGGCCAGCGTCAAATTGTTGTAGTCGGCCAGTGGGAAGGTGAACGCGGTACCAATCTTGAGGTTGGCCGGCAGATAGGCCGGGTCGTTACCCTTGTTGTAGGACACCTTGGAACCGATGTTCGACAGGTTGAAACCCAGCGACCACTGGCACTCGTTGCGCCCGATGATGGGATAGGTGGTGTAATAGCCCGAGATGTCGGCCGAGAAAGCCGTGGCACTCGACGACTCGCCGGTGTTCATCATCGTGTTGTAGCCTAGGTCACTGTAGATGAAACGCAGGGCGACACCCATCGAGAACTTCTCGCTCAACTTGCGGCTGTAGCCCAGGTCAACGGCCATCTCAAACGGGTTGATTACCGAGAGCGTCGCGCCGTCACCGTCGGTCGCCGTCACCTCACCCAGCGAGAAGTAACGCAACGAGGCACTCACCGCCTGGTTATCATTGCTGCCGATCTTGTAGTAACCAGCAAGATTGGCCAGATAGATGTCGTTGACAATCTTGCGCAACCACGGCGTGTAGGACAGCGAGACGCCAGCACGGCTGTAGGCAAAGGCATACTTCGACGGATTCCAGAACTGGGAGTTGGCATCGGCCTCGGTAGCGGCACCCAAGTCACCCATCGACGCGCCGCGCGCATCGGGAGTGATATTCAGCGAAGTAACACCCGTGGTCACGGGGTTGAACTCGGTGTTCTTGATGTCATCCTCACACCAGGCAGTTAATGCGGTAGCCATCAATGCGACGGCAAGTATCGATCTGTACAGTTTCATTTCTTCGAATCAGAAAAATTGGTTTGTCTTTTAACTTATAAACTACAAAACCGCCAATTTATTGTATCTGTCCCCATTATTCCTTCCTCTGGCCGCTCTTTATCCCCCTCAAATGTAAAAAACAGGATTTAAAAACCGCAACCCCGACGACACTATATCGCCGGGGTTGCAATTGCATGATTGTCATTGCTCGGTATCAGTCGCGGCTGCCGAAGAAGCGCAACAGATACAGGAACAGGTTGATGAAGTCAAGGTAGAGGCTCAAGGCGCCCATGGTGGCGACCTTGCCCATCATCGAGGGGTCGGCCTCGGCACACATGCGCTTGATGGCCTGGGTGTCCCATGCGGTGAGTCCGATGAAGATGAGCACACCGGCGAAACTGATGCACATGTCAAGCATCGAGTTGTGCAGGAACAGATTGACCAGAGCGCACAGGATCAGGCCAATCAAGGCCATGAACAGGAAGGAGCCAAACTTGGACAAGTCCTGACGGGTGACATAGCCGAAGATGCTCATCGCCCCGAAGGTGCCTGCTGTGATGGCAAAGGTCGTGGCAATCGACGTCTCGGTATAAACCAGGAAGATGGGAGCGAGTGTAAGACCATTCAATGCACTATAGACATAGAACATGATGGTCGCTACAGTCGTGCTCATCTTGTCGATGCGAGCACTCAGGAGAAGCACAAGACCAATCTCGATGGCAAACAGAATCCAAATCGCGGCCGGCGTGCTGAACAGCACTGCCAGCACAGCTTCATTAGACACCACCAGGAAAGAGACAATGGCCGTGAGCAGCAGTCCCAAGGTCATCTTGCCATACACCTTGCGCATCACGCCGGCGACATAGCGCTTGAGCGTGATTTCATTCTCGGCCTGAATTGCGGTCTGATAACCGTTATCGAAATAGTTGTTCATATAGTTGAAAGTTTTTAATGTTAAGCTGAAAACTAATGTCTATTTTAGTTAAAGGACAGCAATTATCGTGCCAACTCCTCTAACCATTAACCATTATCCATTAACCTTTAACCACGGCGACAGCCGTTTTTAATCACATGCGGCTGGGCATCTCGATACCCAGCAGACTCATGCCGCGCTTGATGACATCGGCAACGGTGTCGCTGAGCAGCAGGCGGAAGGAGCGCACGGCGCTGTCCTGCTCCTTGAGGATGCTGCAGTCGTGATAGAACTGGTTGTACTCCTTAGCCAGGTCATAGACGTAGTTGGCGATGAGCGCGGGGCTGTAGTTGCGTCCGGCATCGGCCACGACGGTCGTGAAGTCGGCCAGGCGCTGGATGAGCGAGGTTTCCTTCTCGTTAGGCGCCACGGCGCTGATGTCCACAGCGCAGTAGTCCTCGCCACTCTTGCGCAGCACCGACTGGATGCGGGCATAGGTATACTGGATGAAGGGGCCGGTATTGCCGTTGAAATCGATCGACTCGCTGGGATCAAAGAGCATCGTCTTCCTGGGATCCACCTTGAGGATGAAATACTTCAAGGCACCCAGGCCGATCATGCGCAGCACGTCGTCGCGCTCGTCCTCGGACACGCCCTGCAGGCGACCGGGTTCACCAGCCATCTCGGTGGCGGTGGCAATCATCTCGTCCATGAGCTCATCAGCATCGACGACGGTGCCCTCGCGGGATTTCATCTTGCCATTGGGCAGTTCCACCATGCCGTAGGAGAAGTGCACCAGGTCCTTGCCCCACTTGAAGCCGAGCTTGTCAAGCAGCAAGGAGAGCACCTGGAAGTGGTAGTTCTGCTCATTGCCCACGACATAGATCATGCGGTCGATGGGATAGTCCTTGTAACGCAACTGGGCTGTACCAATGTCCTGGGTCATATAGACCGACGTGCCGTCGCTGCGCAGCAACAGCTTGTGGTCAAGACCGTCGGCCGTGAGGTCGGCCCACACGCTCTGATCCTCCTTGCGGTAGAACAGGCCCTTGTCGAGGCCTTCGAGCACAGTGTCGCGTCCCACGAGGTAGGTCTCGCTCTCGTAGTATATCTTGTCAAAGGAGACACCCATGCGCTGGTAGGTCTCGTCAAAGCCAGCATAGACCCAACCGTTCATCTTCTCCCACAAGGCACGCACCTCGGCATCACCGGCCTCCCAGCGACGCAGCATGTCGTGTGCCTCCTGGATGAGCGGGGCCTGCTTCTCGGCCTCCTCCTGGCTCATGCCCTGCTCGACGAGCGCCTTGACCTCGGCTTTATAATGCTTGTCAAAGGCCACATAGAAGTCGCCAATCAGGTGGTCGCCCTTCTTGCCAGTGGACTCGGGCGTGGCGCCGTTGCCCCACTTGAGCCATGCGAGCATCGACTTGCAGATGTGGATGCCGCGGTCGTTGACGATATTGGTCTTGACGACCTTGTAGCCATTGGCCTCCATGATCTTGGAGAGGCTGTAGCCCAGCAGGTTGTTGCGCACGTGGCCCAGGTGCAGGGGCTTGTTGGTGTTGGGCGAGGAATACTCTATCATCACCAGCTGGCTGTCGTCGGTGGCCGCCTTGAAGCCGTAGTCGGGCGTGGCTGCCACATGCTTGAGGACATCCGTCCAGAACGACGGTTTGATGGTGATGTTGAGGAAGCCCTTGATGACATTGAACTTCTCCACAGCCTCGCAGTGAGCCAGCATGTAATCGCCAATCTCCTGTGCAGTCACGTCGGGTGCCTTGTGTGAGGCTTTGAGGAACGGGAAGACAACAATCGTCTCGTTGCCTTCAAACTCTTTCTTGGTCGTTTGGGGTACAATTTTCTCGACGGGGAAATCCACGCCGTACAACTCCTTCACCGCCATTGCGGTAGCCTGTGCAAGTATAGTATCAATAGACATAGTATCTTGTTATTTAATGATTCAAACTGCAAAATTACAAAAAAATGTCTGAAGTTTCATAGTCAGTTGTCGGTTTTCGGTTGTCAGTTGTCGGTTTTCGGTTCAATGCGGATGCCGTTGACAGCTGAAAACTGAAAACTTTTAAAGGACCTTGCCCGAATGGTCGATGATTGTGTCCTCGAGCACATACCACAGGCGACCCACGATGGTCGCGTCGGGGAAGATGAGGCGCAACTTGGCAATGTAACCATTCAACTGACGGAGGTGGCGCTTGTCGTCGCGCCGGCCACTCTTGTAGTCAATCACGATAATCTCACCAGCTGGGCGCCGCACGATGCGGTCGGGCCTCATGTTCCTGATGCCGTCCTCGTCCCACAACGAATCGGAGGCGCTGGTGATGGTGCGCTCGCTATAGACCTTGTTCTCCGGGGCAAACCAGGCGGCGACACGGCATTGCTCATCGAGGATGGGACGCCTCACGTGCTGCTCGATGTTGGCCTGGCCGCAGGGGTCGTCGGGGTCATCGGTGATAACACCGTGCTTGAGTCCCTGTGCGATGACGCGATCCACGTCGTTGCGGTCATGAATCTGGCTCAACAGGCTATGCAGCCTCACACCGGCCTCAATCTGCGAACTGGAGGCGTTCTCCACCCTGACCTTGAGCTTCAAGGGGAGGGCGTTGACGGTATAGCCCTGGATTTCCACACTCGCGACGGCAGGCTGTGATGATGTCTCGCCATCGGGCTGCTGCTTCGCCTTCTTCTGCTTCAGTGCCTCAAAATCGGCCGTGGAGGGTTGCCGTCCCTTCTCGAACCAGTGCGGGCACTCGGCCATCGGCGTCATCTCGCCGCTATCGCGTGCAAAGTCGGCCAACAAGGGCGAGATGGTGTTCTCCTTCCCCTTTGCAAAGATGTGCAGCTCGGTGCGTGGCCTCGTCATCGCCACATAGGTCTTGTTGAGGTTGTCAATCAAGACGTCATCTATCTGCTTGTTGATGAATTTGGCAGCTTCCCCCGTCAGCAGTCCGCCCTTGCAGAGGGCTACGGCCGACTTCTTGTCCACATGGAGCAAGGGGGGCACCAAATCCTCATCACAGGTTTGCAAGCCGAGGTCGGCCAGCGAGCGCATGGCCGCACCGAAGACCTTATCGGGCATCCAGTAGCTGTCCTCCCTCGAGTTGCCGTCAATCTCCCAATTGGCAAAGGGGATGACCACGCAATCAAATTCCAAGCCCTTGGCCTTGTGAATCGACATGATCTCGATGGCATTGTCACGGGAGGAGCTGCTCACGGCAAGCGTCCCCTTCTTCTCATCCCAATACTTGAGGAACTCTCTCACGCTGCCACCGTTGCGCATCGACGCGAACTGCATCACCGCATCCTGGAAGGCGAGCAGGAAGGCCGCCTCGCCATCCACTCCCGCGCCATCGGTCCCGTCCCGCTTGAAGTGCAGGATGATGGTCTCGATGATGCTCACGAGCGTGGTGAGCTCGCCGGCAGGGGGCAACAGTTTCTCCAAGGTGTCATCGGCATCGCCGTCATCGGGCGCTGCCGTCTCCAGGCTACGGGCCAGCATCAGGCCATGATCGGCCGGGGAAGCCTCGGGCGAGGCCGCGACACTCTTGATAAAGGTGTTCAAGGCCGTGTAGAGCCTGCGGTCGCTCAGGCGTTTGCGCTTGATGCGGCTCATGATGTCGTCATGGTCAGCGCCGCGAGCGTCATCGGCATCCTCTTCGGCCTGGCCAAACTGGCTGATATCGATGAAGCGCAGCATGGCGATAATGCGCCTGATGATGGGCGAATTGTTGAGCAGCAATGACTCCCCTGAGATGATGCGTATTTTCTCGCCTGTCGCTTGCTTATTATATTCCAGGATGCGCTCGACGACCTGGTCGCCCTCCTTGTTCTTGTTGACCAGGATGCCGATGCGGCCCCAGTCGTAGCGTTCATGCAAGCGCAGCAGGTAGCCTGGCAACACATCCAGCACGGTGGCCTCACGTTCCTCGTCATTGACCGCCTCGGCCGGCGAGGCGCCACGGATGACCTCGTCCTGCAACAGCTGGCGGTAGTCCCCCGTCATCAGCCGAACATAACCCTCTACCTTGTTGCTATCGATGCCCGGTGGCATGCCCTGCTTGACGTCGCCGTAGGTGGTCTGCACGATGCTGCGGTCGGCGAAGCGCTGCCGCAGATAGGCGAACAGGCTGTTGTTGAACTCAATGACGCGCTTCGAGCTGCGATAATTGGTGGAGGTGGGCGGCGTGTCGCCATCCTGCGGCCCGGTGGCCTCTTGACGGTCATCATAGATGTAGGGTCCGAAGTCATTCCCCACCCTCTCGCGGAACACCGACGGGTCGGCATTGCGGAAGCGGTAGATCGACTGCTTGGCGTCGCCGATGAGCATATTGAAGTGCCCTCCAGCCAAGCTCTCGGTGAGCAGGCTATGGAAATTCTCGTACTGCTTGGCGCTGGTGTCCTGGAATTCATCGATCATGAAGTTGGAGATCATCGTCCCCACGCGCTCATAGATGAAGTCGGACCCACTGTCAAGCACCGTCCCGATCAGTTCATTGGTGTCACCGATGAGGATTGAGTTGGACTCATGACGGTATTCCTCCAGGAAGACGTCTATCATCGCCAGCATGCCCAGCAACCCCAGGTTGTCCTCGACATGCTTGAAAAAGGCCAGGACGTTCTTGAGGCTGAAGTGGTCACGCACCAGCCTCAGCAGCTCATTGACCAACTGGTCGCTGGGCGCAAAATTCTTGAGGAACTGCCCGCGGATCTTGGCTTCATCGCTGTTGTCCATCGTGTCGGACAACGGCTCGAGGCTATCCTTGTTGAGCCACTTCTTCAACGACTTGCTGCCACTGAGGCCGTCGGCGACGGGCGCCAATGACGCCTGCAGTGCCCTCAGTCCATCGTCATGGCGCTCATGAATGAGTTTCACCTGCTCATGGACAAACTGCTTGAAGGCACGGATGCGCTTGAAATCGCTCTGGAAGCGTCCCTGATCATCGACCTTGCCCAGGTAGCCGCGGATATCGTCCAGGCGGCTGCGGAACAGCTCGCTGTTGATCTGCTTTGCAAAACTGGTGAGACCGCCCCCGTCGTCAAAGAATTTCCAGTTCTTCTTCTCGGCATCGCCGCGAATCAAGTGACGCTGGTAGTCCTTCACCCACTCGTCGACCTGTGACGGCATTCCCTCACGTCCCAACGACAGCAGGAAGTTGTGCACCGCCACACGCACGGCATAATCCTCCTCGAGCTGGATGTCGTAGTTGAAATCACGGTCCAGCTCGCGGGCAAAGTTGCGCAGGATGGTCTGGAAAAACGAGTCGATGGTGCTCACGTTGAAGTTGCTGTAGTCAAACAGCAACTCGTTCAACGCCTGCTGTGCCAGGAACCTCACCTGGTCGGGCTTGAGACCCGTCAGTTTCACAAAGTCGTTGAGGTAGTCACTCTTGCGGTCGGGTTGCGAGAGGTTATACAACTCATCGACGATGCGGCTCTTCATCTCGTCGGTTGCCTTGTTGGTGAAGGTGATGGCCAGCAGCTGGCGGTGGACGTTGAGCGTCGATTGGCTGTCTGTTGCACGGCGTGGGACACATCTACCGCTCTGCCTATCGGTAGTGAACAGCAGGTGCATGATATATTCCTTGGCCAGGCGATAGGTCTTGCCTGAGCCCGCCGAAGCCTTGATGACCAGCAGATGTTTGTTATCTGTCATGTTTTTAGTTATCAGTTTTCTGTTGTCTGTTCAATGTGGGTGCCACTGGCAACTGTTAAGAAGACTCATGTCTCAAATAATTCTTGCCTTGAAACCCATGGCAAGCAGCTCGTCGAGCACACGCTGGCGGAAGTCGCCTTGGATCAGGATTTCACCACCACGGGCACTGCCGCCGACACCCAGGGTGCGCTTCAGCTGCGATGCCACCTGCTTGAGTGCTTCCTCGTCACAGGTGAAGCCGGTGACGATAGTCGCCTGCTTGCCACCACGTCCCTTGCGCTCCAGAACGATGTCGAGGCGTGTTTTGCCTTGTTGTTGCAGGGCGTCGCCCCGCTCGGTCGGCGAGTCGGGCTCAATGGTGGGCTGCTGATCGCTTACGGGCAGATTAAACGCTTTGCCCAGGGCGTCTTTCCAATCGGTAGGGTTCATATTCCGGTATTGTTATTGAAAAAAAGTCAAGGTGATTAAACTATTATGTTCCTCTTAGGTCAAAGGTACAAAATTTTGACGAGAAATGAGCAGTAAAAACAAAAAAATCATCTCTGATAAAAGAAAAATCGCCAAAATGTGCTACCAATTCAAATAAAAGCATTACTTTTGTCGAACTGTTTACTATTACATTATTAACTATTTCACTTTTAATTAATACTACACTATGGCTTACGTAATTTCTGATAGCTGTGTTGCTTGCGGTACCTGCCAGTCGGTATGCCCCGCTGATGCAATCAAGGAAGGCGACATCTATTCGATCGACCCTGACACCTGCCTGGACTGCGGCACCTGTGCCGACGCTTGCCCCACTGGCGCAATCGCTCCCGGCGAATAATTAAGAAAACAACAGACAAAACTAACAGTTGCGACTGTTCCTGTCAAAGGGACGGCCGCAACTTTTTTCCTGTCATCCCCAGCCACAACAGGCGCCCTCAAAAGCCGTCAAGTTCCTGAAGTGGCGTTATCCACTTCAGGAACTTGATGTTTACCGCCGGGCGATGCTAATCACCATGGCGCGTGTGTGGCCTGAGGTCAATTCTCGAGCACCAGGGTGATGAGGTAAATCACATCACTGATGTTGACCTGTCCGTCGCCATTGACGTCGGCAGCTGCGGGTGGCGTGTCGGAGTTAAGCAGGATGTTGGAAAGGAGTACCACGTCGCTGATGTTGACCTGTCCGTCACCATTGACATCACCGATCAAATATCCAGTCAAGACAATCCAGGAGTAGTTGTCACGCTGCCTGCACAGCCAGTACTTGCTGCTGGCGACCGTAATCTGGTCCGCGGTGATTGCATTGCCCTCGTCGGTGTCCCACAGGACATTCAGTGTGCCCATGTCCGTGGCCGAGCGCGTGGGCAGACTGTTCACCAGCGTGGTCATGCCCGAACCGGTGATTCTGTTCTGATAAACAGAAAGCGTCTTCAAGGCGCTACAACCCTGCACGTTGAGCGAGGCCAGGCTGGTACAATAGCTGCAGTCCAGCGTGGTGAGGCTGGTGCAACCGCTCAGGTTGAGCTGAGTGATCGGGTTGTTCTGACAATCGAGTCTCTGCAGAGCTGTGAGCAACTCCACGCCCTTCATGTTGTAGATGTTCTTGCTGCTCACGGTCAGTGAAGTCAGGCTGTTTACCTCGTCCTGCGTCATGTAGCCCTTGGGATAGAGACTGTTCATATAGACACGCAGGTTGTAATCGGGAAAGTTGTTCTGGTCCAGCATCAGGTTATACCTGTTGTTGACATTGGTGTCGTTGCCAGACTGGTCATAATCAGTCGCGGCGTGGACGCTCACGGCGGCCAGCAGGACTGTCATCAGTAGTAGTAATAGCTTTTTTATAATTCTATCCTTTGCCTCCTCAGTCCCTCGAAGTTGGCGATTAAAACGTCAATGAGTCCAAGAGCGCAGGGACTTGGTTTGTCGCAGTCAGGTGCCCCCGGCATGGCTAAAACGCGCTTTTGTCTGTTATCTGAATCGTATGTCTTGATCTTAACGATGACAAGGCCAGCCCATCACCCGCACGCTGCAAACATACGTAATAGTCTCAAAATAAGCAAAGAAAACTGGTACAAAAAAAAACGATTTTAGGCTTCAGGCGCCAGGTGACAACAGTCCCCTAAAACCTAAAGCCTAAAACCTAAAAATCTAATACCTCTTGTTCCGCTAATCAGTTAGTGGCCTTGAGGGGGTCAAGCACGATGAGCTTGTTGATAGACGTGCCGCCATAGTTGATGCCGTCGTTGTAGGTACCGAAGTAGCGGTACAGGCCGGCAGGCACCTTGTTGCCCTGCATGTCTCGCATGTCCCAAGCCACGGGGAAGGTCGTGGTGGTCTTCTTCCAGACGAGATTACCGGTGGCATCGGTCACGCGCACGATCACCTCGGGCGAGCTGGTCAAGTCGGTCGTCATGTCAAAGTTGACACTCTGGTTGAGGTAAGCCGGATGAGCATCGGTGGTGAGTTCTACCGACCCACTCTGTCCCACCATGAAGGTGATGGTGCGCTCGGCGCTGTTACCCACCATGTCATAGACTGTGTAAGTCAACGTGTGGAGTCCCTCGGACAGGTTGGAGAGCGGGAACTCGATGTTCACCGTCTTGCCCTCGTTATAGCTGGTCACATAGCTGGTCACATCCTGATAGGAGGGCTTGCCGTTGTCGAGGACGAGCTTCATGCTGTTCTCCATCGAGTTGGGCTGAACGTTGATGCCGTAGTCGTCGGTGGCCGTGATGTAGAGCATCGAGTAGGTGCCGACGGTGGCACCATAGGCGAAGCTCTGCTCGTCGTTGATATACATGTTGGTAACGACAGGGCTCTGAGTGTCGTTAAGGGCCATGTGCTGGTCATAGGGGAGCATCTTCACCCTGTTGCTGAAGCCGTTGACCATGTAGTCGCTGCCGTCTTTGTGGGCATACACTCGCAGGAGCACCATCTCGTTGCTGGCCTTGGGCGACTTGGGAACGATGACCGAACCGTTGAACACGCCGTTCACGACTCGTCCGGTGAGCTCGGTGAGCTTGTCACGATTGAAGTAGATCTTGCGGCTGACGCTTATTCCGCCCACTGTGGAGTTGACGGTGGTGAACAGGTCTTCCTTGTCATAGAGCGTCATCGTCGCGTCGCCATTGAAGCTGGTGTCCAGGTTGCCCTCGGCATCCACCACATGGGCCACCACGTCAAACTTCATGAGCGGGCGCACCATGGCGGTCTCGTTGGGGTCGGCCATCTCCGAGCCATTGATCTCGACAAGATTGAAACGCGAGATGGGATAATTGATCTTGATACCGGGGTCACCCAGCAGGAAGAAGGAGAGCTTGTTGGTGTTAGACGAGGCGAAACCGAGCTTGGACTGCATGTAGGCCTCACCCAGCGTGGGCAGTGCTCCCGTGATGGAGTCACGGTTGAAGAAGGCCTTGATGAAGAAGGTGTTCAACTTGTCGTTATCGCCGGCGTAAACCATGCGGGAGCTGGTGAGCATCGCGATGGCGCCACCGTCACGCTTGTGGAACATCAGCTCGGCGATACCGCGGCTGTCGCCATCGAAGTGGGCCACATCGCAGCATGCCGTGGACATGATGGGCCAGTGGCTGTAGTTGGTGCGGACAACGTCGCCGGTAATCCACATGTTGTTACCCTTGGTGAACGAGATCGGGCCGGCATGGCCGACGTAGGTAGCAAAGTACAAACCGTTCTTGAGCTGGTTATTGATCATCTGCTTGGCCTCGGTAGCCGTCTTGCGGGTCACGTCGGCCACAGCGGGCTCGTTGTTGGAGCGGGCATACTGGGAGTTGTGCACGGTGGTGACATGCATTCCGGTTCCCAGCTCATTGTCAATCAGGTTCTTGTAACCCTCACCCTGGAACATATACACGCCCAGGTCAGGGCTGTCGCTCATGACCATGGTGTTGTTGCGCCACACGCCGTAATCGGGATTGGCGTAGTAGTCCACGAGCTTGTCAACATCGCTCTTGGCCTCCTCGAGGTCACCCGAGGTGATGCGGCCCACGCCGATGCGGAGCTTCTCGCCCGAGATGTTGGAGCCGGAATTGTCGTCCATGAAGCCAAAGAAGTCGTCGCTGGTGTAGGAGTAGTCCTCATAGTTACTGTTGTCGCTCTCGTAGGTGAGCAGCGTGCCCGGGTGTTCACCCATCAGCTCGCGGTTGTCATAGGTGCCCGTGCCGAAGAGCAGCAGGTTCTTAAACTTGCCGGCGCCGCGGTCATAGAGCATCTTGCACAACAAGCGGTAGGCCATCGCGTCGCGCGTGCCGCTGGAGAACTCGTTGAACACCTTGTCCTGGTCAACAACGGCAACGCTGATGCCGTCAACTGCCATGTGCAGGTCGGCAACGCGCTGGGCCTGCTCGTGGAAGAGCTTGTCGGTGATGATGAGCATGTCGGGGACAGCCATGCCGTGGAGGTTCTGGTTCTCGACGGGCTCATAGCTGAGGATCTTCTTCAATGTCTTGGCAGGGTCAAAGGCAATGTACTTGGACGTGGTGGCGCTGGTCGAGTAGAAGGCCAGGCCCTGGCCGCTCTCGTCATTGTAGGCGGTCGTCTGTATCTCGGCAGGGTTGTTGGTGCTGTTGATGTTCCACACCACAGTGGTGGGCGACGCGTTAGGCAGCATGAAGCGCTCATTGCCGCGCGTTGCGGCAAATCCCATCAGCAACTGGTTGTCGTCTTCCTCCCTGATGATGTTGCGACGCTTGTAGGTCAAGATAAAGTAGTCGAGGCGCGCCATGTTGATTGTGGCGTCGGTCTCCTGAGCCGAGAAGCGCAAGTAGGGCTCGTACTGTCCATGCTCGGCTGGCGAGGTCAACTTGAGCATTCCCGAAGGGGAAGCGTAGTTGTAGAACACATACACACTCGAGGGTGAGTAAATGCGTGAAATTGAAGCAGCATAGTTGGTCGTGTCGGTGACACCGCCGCTGTGCAGGATTCCCGTGGCATAGGAGATCTTGGTCGCGTTGGCCGCGATGACACTCTGGACAACGAGTGAGCTGTCGGCGAGGTCGGGCAGGTAATAGTCAACAAGCAACTGGCCGTTAGAGAAGTCCTCACCCAGCATCTCCTTACCCGAGCTGGTAACCGACGACATCTCACGCTCGTGATAGAAATAGTTGAGGCTCACGGGCATATCGACATAGTTGGTCACCGTCACCTTGGCCTTCTTGGCGGGGACCATGTCGCCATGGCTGCTCTCGCTCAGGAAGTAGCAACCCACCTGTGAGTAGGGATTGAAGACGCGGGTGAAACGCGGTGTCGTGTTGTAATCACTGATCGAAAAACTGATCGGGCCATTGCAGTAGAAGCAGATCTTGTTGTTAGTGCGCAGGATGGGCACACCCCTCAAGTCATCAATGGCCGAGCCATTCATCACCTCACTGATCTTGGCACCGCCGGAGCCATAGACATTGACACGCTCGGGATTGGCGAAACCCATCTCACGAAGCTCGTCATAAGTGATTTCATACATACCATTCTCGGGAATGCTGATTTTCACCCATTTGCCCGTGGCGAGCTTGGATGTTGTCGCATAGTTCGAGAGGCTGAATGCGCTGGCAGTACTGGTGCAGAAGATGGCCAGCATTGCCGCGCAAGCGAGTTGAAATTTTGTCAATTTACGCATATCTGTATGTTTAAGTTTTTTTCGGTTTCTACCTCCAAAAGATATTTTATTGTCCTGATGATGATACTCACAGTTTCACTTTCACATCCAGCAACGGACGGTCGCCCAGGCTGGCGCTCAAGTGCATCCCTGCCGACAGTGGCACCGCCGGAGCGGCATCACCGGTGAACAGCAGGTCACCCATCTTGATGCTGCAACGCGTGCTCACGGCAGCCACCATCTCGTCGAGAGGCCAGGTCATGTCGGCCAGGCAATGACGGGCCACAACAGTGTCATCCACCTTGAACTCGACCAGCGCCTGCATGGGGTCCTGGATATCGGCGACTGGGATCCAGTCGCCCACAACAGCTGCGCCGTCAAAGGCTCGGTCCAACGCCGTCAAGCGCCCATCGACATCTTCACACGCCACCACATTGAACCCTGCGGTCAGGGCATCCCAGTAGCGGTGGGCGAACTTGGGTGCCACACACTTTCCCAGCCGCCCCATGCGCACCACAATTGATGGCGATGCCATGAACCTGCCGGCAAAGTCGGGGACAAAGAAAGGCCTGCCGGTGTACAGTATCGCTGAATCGGTCATGAGGTAGCCCATGGGGGCGCCCTCGACAGAGCCATAATTTCCAGTGAAACCGATGACCTTCATCTTTCTCTCACTTGTATCGTGTCAAGCAGTGCCGTCAGCCCTGCTTGGATTCGTTATTGGTGTTCTGCATCCTGTTATAGATGATTGCCAGGTGAGCATAGATTGACGTGTTGGCAATCACGACAGTCTCGGGGGCCTTGATGCGGTAGGGCGTGAAATTCCACAGCGCCGTCATGCCACTGGCGATTGCCAGATCGGCTATCTCCTGGGCACGCGGAGCCGGCACGGTGAGGATGGCAATCGACACATGATGCTCCTGCTGCCAGGCCGCCAGCTCATTGACGTCATAGACCGGCAGGCCGCCAAGGTACTGACCGATAACCTCGCTGCGCACGTCAAAACCCGCTACAATATTCAAGCCGTAGTGCTCGAGTCCGTGATCCTGCATCAGGGCTGTTCCCAGGCTACCCGTGCCGATGACCACAGCGTCGTGCTGGTCGTTGAAACCGAGGAAGTCCTCGAGCTCTCTCACCAGACTGGCCACCTCATAGCCGATGCGCGTCTTACCGCGAATGTTGAGAAACGACAGGTCCTTGGCAATCTGGGACGACTGCACATTCAACTCCTTGGAAATCTGCGTCGATGAGACATACTCGACATGAAGATTATCGAGCATTTTCACATAGGACAGATACCACGGGAGCCTCCTGATAGTAGGCTCCGGCAGTATAATCCGGCTCTCAATATTCTTGGCTCTGTTCATCGTATAATGATGCAATTAACCGACAAATTTACCTCAAATTTTTGAACGCAAAGCAATCTACACATTATTTTATTGTAATTGGCACTCTTTTTAACAAATGTTATGGCTTTGTGCCCTAACGGGTAACTGTTCAGCGAACAATCTCTCGCTGAGCCGCTAAGGCTGCCAGGCTTCGGCTGCCAGTAGCATCCGCCTATAACTCAAAGCCTGAAAATGGAGATGAGCTGTGCTCATCTCCACTCCACGTTCTCTCCTCGATGTGAGGAAGTTATATGTCATGTCGCTTATTCGCCAGCGACAGCAAGTTTCTTGGACCGGGTGGCCTCTTTCACGCCATCGGTCGAGATGGTGGCGCGATAGACATAGATGCCGCGCGGCACGCGTCGACCGCCAGAGTCGGTGAGATCCCAGGTGACGGGTGTTGAGGTGTACATGTCGCTGCGTCCGGCCTGGGTGGTGCTCCACACCATGCGCCCCATCAGGTCATAGACCTCGATCGTGACACTCACAACGGCATCGGGGCGGTTGTGCTTGACATAGAAGGACGTCTCGACGCTGGCGGGATTGGCAGCGCAATACACATCGGCGATCTCGGGTGCCAGGCCGTTAACGACGTTGAAGGTGATGGTCTTGTCGCTCACGTTGTTATACACGTCCCACACGCGCAGGCGCAACGTGTGCAAGCCGGGAGACAAGTCGCTCAACGGGTAGCTGATGCTGCCCAGGGTGCCCTGCTCGGCAAACATGGGCGTGTAGTAGCCCACCAGGTCATTGTAGCTGATGGTGCCGTCGAGCGTGAGCGTCATGCTGTGGCCGATGCCTGCCGAGGAGAAGTTCACGCCGCTCTCATCGCGCACGGTGGCAAGCAGCAGGGGCGACTCGTTGACGTCGCCGCCATCGACATAGTTCACATCGTTAAGGCCCATGGTGATGATTTCCGGCCCGATGGTATCGGTCACTTCGTCATCCTCGTAGCCATAGATGTAGAAGTCACTGTTGGAACCCTTGGCTTCAAGGGTGTCACGGCTGTCGTAGGCATACAGATTGATCATCGACGGGCGATAGTTGTCATACTCGTTGTTGACCTCGCTGGGGATGATGACACGCACCCGGAACTCACCTCCGACAACGGTATCCATCGTGATGGCCAAGCGGTTGGAGCGCTCGTCATAGGTGTAGGGGGCGCCGCCCATGTCACCGTAGCCATGAGTCGAAACCGACTGCTCTGGACCGAACAGTGTCGAGACGATGGCGCCATTGAAACCGCTGGCCAGCTCACCCTTGATGTCATAAATCTTGCCGCTGAATTCCACCTGCTCGCGGGCCTTAAAGACCGGCATGTTGTCAGGATCCACAGGCTTGCCGTTGATGGTCTCGACCCGTGCGCTATAGGGAGCCCAAGCCAGGCGCATCGCCGGGTCACCGTAGCAGAAGTAGCGGCGGTTATTGTCGATTGTCGCGTAGATATCATTCTTGGCCAATCGCAGGATGTCACCGATGCGACGCGGCTTGCCGCTCTCATCAGGAGAGAACACATACTTGCCAATCGTCTTGCTGAGCACGCCGTTGTTGGTGATATAGGCCAAGCGAGCAGGACACAGCAGTGCGATAGCTCCGCCGTTGGCATTCAAGAAGATGCGCTCGCCCGACGAGAGGACCGAGTTGTCAAAACGGGTGTACTCGCACGTGGCGGCATACAGCACCGGCAGGTGGCGGTAGAAGAGCTGCGTCTCGACGTCGGAACGCATCATCAAGCCCTCACCCGTCCAGTTCTGGGTGCTGGCGTGGCCGATGTAGTTCCACCACAGCGCACCCTCGTTCAACGTTGTGAACATCTTCTTGCGGGCATCGGGATAGGAGCGGGAGCCGCCGTCGCTCACGGCGTTGAAGGCATCAGTATAGACATTGGTGTACATCGCGCCGCTGCCACCATATTCCCTCATGACGCTGTCCATCTTGTGGGACTGGTCCATGTGGATGCCGCCGTTCTCATCGTCGGCGACAAGGAGCACCTGGTTCTTCCAGGCTCCATAGGTGGGCTTGGTGACGTATTTCACGAGCTTATTGACCACCGTGCGTGCTTCGCTGACGTTCTTGACAATCATGCGTCCCACCGAGATGTTCATCTTCTCGTTGATATCGATTCCCATGTCATCATCCAGCACACCGAAATAGTCGTCGCTGGTGATTGAGCTGCCGTCATTGGCACTCTCGGACGTCTGCCAGGTCAACAGACGCGGGTAGTTCAGTGCATTGGCATCGGTGCCTATCAAGCGGTTGTCATAGCTGCCGCAACCCATCAGCAACAGGTAACCTAACTTGTGGCCGTCCTCGCTGGCGCCGCGGTCGTAGAACATCTTGCACAGCCTGCGGTAGGCCATCGCGTCATGCGTGCCGCTAGAGAACTCGTTGAAGACCTTCTCGTGATCCAGAACGAGCACCCTGAAGCCGTCACACTTCTCGTGCAGCTCGGCGACACGACGGGCCTGCTCCAGATAAGCGCTGGGAGCAAGGATTATCATGTCGGGGACAGGCTCACTGTGGATGTCCTGGTTATCCACATCGCCCAGAAGCTCGGGATGAGGAAAGACCGCCGATTCATCAAAGGCCACAAACTCATGTCGGCCGTCGGTGACGGGAGAGAAGGTGACCGTGCCGTCGCCCGATTTCGTCTTCAGCTCCAGCGGGGCAAAGGGAAGGGTGACGTCCCACACATGGGTCGCCGAGCCACAGCCGCTGATGCAGTAGCTCGTGGTAGCTCCGGAATTGTGGATGCCGAAGGTGAGTTTGCCGTTCTTGAGTGCCAACTGGCGCTCATAATTGACGGTAATATAATCCAGCCTGGCCATGGTCACGGAGCCACTGCTGGAATAATTGAGGCCATAGTTCAGGTCGGTTGTGCCGTCGAGAGTGAACGTCTTTACCGAACGGCCGTACTGATAGTGGTCATGTCCCACACTGCTGCCAAGGACGTCGGTGTTGGTGACGGACAGGGCAGTGCCATTATAGCTGTGGTTGATCGTGCTCGACACCTTATCGGGCGTCGTGGCGCCAAAAGCGGTCAATACCTTGACGTCCTTGCCGGCAACCATGTTGTCGAGAGTAAACTTGAAGGTCTGGCTGCGCTGCGACTTGAAGTCCTCACCCAGGAAGATGCGTCCGGTCTCGCCGGGGTTGACGATGTCCAGCTCGTGATAGAGGCGTTCGATATAGGTCGTCACGACGCTGCCGGTCGGTTCATGGTCAGACCGGGTAATCTCAACGTCGTTGAAGCGGCTGTCATTGGTGACAAAATAGCTGCCCGAGTTGGCATACGGGTGCTGCACCTGCAGTTGCTGGATAGTGGCACTGAGGCGACGCCAGGTCGTGGGACCCTGGGCATAGAACAGGATGCGGTCACCAGCGCGCACAACGGGCATCTGCGGCAGGTCGTCGGCATAGTTGTCTCCACTCATCGTCTCGCTCAAGGGCGCTCCACCATAGCCAAACACATGAATCTTGGACAAGTCATTGCCCAACCCCCAACTGCGGATGTCGTCGGCAGTAATCTGGTAGATGCCGCTCTCGGTCACGGCAATCTTGACCCACTGCCCGGTGGCGAGTTTGCTCGACTCGGCATAGTACTCCTTGTCCAGAGCGCTTGCTGAAAGAGTGCAATAAGCAGTCAGCAAAACGCACATGGCAAAACGGACAAAATATTTCATCATCTTCATCTTCTGTTTTTATTCTCTATCTAAGCCACGCAAGTTGTTAACTTGCTCACTGTTTAATGGTTAAAGATTAATGACTTGCAGACAACAATTCAGGAGATTTTCCAAGAAATCCCAAGTCAGGCAAGAAACCAAATTCCTTTAACCATTAGCCTTCAAGTCTCTGATGCAGTTGTACGACCTCAAAAACTTGAATTTATTTTATACCTTTATAACGTGAAGTGCCGCCCTTTATTGCATTGCACGGCAGCAGACTTTCACGGAATGCAAGGCACAGCAAGCGTGATGAAATGATTCTCCACCATTCGGACTGTCAAGTGGTAACGGTGGCTCTCGCAACAGGCGGCAAGAATGAGATTCCCTATCATGGGAGCACCTGGGACAAACGGCTCAAGCCGGATGCCGTCGGTCCAGTCCAGGGCGCTGTTGCGCTCGGCTTTGATGATGGCCTCCTTGGCCGTCCAAGCGATGACATGCGACTGGATGTCATCAGCAGAGATAAACTGCTGTTCACTGGCGTTGAGGAACTTATTGCGCACTCTGATTACCTGCTGGCGGTCAGCCTGCTCGGCATCGATGCCGAGCACGTGGCAATCATCCAGAGCCAGTGCCACAAGTCGAGGCGTGTGGGTGATACTGATGTTCACCGCCTCACCCTCGACCGATGGTGCGCCCTGCCTGTCATGGCACAATGTCACGGGCCGCCCGAAGGCGCGGCACAGCAGGAGCAGCTCGGCCGCCTTCTCACGTTGCCGCTTTTCGGGCATGTCCATCAAGCCCTCGACAGCGATGCCCGTCTCACGGCACAAGTCCACCAGCCGCGACGCCTTCTCCTCAAGCCGCCACACCAGCACCCTCGCGCCACATTCACATTTCAACTCCTCAATCACCATTCTTCATTTCATTTTTGTCATCAAAAGAACCGTCCCTTTGATGACACCACTATTCAGCAAAAATGCGGGTAGTGAAATCTCGCGCTGAATCGGTGCAAAGTTAACAAAAAATAAACAAGACGGAAACTCAGATGACACTAATTATGAACCATCTGCAAAACCTGGTGTTTGAGTTTGGCCTCGGAAAGGCATGAGGGTCAAGAGCTCTGCTCCTATTGGGGCAGAGTGACAGTGCTTGGAGCCATTTATTCCATGAAAAAGCGGTGTGGTGGAATCAGCCGACGCCGTTCTTGGCGTACTCGATGCGGGTGAGCTCGTTGGGCTTGTTCTCGCTGACGGCAATCCATGAGCGGTAGCGACGGCGGTTGACGAAGCGTTCAACGAGATAGGCCAGGATGAACATGACGGGCACCTGCAACCACAGCATCCAGTAGGAGTGCTGCACCTGATAAAGGGTGGCTCCGTTGCTCTGCATGAGAACGTATCCGTTGACCATCCATGTGCTGGGCACACAGTCTCCCACGAGCCACCATAGCCTGGACATCAGGTAACGCGGCCATGACACACCAGTAAGGAAAACAAACACCACCGACGAGAACACGAACAACAGGAACACGCTCTCGCGCTCGTTAACGACGGCCGACAAGGTCTGCCCCATCAACGACACGGCAATGATGAAAGGCACAGCCAGGCAGATGATGTGCAGAATGTCTCCATTCTGGGGGAAGCCGAACATCAGCGGCACGTAATGCAAGACATAGATCACCGGTATCGTGTAGATGATCTGGTGACACATCATCTTGCCGATAATCGTGGCACCGGGACTCGCCTCAACGGCCATGGGATCACGACCGCCATTGCGACGACGGCGCTCGATGCTGCCGCCATGCAGCATGGCAATACCCAGAATCATACTCTGCTGCAACACCAGCGGCAGGATGAAAAGCAACACGGCGCTGGCAATACCCATCGCGGGGTTGCCGACGGGCACTTGACGGCTCTCGACAATGGAGCCGCTCATGTTCAACACCGGCTTAACGATGGCTTCCATCTTATCGTTACCCAGTGACATGGAAACGCCGGAGACGGCGGTAAACATCGCCTTGTAGCGCATCATCACGCTCATGTCGCAGTAGAGCGACACATGGGCCTGCACGCCACGGCCAGTGGACTGCCCGAAGTCTCGGGGGATGTACAGGATGCCATAGCACGACTTGTTGTACATCGCCTCCTGTGCCTCCTGCATGTTGGCGGCATAGCCCACGACAGCAACTTCCTGAGTCGCATCAAGACGGCGCACATACTCACGGCTCTCATGGGTGCGGTTGTCGTCCACGACAACGACAGGTTCGTCGCGCACCACCTCGGTGTTATAGATGAGTGAGTACAGCAGGGGATACAGCGCATTGAGGATCAGGAAGAAGATGACAACACCCTTATCGCGGAAGACGAGCAACAGCTCGCGTCCACACACCCTCAACACCTGTATGAACCACAGGAAAAGCCTGCTATGTTTCAGTTTCTCAGCCATATATCATCAAGGCACATACACGGGATTCAGGCACTCCTTCTTCAATCGCCATGACAACAACATGGGCAAGACGGTGAACCCGATGAGTGCAGCATAATAGAATCTTGAATAATACAGGTCGATGCCGTTCAAGGCCTGATCGACCATAATAAGGAAGTAGTACTTGATGGGCATGGTAAAGCCTAAGGCCTCTACCCATGGGTACATCGCCTCCTGGGGCAATGAGAAGCCCGTGAAGGAAAATGACACCATACCCAACAATGTGCACAGCATCGTGCCATAACGGAAGTTGGGCGTGAAACAGAACATCAGCACTGCAAAACTCTGGTTGGCTACCACGAGCAGGAACATTGCGATGAGCATATTCCACGGGTTACAGTTCAGCGGGAAGTCATAACAGCGGAACATCATCCACTGGATGAACCACCCCACGGCAGTGAACAGCACCGTCTGCGGCACGAGTTTGCCAATCAGGGCAACGAACAAACTGCCACCGGAGGTCTTGAGCCACTGGCGGCTCAATCCCGATTTCAGTTCGATGCCCAGCGAGAACGCCGTCACCAACAGGACAAACAACGACAGGAAACAGGGCACAAAGGTACTGTTCAAGTAGTAGTTATAGTTAGTGAACGGGTTGCCAATCATGTGAACATGGCTCTGATAAGGCACCAGGGTTGACTCGATCTTTTTGTTGGTGAGGCCCACGGTGCGCAATGCCGTCTGGACAATGCCGCCATTGACGAGCAGCGAGATGGTCTTGAATCCCTTGTACTGCATCGATCCCGGGGCATAATAGGCGTAGTTCACATAGAAGCTCACTACAGGCTGTCGCCCGCCCAGGGCTTCTTCTTCCAGATATTCGGGGATGAAGAAGAAACCCATCACCTCGCCTCGCTGCACGGCATCGCGTGCCTCGGCAAAGTTATTATAGCGCCGGCTGATGTCCACCTGTTGGAAACCGTTGAGGTTGCGCGAGATGCGACGCGAGATTGAGCTGTTGTCAAGATCGACGATTCCCACCGGGACACGCTGCACGCTGCCGTCCTTGATCAGGTCCATGAGGAACCAGCTGCACAACAACGGCATGATGACCATCAACAGGAAATACATGGGTCGCCGCACGAGCTGAATGCACCCGCGCTTGAAGGACCGACCTATATATTTCTGAATCATTTCGGTTATCGCTGAATTCTAATTGCTAATTGTTGTAGACTTCTCACTCCACCAGGATTACCGACATGCCGGGACGCAGGTAAGGCACCTTGCTGGTGGGACGCATCTTGACCTCGAAGGTCTTGCTGTCATACTGCCCCTGTGCCTTGGCGGCCTGCCAAACGGCATAGGTGCCCATGTCATGGATGTAGTAGATTGACATCATGGTCTCCAAGTTGTTCAATGCGGGGATGCGCACCTTGACTTGCTTGCCCATCGGCATATCGTTCAACTTCTCCTCGCGCACGCTGAAGCTCACCCACATCTCGTCCAGCTTGGCAATCGACATGATGGGAGTACCCATCGCCACGAGCTCGCCTTCCTGGGGATAAATCTCGCTCACCTCGCCGTCACAGGGTGCCAGGAGCACCTGGTCCTCGAGCAGGCTCTCCACCTCCATGACAGAGCCACGGGCGGCGTTGGCCATGCTCTTGGTGGCGTTCTTATCCTCCTGCTGCGCGCCCTTCACGGCCATGTCATACTGGGCCTTGGCGGCCTTGACCTGGGCTGTGGCGGCATCGTAAGCGGCCTTGGCCTCGTCACGCTTCTGCTGTGTGGCAACGCCCTGCTGATAGAGGTTCTCCACACGCTGATAGGTCTTCTCGGCAATGGTCTGGGCGGCGATAGCCTGCTGCCACATGTTATAAGCGCCCTGCTTGAGTTCCTCACGCGTGCCGTGCTCAGCCTTCTGATTCTGGCTGGCGGCAGCCTCCTGCATCTGCTTGGCCTGATAGTACTTGGCATCGACCGTGCTGGAGTAGATGCTCACCAGCTTATCGCCCTTGTGAACGGTGTCACCCTCGTGAACATAAAAGCGCACGATGCGGCCGGGCAGCTTGCCGCTCACGCGAACGGCGTCGCAGTCGGCCTGGCCCTGTATCGTTGTGTCGGCGGGATGAATGAGCAGGATGCCCACAATGGCGATACTTGCCATCACCAGCGCAAACACTGCCAGCGCTGCCAACAGCGCTTTGTCCTTCTTGCGGACCACGGTTCTCTGTTCGTCTGTTTCCATTTTATTCTGTTTTCAATGTTTTGTCGTCATGATTCACTATATAGCTTCTATAGTTTCTATAGTATTCTTCCTGTCTCTCAATAGCTCATCGTTCCCATCACCTTGTCGAGATAGACGTGCGTCATCTGCACGTTGATCTCGGCATCGATTTTCTCACTGTTGGCCTTGAGCCATGCGGTCTGGGCGGCGAGCACCTCGTCGAGGGTTCCCATACCCTCCTTGAAGGCGATGCCGGCGATGCGCAGGTTCTCATCGGCCTGTGCCAGGTTGGCCTTGGTGGCCTCCCAGGTCTTGAAAGCCTCCTGATAGCGGAATGCGGCCTGGCTGATCTGCAGGGCGACTTTATCCTTGGCATCATCGAGTTCCAGACGCTTAACGTCGGCCTCGACCTGAGCGACCTTCACCTTGTTGCTCAAGCCTCCCCAGTGCCACAAGGGCATGGTGAGCGTCGCACCGATGCTGAAAGCAGCTCCAAAGCGATTCTCAAATCCATCGTAACTGTTGGGATTGGTGGCATGAAGCGCAGCCACCGCCGCAAGCTTAGGCATCATCTCGCTTCGGGCGACCTTGACCTGCTGGTCATATATCTTGGTTGCCAATTCCAGCGAGCGGATGTCATGTCGCCTGCTATAGACCTCATTCAGATTATAGTTGGACGGGGCGATCGTCAAGGCCAGTTCATCACGTCCCTCATCGGCGAGGGTCATTATCGTGTTGACGGGCAGGCCACACAATTGGGCCAGCAACATGCGGGACAAGGTCACGCCGTTATCCACCTTGGTGAGATCAACGTTGGCCTCATTGAGCTTCACGTCAACCGAGAGCTGATTGGCACGCGTGGCAACGCCCTCGGCCACCATCTTCTTGACATCGTCATCAAGCTTCTGGACCAGGTTGACATAGCTGGTGGCCAGTTTCTGCTTGGCACACAGCGAGACGACCTGCCAATAGGCGGCATCAACATTATAAATCACATCCTCAACCTTGCTCTCACGCATCTCGCGGGAGAGCTGTTGAGCCAGGTCGGTGATCTGGTTCATGGCGGTGATCTTGCCACCCATGTAGATGGGCTGCGTCACCGTGAGGGCACCACCCATTAGGCTGTGGATGTTATATGTCAAGCCGCTCTTGGGAAGCAGAGCCACCGTCGAGGGCACATACTGGCCGTTGACCTGCAGGGGGTAGCCCGTGGTCGGGTCGATGACCAGGTTGTAATCGTAGGTGCCTGTCTGCGGGTTGAACGACTTGGTGGGCAGCATCTGGTCTTCCTTGATCAGCGAAACCTTGCGGGAATTATAGATATATCCCGCCGTGAGGTCAAACTGGGGCAGGTAGGCTGCAGCGGCCACCTTGCGCTGGTAGCCGGCCTTATCGATAGCGAGACTCGCTTGTTGAATCTCCTTGTTGTTGTGAAGGGCCATATTGCGGCACGAGTCCAGCGTCACCACTTGGGCCGATGCCAACATTGATAAAGCGCAGAACGCTATGAAGACAATGTTTCGCATAATTTTGTGAATACTCTTGTATTGGTCTATTTTTACGGGTGCAAAAATAGTATAAAATAAGGATATGAAAGGAATAACCGCCCCAAAAAACACACAATTCGTGAATTCTGGAACAGTTAGTTGAATATCATAAGCCCATAACCTTATCAGCTAATTATTTGCCTGCGTAGTAGCACTTCACCTCGCCGACGGGCAGCTTGCCCACGAGCAGCAATGGGATGCGGCTCTCGTCGGTCGACATCCAGGCCGTCAGGTTGTCACTGGATTTCTTACCGCCCTCCTGAGTGAACCTGAAGTCGATGCGATAGGCCTTGCGCTTGGTGCCGTTACGCATCTTGATGGTTTCCACGCCCTTGAATTTGATGGTGAGATATTCCTTCTCCTTGCCCGAGAAGATGACCGTCGTGTAGTTCTTGTTGCGGCTCAACTCGCCATAATCCAGGTTGCGCAACATGTAGAAGACGCTCACCATGTCATAGGCCTGGGTCTTGGCGCTCAGGTCGATTGATGTGGTGCCGCTCTTGCGGTAGCGCGTGCAGTGGGCCTTGGTGTGGCTGTAGTTATAGGAGAATTGGATAACATCGCGGGCATAGTAGCCCTTCTCGTGGGTCAGCTTCTCGTAACGCACGGGTTTCATGCTGGCATTCATCGTGCACTTGAGCGTGTCACGCACGGGATAGACCTTGTCGGCCCAGGAGCGCGTCTTGCCCGTGAGCTGGGAGTAGTAGCCCGTGTTGGTTTTGCGTATGCTCAGCGTGGCGTCGGCAGCATGTTTCCAGATCATGCCCCAGTGATACACCACCTCGTAGTGGAGGGTCTCGTTAGTGAAGTTCCTCGCCGTCAGCTGCTGTGGCAGCGCCATCGTTACCACCAGCATCAATGTCACCAGTAATTTCTTCATTGTACTCATTGTTTATCGTTTTTTCCCAGATTAGACCACAGCAAGGCCGATTGGTTTAATGCGATATGGCAATCTTGCGGCTTGAGCGCTCCCCATTGACCCCGATGCTGATTTGGATGGCAACAGGGGCGGCATCGGGTGATGATATGGGTTGCCCCATCAGGTTGAAATACTGGTCGCCGGACGTTTTCCGGTCCATGGGGATACCTATCAAGGATGAGGCAGGGACTGTCACCAGCGTGGTGTCCCCATCCAGATAGATGGTCATGTTGTCGATCGTGGAGCCCCTGCATTTCCAGATGGCAATCTCTCCGCCCTTGAAGTTGGGCGCCGCCTCCAGTGTGACGTTGACCACGGCCCTGGTGTCGGGCGGGAAACAGATGGGGGCCGAGGGATACATGAACATCAAGTAGCTGCTGTCATTGGCATTGTAGTTCATGGTCAGGTTCATCTCATAGTCACGCGCATAGGCCGTTGCCTTATAGTCCATCAATCTGAGACCAGCGGGCAGCGTCATGCTGAATTGGAGGCCGCGCGTGGGGTCAGTATTGGCAAGCATCACCGGAACGACCCTGGTCGAATCGGGATCAATTTCAAAGTCCTCGATATAGATGCGGTTACTCTGGGCCATAGCGCACATCGCCGCCAGCAGGGCCATGATTATCAACAAGTAGTGTCTCATATCCGTCTTGTTAGTGAAAATGAATGCGCTACAAAGGTACTATAATTTTCTCAGTTGCCAGTTCTCAATTGTCAGTTTTTCAGCCCAATGCGGATGCCACTGATAAGTCAAAAATTGACTATTTCAACAAAAAAGCAGGCAAAAGTATTGACAAAACACCAAGAATATTGTAATTTTGCAACGTCAAAATTATTGTTTTACCATTTTACACATTAATAATATTATGAAAGACATGCAATCCGAAATCCAGCAGCGCTACCTGTGTGAGCAGCGCGACAAGGAGTTCCTCGAACTCTACCACCCCACCCTCGACGCCATGATCGAGCAGGGTCTCCCCCTGAGTAAAGCCCGCCGTGCAGCGGTGGAATTCACCATCGCTAACGGCCGCCCCCACTACCACGTTGACATGGAGCGAGCCTACCGCTGCGTGTGCCACCTGCTCAAGGCCAGTCAGAAGAAAGCGAGCAACGCCCGCACCTTCCGCACCGAGGGGCACATGAATTTTGCCAAAGGCCGCCTGCGCCAGCAGATGTGGTATGAGATCACCGGTCACGTGGTCGCCCTGCTTGACCGCGGCATGGGCGTCGAGCGAGCCATCGCCCACGTGCTGGAGCATTGCCGGGCCTCGCGCTTCTTCATCACCCCCGCCACAGCCCTGACCAAAATCTGCCCCAAGTCCCGCACCCGTGCCCTGCGCTACTGATCCAGCCCATCCACTTTATCTCTAAACTATAATCTTAATACTGACATGAAATACCGCATCGACATCGTCATCGACCTGGATGACATCCAGCAAGCCATTTACACCGAGGGAAGATGGCACCCCGCCGAGAACGCCACCGCATGGGGCGTGAACTCAAGTAATGAACCCATTGTGGACCGCCGCGTGAGAGAGGGTCTGGACGACCTGTTGGCTCGTATGAGCGGCTACATCGTCAGCCGCAACATCAACTTCAACATCGACAGCCAGAACATCGTGCTCGGTCTTGCCCTGGACAAGCGTCCGCTGCTGTCGCTGGCCGATGAGTTGAAGAGCGCAATCATCAGTGCGCTGGCCAACTATACGCTGATGACCCTCTACGGCGACGAGGACAGCATCTATGGCACGGCATGGCGCCTCCACCGCGCCCGCACCCTGCTGTTGCTCTGCCGCCCCTGACGCCTGGCAATGTGGTGTAAAAAGCGGGGCATAGCAAGCTGGAGGCCGGCAGCGAGGGTTGAGGTCAGAGAATCAAAACAACTTTTTATTGCGTGCCATGAGCCATGATGATTTTGTGGAATTGGGAAAATATGAGTAACTTTGTGCTTTAAACTGAATGAGTTGCTATCAAATACATTTATTAAACCAAATACCACAGCTATGAACAAGAGAACATTTCTGCTTACACTGTTGTTGATGATGATG
The DNA here is from genome assembly GCA_045114435.1 of Sodaliphilus sp. Taxonomy (GTDB): domain Bacteria; phylum Bacteroidota; class Bacteroidia; order Bacteroidales; family Muribaculaceae; genus Sodaliphilus. Next base: position 82,261 of record JBGUKK010000127.1, read on the forward strand.
GCGGGCACGGTCTCGGCCGAATCCATCAGCGAGAACCAAGCGCGTAGAATCGCCATCGATTTCATGTCGCAACACGCGATAGCGCCCACCGGCCTGAAAATGGTCCAGAAGTCGCCCACGATGAATGCGTCGACTGGCAAGATGGCCTACTATGTGTTTAATGCTACTCGCGGCTATGTCATCGTTGCCGGAGACGACCGTGTGCCAGCCGTACTGGGCTACAGTGATCAGGGCACCTTTGACCACGACAACGTCCCTGAAGCCCTGCAAGAACTGCTTGACGGGTATGCCGCCCAGATCGAGGCCATCGCTCAAGGCGCCACCCCAGTGAAGATGCGTTCATCGGGTCACGCCATCAGTCCCCTGGTGAAATCCTCATGGTCGCAGAATGCTCCCTACAACACCATGCTGCCTATCCTCTCCAACGGCAATCAGGCGGTGGCAGGCTGTGTCGCCACTGCGATGGCACAGGTAATGTACCACTGGAAGTGGCCTGTTCGTCCCACGACGACCATCCCCGAGTACACCACCCAGAACCTGGGCATCTACATGCCTGCCCTCGAGCCAGTGGACTTCAACTGGGAGGCGATGCAGGACACCTACCTGGACAACGATACCGAGAGCGATGGAGCCAAGGCCGCCGCTCAGCTCACCTTGTACTGCGCGCAATCGGTCAAGATGAACTTCTTGTACACCACGTCGGGAGCCAACACCACCCTTATCCCCGCTGCCATGGCCTCCTACTTTGGCTACAAGGCCAGCGCCCACTGTGAGTATCGCGAGAACTTCACGACTCAAGGTTGGGCCGACCTCTTGTATAGCGAGTTGAACGAGGGACGCCCCGTGATCTACAGCGGCAGCAAGAAGTCGAGTGGGCACGCCTTCATCTGCGACGGCTACGATGGCGAGGGAATGTTCCACATCAATTGGGGATGGAACGGCATGAGCAACGGCTATTACGTGCTCGAGGTGCTCAATCCCGATGCTCAGGGGACCGGAAGTGCCAGCGAAGCCTATGGCTATATTTACAAGCAATATATTGTCGCGGGCATTGAGCCTGGTGAGGGAGTCAACGAGTTTGCCATCACAGCAGGCAACGTGGCGCTCAACGATGCTGTCACGACCCGCACGTCGAGCGATGCCAGTTTCAAGGCAACGGTTTCGGGCGGATTCTTCAACTACACCAGCCAAACGCTATCAGCCAGCATCGGGTGGGGCCTCTATCAGGAGAATGACCTAGTGTCTGTCCTCTACCAGAGCAACGTGGCGCAACTTCAACCCAACTACGTCATTCGAACCAACAATCAACAGTTGAGCTTTGGAAGCGGCATCACCAGCGGCACCTACCGCATCGTGCCCATCTACAGCGAGCTGTATGACAGCAACTGGCGCCCATGCAAGGGGGCCGACGTCAACTACATCGAGGTGACCATCGACGGCGACAACTGCCTCGTCGCCGGCAAAGGCACGGCGGGTGAACGCAACTACACGGTCAACAGCATTACCCATAATGGATCGATGCACCATGGCCGTCCAGTGGACCTGGCCGTGAACATGACCAACAACGGCTACTCACAGAATGACCTGCTCCACATGTTTGTCAACGGCACGTTCAACTCAACAGCCTTCTTGGGCCTGGCCCATGGCGAGACCGGCGACATCTACTTCAGGTTCCTCCCCACAACACCGGGAACCTATACCTGCACATTCTCGTTCAACGAGGACGGCAGTGAGCCAGTTGCCCAGACGACAATCAATATCGAGGAGATGCCTGTCGCCAACCTGAGCATAACGGCCGCGGCCCTCAACGTCACCGACGCGCAACAGCACATCATCACCAGCGACAAGTTCAGCGTGAAGCTCACCATCGCCAACAACGGCGATAATGACTATTATGATGACGTGACGGTGAAGCTGTACAAGAATCTCGATGGCACCTACGGCAGCAATGCGCAAATGGCCAACCAACTGATTTCGCTCAGCCCGGGACAGACCACCGAGGTGCAGTTCGACCTTGACAACGTCATCGACGGCTGGGATTACTTCGTTGCCGTGTTCTATTACAGCAATGGCCAGCAAGTCCACAAGACCAGCACGCCCTATTACACCATCGTCTTCCCCGAGGAGACGACACCGCTCCTGGGCGACGTGAATGGTGACGGCGAGCTGAACATCAGCGATGTGATTCTGTTCATCAACTACATCCTCAATGACGGAGCCGATGGTTTTATCATCGACAACGCCGACTTCAACAGCGATGGTTTCATCAACATCAGCGACGCCATCGACATCATCAACTACACTCTCAACAACTGATTCAAGTCGTCAGTTGTCACCGAAGACAGAAAACAGATATGAACCGACGAGAAATGATCAAGATGACGGGAGCAGCAGCCGTGGGTGCCACGGTGCTGGGACTGCCCGTGGGCACCAATGCCCAAGACAGCAACAGTAACGACAATGCCAACAAGGGGCGACGGCTCAAGGTGCTGGCCATCGGTGCCCATCCCGATGACCCCGAGACCTGCTGCGGCGGCACCATGTGTCTGCTCGCCGATGCGGGCCATGACGTGGTGTGCGTCTATCTCACACGCGGCGAGGCCGGTATCGCAGGCATGAGCCACAGCGAGGCGGCAGCGGTGCGCGTCGTCGAGAGCGAGAACGCATGCAAGGTCACGGGCGCCCGCCACATCTTCATGAGCCAGGTTGACGGCAACACCGAGGTGAACCTGGAGCGATACAAGGAGATGCGCGAACTCATCGACCGTGAGAACCCCGACATCGTGATGACCCACTGGCCACTTGACGGCCATCGAGACCACGCCATCTGCGGCATCCTCGTGATGGACGCCTGGCGACGGCTCGACCGCCGCTTCAAGCTCTACTACTTTGAAGCCATGTCGGGCACTCAGAGCCAGATGTTCCACCCCACCCACTGGGTGAACATCGAGAGCGTGCTGGAACGCAAACACGAGGCCTGCAACTGCCACGTGAGCCAGCACATGGATGAAATCTATCACTGGCACAAAACGATGGAGCACTTCCGCGGCCTCGAGTGTCGTTGCGAGGCTGCCGAGGCATTCGCACAGCACAGCGATGCTCTCCCCAGCCTGCCCTGACGTCTCCCTAATGATAAAGTGAGCCCCAAAAGTTTTTTTGTTCAACTTTTGGGGCTCACCTCATTAGGACGCGCTCGGGGTTTACACCAGATAGATCATGACATTGCCGTGCGCACTACAAACTGCGCGACAAGGACATTGCTTGTCCCTGTCGCGCTATTGTGAGGATTGTTTTTCTGATCGCGTCAGAAGGTGAAGCCTGCTCCAACCATCACGCCGATGCGCTGCGCTCCCATACCGTAGAGCAAGTCGTAACGGCGGTTCAGCAGGTTGTTGGCATCGAGCCACAGGTTCACGCTGCTGTTAAGGCGATAGTTGGCCCCTGCATGCAGGTTGATGGCATCGCGCATGTTCTCAAACTGATAATGGGGCGTTCCTTGCTCATCAAAATAGCTATAGAACAAGGCCATGCGTCCGCCGCGATACTCCAGACCGGCATTCAGCGTCAACGGGCGCCACGGGGTGACCTTGAGGTCGATGTTGGCGACGGTGGATGCGCGGTCCACACCCAGCTTATAGCCGTTGTAGTGGGTGTCGGATGCAAACATCTCGTTGTCGTGCGGGGCATACTTGATTGCGGCCTTGGCCTCGATGAGCGAACGATACTTGTAGGCCACCTCGGCATTGAGGTAGTAACCACGTCCGTCCATCACCATGTAGGTGGACATCATGCCTTTCAGGTAGGCGTGGGTCTCATAGTTGGTCCTGTAGAGGATACCGGGCTGGTCCTTGACGATGGCATAGCCCAGCGAGACGCGAGCACTCAGACCGTCAAAGGGACCGATCTTGGCGCCCACCTCGGCATCAAGCGGCGTGTAGATGCTGCCGTACATGAGCAGGGGGTCGTCATAGCGGTGGTTGGCAAAATGTGTAGGCACGCGATAACCCAATGCTTTGCCACCCAAAGCATTGGCAAACAACGTGAAGCCATCAACCAGTGCCAGATTGAAACGCACGTTAGGGCTCAGGCGGAAAACCGCGCCATCGCTGAAGCTGAGGTGAGCGTTCAAGCCCAGCTGCAGCTTATACATGTCGCGCTTGATGGTGTAGGTGGGCGACAGGGTAATCATTCCCACCTCATCAAACAGGTCAAACTCGCGGTCAAGCGCGGCCTTGGAGCCGCGGCGCAGGTATTCACCCTTGATGTTCAACGCAGCGACAGTCAGCTCGTTGATATCATAGGTGCCGCCCAGCGTCAAGACACCCCAGTTGTCGTGGGCACCGTGCTTGTAGTAATCGTTGAACGACTTGTCGTAGGCCGCATGGCCATACTGCAGCCCCACCTGATAACGCAACGGGGCGTCACGCAGCATGAAGTGGCTGGCCCAGCCAGCGTCCAGGGAGAAGTCGACAAAGGTCTGCTTATCCTTATTCCAGTCATAGGGGGCAGGAGCAATAACTGGAATATCAATGGTGTTCCAGCCGCCATAGTAGTTATAGACATCGATATGCCCCTTGGCGCCCATCGAGAGCGTGCCGTTGCCCAGTCCACGGCTGTAGTCCACGGCGATGGTGTTGTCATTAAACTTCTGCTTGTTGCGGTTGGCGTCATTGTAGATGGCCTTGCTGCTGTTCTTGCTGTTCCACGTGCTGTTGTGATTGAGCCACAAGCCCAACTTCTCGCGCTCATCGTTGAGGATGCGGTAGCCGAAGTCCATGCGGAAGTTGCCCTGCGTGCCGCCACCGATGTCAAAGTAGCCGCGCTTGTCGCTGAAGTTGTGAGCCGTGCGATAGCCGTAGGGCAACAGCGTCGGGATGGAGGTGGGCACCTCGATGGGAGTGGTCAGGTCACTATAGCCTAGCTGAGTCTTGGGGCTCGTCGTGGTGGACTTCTTCACCTTGGGCAGCTCATTCTTCTTGACGGCCTTCTTCTCGAGTGGCGCGATGTCCTTCTCAAGCGTGATTTCCTTGTTCAGGTTCTTGCCATCCTGGGCAAATGCACCATTCAAGGCAAACGCAGCCATCAACATGGCGATATATATCTTTTTCATCTTTTTCAGTTGTCTGTTTTCAGTTTTCAGTTGTCTGTCTTCAATTATCAGTTTTCAGGATTGCGGATTCCGCCGAAAACTGTCAACTATTTCTTGCTCTTGGTGCTCTTGACATTCTTTTTCTTACCATTGTCACTGCTGGAGTTGGTCGTCGATGACGCATTGCCGCTCTTCCACTTGTTCAAGCGGTTGTCAATCTCGTTAAAGATTTCCTTCTCCTTGCCGGGATAATTGGACTTGAGGCTCTGCAGGTACTCGCGGGCCTGGGTCACATTACCCTGCTTGTAGCTGACATCGGCCAGCGTCAAGAAACTCTTGGCCAACCAGTAGTTGTGAGGTGTTCCAGCCTCGATGAGCGCATTGATGGTCTGCTCGGCGCCCTTGTAGTTGCCCATCTCGTACTGCATGCGCGAGAGCTCGTAGGACGCCTGAGCGCCATACTCGTTGTTCACATCCCCAGCCAGGCTGCGCAAGGCCACCTCGGCATCCTTGGTGTTACCCACCTGGGCAAATGCCAGGGCGCGGTTGAGTGTCACCTCCTTCTCCTCGTTGACGGTCAGGCCACCGCGGTCGAGCAAGGTACCGGCAAGGGTGTTCACCTCATTCCAGTTACCCATCTGCTTGGCCACACGCATCGCTCCTAGCAGAGCAAGGGTGCGGTTGTCGTCGCTGGTGGCACGCTCGGCAAGTTCCTTGTAGCTCTTGACGGCCTCGTCAAACTTGCCTTGACGGGCAAGGATGTCGCTGCGCATCGCCAGGGCATCCTGGGCATAGGAAGCATCACCGCCGCCACGCAGCGACTCATCGATGGCGGTCATCGCCTCGTTATAGTTACCCTTGCCGTAGTGGTAGCGTGCGATATAGTATTTGGCCTTGGCGGTATAGGCGCCGCCAGGATAGTCCTTGAGGTATTTCTCCATCTTGTCGATGCTGGGTTTGCTGCCGATGGCAGCTTTCTCGGCAGCCTCAAAGGTGAGCCGCTCCACCTCGTTCACATCGATCTTGGGAGCATTGGGCACACTATTGAGGAACTTCGTGAACTCCGCAAGCTGACCGCGGTCGGCATAGATGAGTTTCAGGTCCTCGGCGGCAGCCTGTGCCTCGTTGCTGGTGGGATACTGGCGGATGACCTTCTTATAGGAATCGATGGCGGCCTCCTCCTGATTCATGCCCTTGTTGACGAGCGCCGTCTGCAGGAGTCCCTTGCGGGCTTCGACGCTCTTGGGATAGTTCTTCAGCAGTGTGGCATAGGTGCTCAACGCGTCATTGTTCTTGCCCAGCATGGCTTGGGCGTTACCCTTCTCGAGCAGCGCCTGCGGTGCGAGGTCGCTCTTGGGATAGGCTGCCACGAGGGCGTCCATCTGGGCTATCTCGTCGGCATACTGGCGGTTAAGTCCCATCATGATGCCCTTCTGGTACATCGAGTAGTCGCCGCTGGTGTTCTTGTCAACCCGCAGCGCTTGGTCATATGATGCCTGAGCGCCGTTGAAGTCACGCAAGTAGTACTGTGCCTGCCCGAGGCCTTGATAGGCACTAGCTGTCAATTCATTGCTCAACTGCTTGCTGGCGATGGCGTTCTGGAAGGCGGCCTTGGCCTCGGTATAGCTATTCTGGTTCAGCAGGCTGAAGCCCAGGTTGTACTGGGCCAGGCCGTAGTTCTCGTCACTCTTGCCGATGCCCTTGACGTACTCCTGCTGCTGCTTGACGGCCTCCTTGTAGTTACCCTCACGGTACTCGGCCTCGGCCAGCCACAGGCGGCTCTCGTTCAATGCCGTCTTGTCGTAGTTACCCACTGCGATAGCCTGCTTGAAGTAGGAGTCGGCCTCCTTGTTGCGGTTATTGGCCAGCGCTTGCACGCCCAGGTTGTAGAGCACGTTCTGCTTGGCGGTGAGCACCTTGGGTCCCGGCTTCTTGATGCGGTTGATGCTCGTCAAGGCACGCTGGTAGTCGGTCGTGCTCATGTAGGCATCCACCAGGTAACCCTCCACATTATCTTTATAGCGAGAGTTGGGATACTCGTTCAGGAAGTCCTCAAACAGGTCTATGCTCTTGTCAAACGGGGTACGGGCTCCCTTGCTCACGCCGACGGCATAGTTGTAATAGGCCGTCTCCTTGACGCTGCGGTCACAGTCCATCATCGCCGCCTGCTGGAAAGCCATGTTGGCGCCATTGAGGTCTCCCAGCTGACGCTTGGCCTGGCCCATGTAGAGGTAGGCGCTCTGGGTGAGGGCGTCGCTGCCGTCGGTCACGTGCAACATGTCATCGACGACGGCCGAGTAGTTACCGTTGCGGTAGTCCAGCACACCCATCGTGTAGGCCGCGGTGCGGTAAGGCTCGCCCTCAGGGTTGCTCAGGTAGCGGCGCAGGTAGGTGCGCGCCTCGTTGTCGTTGCCCAGGTGGTAATAGCTCTCGCCCACCAGGCGGTTGAGCTCGGCGTCAAAGTAGTCGTTCTGATGCTGGTCGAGCAGCGCCTTGCCCTGGTTGATCACATCGTTGTAATGCTTCTTGTTGAACTCAATCTGAGCAAGGTAATACTGGGACTGGTAGCCCAGCTCGGTGCCCTCGGGGATGTGCGAGAACTTCTCCTGAGCCTCGTTATAGTTGCCCTGGGCATATTCCAGATAAGCCTTATAGAACTCGCTGGCACCGCCATAGCGCGCGGTGTGGTCCAGCTCGTGATACTGGCGCTCGGCTTCACGGTAGTTGCCCAGCCTCAAGTTACAGTAGGCGCGGCGGTACTCCAGGTCCTCGTTGCTGTTCAGGTCCAGCGAGTGGTTGCGCACCAGCGAGTAACTCACCAGGGCACTCTCCCACTGGCCACGGTAGAAATAGTAGTTGCCCACCTTCAACTGTGCCTCCATCGCCAGGGGCGAAGCCGGATAGTTGTCGATGAAACGCTGCAAGGCGACCACGCTCGACTCCTCGCCCTGCTCAAACCGGCTCAAGGCGATGTAAAAGTCGGCCTGCTCACGCATCGAGGCCCCGGCCGGCAAGCGCTTCATGTGCTCCAACTGGTCGATGGCGCCCACATAGTTGTGGGACTCATACATGAGGCGACCGCGCTCCAGATAGCCGGCGGCCTCACTCGACATCACGCCAGGCTGACCCAAGGCCATTGCCGGAACAGCCACAAGCGCAGACAATAAGACTTGCTTGATTTTCTTCATTATGATGCTATTTTGTTATTATCTTGAGCATTAGCGCTCCACCTCAGGAGACGCCGCACATTTCACATGAGGGGACTTCTATCAATCAGCTTGCACAATCCCCCATAATAATAACTGCAAATGTAGCGATAAATTGCCACATAGCGACCACACATCTTCTAAAATATTCCTAAAAAAGCACGATAAATGTTGCGACAAGACCCCTCGTGGCTCAAACAGGCCACTCGGGGTCTCTATCACATGGAGGTATGGGTCAATGACTGACTGCCCAAAAATATCTAATCTTCAACGACTTCAGTCCCATAATCGAGCCATGACGATTCACTCGTTGAGGGCAGCGTTCAGCTCCTCGGGGGTGAACCTCAGCACAAAGGGCTTCTCGCGGTCACCTGGGGTGCAGTAGCGAACCTCAAAGTCCCGTCCAGACTCCGCAATAATGCCGAGCAGGGCTCCAATGGCGTTCTCGTCAGCAGACATGAACATCTTCAAGAACATCGGTTTTATCGCATCGCCCAGCTCGCCCAACGACGCCATGTCGGCAAACTCCTCATCGGTAAGCGAGAAGATAACCGCATTGCTGTTGTCATCCAACCAGATGTGAGCATCATTGCCATCTTCTTGAAGTTCCTCATTCATCATGGCAATCAGGGCGGCAAAAATCTCATCCTCGCTGAGGTCAGCAATCGAATCAGGAAAATCCTCAACGACGGTTTCAATCTCATCGTCAGCGGGCGCCTCTGCTTCGTCTTGTGCTGCCCCACCCCAGTCGCTGATAGCATCCGCCAACTCGTCGGCAGTGTACCTGATCTTGAGGGGCTTAGCCTTCTTGTCACTGAAGAAACCCTGAAGCTCAAAGTTATATCCCGCAGTGGCAATCAGCATCATCAAGCTGGAGAGATCATCGTCCTCCATCCAGGTGTTCAAGAGATGATTCTTGAACAACATGGTCATCTCCGGGGAGAGCGATGCCACATCCTCGGGCGTGAGATCGCTATCTTCGGCGGGCATCTGCATGATGACCGTTTTACCCTTGTCGTCGATAAACATGCTCGCTCTGGCATCTTCTTCTTGCATGCCCTCATTCACGGCAGCCACAGCAAACCGCAGCAACTCGACATCTGAGAGGTCCTCGCCCATCAATTTCAAGGTCTCCTTCATGCTCTGAGGGGGGCTCCCTGGGGCCTGAGCAGCGTTCACATACTGTCCCAACACGATGGCGAATAACGCCATCGCCAATGTCATCTTGATCTTTTTCATTTCATTCTCTGGTTAAAAGTTACTACTTGGTGCAAATGTAGTTAAAAAAATATAATGTTGCAAATTTTATGTCAGAATTCTCCACTTCGGCCATCCATAATTGTTTCCGATAGCATGATTCAAAAAGGTGGCGCCAGAGGCCATTAATGGGTCGTGTCAAGAAAAAATGAGAAAAAATGACAAGTTTTTTGGTATAATGTAAAAAATAACTACCTTTGCGTGTTTATTTGGCGAAAAGCCCTAAAAAAGAAAGAAATAACGTAATATAAATCATTGTAAATGGCAACATTAGAGAAGATTAGACAGCTGAAGTTGTTGCTCGCCATCGTCATCGGTGGCGCTTTGCTCGCCTTCATTATCGAAGTGGGTGTTGAAGCGCTCGGTCGCATGAGAGGCAACAGCTCTGCCGCTGAAGTCGGCAGCGAGAAAATTGACATCATGAAGTTCCAGCAGCGCGTTGAGCGCGAAGCTGCCAATGACCAGCAGAACAACCAGCAGGTTGATGCTGCCTCACGTCAACAGCAGGTGTTGGATGAGATGATCAACGAGGAACTCCTGAGACAAGAGTATGAGAAATTAGGCATTTATGTCAGTGACCGCGAAATCAGTGAGCTGACCATCGGCAAGAACCCCGCTCCCACTGTGATGCAGTTTGCCCAGCAGGCCGGTGCCCAGTCGCCCGCCGAGTTGTACGACTTCATCACGAACCCCAAGAAGCAGGGTGTCGAGGAAGCACAAGTTGCTGAACTGAAGCAGCAGTGGGTTAGCATGACCGAAGACCTCGCCAAGCAGTACCAGTTTGCAAAGCTGCAGAACCTGCTCGCTGGCTGCATGCAGGCCAATGACCTGGATCGCGCCCAGATGGCTGAGGAGAGTGCCACAACCAATATCGTCACCTTCGCCAAGAAGGACTATGCATCACTGGCCGACGACAAGTATCCCGTCAGCGATGCCGAACTCAAGGCTGAGTGGGAGAAGATGAAGCCCATGTTCAAGATCGACGAGGATGTGCGCCGCGTGCACTACATCGCCGTGAACATCGAGCCCAACGCCGAGGATATCGCTGCCGCCAACAAGATTGCCGACGCCGCCTACATCGCCCTGCAGAAGGGTCATGGCGTTGACTCGGTGCGCGTCCTGGGTACCGTCAAGATCGACACCGCTATGACGCTCAAGGAGAACATGCCCATGAAGGTGCGTGACTTCTTCGCCGCCGCCGAGGTGGGAACCACCCGCCGCGACAGCACCGTGGGTAACCACCACGTGATGTACAAGCTCATCAACAAGCAGATGAGCCTCGACTCAGTGAAGCTCGACTACGTTGTCGTTCAAGCCGACGCCAAGACGCAGCAGACTGTCCTCGGACAGCTCAACAGCGGCAAGAGCCTCGACGACATCAAGAAGGCCTACCCCCAGAAGGTGGACGGCAAGATGGGCGACTGGCAGCGCATGTACACCACCCCCGACTCCTTGAAGAACAAGGTTGACGCCGCTACCGTCGGCAACTACTTCGTTTACACGAGCAACGAGCAGTTTGCTACCCTGCTCCGCGTGAGCGAGAAGAAGCCCGCCAAGATGTTCTACACCCTGGCCACCGTCAGCTATGACGCCTTTGCCAGCACCAAGACCAGCGAGGGCCTGCGTGACAAGTTCCAGAACTTCCTGAACAGCAACAAGACGCTCAAGGGCTTTGAGGAGAACGCCGCCAAGGCCGGTTTCAACGCTGTAGAGGTGCTCATCACCCCCAGCACTCCCCAGATTGCCGGTATCAAGGACAGCCGCAAGGCCATCAAGTGGGCGTTTGACAGCAAGAAGGGTGAAGTTTCGCCCATCTTCAGCGACAACAATGACGTGATGATCGCAGTCGCTGTCGATGACATCTACAAGGACTACCTGCCCTATGACTTCCCCCAGGGCAAGGAGATGCTCACCCAGCGCGTCCGCAACCAGAAGAAGGGTGACGACCTGATGAAGCAGTACAACGGCAAGGCTAAGGACCTCAATGGTTACGCAGCCCTGATGGGTGTCCAAGTGGACACCGCCCGCGTCGTCTTTGCCGGCAACGGTGATCCCAAGATGGGCAACGAGCCCGGCATCATCGGTCGCATCGCTGTCGCCAAGCAGGGTGCCCTGCAGGGTCCCTGGAAGGGTGAGAACGCAGTCTTTGTTTACCAGGTGGTGAACCAGGAGAAGGAAGAGCGCAAGCCCAGCAAGGAAGAGCTCGACCAGCGCTACGCACAGACCCGCGGCGCTCAGGTGTTTGCCAACCCGCGCAACATCTATAACATCCTGAGCAAGTCCACCAAGGTCCAGAAACATCTCATCGACTTCTATTGATGAGGTAGTTGACCTCACGAGACATCAAGCCCCACGACCGCAATCGCTGGTCGTGGGGCTTGTTTTATGGCTAATTTTCCTGCAAAAAGCATTTTTCAGAGTCCAATAGCACCTTAATTGAAAAAAAAACGCTAATTTTGGAGGTTAAACCAAAAACATCACTTTTTTCAATGTCAACTATCAACGATCGACAAGACGAAATCATTGAGGAATTTGAGGGTCTCGACGACTGGATGGACCGCTACAGCGTCATCATCGACATGGGAAACGCCATGCCAGCCCTCGACGAGCAATACAAGACAGCCGACAACCTGATTGACGGCTGCCAGAGCCGCGTGTGGCTGCAGGCCGACTGCATTGATGGCCGCATGCGCCTGCAGGCCGACAGCGACGCCATCATCGTCAAGGGCATCATCTCGATGCTCGTGCGCGTGCTCGACGGCGCCACGCCCCAGGAAGTGCTCGACGCCGACCTCTACTTCATCGAGCGCATCGGCTTGAGGGAGCACCTCTCCCCCACGCGCAGCAACGGCCTGCTAGCAATGATCAAACAGATCCGCGCCTATGCCATCGCCTTCCAGGCGCGCGACCACGCCGGCTGCTAACGACAAGGACTGAATACAACACAATACATTATTAATAATTAATTCATTCTAATCAAAAACCAAAAATTATGTTTGAGAACCAACCTAAAGGACTCTTCGCGTTGGCACTGGCCAACACGGGTGAGCGCTTCGGCTACTACACGATGATAGCCGTGTTCGCGCTGTTCTTGAGGTCAAACTTCGGTTTCGACCCCAAGTGGGCTGGCGAAATCTACGGTGATTTCCTCATGCTCGTTTACTTCCTCCCGATTCTGGGCGGTTATCTGGCCGATAAATTCGGTTTCGGCAAGATGGTAACCACTGGTATCATCATCATGTTCATCGGCTACCTGTTGCTCTCCATCCCATTGGGCGGGGCAACCGCCGGCATTGTTGCCATGCTCGCCGCCCTGGTGCTTATCAGCCTGGGTACCGGCCTGTTCAAGGGCAACCTGCAGGTGATGGTAGGTAACCTCTACGATGATCCTCAGTACACCAACCAGCGCGACGCTGGCTTCTCGCTGTTCTACATGGCCATCAACATCGGCGCCCTGTTTGCACCGACCGCGGCCGTGAAGATCACCGAGTATGCCCAGACCCATCTGGGTTACACCGCTCCTGGTGAGGCCTATCACTTCGCCTTCATGGTAGCCTGCGCATCACTCGTGCTGTCGATTGCCATCTACTACGCCTTCCGCGGCACCTTCCGCCACACCGAGGGCGGCAAGAAGGACGCCAGCAAGGCTGCAGCAGTCAGCAATGAGCCTGAATTGAGCAAGGAGGAGACCAAGCAGCGCATCGTGGCCCTGTGCCTCGTGTTCGCCGTGGTTATCTTCTTCTGGATGGCCTTCCACCAGAACGGTCTGTCACTGACCTACTTTGCCGACGAGTTCACCGCCAAGAGTGCATCGGGTGTACACACCATGCCCTTTGACGTAATCAACCTCGTGATGCTCATCTTCATCGTCTATGCCGGCTTCTCGTTCTTCGAGAGCAAGACGGGCAAGGGCAAGGGCATCTCGGCCGCCATCATCGTCGCTGCACTGGCCGTGCTGGGCTACAAGTTCACGCGCGCCACTGGCACCGTTGACATCTCGGCTCCCATCTTCCAGCAGTTCAACCCGTTCTATGTGGTAGCGTTGACGCCCGTGTCAATGGCCATCTTCACCTATCTGGCCAACAAGGGCAAGGAGCCCTCGGCACCGCGCAAGATTGCTTACGGTATGCTCGTGGCTGGCGCTGCGTTCTTCATCATGATGTTTGCTTCGCAGGGCCTGCTCACGCCTAACGAGCAAGCCGCGCTGGCCGACAAGGGCGAGCTCGGTCCGCTGGTATCTCCCTACTGGCTGATCTCGACCTACCTGGTACTGACTTTCGGTGAGCTGTTGCTCTCGCCCATGGGAATCTCCTTCGTCAGCAAGGTGGCTCCTCCCAAGTACAAGGGTCTGATGATGGGTGGCTGGTTTGGCGCCACCGCTATCGGCAACAAGCTCGTGAGCGTCGGTGGTTACCTGTGGGGTGACCTGCCCCTGTGGATCGTTTGGGCCGTGTTCATCGTGCTCTGCCTGCTCTCGGCGCTGTTCATGTTCGCCATGATGAAGCGCCTCGAGAAGGTAGCCAAGTAATCTACTTACTCTACAGCGAGCCAGAGGCTCGCAATACCTCGACGGCTGGCCCGTCTGGAGTATTGCGAGCCTCCGGCTCGCTTTAAAAACCTCAAGAAATGGACAACAAGCGCAACCAGGGACGCAAGCAGTGGGCTAAGGACCATCCCGACGTGCCTGCCACAACCTCGATGAAGCGCAGGATGGTTCGCCACGACTACAAGAGCAGGGCCGTCTACATGATCACCATGTGCATGGAAGGACGCATCCCGCTGCTTGGCACCCTGTGCGGGCCTGACGGCAGCCACCCGCAGCCGTGGGTGAACCTCTCACCGCTGGGCGAGAGCGTGAAGGCAGAATGGTTGGGCATACCTCGCTACTACCCTCAAATCAAAATGCTCGCCCTGGTTGTCATGCCCGATCACATTCACGGCATCCTGTTTGTCACCGAGCCGTTGCCAGTCCATTTGGGAAAAGTCATCAATGGTTTTAAAACCGGGTGCAACAGGGCTGCTCGAGAATCAGGATTATCGGTGCCCATATGGGAAACGGGCTATACCGATGGCGTACTTCGGGGCAAGGGACAGTTGGAACGCTGGAAAGCCTACCTTAGCGATAACCCTCGACGCCTGTGGATAAAACGGAATCATCAGGACTTTTTCTCAATTGCCCGTCATATCACTATTGCCGGAACCACGGTGAGCACGATGGGCAACCTCCAACTCCTGCAACACCCGTCCATCATACAGGTTTACTGCTCGCGACGGATGAGCGACGAGGAAATAGCGCGCGATGGAGACCGGTTGCTGGCCCAGGGGGCAGTGCTTGTGTCTCCGGCCATCAGCCCGGGAGAAAAGGCCATCATGAATCGTGCCCTCGAGGCTGGAATCCCAGTGATTCTCATCTGCAACAACGGCTTCACCGACCTGTCCAAGCCTGGCGGGAAACTCTTCGACGCCTGCGCCGCCGGCAGGGTGCTGATGGTGTCCCCCTATGAGCATCGCAACGATTACCAGCCCTTGACCGCCGAATGCTGCCGCCAGATGAATGCCCTGGCGCGCGCCATCGCCACACGGCAGTGAAGCGACACCCCTCAGCGAGCCACAGGCCCGCAATACTCCAGACGGGCCGCCCGTCGAGATATTGCGAGCCTCCGGCTCGCTTTTTATCCTTGTATCAAGAAAAAAGTGAAAGCAGGCGGTCCAAATACGAGAACTTCTTTGTACCTTTGCACTTTAATTCTGTAAACAAATGGAAGAAGTTACTTATCAGGGCCTGACGTTTGAGCCTTACATCAGACGTGAAGAGATTGCCAAGCAGGTCTATCGGCTTGCTCAAGAACTCAAGCGGGACTATGCCAACGAGAATCCTCTGTTCCTGTGTGTGCTCAACGGCGCGTTCATCTTTGCCGCCGACCTGTTCCGCGCTTGCAACCTGCACGATGCCGAGATCACTTTCATCCGCTTCAAGTCCTATGAGGGCATGTCCTCAACAGGGAGCGTGAAGGAGATCATGGGGCTGACCGAGGACATCACCGGCCGCAACGTGCTCATCGTCGAGGACATCATCGACAGTGGCGTCACCGCCGAGCAGTTGCGCAAGGAGCTGGCCAAACACAACCCCAAGAGCGTGAAGATGGTCTCACTGCTGTTCAAACCCGATTCTCTCACCGTGGGCAAGGGACCCGAATACGTCGGCTTTGAGATTCCCAGCAAATTCATCCTCGGTTATGGTCTGGACCTTGACGGGCTGGCACGCAACCTGCCCGACATCTATGTGCTCAAGGAGGACAAATAAACCACTCAACGATGATGGGAATCGCTTCCTGGGGAATACACATTTATTTAAATTATAATCAATAGATCATTTAACAGAGAAATTCAAGAGTATTATGTTGAACATTGTCATTTTTGGTGCCCCCGGTTCGGGCAAAGGCACCCAGAGCGATAAACTCATTGAACACTACCATCTGTTCCACATCTCGACGGGCGACGTGCTGCGAGACAACATCCGCCGCGGGACCGACCTGGGCAAAACGGCCAAGGGCTACATCGACCAGGGTCAACTCGTGCCCGATGAACTCATCATCGACATTCTGGCACAAGTGCTCGACGAGAACAAGGACAAGGCCAGCGAGGGAGTCATCTTTGACGGCTATCCCCGCACCATTCCTCAGGCCGAGGCCCTCGAGCGCCTCCTTGCCGACCGTGGCACCCAGATTGATGCCGTCGTTGGCCTTGAGGTCCCCGAGGAAGAGCTCATCAGGCGCATCCTGTTGCGCGGACAGATGAGCGGCCGTTCCGACGACAACGAGGAGACCGCGCGTAAGCGCCTCGAAACCTACCACAACCAGACGTCCCCGTTGAAGGCCTACTATGAGGAGCAAGGCAAGTACCACGCCATTAATGGCCTGGGCGGTATCGACGACATCTTTGAGCTGATCAAGGACAACCTCGACAGCCTGTAAACCGAGAACACAGAATGGGACAAAGGAACAGCAGGTTTTCTTTGTCCCGTTTTTGTATCCTATAGAACCGTCTCCTTGACAATCTAGCAGAATCAGCCTTATGAGCGAGGACAAAACAAGCCTGTGGGAACGGGTGAAACGGAACTTCACCTACTGCATCAATGGCGTGTGGGAGGACACACGCTCCCTGTGGTCTATCAGGACGGTGAAGATCATCAACCTGAGCATCCGCTCCTTCCTGGACCGAGACCTGCAGATGCGCTCGGCGTCGTTGACCTACTATACTGTGCTGGCCATTGTGCCGGCTCTGGCGATGCTGTTTGCCATCGGACGCGGGTTCGGGTTCCAAAACCTCCTGCAGACCGAGTTGTTCCGCTACTTCCCTGCCCAGCGCCAAGCCCTGGAGAGCGCACTGACCTATGTCGACAATTACTTGGCACAAGCCTCTCAAGGCATCTTCATCGGCATCGGCCTCATCTTCCTGATCTGGACACTGGTGTCGCTGATGAGCAATGTTGAAGACACGTTCAACCACGTGTGGGGTGTGACCACCAAGCGCTCGCTGCAGCGCAAGTTCACCGACTACACTGCCCTGTTCCTGCTGTTACCCGTGTTGATGGTGTGCTCGGCTGGCATCTCCATCTTCATGACCTATGCTGTGCAGCACGTGTTTGAGGGGAACCCCATCTCGCCGATGATGCACCGACTGCTGTCATTCACGCCGATTGTCATCGCATGGCTGGTTTTCACCGTGGCCTACTACCTCATCCCCAACACCAAGGTCAACCTGCGAGGCGCCTTGTTTGCCGGCATCCTGTGCGGCACCCTGTTCTATGCCGTTCAATGGCTGTTCGTCAGCGGGCAGGTCTATGTGTCCAAGTACAATGCCATCTACGGCAGCTTTGCCTTCCTGCCCCTGCTGCTGGTGTGGCTGCAACTCTCGTGGCTCATCACGCTGGCAGGTGCCGTGCTCACCTACGCCTGGCAGAACTTCGACAAGTACATTCACCGCGAGAAGGTGAAAGACATGTCTCACACCTACACCAACCGACTCGCCATTGCCGTGCTTGCCATCGCCGCCGAACGATTTGACAACCGCCAGCGGCTGCTCACCAAGGCCGAACTCATCGACAGCTTCGACATCCCAGGCCCTTTGGCCGACGTCCTGATTGACCGATTGCTGCGCGCCGACCTGCTGAATGCCGTCACCCAGTCCAAGGGCAGCGAGATCGGCTACCAACCGGCCTACAGCCCCGACAAAATCATGTTGAACGACGTGGCTAACCAACTGGCCAACCTGGGCAACACCGACTATGCGCCTAAAGCTGGCACGCGCTTCGCCAAACTGCTGGAGCGCATCAACTGCTTGAAACAACACGACAGACTGCCCGATATGCCCCTGACCGACCTACTGGCAGATGGGCAGGAGCAGCCATGATCACCCCGTGCAGGGAATGGTTAATTGCCGGCACATCCAAGCGCAGACCAGGCCTGCAGCATCATCTCCATGGAAGAAGTTGCCTGCCAAAAGCACAAAAATAGGCCAAAAGACGCTTGTTTCGACAAAAAATTGTATCTTTGCACCCGAATCCATACCGGATGCCTGAATGGTGGAATCGGTAGACACGAGGGACTTAAAATCCCTTGGCCATTGCGGCCGTGTGGGTTCAAGTCCCACTTCAGGT
>JBGUKK010000128.1:0-19917 GCA_045114435.1 Sodaliphilus sp.
ATCAGGCCAACGTTATCTTTGACACGGGAGGCTCTGACCTCTTCGGCATCGACAGTGTCTATCTCTTGGCATCGGCATGGCATCCGC
Source organism: Sodaliphilus sp. (assembly GCA_045114435.1). GTDB lineage: Bacteria > Bacteroidota > Bacteroidia > Bacteroidales > Muribaculaceae > Sodaliphilus. The sequence continues at coordinate 88 of JBGUKK010000128.1, forward strand.
AGAGCATCGGACGGGCCAGAACAGGGGGCGCCGCCGGCGGCACCAGTGTACGCATCATCATGGACCTTACATCGTTGAGCGTCGGGTCGTTAAAGAGCAATTACCAGATTGTGCCGATTTTCAAGTTGAGGGATGTGGTGGATTGCCATGTCGATGGTATCTGGGGCATCAAGGATATTGAGCAACATCCGTTAGAAATCAACTTTGAGCACGGATTCTTGAAGTATTACAAGGATGGAAATCCACAGGTCGAGGACTATGAGAAATTGCCGATCCGTTGCCATGACCACCGAATCCAGGTTCAGGCCGAGGTCCTCGTCGGCGGCAAGAGCATCCAGGGTTGGTTTCTTGTGGACACGGGATCAGGTGCCGCGGTCGACTTCACGGCAAGTACCGTTAAGCAGTACGGGCTTGAATCGCTGCCAGGCAAGAAATATGTTAAGGACATGACGCAATTTGGCATTGGAGACAAGTCACAAGAGTCAATTATCGAGATGCAGTCACAGCGCATCATCATCGGCTCTGACACCACCAGCAACGAGGTGATTTCCTATTTGCCCGACGGAACAGGCGCCTTTGGCCAGAAGGATTATGTCGGCATCATCGGCAATAAAGTGTTTTCCAAGTTCAATTTGATTATTGACATTCCGCACAGTGTTCTCTACCTGAAGCGTTTCAAGGCAGACCAACCCGTCAAGCCCACCTATGACTTCGATTTCAGAAACCGCACCGACATCGGCAAGGGCTGGATTGTTTCATCGCTCACGCGCAATGGAGACGCTGCCCAAGCAGGGCTGCAATTAAACGACCGCATCACTGCTGTCAACGGCAGGCCCGCAGAGGACTACACCTGGGAAGAAGAATACCGCATCGATGAACTGCCCCAAATCACACTGGACGTAATCGGCGCCAACGGCGAGTCCCGCCAACTCACACTAACACCTGCCCTCAGGTGGTGACCAGCTGCAAAGACGATAATAAACCTTAATTGTCAAAAACTTAGCTACCACAATGCAGATAAATTGAGTTTCAGCACTTTGTCGTATCAAATTCAGGTTAGATACAACACAATAATAAGGAAAACCCAATCTTTTCCAAAGAAATAGCGCTAACTATTTGCCACTTTTGCAAAAAGTTGTAATTTTGCGCTCAATAAGGTTGCAAAAAGTTGTAAAACTAACGTTAAACTGTTTGCAAAAAGTTGTAAATATGCTCAAACGAAAGGTAAGTGATGATATCGCAAAGTGGTATCAATCAGGATGTAAGAAAGCTTTATTACTCACTGGATCACGTCAAGTGGGTAAAACAACCTCAGTGCGTGAATTTGCCAAGGCAAATTATTCGCATTTTGTGGAAATCAATTTTGTCAAGTATCCCCGCGCTAAGCAGGCATTTGACGGCAATCTTGATACTAAGACCATTGTTACTAACCTCTCGGCAATGGGGTTTGGCCCGTTTGTTGAAGGCAAAACACTGATTTTCTTTGATGAAATTCAGGAATGCCCTAATGCTCGTACCGCAATTAAATTTCTAGTAGAAGAGCATCGATATGATTTCATTGAGTCAGGCTCTCTATTAGGCATTAACTATAAGCCCGTCACATCCTATCCCGTTGGATATGAACAGGAACTGAAGATGTATCCGCTCGATTTTGAGGAATTTCTTTGGGCAAACGGTGTATCAACCGATGTTATTGATATTTTGCTGCATTGCTACAGTAAAGAGCAGCCTGTACCCCCATTCATTCATAATCAGATAAGCCAGTTCTATCGCCAGCACTTAGTCGTGGGAGGTATGCCCAATGTGGTACAAACTTTTATTGACAATGCAGACTTTGGTAACGTTCTGAATGTGCAGCGCTCGATACTCACAACTTATCGTGCTGACATTACCAACTATGCTGGAAAAGACCAGGTGCTGGTCAAGAGAATCTTTGACGCTATACCTTCTCAACTTGGTAAACAGGACAAAAGATTTATCCTTGCCTCTCTCGAAAAGGGGGCATCTATGCGTAAATATGAAGACCCGACCCAATGGCTAATTGATGCGGGAATAGCCTACTATTCATTCAATGTCAGAGATTTTGCCCTACCATTTACCGCAACCGAGAATAGGAAGCTATTCAAGCTATATATGGTGGACACCGGTTTGCTAAGCAGTCTCTTGCTCAAGGGCATCCAATTTGATGTGCTGAATGGTAATTTAGGTGTTAATGAGGGTGCATTGACAGAGAATTACATTGCATGCTCGCTCTCAAGTAAGGGCACATCACTTCATTACTATGACAAGAAAAGTCGGCAAGAGCTTGACTTTATCATCGATGAGAATAATCGAATCACCATTATTGAAGTTAAGTCTGGAAGCGATTATAAGCGCCATGCGTCATTAGACGCGGCAATAAAGGCATACCCCGAAAAGATAGAGCGGGCCATCGTATTCAGCCCTTACAATGTAGAAAGCCATCGTGGTGTTCTTTACCTGCCCCTCTACCTGTCCCAGTTCCTGTAATCAATCCCAGGCAGTGCTGTTATGATACTGCTTTCAATCAAGGTGGACGTGACTGGCGCCAACAAAAAAATTACCCCTGGGTCCAAATGGTGGTCCCAGGGGTTGTTGTAGAAGTATATTTCGTCGTGGGGATTACGCCCCACGGAGCCAAAGGCTCGTGTAAATCTCTCTAAACTCTAAACTAAACTTCTAAAATTGCCAGCATTTCTGGCAATTTTAGGATTACGTATCAATGGTGGCGTAGGTGGCGTTCTCCTCGATGAACTTGCGGCGCGGATCCACGTCTTCGCCCATGAGCATCGAGAAGATGCGGTCGGCCTCGGCGGCGTCGCTGATGTTGACGCGCTTGAGCAGACGGTTGTTGGGATCCATGGTGGTCTCCCACAACTGCTCGGGATTCATCTCACCCAGACCTTTGAATCGCTGCACGGTCACGCCGTCCTCGTTGCCACCGGCATACTCGTCGATGAACTTGCGCAATTGCACATCGTCCCAGCAGTATTCCTCGCGCTGGCCTTTCTTGGTGCGGGCACGGTACAGAGGCGGAGTGGCGATGTAGAGGTAGCCATTCTCGATGATGGGCCTCATGCGGCGGAAGAAGAAGGTCATCAGCAGCGTGTCGATGTGTGCGCCATCGACGTCGGCATCGGTCATGATGATGATGCGGTGGTAGCGCAGCTTACTCAGGTTGGCCTCCTTGGGGTCCTCATCGGTGCCGATGGTCACGCCCAGAGCACGGAAGATGGTGACAATCGAGTCGCTCTCAAACACCTTGTGGTCCATTGCCTTCTCGACGTTAAGGATCTTACCACGCAGGGGCAGGATAGCCTGGAACTTGCGGTCGCGGCCCTGCTTGGCGCTGCCGCCTGCCGAGTCACCCTCGACGAGGAAGAGTTCGCTCTCGGCGGGATCTTTCGACGAGCAGTCGGCGAGTTTGCCGGGCAGACCACCGCCAGCGAGCGGCGACTTGCGCTGCACCTTCAGGCGAGCGTTTTGTGCAGCATGGCGGGCCTGTGCAGCCAAGATGACTTTCTCAATGACGGTCTTGGCCTGAGTGGGATGCTCTTCCAGATAATTGTTAAGGGCATCACGCACGGCAGTCTCGACGGCACCGATGACCTCGGTGTTACCGAGTTTGGTCTTGGTCTGTCCCTCGAACTGGGGTTCCAGCACCTTGACCGAGATGATGGCGGTCAGGCCTTCGCGGAAGTCCTCGGGCTTGATTTCGACCTTGGCCTTCTCGAGCATCTTGTTGTCCTCGGCATATTTCTTCAGGGTCGAGCCCAGACCGCGGCGGAAGCCCGTCAGGTGAGTACCGCCCTCGATGGTGTTGATGTTGTTGACAAACGAGTAGATGTTCTCGTTGAACGAGGTGTTATAGGTCATGGCGACCTCAACAGGGATGTCGCCCTTCTTGCTCTTGATGTGGATGACGTCCTGGATGAGCGCCTCCTTGTTGCCGTCGATGTAGCGCACAAACTCGTCCAGACCGGTCTCGCTGTAGTAAGTCTCGCTGCGAGGCTCACCATTCTCGTCCTTGCTGCGCAGGTCGGTGATCGACAGCGTCACACCGGCATTGAGGTAGGCCAGGTCGCGCAGGCGCTTCGACAGGATGTCAAACTCGTAGACCGTGGTCGAGAAGATGCCAGCGTCGGGGTGGAAGATGATGGTCGTGCCGTGGTCTTCCTCGCGGCAGTCGCCAACGATCTTCACCTCGCTCGTCGGCTTGCCCAGGCTGTACTCCTGCATATAGACCTTGCCGCCTCGGCGCACCTCGGCGCGCAGGTAGTCGCTCAAGGCGTTCACGCAGCTCACGCCCACGCCGTGCAGTCCTCCCGAGACCTTGTAGGAGCCCTTGTCGAACTTACCGCCGGCGTGGAGCACGGTCATCACGACCTCCAGAGCCGACTTGTGCAGCTTCTCGTGCTCGTCGACAGGAATACCACGCCCGTTGTCGCGCACGGTGATGCTGTTGTCCTCACCGATGAACACGTCGATGCGGTTGCAGAATCCGGCCAACGCCTCATCGATGGAATTGTCCACCACCTCGCTCACAAGGTGGTGCAAGCCCTTGATGTGGGTGTCGCCGATGTACATCGCCGGGCGCTTGCGCACGGCTTCCAGTCCCTCGAGGACCTGGATGTTAGACGCAGAATAATTCTTCTCTTCTTGTTCTTCGATATATTTTTCTTCTTCTGACATAAAAATGTAGTTTTTTTCGCACTTTATACCCTCCAAAAAAGGGGGTGTCTAAAAACGTACAAAATTACAAAAAATCGCCCATCTGCCAAGGGCTTAAAACCTTAAAAAAATATAAAGACTTTGGGCTTTAGGCTTTATGCTTCAGGAGCTGACAGGTGCCCTTGACGTCAGGTGGCAGAAAACCGAAAACTGACAACTTTTCATGGCTTTTTTCGGCATTTTTGCTACTTTTGCGGTGATGAATCTGCCTGATGACTTCATAGGGCTATTGCAAGGCTTGCTCCCGGGCGAGTGGGAACGTCTGGTCGCGTCCATCTCGACCAGTGAGCCCAGTGTTGCCGTGCGTGTTAATGATGCGCGTGGGGTGGTGGTGCCCGAAGGTGCCCGCCTCGTGCCGTGGTGTGGCGCTGGGTTCTACCTGCAAGGGCGCCCTGCGTTCACCTTCGACACCGACTGGCATGCGGGTCGCTACTACGTTCAGGACGCGTCGTCGATGTTCATCACCCACGTCATCAAGCACCTTGTGCGCCGGCCGGTGCGCTACCTGGACTTGTGTGCCGCTCCAGGTGGCAAGACCACCGCTGCCATCCAGTCGCTGCCGCCGCAGTCGCTGGTGGTCGCCAACGAGATTGTGGCCCCTCGTGCACGCGTGCTGGCCGACAATGTTGTGCGGTGGGGACATCCCCGCTGTGTGGTGACCAGCAATGCGCCTGCCCAGCTGGGTGAGTTGTCCCATTTCTTTGACGTCATCGCGGCCGACGTGCCGTGCAGCGGCGAGGGCATGATGCGCAAGGACGATGAGGCGGTGGCTCAGTGGTCATCGGCCCTGGTCGAACAGTGCGCTCAGCGCCAGCGCGAGATTCTCGCCGATGTGTGGCCAGCCCTGCGCCCTGGCGGATTGTTCATCTACAGCACCTGTACCTATAACCGCCAGGAGGATGAGGAGATGGCCCGTTTCATTGTCGAGGACCTGGGCGCTGTCTCGGTCGAGGTGCCCGTCGACCCCGTCTGGAACATTCATCCCGCCATCGGCAGCGATAGCCATTGCTACCGTTTCATGCCGCATCGGGTGGATGGCGAGGGCCTGTTCATGGCTGCCTTTGTCAAGCAGGGCGACTCGCCGCGCCAGGATGTGCGCGTCAAGGAGAAAAGTGCCAAACAATCTGACCCGATCGGTAAGGACTGGCTTGCCACACCCGATGAATTTGTCATCGAGCGGCAGGGCGACCTCTATGTCGCCGTGCCGATAGACGTGCGGCGTGAGGTGACAGCACTGCGCACGGCCTTCAATGTCTTGTATGGTGGCGTGGAACTGGCCACGGTGATGGGACGCAAGACCGTGCCACACCATGCCCTGGCCATGTCGACGGCAAGAGCCGAGGGGGCCTTCCCCGTCTGTGAGGTGGACTATCCGACGGCCCTGCGCTACCTGCGCGGCGAGTCGGTCTCCATTGACGGTCCGCGTGGCCATGTGCTTGTCGCCCATCAAGGTGCTGTCTTGGGTTTTGCCAACAACCTGGGTAACCGTGCCAACAATCTCTACCCCAAGCCCCAGCGCATCCTGAGCACCCACCTGCCTGCATCCAAGCCCCGTGTTCTGGGCGTCCGGGGGTGACTCAAGCGGCCCCCTGGCCGCTTGAAGTTGAGAGTTGAGGGTTTTGAGTTGGGGTTGCGCTTCTTGAAAACTAAGAATTTGAAATGTTCTTGATGAACTTGGCGGGAACGCCGCCCACAATCGTCATGGGCGCCACATCCTTGGTCACAACTGCTCCGGCGGCAACGATGGCTCCCTTGCCGATGGTTACTCCAGGCAGGACCGTGACATTGGCGCCCAGCCACACCTGATCCTCGATGTGGATGGGATGAAACTCCATGTCACCGCGACGGTCAGGGTCCTGGGCGTGGTTGATGGTGCACAGTGTGGCATTGTGCCCTATCAGGCAGTCGTTGCCGATGAGTATGCCTCCCTGGTCCTGAAACTTGCAGCCGGCATTGATGAACGTGCGCTCGCCCACCACCGTGTTTTTTCCGAAGTCGGTGTAGAATGGCGGGAACATGCCGACGCTATCGGGCACCTCAATGCCCCATAGCTCGGAGAGCAGCGCTCGGATTTCTTCAGGCTCGTGATACTCGTTGTTGAGTCTGACGGTGATCTTTTGGGCCTCTCGACTGGCCCAGTGCATGAGCTGGTGGGCCTCGGATCCGGCCACAACCTGCTGTCCCGAGGCGATGAATGCTTTATATTGCTGGATGGTCATAGGGCGTCGCGATGTCGTGTTATTGTTGTTGAGATTGAGTGTGCAAAGGTGCGCAGAATCGGCGGTAGTGCGGCTATCTGAAACAGCCGCAAATCTACCCGTATCACTTTTTCTGCAACGAGGCGATGTACTTTGAGGGCGTCTGCCCCGCATGTTTCTTGAAAAAGCGAGTGAAGTGCTGCGGATACTCGAAGCCCAGGTCCTCGGCAGCCTGGGTCACCGAGTGACCGGCGACCAGCATGCTCTTGGCGCGGTCGATGAGGAAACGCTGGATGATGCGGGTGGGGCTGTCGCCCGTGGCGCCGCGCACCACGTCGCCCAGGTAGCTGGGCGAGAGGCAGAGCTGCGAAGCGCAGTACTTGACATTGGGCAGTCCTTGCTTGAATTGCAGTTCCTGGCCGTAGTAGTCTATCAGCACGCGCTGGAATCGAGTGAGCAGGTCGCTGTGCAGCTGTGCCGCGGCCTTGAACTGCCGCTGGTAGAACAGCAGGCAGTAGTCACAGACCAGCAGGATGTAGTTCTGCACGATTCTGTCGGTCAATGACGTCTGCTGCCTGTGCTTGATGAACCGTCGTATCAGTTCCATCAGCTGCCACATCAGTTGTTTCTCGCCTTCGGTCGTGTGGAGGGCCTCGTTCACGTTGTAGGAGAAGAAATGGTAGTCGGTGAGACGTTTCTCAAACTCGGTGCCGCGCATGAACTCAGCATCAAACAGCAGTACCCAGCCGTGATAGAGCTCGCGGTGGCCGTCATCGGCCTTACCGATAACCTGTCCTGGAGCAGCGGCCGTCAGTGACCCCTTGGTTGTGTCATAGCCGCCCATGCCGTAGGTCGGCTCGGTGGGGAAGTTGTCCTGCACAAAGATGGCATACACCCCCATCTTGTTGAGCACATGGTGTATCGGACCCAACTCGTCGAAGTGTACCACGCACACCGTGGGGTGCAGTACCGGTGCACCAAACTCCCTGGCGAAGTCATTCGCGTTGTTGATGTGAATAAAACTCTCCATATCCATCAAGTGTACAAAGGTAGTCATTTTTATCCTAAAATCAGGCGTTTACCCATAAAATAAGGTGAATATGGTAAATTTTCAGGTGTTTCAGATAAATGATAATCCGCCCGATTACACTATTTTTGCAACGTTTAATAATATCAGATTACCAAGTATGAAAACGAGAATGCTTAACATCCTGGTGCTGATGGCGTTGCTGTCAGCTGGTGTGCTGTCGTCCTGCACTGGTGGAAATGGAAACAATCAAAATGATGAGAATATGAAGACAACATTGAATCTGACAAAGGAATGGGACAAGACGTTCCCGCTAAGTGACAAGGTGGACCACAAGAAGGTAACCTTTACCAACCGCTACGGCATCGAACTCGCTGCCGACATGTACACCCCCAAGGGCGCCCAGGGCAAGCTGCCGGCTATCGCCGTTTCGGGCCCCTTCGGAGCCGTCAAGGAGCAGAGCTCGGGCCTCTACGCCCAGCACATGGCCGAGCGCGGCTTTGTGTCTATCGCCTTTGACCCGTCCTACACTGGTGAGAGCGGCGGCGAGCCCCGTCGTATGGCCTCTCCCGACATCAACACCGAGGACTTCCTTGCCGCGGTCGATTTCCTCTCGGTCCAGGACAACGTGGATCCTGAGCGCATCGGCATCATCGGCATCTGTGGCTTTGGCGGCATGGCTGTCAACGCCGCTGCCCTTGACCCGCGCATCAAGGCTACCGTGGCCTCAACCATGTATGACATGACGAAGGTGACCCGCGAGGGCTATTTCATGAGCCAAGACTCAAAGGAGCAGCGCATGGCGGCACGCAAGGCCATGGCCGCTCAGCGCACCGAGGATTTCAAGAACGGCACCTACAAGCGTGCCGGAGGTGTCATCGACCCGTTGCCCGACGACGCGCCCTGGTTTGTGAAAGATTATCATGCCTACTACAAGACTGATCGTGGCTATCATGAGCGCAGCGGCAATTCGACCGATGGCTGGAACATCGTCGGCTGCCAGTCCTTCCTCAACCAGCCCATCCTCGATCATGCCAACGAGATTGAGACTCCCGTGCTGCTCATCCATGGCGAGAAGGCTCATTCGCGCTACTTCTCGGAGTATGCCTTCGAGAAGATGACCGGCAAGAAGCCCTTCACCTCATCGGTTGCCGAGTGTGCCACGGCCAACGAGATTCCCACGGGCAAATACGCAGGTTCCTATAAGGAGGGCAACAAGGAATTGCTCATCATCCCTGGCGCATCCCATGTGGACCTCTATGACGACAAGGCCGGTGTCATCCCCTACGACAAACTGGAGGCCTTCTTTAAAGAGAATCTGAAATGAAAACAATCAAACTCTGGGTACTGGCAGCCGCCGTGCTGTTGGCCCACTTCACTATCAATGCACAGCAGAATATGGATTTGACCAAAAGACAGCAAGCACTCGTGGCCATTGCCGCCAACGAGGCACGCGGTAACATCGAGGGACTGAAACAAGCCCTGAACGAAGGTTTTGATTACGGACTGACCGTCAGCGAGGCCAAGGAGGCCCTGTCGCAGCTCTACGCCTACACGGGTTTTCCCCGAAGCCTGAATGCGCTCGGCGCATTGCAGCAGGTCATTAAGGATCGCGCCGCCAGTGGGCAGATGGTGGAAGAAGGTCGTGAGGCCGACCCGCTGCCCGAGGATTACGACGCCCTCAAGCAGGGCACCGAGGTGCAGACGCGCCTCACGGGACAGCCGTTCAACTATACCTTCGCCCCTCAGACCGACTACTATCTCAAGGCCCACCTGTTTGGCGACATCTTCGCCCGCAATAACCTCACCCATGCCGACCGTGAGATTGTCACCGTCTCGGCCATCTCGGCCCTGCCCGGCTGTGAGCCTCAGTTGAAGGCTCACGTCAGCGGAGCGCGTAATATGGGCGTTACCGATGGCCAGCTGCATGATATTCCCGCTGTGCTGCGCGACCAGGTCGGTGAAGCCGAGGCCATCCGCTGCGAGCTGGCACTTGCCGACGTGTTCGGTGAGCCGGCACAGGCTGTCGATGCCGTGGACTTCTCGGTGTGGCCCAAGGGCGAACTCAATCCTTACGGACAATTCTTCATCGGCAACAGCTACCTCGCCGACATGGGCAATGGCTTGTTCAATGTCACCTTTGAGCCTCGTTGCCGCAACAACTGGCATGTACATCACCGCCAGGTGCAGATGCTTATCTGTGTCGCTGGCCGCGGCTGGTACCAGGAGTGGGGCAAACCTGCCGTTGAAATGACACCTGGAACCGTCATTGCCGTTCCTGCCGAAGTGAAACACTGGCACGGAGCCGCCTGTGACTCGTGGTTCCAGCACCTGACCTATCACACCAGTGTCGAGGAAGGCGCCAGCAATGAGTGGCTCGAGGCAGTCACCGACGAGATATACAACACATTAGAATAAATCATCAACACTTATTATCAAAAGATCTTCTAATACCCTTGACAACGCCCATCATCCACGACGGATTGAACCCCCGTCGCGCTGGAGTGGGCAAGAAAATGAGGCTATGTCGATGGTGACATGGCCTCATGTTTTTTTGGGGGGGTGTACTTACGGCACCTGAAGTGTGTGTGCCTCGGTGCCGTAAATTCCTTGTAGTGCCGTGTTTACAGGTTCAGATAGCTCTTCAAGGCCTCGACATATTGCTCAAAGGCCTGGCGGCCCTGGTCGGTGACCTGGCAGGTGGTGCGGGTCTTCTTGCCGACAAACCCCTTGGTGACGGTGATGTAACCCGCTGCCGAGAGTTTGTCGAGCTGCACGCTCAGGTTGCCTGCCGTGGACTCGGTCTGCTCCTTGAGATAGACAAAGTCGGCCTCGTCCACGTTCATCAGGATGGACATCACTGCCAGCCGCAGCTGGGAGTGAAGGATGGGATCAAGCTCTTTCATCGCTGCATGCGGGCTTTATGGTTAATGATGTGACCCGGAATGATCATCATGCAGATGAAGGCAATGATGAACAGCGGCAGAATCAGGCTGGCATACAAGGGAACCTGGGCCGCAATGCAGCAGACGATGAAGATGCCGCACGTCAGGCCGATAGCGCCGCCGGCCACCAGCGACTTCTCCTTGATGACAATGCCCTGTGCCATCTCGGCCATCGGCACGATAATGAGTGCGAAAGCAAACATCATCTTCCAAGCATCGTAGCCCTTGAGCAAACTGAATCCCAGGCAGAACAGCGTTGCAACGATGGCCGATATGCCTACAATGGTCCAAATCTGTGAAGTGAGCTTGTCGGAATAACTCTTCACGCCAGACTTTACCCGTTGTTTCTTGTCCATGATGGGGGTAGCGATGCCGCCGATAACACCGATGCCGAACCACAACCAGTTCCATAACGGATTGTGAGTCTTCACTAACAAGATCCATACCAGGGCGGCCACTACTACCGACAGGTAACCCCACATCAGCATGATGTTACCGTCGCCCACATAGCGCTCACGGGTGCGCTGTATCATCGCGGTGATCAGTTCGAGGCTCTCGCGCTCGGTCATTTTCTTCTCTTCCATAACTTGAATTCTTTAATTTGGCTATAAAGCGGTTTAAAAAATAAACTAAAACTCTCCGAAAAAAGAACAGCACTCGCGATTACCGTTCTTGTTTCACGCTGCAAAGATAAATCGGTTTATAATATAAACCAAATAATTTCCAACTATTTAACATATTTTAACATGGATGCTCCTGAAAGCCACCATTCCGCACACCTGGTCACGCCAAGGGGTGGCACTATAAAAAAGCAAGTGGTCAGAGGCGGAACCTCTAACCACTAAACTATAAACTCTAAACTTCAAGCGGCCTATGGGCGCTTGAATAAATCACCCTACCTGGCAGCCGGGCTTGACGGGGCCGGTCGGTCCGATGACCACGAGGCGTCCGCCGGCATCCTCGGCGCTCAGGATCATGCCCTGGCTCTCGATGCCCTTGAGCTTGCGGGGCGGGAAGTTGGCGATGAAGCACACCTGCTTGCCCACCAGGTCTTCGGGCTGGTACCACTTGGCGATGCCGCTGATGATCGTGCGGCCTTGCATGCCGTCGTCGATGGTGAACTTCAGCAGCTTGTCGGCTTTCTTCACCTTCTCGCACTCGAGGACGGTGCCCACGCGGATGTCGAGCTTGGCAAAGTCATCGATGGTGCTGGTGGTGGTGATGGGTTTGGGTTTGAAGTTGTTGATGATGTTCTCCTGCTTGATGCGGTCCAAGCGGTCGATTTGAGCTTGGATGACTTCATCCTCAATTTTCTCAAACAACAGCACGGGCTGCTCCAGCTGGCGGCCAACGGGCAGGATATCGGTATCGCCCAGACGGCTCCATTCGGCCTGCTCCATGCCAATCATGCTGCGCAGTTTGGCTGCACTGAAGGGAAGGAATGGCTCAAAGGCGATGGCCAGGTTGGCGGTAATCTGCAGGGCCACGTTCATGATGGTCTGCACGCGCGCCATGTCGGTCTTGGCCAACTTCCAGGGTTCGGTGTCGGCCAGGTACTTATTGCCGATGCGGGCCAGGTCCATGGCATCCTTCAGGGCCTCGCGGAAGTGGAAGTGTTCGATGTGGTCAATCAGGGCGACTTTCACATGCTTGAACTCCTCAAAGGCTGAGCGGTCCACGTCGGTGAGTTCACCTGCTTCGGGCACGTTGCCGCCACAGAACTTGTGAGTCAGCACCAGGGCACGGTTGACAAAGTTGCCCAAGATGGCCACCAACTCGTTGTTGTTGCGGTCCTGGAAATCCTTCCAGGTGAAGTAATTGTCCTTGGTCTCGGGAGCATTGGCGGTGAGCACATAGCGCAGCACGTCCTGCTTGCCGGGGAAATCCTCGAGGTACTCATGCAACCAGACGGCCCAGTTGCGGCTGGTCGATAACTTGTCATCCTCAAGATTGAGGAACTCGTTGGCAGGCACGTTGTCGGGCATGATGTAGTCGCCGTGGGCCTTCATCATCGTCGGGAAGATGATGCAGTGGAACACGATGTTGTCCTTGCCGATGAAGTGGATAAGGCGGGTCTCGTCGTTCTGCCACCACTGCTGCCAGGTGCCCCAGCGCTCGGGTTGGGCATCGCACAGTTCCTTGGTGTTGCTGATGTAGCCGATGGGGGCGTCAAACCACACGTAGAGCACCTTGCCCTCGGCACCCTCGACGGGCACGGGAATACCCCAGTCCAGGTCACGCGTCATGGCGCGGGGCTGCAAGCCGTTGTCGAGCCACGACTTACACTGGCCATAGACATTGCTGCGCCACTCCTTGTGGCCCTCGAGGATCCACTCCTTGAGCCAGCCCTCATACTCGTTCAGGGGCAGGAACCAGTTGGTGGTGTCCTTGAGGATGAGGGGATGGTCGCTATCCTTGGCATGCGGATTGATGAGCTCGGTGGGGTCCAGGTCGCGGCCGCAGCCGTCCTCACACTGGTTGCCCTTGGCTGCCGGGTGGTGGCAATAGGGGCATTCACCCTCGACGTCACGGTCGGTGAGGAATTTGCCGTCTATCTCGTCATAGAACTGCTTGGTGACCTTCTCGATGAGTTTGCCGTCGTCATAGAGTTTGCGGAAGAATTCGGCAGCGAACTGATGGTGCGTCTTGCTGGTCGTGCGGCTGTAGATATCGTAGGAGATACCGAACTGCTCAAACGACTTCTTGATCAACTCATGATAGCGGTCCACGACCTGCTGGGGCGTGATGCCCTCCTTGCGGGCGCGCTGAGTCACGGGCACGCCATGCTCGTCGCTGCCGCCAACGAACATCACATCCTCGCCCTTGAGTCTCAAGTAGCGAACATAGATGTCGGCCGGCACATATACGCCAGCCAGATGGCCGATGTGGACAGGACCGTTAGCATAGGGCAGCGCGGTAGTCACCAGCGTGCGGGCAAATTTCTTCTCTTTCTCCATTTGTATCGTTGTTTTATTGTTTGTTTCCTATTTGGGGTGCAAAGGTACGAAAAAGTTTTTAGTCCTTAGTCCTTAGTCCTTAGTTTTCAATGCCAAGTCAACTAAATAACCCCAAAAACATTCATAAAGAGAACTATCAGAACACTACTGCAACTCCTGCGTAGCCAGTTCAATGATTTTATAGAAATTCTATTATAGAAATCCTATAAAAACTGATTATTAATTGTCGCTTAAGAGTTGTTGCAATGTGGTTTGCCCATATAATCTATTGATCCAGAGAGCAAAGAAAGGGTCATTGATGGCGTATTGGCCAGCGAGTTTTGTGATGATTCCTTTGGTGAGCAGTTGGGATGCTGCATATTGGACGGCACTAGCCGATGCCAATTTGTGATCCTTGACAAACTTGGCCGATGTGATGCGCTCGGCCTCGCCCTCCTGAGCGATAGCATAGAGAAGCGGCTTATGCTTGTCGGGGATATTGGACAGTTGTTCACGGAACATGGGTTCCTTAGAGTCAATGACGTTGTTAATCGCAGTGATGACCATGTCGGTCGTGACATTGGTACCCTCATCGGTAATGGAGTAAAGCTCATTGAAGGTCTTCTGCATGGCGTAGGTGTTGCCGCGATACAACTGATAGATTGCATTAACTAATTGGTGAGCAATTGTGCGATTGCCGCCCTTCATGAGTCTGATGACAAATTCGGTGTATATATCGATGTCAATAGCCTTCAATTCCAAGGTGTCGGCACTATTGTAAAAAGGCCTGGCCGAGGACATGAACATCTTTTGCATGATGTGATACTCGCTGCCTGCAAAGATGAAATGTGTGTTTGAGGCTTGTTGGACATGGGTCCGGAGTAGTGCTTCGATGTTCTTTTCGGGATAGTTGGCAATCTGCTGGAATTCGTCGAAGGCAACGATACAAGGTTTGTCGGCATTCTCCAGATAGGTAAAAATCTCCTCGAGGGTCATTGCCGGGCGTGTGATGTCGCCCAGTTCCAAGTTGAATGTGGGCATATTGGTGACCAGGTCAATACTGAATTTTCCGCTAAGGGATTTGAGCGTGTGCACAAACGAGGTCAGCATCTTCTGCCCAAGCGGTATAATGGCTTCAAAGATGCTTTTGCCAAAGAGGAATGTAAATTCCCGCAAGCTTGTGGTGTGCAGGATGTCAATGAAGATCGTATGATAATTGCCGCAGATAGGTTCCTTGTCATAGCAGTAGTGTATCAGCCCTGTCTTACCCATGCGACGTGGAGAAATCAGCACCAGGTTATTACCGTTGGTGAGCGACTTGATGAGGCTTGCGCTCTCGCTGATACGGTCGCAGAAGTACTCAGGCTCAATCTTGCCTGATACGATAAACGGATTGATGATTTTTTTCATAATCTATCACTGTTTAGGAATCGTTGGCGCTGCAAATATAGTCATTATTTTTTGATTTTATAGAAATTCTATTATAGAAATCCTATAAAAATTTTGAAAGCGTTGGTAAGTTGGTGATTTTTAGGCGGATGTGTGATAAAAAATGCGGACCGGTTTGTTGTCGGTCCGCATTTTGCGTTCGTTTTTCAGTTCAAGCGATCGCTTGACTTACCATCACTTCACAAGCACCTTCTTGCCGCCATGGATGTAGATGCCGCTGGTGGGGTTCTCGGTGGGGATACCCATGAGGTCGTAGTAGAGACCGTCGGCCTGCTGTGCAGCGCTGATCTCCTCGACGGCGGTATTGTCCTGATGAGCGGGCATGAAGATGACCAGACCCTTGCTGGGGTCGTCCACCTGGTGGTAGATCACTTCCTCGATGTTCTCCTCGGTCTGCTCGACTACATTCCAGGTGTTGCCCTGGGCCCATACGGTGCCGGTGCCGTTGTTGAACAGGTCATAGAGCACACCTTCATTGCCGTTGTTGACAAAGGTGTTGTTGCCAGGGTTGTAGTCCTCGGCAGTGGGATCTTCAGTCTTACCCAGATTGACGTTGGGCTCACCGCTGACGATGGTGATGCCCCACAGGCCTCCTTCCATCCAGTTGCCCTCGATATAGACATTGCTGGAGCTGCTGCTGTCATACACGCTGATGCAGCTGCCACCGTTGGCGGGGGTGTTCTCGTAGCAGTTGTTGATCATCGTGTTGTTGCGGATGATGGCATCCATGCTGCCGATGGTGGTGATGCCGTAGCGGTTGTCGGCAATGTAGTTCTCCTCGATATATACCTTGCCGGTGTGGCCCAGGCCCATCATGTTGCTCACGCCGATGCCGCCCGAGAGGGTGAACTGTCCACCAATCACCTCGTTGCCGATAATGCGCACATCATAGGGGCCGGCGCAGGTGAGGTTGATCTGCGGCTTGTTGCGGTTGCTGGTGGTGTTGTGCCAGAACAGGCAGTTGCTGATGGTCACGCCCACGGGGCTGTTGGCACCGTTGCCGATGGCGTTGACGGTGTTCTCGATAAAGTAGCAGTTCTCAACGATGTTGTTGTCGCACAAGCTGTTGAACGACAGGGCTCCCGAGCTGGAGGACTTGCCGTTGTGCAGCGTGAAGGTGCAGTTGTCGGCATACAGACGGCTGTTGGCACCGCCGAAGACCACGCCCACATACTCAAAGGTCACGTTCTTCAAGTCGGCGTTGCCGTTCTCGCCCAGCATCCAGAATCCCTTGGGGTTAGACCCCTCGGCATCGCGGGTCACGACAGCGGTGTCGGCGGGAGCGAAGTCGGCATTGCCGTCAACGGTGATCTGCACGCCGTTGGCCATCTTGATGACAGCGTTGTTATCGAGCTTGAGCACATCACCCTCACTGATGGTGAAATTGGCGCTCACAAGGTAGGAACCGTCGTCCTGGAGGGTCACGCCTGTGCCCTCAATCTGGCTCAAGGCGTTGAAGGAGTAAACGTTGCCGGTACCGTCGCTCACGAAGTCGTCGGCCATTGCTCCGACAGCCACAGATGCCATGAGCATGAGTGAGTAGAATTTCTTCATGTTGTTTGACTTTTTTGATGGTTAATAAGTTACATTTAGGGCACAAAATTAGCCAAAATATTTGTAACAGTGACCCTTGTTGTGGTAACAAATAACGATAGCCTGGGGAGTTTTACCATTTTAAGCGATATTTTACTCGTTGAAGCGCAGTGTTGTTCCCTGTTGTGCTGATGTGAGGCAAATGCGAAGAAAAAATGTCACTTTTTTGGCAAAAACCCCTGGCCGATGATATGATATGTGGAAAAAAAGACGTAATTTTGTGACAAAATACGAGAATATTAACACAAATAGCTGATATTCAATGGATTACTCATTTATAGACTTACTGGCTTTATTAGGAGCCGTCTGCTTGTTCCTCTACGGAATGAAAATCATGAGTGAAGGCTTGCAGAAGACCGCTGGTAAGCGCCTGCGTTCCATCCTGGCCTGGATGACCAAGAACCGTTTCCTTGCCATTGTCACTGGTGTGATCATCACCGCCTTGATTCAGAGCTCGTCGGCATCGGTGTCGATGGTTGTCAGCTTTGTCAATGCCGGACTGATGCCGCTGGAGCAATCGCTGGCGGTGAGCTTCGGTGCAGCCTTGGGAACGACGTTTACCGAGTGGATTATCGCCATCTTCGGCTTCAAGGTCAAGTTGTCGGCGTTCCTGTTGCCGTTGCTGGCCTTTGCCGTGCCCATGCTGTTCATGAAGAAGAGCAACTACAAGAACATCGGTGAGTTGATCATCGGTTTCGTGTTCCTGTTCATGGGTCTGGATGCCATCAGCGCCAATGTGCCTGACCTGTCCAAGTCTCCCGAGGTGTTCGCCTCGCTGCAGCAGTACACGTCGATGGGATTCCTGTCCATCCTGTTTTTCACCATTGTGGGATGGGTAGTGACGATGGTGATCCAGTCGAGTGCCGCCACCTTTGCCATCGTGCTGATCATGGCGGCCAAGGGATGGATATCGTTTGACATCGCTTGTGCCATGGTGCTCGGTGCGAGCATCGGCACGAGCATCACGCCGTTGCTGGCGTCGTTGGGCGGAAACGCCGAGGCCAAGAAGGCCGCGCTGGGTCACGCCTTGTTCAACCTGTTCGGCGCTGTGTGGGTGCTGGTGATTTTCCAACCCTTTGTGTCGATGGTGACCTGGGTGGTCAAGGACCTGTTCCACCTGGGGGATCCCTGGGCGTTGTACAACAGCGTGAAGGGGGGAGCCAGCGTCGATGGTGGTGGACTGGCCCAGCAGCAGGTGGCCATGTCCATCGGCATGACGATGTTCCACACGATCTTCAAGTTCTGCAACCTGTTGATCATGATCTGGTTCACCAAGCTCTACGTCAAGTTGCTCAATATGCTCATCAAGGGCAAGAAGCAGGAAGAGGAGTTCCAGCTCAAGTATATCCAGGGCGGTCTCATGAGTGCCAGCGAGTTGAACATCACCCAGGCCGAGCGAGAGATCGTCGTCATGGCCGAGCGCGTCGAGCGCATGCTGGGCATGGTCAAGGAACTGGTGCACACCAAGACGGGCACACCCGAGTTCAACAAGCTCTACTCGCGCATCGAGAAATATGAGGACATCAGCGACCGCATGGAGTTTGAGATTGGCAGTTACCTCAACAAGGTGCTTGACGGCAAGCTCAGTAGCCAGGCCAAGAAGCGCGTCTCGGGTCTGCTGAGCATCATCAGCGAGCTGGAGAGTATCGCCGACAGCAGCAACAACATTGCCAAGGCCCTCGTGCGCAAGGAGGAGGCCGACGCCCACTTCAACGAGTACAACTACAAGAACATCGACGAGATGCTCAAGCTCGTGAGCGAGGCGATGACCAACATGCTCACCGTGCTCATCGACCTGGACAACGTCACCCCCGACGACCTCATGCGTAACTACAACAAGGAGCGCGAGATCAACAACTTCCGCAACGCCTGCCGCACCGAGAATATCGAGAACGTCAACCAGCACAAGTATCCCTACAAGGCCGGTATCTTCTACATGGACATCGTCTGCGAGACCGAGAAGTTGGGCGACTTTATCGTCAACGTCATCGACAGCGTCGAGGACATCATGCGCAGCCAGGCGTCACCGAGCAATCCGCTCGACATCGGCGAGCTGAATCCCGAGAAGACGGCTAAGCCAGCCATCTGATTTTTGGGGGAATATAAACGAAAATCACGCTAATCTTCACGAATTCTCATTCGCCAGATTAGCGTGATTTTCAGTATCAGGTGTTTACTGTTCGGCCTTGAGGTCGCTCAACGTGACGGTGCCGTCGTCATTGGGCTTGACGGTGGCGCTGAAGGTGGGCATGTCATCATAGTGCAGCACCTTACCGACCACAAAGTTCACACCGGGGGTGACATGAACCGTCAGCGGTCCCTCGATGCTGTAGCTGATCTGCTCACCCACGTAGATGGCATCCTCCATGAAGCCGCCCATGTCCTCCATCTTGTTGGTTGCGGTGGCCAACTGCTTACCTTCGGCATAGAAGGTGATCTCCTGGCCATCGATGCTGTAGGTCAACAGCTGGCAGATGGCCTTCTGGATCTCGTAGGGGTCAATCGAGGTCACGATGCTCGCGTAGCCGTCGTCACCGAAGCGCAGCAGATAGGGGCGCTCGACGTTCACGCCCGTGCCCTCCATGTCGCTGCCCAGGATCCACAGGTCGCCCGTGGCGGCGTCATAGCGTGCCCGCGGCATGCGTCCGTGGCGCAGCTGGGGTAGGGCGGTCTTCACGTCGCCCTTGCCAACGACCATGCCGTAGCCCTCGCTGGAAATCGTGTCGGAACACTTCATCAGGCTATAGACAGCAACGGCGTTGTCCTTGTCCTCCAATAGCGTCTCGTAGCGGTCATCGATGTTGACACGTTTCATCAGGTCCACCACTGCTTGGGGTGCTTCACCCACCAGGGAAGCTTCTTCCATCGTTCCATTCACGGGTCGCTGGGCATTGCCCTTGCAGCCCGTCATCGTGCCGCACAGTGCAACCACA
>JBGUKK010000129.1:0-4161 GCA_045114435.1 Sodaliphilus sp.
AACGTACCATCGACCTGGCCATCGCGTCGGGCATCATGACAAAGGAGGACTTAGCATGAACAGTATCAAAGATAGAGCAGCCCAGATCGCAGAGGTTGCAAAGCAGATGAACAAGGGCGTCTATAGTGATGCCAACGTGAAGAAAGACCTGACCCCTCGCCACGAGTTGCAGCGCAGGAGCAGCAAGGTTGTCACCCTTGAGGAAGCCATCAAGCGCAGCGGTCTCAAGGACGGCATGACGATCTCGTTCCACCACCACTTCCGCGGCGGTGACAAGGTCATCAACATGGTTGTTGCCAAGCTCGCCGAGATGGGTTTCAAGAACCTGACTCTGGCCTCGTCGAGCCTCATCGACGTGCATGAGCCCCTGATTGAGCACATCAAGAACGGTGTGATCACCCAGTTGCACACCAGCGGCCTGCGCGGCAACCTCGCTACCGAGGTATCGCACGGCCTGATGGAGAAGCCCGTCATCTTCCGCAGCCACGGTTCACGCGGTTATGCCATCAAGAGTGGTGAGCTCCACATCGACGTTGCCTTCCTGGGCGCATCATCGTGCGACCCCCTGGGTAACGCTGCCGGCTACTCGACCAGCGAGAACGCCAAGAGCATCTGCGGTTCTCTGGGTTATGCCCTGCCCGATGCCAAGTATGCCGACCACACCATCATCCTGACCGATGACCTGGTGGACTATCCCAACCAGCACAACGCCATCAGCGAGGCCGACGTGGAGTTTGTTGTTGTCGTTGACTCGGTGGGCGACTCGAGCAAGATTTCCTCGGGTGCCATCCGCGACACCAAGAACCCGCGCGACATCCTGCTCGCCAAGCAGGCTGCCAAGGTGGTGATGAACAGCGGTTACTTTGAGAACGGTTTCTCACTGCAGACCGGTTCGGGCGGCGCTTCGCTTGCCGTGACCAAGTACCTGCGTCAGGGTATGATCGACAAGGGCATCAAGGCCAGCTTCGCCCTGGGTGGCATCACCAGCCACATGGTGAAACTGCACCAGGAGGGCCTGATCGGCCGTCTGATCGACGTTCAGTCGTTTGACAAGGTGGCTGCCGAGTCGTTGATGAACGACCCGCTGCACAAGAGCGTGTCGGCCAACGAGTATGCCGCCATGCTGGAGCCGGGTTCAGCCACCCACTTCCTGGATGTTGTCATCCTGTCGGCCCTGGAGGTTGACGTGAACTTCAACGTGAACGTGCTCGTGGGTAGCGACGGTATCATCCGTGGTGCCATCGGTGGCCACCCCGACACTGCTCAAGACAGCGCCCTGTCGGTCATCGTTTGCCCGCTGCTGCGCGGCCGCATCCCTTGCGTCGTTGACGAGGTGACCACGCTGATCACCCCGGGCAGCAACGTTGACGTTGTCGTTACCGAGTATGGTATCGCCGTTAACCCCAACCGTCCCGAGATCAAGGAGCGTCTGGAGGCTGCCGGCCTGCACATCGTGGACATCCACGACCTGGCTGCCAAGGCCCGCTCGATCATCGGCGATCCCGCACCGCTGCCCTTCGGCGACAAGGTTGTGGGCGTCGTTTTGAACCGCGACGGCTCGGTACAGGACGTTATCAAGAACATTGTGGACTGAATGCCACAGCATTTAGTCTGACTCTATAACACCAGCGATGGAGATTACGCTCGACGCTCTACTGCAAAGCCGTGACAACCGTCACGCGCTGCAACAGCAGTTGCTCCAACAGCACCCCGGCAGCACCCTCGTGTGCCTGACGGTGGTGATGCCCGGCAGCGTCAAGCGTAATCTCTATTCAGTGGTGACAGCTCAAGCGGCCTTGACGTCCCTGCTCGACCGTCTGGGCGAGCACGTGCAGGCGACGCGTGCCTGCGATCTGGTAACCGGCTATGAGGCCTACCTCATCACCGACTTGCCGGCGCTCGAGGCCAAACGTGTGACTTGTGACATTGAAGACAGCCACCCGTTAGGGCGGCTGTTCGACATTGATGTCATGGGTGCCGACGGCATGCCCATCACCCGCCAGCAGGTGGGTGGCGAGCCCCGCCGTTGCTTGCTGTGTGACCACGAGGCCCGCTGGTGCATGCGCAACCACAGCCACTCGCAGGAGGAGCTGATGGCCCACATCCAGCAGTTGATAGACGACTATGTACGATAACTTTGAAATCTGCGACATGCCGCTCTCGCTCAAGTCCAACAGGACCCGTGTGGAGCGCTTCCTTGCCGACAGTGGCCTTCGTCTCGAGGACGTGGACTACTATGCCGCCGTCACCGACGACGACGGCAACATCATCGCTGGCGGCGGGCTGCAGGGCAACGTCATCAAGTGCATAGCCGTGGGCGAAGCCGCACGCGACACCGGCCTGAGCAACAAGCTCATCTCACGCCTCATCGGCATGGCCCATCAGCAGGGAGCCGAGACGGTAAAGGTCTATACCAAGCCCGAGAACCGCATGGTGTTTGAGAGCATGGGCTTCAAGGCCATTGCCACCGCCCCGAAGGCCATCCTGATGGAAAACGGCATGAAGGGCATCGGTGCCTATACCGACTACCTGCGCCACACGCGTGGTGACCGTCCCGACGGGGCTGCCGCCATCGTGATGAACGCCAACCCGTTCACGCTGGGTCATCGCTACCTGGTGAGCCAAGCCTCACAAGGGGTATCGACCCTGTACGTCATCGTCGTGCGCGAGGACCGCTCCACGTTCAGTTACGCCGAGCGCCTGGCCATGATTCAGGCGGGCTGTGAAGACCTGGACAACGTGGTGGTGGTCGAGGGCAGCGATTATGCCATCAGCGAGTTGACGTTCCCCACCTACTTCCTCAAGCAGGTGACCGACGCCACCGACACCCATATCACGCTGGACTTGGACCTGTTTGCCCGTCACATCGCTCCCGCCCTGGGCGTGACGACACGCTACGTGGGCAGTGAGCCCATCGACGAGCTGACCGCACGTTACAACGCCCTCATGCACGAGCAATTACCACAGTGCGGCATCATGGTGAAGACCGTGGAGCGCCTGGCGGTAGACGCCCAACCCGTGAGTGCGTCACGGGTGCGACAGGCGCTGGCCGACGGCTCGCTGAGCCAAGCCAATGGGCTTGTGCCCGACAGCACTGTGCCCTACCTCATCGCCCATCTGGCCGCCGACGCCTTGCGTGCCGAGTTGCACACCACGCCCAAGCCCGGGCTGGTGGACTGCAACGACAACGGCGCCCACAACGACATGGACCTGTCGCTGATGGACAAGAGCATCGATGCTTTGCACCCCTTCATGGAACAGCTGGCATTGTACGGCAACACGTGTGGCGAGCACTACGAGATACCTGCGGTCGATGAGATTCGCCGTCTGGGTATCGAGGCCGAGCAAGCCATGCTCAAGTCCACTGGGGGCGTGAACACCCATCGTGGTGCCCTGTTTGCCATGGGGCTGACCGTCCTGTCGGCATCGTGGTGCATGGCCCGCGACGGCATCGTGGGCAGCAAGCAGCTGCGCGACCTCATCATGCAGGTTGCCGCAGGGTTCACTCCCACGGCGGGCACCCACGGTAATGCTGCCGTGAGTGCGCACCGTGTGACCGGAGCCCTTGACATGGCCAAGGCCGGCTATCCGCAGCTGTTTGGTGATTGGCTCCCCGCTTATCGCAGCTGGAGTGTAGAAGATTATTCTACAGCCCGTCACAAGTTGCTGCTACTCATCATGAGCCAGCTGGACGACACCAACGTCATCCACCGCGTGGGCTTCGACCAGGCCCAGCATGTCAAGCAAGAGGCACGCTCGCTGCTCGACGCCTACAGCACCGCCGGCATGGAAGCGATGAACCGCGACTTCATCGCTCGCAACATCTCCCCTGGAGGCAGTGCCGACATGGTTGCGCTCACCATTTTTATCCACTCGCTATTGAATTAACAACCCTATATCAATTAACATTTTCAAAATTTTATCATGGTAGAATTAATCAAACAAGGAGTTTACTTAATCAACGGTAACGAAATTCGCACTGATGCCACTGGTCTTCCCACGCCTGACGAGGCTCGTGAGAACACCATCACCTACGGCATCCTGCGCAGTCACGATGTGGACGGCAGCAAGGGCAAGAAGATGCGCATCCGCTTTGACGCGATGATGTCGCACGACATCACCTACGTGGGCATTATCCAAACCGCCCGCGCCAGTGGTCTC
>JBGUKK010000130.1:0-3313 GCA_045114435.1 Sodaliphilus sp.
GCGGGGTGGGGAATACAACATCAGTTTCCTTTATAACGACCTGGAGGACTTCAGGGTGACGACCCGTGTCAAGAACAAGTCGGTGCCCGATGCCATCCAGCAGTTGATCGGCTTCTATCCCATCAAGATGAATGTGCAAGACAAGAACATCGCCGTCGAGTGCCCTTTGCGCGAAGCGACGCGCTACAAGGGCACCGTCCTCGACGAGACGGGCCAGCCGTTGCCCTATGCCAACGTCGCCCTGCTCTCGCCGCGCGACTCCACCCTCATCACCGGCGGCGTGACCAACGAGAGCGGCCTGTTTGTCATCCCATGTGACCAGAGCGGTGTCCTGGCCCGCATCACCTACGTAGGCTACCGCCCCGTCTATCGCCACTGCAAGACCCCTCACCTGGGCACCATCAAAATGCAGCCCGACCAATACACCCTCGACGGCGTCACCATCAAGGGCGAGCGTCCGATCGTAAAGACTGAGAACGGGCACTTGACATACAACATGCCGCAGTTGCTGGAAATACTTCCTGCCGATAATGCCTACGAAGCCTTGACTCGAATTCCTGGCGTGACAGAAGGCGGAGACGGACTGTCGTTTGCCGGGCAATCGGCAACACTTATCATCAACGGGAAGCCTACAACCCTAAGTGCTGAACAGGTAGTGGAACGGTTGAAGCAGATGCCGGCCGCACAACTGTCCAAAGCCGAGGTGATGCCATCGGCTCCAGCCAAGTACCATGTGCGTGGAATGGCGATTAACATTGTAACGAAAGATTTTGCGGGAACAAACCATTTTTCCGGACAACTGAAGGGTGGTTGGCAACAGAGCAAATACGGTACAGGCTTTGCTGGCGGCAGCATCATCTATAATCATAGAAAGATGAGCCTGGACGCATCATACAAGTTCACCGATGGCACTGGTTATGGGCAGGTGGAACACGAGGCAAACCATCCTCTCAACGGACAGCGCGTACACTATTTTGACAAGACCCGCAACCGCAGCAAGGTCTTAAAGCATGAATATCGCATGGGCATTGACTATGCCATCGCCGATGATCATCGCTTGAACTTGGCCTATACAGGGAAATGGGAGTCCACCCGTTCCACTAACACCACGACAGGTGCGGCGCAAGCCACACAGCGCTCCCGTCAACATGAGTACCTGCACAACGTTGATGCCAGCTATTCGGCCCCGTTCGGCCTGCAACTTGGCGTTTCTTATACCAACTATCAGAACCCTCTAACACAGAACCTTGACGGTGAGTTGTACGATATCAGCCGTAACCTTTATGTCGATAGTCGTCAGAAGGTTGGCAAATGGCTCTTCACGGTTGACCAAACTCACTCCTTGTCGAGAGGTTGGGGGCTGAGCTATGGCGGCATGGTGCAGTTTACCAATAACAACAGCTATCAGACCACCCTCGACGCCAACCATCAGCCCTTGCCAGATGCCACCTCGCACGTTAACTACGACGAGCGCATCATGAATGGCTATGTGGGATTTAGCAAGCAGATTGGTGAGTCTTTGAGCCTTGATGCCTCTGTGACGGCCGAGCAGTACCATGCCACCAAGTGGAACGAGTGGCGCATCTACCCACAGTTCAATGCCATGTGGAATATCAACCCGAAGAACATGCTCAACTTTGGCATCAGCAGTCAGGCCATCTATCCCAGCTATTGGAGCACGATGAGCAGTATCTACTACGCATCGGCCTACAGCGAGATATGGGGTAATCCTGACCTGAAACCGATGTCAAAATATGACTTCAACTTGATGTGGCAACTCAACCACAAATACACCTTCTCGGCATTCGCCATGCTGGAGCCCGACTATTTCGTGCAGATGGCCTATCAGCCCTCTGACCGCATGGCAGTGGTGATGAAGGAGACCAACTTCGACTATTCTAACTACTTCGGCCTGCAGGCCTCGGCGCAATTCAGTATCGGTAGCTGGCTCAATGGTAATGTCATGGCTACTGCCCTCTATCGCCACGATAAAACGGACAGTTTCTTTGATCTGCCGATTGACCGCACCTTCCTTTCAGGGATATTGGGCGGCACGGTTGCGGCGAAACTGTCTTCGCGACACAATATTCAGTTGATTCTGAATCCGTTTTTCCAGACGAAGGCCATCCAAGGAGTCTATGACATCGATCCGCTGCTGCGGCTCAATGCTACACTCCGTTATACCTCAGGCAACGGTAAATGGAGCCTTGTCGCGCAAGGCGACAACATCCTGAATGCTCACACCAACACACACTCCTGCCTCGGCAATCAGGACTATGCCATGCGCCTGTGGATGCCCTACACCAGCTATTCGTTAGCTGTCATCTACCGTATCGGCAACTTCAAGGAGAAGAAGACCAAGGCTGTTGACACATCACGAATGGGGTATTGAGTCAAACACCTCACTCAATGCAGGAAATAGCTTCTACATATCGCCCAATGCAATCCACCCTCTCACCAGCGACAGCGAGAGGGTGGAAGATGGGTGTTGCTCAAATGCTATTTGTCACCATAATGCCCGTAGGCAGTGAGTACAAGCACAATGACTTCAGTATCTTGAATTTCGTAGACCAATCGGTGTCTCTTGCTGATTCGTCGGCTCCATTGGCCCGAACGGTCACCTGCGAGTGGCTCGGGTTTACCTGTTCCCGTTCGTGGATACTCATAAAGTTCACCAATGAGGGTGATGGCTTACTGATAAGCCTTTGGCTCATTAGTAAGCAGGCGTTTCAGGTCTTCTTCAGCCTTGGGAGCAATGATTACATTGTATTTCATAGGCTGCGGATGTGTCGGTCCAACTCTTCAATATTGGTAAATGAGCGGCCCTTGCCATCGGCTATTTCTTGCTTGGCTTCATCCACACGGGCAAAAAACTCCTCTTTTGTCATCTGTGAATCTTCTTCTTGCTTTTGGGCCGCCAGTTTCTTCAGATATCTTACAGCACGTTTAAGCAATGCTTCGTCTTCTGCTATCACGCCCATAGCACGATATATTTCTGCGTTTAATTGTATTGGTGTCATAATAGGAATGGCTTTGATTATGAATACAAAAATACATGAAAATTTTCTATTGTCAAATAAAAACTCAGATAAAAAAGCATGAAACGATTATATACGTTATTATTCTTTATATCAGCTTTTTCTCTTTTCTCCATTGCCTTCGGGCAGCGGGTGACGCGGACGTTCAATGACGTGTCGATGAGCGAGGCACTCAAGTGGCTCAACGAGCGGGGTGGGGAATACAACATCAGTTTCCTTTATAACGACCTGGAGGACTTCAGGGTGACGACCCGTGTCAAGAACAAGTCGGTGCC
>JBGUKK010000131.1:0-57333 GCA_045114435.1 Sodaliphilus sp.
TGTCACCTTGCCGTGATAGAGCAGGCCACGGCCGGCACGCATCGCCATGAACTCGGTGCTGTCGGCAGCGACGACGAGTTGGCCGCAGTATTGCTTCTTGTAAGCGTCCAATCGGCGCTCGGGCAGCAGGTCTTGACTCAGGCGGCTGGTGATGCGTTCTATCACGCGCAGGCTCGAGCGCACGTCGTCGGGATCACAACCCAGGTAGATTTCCATCCAGCCGCAGTCGCTGAGCATCGACAGGGTGGACTCCACGGTATAGACATAACCACGGCGCTCGCGCAGCTCGACGTTCAACAGCGAGTTCATGCCCGGGCCGCCCAGGATGTTGTTGAGCAGCATCAGGGCGTAACGCAGCGGGTGGCTCATGTCGGGCACGCGGGCGCCGACGATGGTATGGGCTTGATGGGTGCCGATGTTGATGACTTGCTTGAACGGCTCGGTCTCTTGGGGACACTCACGATGGCGTGGGGCCAACGTGTGACTCATCGGACCGAAATGCTTCTCGGCCAGGCTGAAGATCCGCTCGGGACGCTCGGGACCCACCGTGAAGAAGGCCATGTTGCTGGGCACATACAACGTCTTGAGGTAGCGCATGCAGTCGTCACTGGTGAGTCGTTCCAGGTCCTCCTTGCGGCCCAGGATATTGTGCCCCAGTTCGCTGCCGGTGAACAGCAGGTCCTCAAAGTCGTCATATACCGCGTCGCTGGGCGTGTCGCGGTAGCTGGCGGCCTCCTCAAGCACCACGTCGCGCTCGCGGTCAAGCTCCTCTTGAGGGAAGACCGACCACTGCACGAGGTCGGCCAGCAAGTCGATGGCGCGGGACAGGTGCTGTTCGGGGAACACCGAGTAGAGCATGGTGCCCTCCTTGGTCGTGTAGGCGTTTAATTCTCCTCCCACGCGCTCCATCCGGTTCAGGATGTGCCAGGCACGGCGGTGCTTGGTGCCCTTGAAGATGGTGTGCTCGACAAAATGTGCCAGCCCGAAGTGACCGTCCAGTTCGTCACGGCTGCCGGCATTGATGGCCAGTCCGCACCAGGCGACTTGGTTTCTTGTCATGAGATGCACGAGGCGCAGCCCGTTGGGGAGTGTATGATAGTAGATGTTCATTTCAGTTGTCAGTTTTCAGTTCACTGCGGAAGATGCCGCCAAGGAATAATGCTTTTTCAGGATCCTAAAGTCTTGAATTAATGTGGAGGATGTGTTGCACCAGCAGCATCTCGTGGATGTCGGTGCGCAGCACGTCCATGTCATCGTAGTTGGGGTTCTCGCTGCGCAACACGACCATGTTGGGGTCGGTGTGACGACGCACATATTTCACCAGCCTGAAGTCATCGAGCTGGACAACATAAATCTGTCCCCAGTAAATCTGAGTGGGGTTACTCAACTCTCGCACAGCGACAAAGTCCCCGTCCATGATGACGGGGGCCATCGAGTCGCCACTCACGCGCACAATGCGGCAGTGGGGGCTCATGTTGGGCAGGTTCACCCACCCCACGATGTTCTCGCTGGCAAACAGCTCGTTGCGTCCCGACGACAGCCCAGCAGTGGCATCCACGTCATAGACGGGCGTGCCTGCCTCGCTTGCGGCCACGGCCAGGCCGGACCCGGACCCTGCTTCGACGCGCACGGGCGTCTTGCCGAAAGGCAGGTCGGTGCCATCGAGCAGCCACTCCTTGGAGACGCCCAGGTTCACGACAAGGCGGTTGAGCAGCGAGTCGCTCAATGGCATGTGGGCATTAAGATATTTCGACAGATTGGAGGTGTCCACCCCGATGCGCTCGGCAAACTGCACCTGGCGCAGGCCCATTTCCTTCATCAGATACTTGATACGGGCGATGATTTCAGCATTCTTCTGTGAGTCCATTGGTTCTTGATGATGTTGATGTGTCTTCATTTATCGCTGCAAAATTACCACAAAAAGTTGTAATATGCAAATTTTCTTACCTTTTATCAAGGCAACACTGATATTCCATTGGAAAAGAGAGGACAACCATTGCAAAAGGCTGTCCTCTCTTTGCTGCTATCAGATTTATTAATCTAGAGTTTAATGGATTTACTACGCAAATGGAAATCCTGATCAGTTCGAAGTTGCTCTGTTTTTAGGATACCGTCTTCTTCTCTTACACCATCTGGATTGACAGGCGCTTGCCATATATTCAAGTCTATCACGCCATCATTGAAATCGTCTGTAATGTGACTGGATGGAGTAAATAATTTGAAATCATCCATGTAATGATAATGATAGTACCACCAACCATAAGGATCCATATCAAATTCCAAATTTGTTGCATCCGTCAAATCCAATTCATTGAATAGATGTTCACCTATTAAATTTCCATTCATGTAATAACGTATTGTACCATTCTGATCGATTTCTATTTTCTCATCAACCCATTGCTCTTTAATAAGTGGACCGATATACCATTCTTCTGCAGTATCGCGCATGGGATTCTTTCCTGCTTGAATGAATATCCCAAGGTGTTCGCCATCCCAAGAACCATTCCAGTAATACCCATTGTGATACTCAATAGATATCCACATATCATTATCTAACCAGAAATTAGATCTTTGATACGCATATTTTACATTACCACCCCAATAAGAGCCTGCGCCACTTGAAACAGAGTTAATCCAGTATTTTCTTTGCATTACGATTTTGCCATTAAACTGAGGTTGGGTCACGGTGACAGGAAGGATGATTTGGGTCTGAGAATTGACATCGTTAACGACGACTTGAGTCGTGCCTTCTGTAACGCCCGTGAGCGTAAAGGTTTCCTGGTCGGAGTCAAGGTTAAAATCAACTACCGCGGGGTCGGCACCCACACCATAACTGCCGCCACCATTGAGCATCTCCACCGTCACACTCTCGCCTACAGCAAGAGTCACCCAGTTGTGCGAGAGCCTGAAGGGATGGGTCTCTTCATATCCACGCTCACTACACTCGGCAAGCACACTGACCTCGACGGGAGACAATGCGCGGTTATAGACGCGCACCTCATCCAGGACGCCGTTGAGTGGGTACCACCATGTGCTTGCATGGTAAAACGCACCCAGGTAAAGGTCCTTGCCATTAAGAGACGTGAGATTGGTGGAGCCTGACTTTATTCCAGCCAGGCTGCCATCGACATAGAGTCGCTGTTCGGTACTGGAGACAACTACAGCCACGTGCACCCATTCGTTAAGTTTGTCACCATCTATTCTGGTACCTGAGGACAGGCCGCTCCACTGCGACTGGAAACTGGTCAGCCCGACACGCATACCCGTGCCACTGTTCTCGCTCAATAGCGCCGGTCCTTGACGGTCACTGGGCATGGCAAACACGCAATGACTGGCCACGCCATCACCATCACCGTCCATGCCAGCCCATGAAGTGGGCTTGACGAAACAAGAGAAAGTAAAGCCATCATTAAAACTCATGGACGAACTGGCAGGTACTCGGATGGAGCCAATGTTAGATGTGCCGCCAAAGGCATAGGCGCCATTCTCGTCACCATTGACGCCTGTTGTCAAACTGACGTTATTGGCCGTGCCATTGTTACCATGGCCGCTCTCGTCGACAGCATTGCCATTGAAGGGATAGTAGAGCACCAACCCGTCACTGACATTCACCTCGGTTTCTTCGTTCACCAGAGCGTTAATCAATTGGGTCACATCAGTGATGCTGGCTTCCTTGTCGGAATATCCCACCGAGCCACCAATCACTACTGAATTAATCATTCCCGTCAAATCGGTGATATTGATTTCTTCATCGCCATTGTTGTCGTAGTAAAGCGTGGCTGTCCCTTTGAGGCTGAGGGTAACCGGCTCAACATCGTTACCCGATGAGAAGGTGATTTTAGCAGTGTGGGTGCCGGCGGTTGACGGCTTGTACTTCACTTTGCTTGTGAACCCCTGATTAGCATCTGTCACCGAAATGGAGGTAAGACCACTCAAAGAGAATTGGTCAGCATTAGGTCCGCTCAAAGTGACGTTAACCATCTTGTCCAAATTCACGCCATAGACAGTGAAGGGTAGTATGGCGATGCCCCCTCCGGCCCTGATTTTTCCGGCATTTCCACTTTCCATGGCGACCGACAATGACTTGACCGTCTCGCCCTCGATGTCGTATTTGCCATTTTTCGGCGTCATGAACATGGCAAACTGACTATATTTGAAATCGTAGCTACCAGGGTTGAGCAAACTTGTTAAATAGGGTCCGTTGTATTCTCCATCCCAACCCCAATTCACGTAAAAACGGCCTTGGTTATCATATCCTTCAAGAACGAACGCATGTCCTGCATCTCCAACATTGGAAGCGTTATCAGCACGATAAAAAATGGGCCTCCCTTCAGCCAATTCTGTTCTCAACCAGTCATCCCAATTCTCATCATTATCTTGTCTTTTTTTATATAAAGAAGAATAACTGAAATTGTTTGCCACGGCCAAACTTGCCCTATCTATAGTTGAGGAACTGCCGCCACGGTGCTTTGAGCCGTACTCCATTTTGACGGCATAACCCACATCTTTCATCAATCGGGCAATCGCATAAAAGGGGCTGTAGTCCAACTGGCTATTATTATCATCAAATACAATCCAGTTGTCATTGCCATTCCTGTAACACATATAAATATCCCCATTAGAACTCTTGTAAGCGCCATATTGATCCTTCATCTTGCCCCATTTATATTCCGACTTACTGAAGTCGGCGCTCAGTCGCTCATTGCGGTCCTGCGCCACGTTTGATCCATGTGATTGATATCCCCGGATTACCGCTTCATATGATTGACTGCCAGTACCCACATTGGGCCACTTATGGTAATTCATGATTTGGGCCAAGGCTGTCGCCACACAACCCGTGCAGGCATGGTCATAATATTCGGCAAGTTCACCATAATCATGGGCATTAGGACAATAGAGATTGTAGGGGTATCCTTGCCCCCAACGCGTTGAAAGCAGTGGGCCCACACTGCTGGCGAGAGTCACTGGTTGACGAGCCTGAACGTCGGGATGCTCGCGCAGGTACTGCAATTGGCGTTGATACTCCTCGAACCAGCACCTGACGTTTTCGGGCATGCTCTCATAATCAAATGAGCCGCTCGTGCTGTATCCCCACACGGGTACCGTGCGGTCATCACCGCTGACGACGACAAAGCCCCCGTCATCGCCATTATTGAACACATAGTAGTCGGGCTTGCCGTCCACCGACAGCGCCTTGTGGGCAAGTTTGGGTGTTGCGCTGGCCTTGAACTTGGCACCTCCATTGTTGAAAAAACCTTGAGCCACAGCTAGTGCGCGCTCGGGTGTAACAGTTTCGGCTTGAACAGTCATCACTGCAACAAGCGCTAAAATAGGGTACAGAAATCGTTTCATTGTTGTGTTAAGATTTAGATGGTTTGGATGTTATTTGCTTGCAAAGATACAAAATTTTGACAAAAACTGTAATAAAAAACAAGTTTTCTCTATGAAGATAGCACGATTATTTTTTAATAGCGTTGGTTTTGTCAGTTAGTATTAGTGCAGTAGCCCTAGGTCATTTATCACCAATCTTTGGAATGTGTGGTTTTTTTTATACTTTTGCGGTGTTGAACCATGCTTTCATGAACGATGAAACGTTTCTCGCGGTTGATATTGATGTCGCTCTTGGCGCTGGCCCTCGGGGGCTGTGTCAAGCCAGCCGGTAATTTCCCGCCCGATAACACGGGTGTGCGGCTCGATTCGACCAACCTGCCCATCGTCTGGATTGAGGTGGGCGGTGACTCCATCATGCGCGACACCCGCATCGGGGCGCGCATGAAAATCATCGACAATGGTGCAGGCAACATGAACTATGCCGACACGGTGGCCCATCCTGGGCAACGCATCGACTACGATGGCTACATCGCCCTGCGCCACCGCGGCAATTCCACCTATAACAACAGCCCCAAGAAACCTTACTCGTTCCGCACGCTGGCCGAACCCATGTGGCGTGATGTCGCCACCAAGCGCAAGGTGAAGCTCCTCGGCATGGGCAAGGATAACAACTGGGCGCTCTTGGCACCATATAGCGATAAGAGCCTCCTGCGCGACATGCTGACGTTTGAGTTGGCGAGGCCATGGATGGAATATGTGCCGCAGGGGCGCTATTGCGAACTTGTGCTTGATGGCACCTACTACGGGGTTTATGTCCTTGCCGAGGTCGTGTCCAAGGGCCGTCATCGCCTTGACCTGCGTTCGCCCGGTGACAATGGCGACGCCATCACCGGCGACTACCTGATGGAGGTGGATTGCAACGACGACGTGACCTATACCTCCAAGTTCCATCCCGTGAATGGAGCGGGCGTTCCCTATACCGACCGTCACATCCTGTTCCAGTTCAAATCGCCCGACCACGATAGTCTCTCGCCAGAACAACTGGCCTATATCACGGGGCGTATCGACGACATGGAGCGCGCGCTCGCCGCCGAAGGTTTTCAGGACCCGGAGCGTGGCTACCGCCGTTATATCGATGAGCAGTCGTTCATCGACTATCAGCTCATCATGGAGTTGTGCCACAATGTGGATGCCTACCGCCTGAGCGGCAAGTTTTACAAGCGGCGCGACAGTGAGGACCCACGTTTCAAGATGGTGGTCTGGGACACCGACCTGGCCTATGGCAACGCCAAGCACCGGCAGGCATGGCGCACCGACACGTGGATGTACCTCAACAACGACATCATGTACCAGGAGGGTGAGGTCTATATGGTCCCCTTCTGGTGGCAGCGCCTCAACAGCGACCCGCATTACACGGCGATGCTCCGTGAGCGATGGGCGCAGTATCGCCAGGGCAACCTGAGTGATGAGCGCGTGATGGCCGTGGTGGACTCATTGGCCAACGTGCTCACCTCGCATGGCGCCGTGCAACGCAACAGCCTGGCGTGGCCACGATGGGGCGTGTGGGTGTGGAACAACCACTATGTCTCCTCTAGCTACGAGGACGAGATTGCCCACCTCAAGCAATGGCTCACCGAGCGCATCGCCTGGATGGACAGTCAGCTCCTCACCTCTGATCAGTAATCTTTTTAACACTACAACAAAATATGGCACATATCTGCGAAAACTGCAAGTTCAGGGCTCATTACCACAAGAAGCCCGATTCAATTCTAGGCAAGTTCTGGCGCTGGCACATCAACTTCTGCCCGGGCTGGAAGAGTTATTTCTCCCGCCAGACCGACGAGAAGAAAGCCGAGTTGAGAAAAATGTATGATTTCAACAAGTATTAAGACCGTAACACTATGATAGAAACAGGATTGACTCATACCAGCCAACTCACAGTGACCGATGCCGTCACGGCCATCGCGATGGGCTCGGGTGACATGCCCGTGCTCGCCACACCGGCAATGATGGCGCTCATGGAGAATGCGGCCATGCTGGCTGTGGCCGAGCAGCTGCCCCAGGGCTGCACCACCGTGGGCGGACACATCGCTTCGTCCCACTTGAAGCCTTCAAAACTGGGCGAAACTGTTACGGCAACTGCCACAGTGACCCGTGTCGAGGGCAAGAAAATCGAGTTCAAGGTCGAGGCTCATTGTGGCGAAACGCTATTGGGCGAGGGAACTCACCTGCGTTTCATCGTCGACCGCGAGAAATTCATGTCAAAGCTTTAGCGAGTTTCGGTATAGTGACTTGTTGATCAAGGGGATAATAATTAGAGATATAAGAATTTAGAGAATAATGAAGAGATTTTTTTCAATCGTTGTGATTGCCGCCGCATTGTTCGCCATGGTGGCCACAGCACAGGAGCAGACGGCTCCCAAGAAGGTATATAACGAGGAAATCAACCCGCTGGAGCAGATCGACCAGGCCCTTCTTCAGGCCCGTGCCGAGGGCAAGTTCGTCATCTGCCAGGTGGGTGGTAACTGGTGCCCGTGGTGCCTGCGTTTTGCCGAGTTCATCACCAACGACAGCACCATCAGCAGCGTCATTGAGCAGAATTTCGTCTATATCCACGTCAACTACCATCCCCACAAGGCCACCGAGTGGTCGGCAGCGATGATGAAGCGGCTGAATAACCCGGAGCGCTTTGGCTTCCCCGTGTTTGTCGTGCTCGATGAGCAGGGCAACGTGCTGCATATCCAGGACTCGAGTTTCCTCGAGGAGGGAAAGGGCTACAACAAGGAAAAGGTGCTGCGCTTCTTCCAGAACTGGACGCCCAGGGCTGTGGATACAGTAAAAACCAATTGATTGAATATGACAAGTGGCGCCGACCTCCACGACAGCACCAACTGCCGGGCATAGCCGGCACCCAAGAACAAAAAGAAGACCAATGATGATTGACCAGATTATTGAATATAACAAGGAGTTTGTTGCCCGCAAGGGCTACGAGCAGTATGTGACCGACAAGTACCCCGACAAGAAGTTGGCCGTCCTGTCCTGTATGGACACGCGCCTGACGGAACTGCTGCCGGCAGCTTTGGGTCTGAAGAATGGCGATGCCAAGGTCATCAAGAACGCCGGTGGACTGGTCATCTCGCCGTTTGACTCGGCGATGCGCAGCCTCGTTGTCGCCGTCTATGAACTGGGCGTTGAGGAAATCATGGTGGTGGCTCATTCCCACTGTGGAGCCTGCCACATGAGCTACAGCCATTTTCATGAAGAGATGCTCAAGCGCGGCGTCACCGACGAGACACTTGACACCATCCGCACGTGCGGTATCGATCTCGACCAGTGGCTGGAAGGTTTCAAGGACACGCCAGAATCGGTGCGCAAGACCGTTGAGGCCATCAAGACCCATCCGCTCATGCCCCGTGACATCATCGTCCGCGGTTTCATCATCGACTCGGTGACTGGTGCCCTCGAGGAAATTGATTGTTAATCTTCAGTGGGCAAGTTATCTACTTGCGAAACTTGAATGATCAAGACTGCTTAAAGACGATTTGAACTATGCTACATCTCAACAAAGTACATCACATTGCACTGATATGCTCCGACTACCAGCGGAGCCTCGATTTCTATACCCGTGTGATTGGCTGCCAGGTCATTGCCGAACATTGGCGCGAGGAGCGACAATCCTACTTGACCAAACTGTCGCTGAATGGCGATTATGTCATTGAATTGTTCTCGTTTACCTCCCCGCCGCAGCGCCTTTCCTATCCCGAGGCGGCTGGACTGCGTCATCTGGCTTTTGAGGTCGATGATATTGAGGCTCAGGTCGCTGAACTCGACCGCTTGGGCGTTGCTCACGAGGTCATCAGGACCGATGCTACGACAGGCAAGCGCTTCGTCTTCTTTGACGACCCCGACGGACAACCCCTCGAGATGTATGAGAAATAGACGTACGATTCACCCGACCTAAATTGACAAGATTTACAAGATGTTTTTCCTGATAATCACACTGGCCATCGGCCTGTTGATGCCTTTCCAGACGGCGGCCAACTCGCGCCTGCGTAACGTCGTGGGACCGGCCTACGTCTCGACACTCGTTTCATTTTCAGTCTCAACACTGGCCTTGCTGCTGTTCTCGCTCTTGGCAGGAATCCCCATCCTGCCCACCGAGACGATGCTCGACGAGGCGCCCTGCTGGAGCTGGTTCGTCGGCATTGTGGCTGTGGTGACCATCACCATCGCCATCCATTTGTTCAAGGAGATCGGCCAGTTACAGGCACTCGTCATCCCGATGTCCTTCCAATTGATATTCAGTTTGCTCATCGACCACTTTGGGTGGTTTGGTGCTAAGGTCATGCCGCTGGGCATGAATCGCATCATCGGGGCGCTGCTGCTCATCATCGGTTTTATGGTGGTGGTCATTCTGCCAACGCTCTTGAGTGGCCAGAAGGCCATGGCAGGCAGCAGCACCGGCTCGCGGCGCCTCTTCTGGCAGCTGATGGCTGTCGTGTCGGGCTGCCTGTCGGCTAGCATCACTGGCGCTTACGCCCAGCTATCGGCCATCGTGGGCAATCCCATCCAAGCGACGACGATCGCCTTCTTTGTGGCGACAGTGGCATTGCTGCTGTTCTGCACCTGCATGGGCAAGACTCAGCTGGTGGGTCGGGCGTTCTCTACTGAATACCCGTGGTGGATGTGGATAGGCGGCCTGTGCGGTGCCATCATCGTGCTGGGTAACGCTTGGCTTGTGCCTCACATCGGTGTGGGCGTGTTCTCGATGTCGTTGCTTATCGGACAGCTCGCCTTGAGTATGCTCATGGAGCATTATGGCTGGCTCGGCGCACCGCGCAAGTCCATCTCGTGGCTCAAGGTTGTCGGCATCCTCGTCATGCTTGCTGGTGTTGCTCTCATCCGCTTGTGATAACACCTTGAGCTGCATTTTCTCAGGATATTAACTAATGATAAAGTTGTAATATGGCAAGGAAAATCTATTTTGCGGGGTCTATACGCGGCGGGCGTGTTGATGCCGACCTGTATCGGCGCATCATCAGTTACATCCAGCGCACCGACGTGGTGCTCACCGAGCACGTGGGACACAGTGACCTGAGCCTGATTGAGCAGGGCCGAGCACGTGACGCGCGCATCTACGACCAGGACACGGCATGGCTGCGCGAGAGCGACCTGCTCATCGGCGAATGCACCTGCCCGTCACTGGGCGTCGGCTATGAGCTGGCCTATGCCGAGGCTCACGGCATCCCGTGCCACATCTTCTACGACAAGGGCAAGACGCAGTTGTCGGCGATGCTCACCGGCAATCCTTATTTCCACATCCACCCCTACGACAGCGAGGGGGACATTTACCCCTTGCTGGACACAATTCTCAAACCTTGATATCTGACTCAAGAAAATTGTTTTCAGGCAGAGTAACCACACTATTTTGGTGCAGTTGCCCTGCTTTTTTGGCAAAAAATTTGCAGGGTTGTGGCAAAAACTGTACTTTCGTGACCAATAAAAAACAAAACGATCATCAAACAATAAAAACGCAAGACTATGAATGACGTGAAATTCTATCTCGACGCAGCCGAGAAAAAGATGCAGGAAGCCGTGGATTTCCTCGATGACACCCTGGCACACATCCGTGCCGGTAAGGCTAACGTGAAGATCCTCGATGGTATCCGTGTGAACTATTATGGCAGCCCCGTGCCCATCGACAATGTGGCCAATGTGAGCACCCCCGACCAGCGCACCAT
Organism: Sodaliphilus sp.; assembly: GCA_045114435.1. GTDB lineage: Bacteria > Bacteroidota > Bacteroidia > Bacteroidales > Muribaculaceae > Sodaliphilus. Next base: position 11,073 of record JBGUKK010000131.1, read on the forward strand.
CGCTATCATGCCCTGGGAGCGCAACATGATTGGCACTATCGAGAAGGCCATCATCGACAGCAACGTGGGTATCATGCCCGTGAACAACGGTGAGGTGATTCGCCTCAACATCCCACCCCTGACCGAGGAGCGCCGCAAACTGCTCGTGAAGGACTCCAAGGCCGAGAGTGAGAAGGCTCGCGTGAGCATCCGCAATGCGCGCCGCGAGGCCATTGAGGGCTTGAAGAAGGCCGTCAAGGAGGGCATGAGCGAGGATATCAGCAAGGATGGCGAAGAGAAGGTTCAGAAGATTCATGACAAGTTCATGAAGAAAATTGATGAGCTCTTTGCTGCCAAGGAGAAAGAAATCCTGACCGTATAATAGTCAAGTCCTAAAGTGAGCGCACTTTAGGACTTGAAGTTTAGAGATTAGAGAGAGAACTGAAAACTGGAGACGCAAGGCCATTGCGTCTCTACTTATCAACTGGGAACTGGAAACTGACAGTCATCTGAGTTCGCCCGCGGCAAGACGCTGGCATGATGTGGCCTATTGGGGTCTCATGGCGGTGGCGTGTGCCGTGTTCTACTGGATGAACCTGTTGACGCCCTTCAAGGAGGACGATATGCTGCACTCGCTGGTGATCGGCGATCTCACTCCTGTCAATTCCTTGAGCGACCTGTTGCATTCCTATTGGAACAAGTTTTTTATCACCAATGGCCGCACGTCGGACATGGTGGCCGAACTCTTCTGCGGTCTCTTGGGTAAACCCTTGTTCAACGTGTGCAATGCGTTGATGTTCGGTCTGTTGTCCCACGTTGTCAGCCTCTTGGCAACGAGGCGCTGTTCTGTCATGTCCCTGGCTGTGCTTTACGCCTGCATCGGTTCTTGCTATCCTGTGCCGGGCGAGACGATGCTGTGGCTGGCGGGCAGCTGCAACTACCTGTGGAGCATCACGGGCTCGTTGTGGGTGCTGTACTTCTTGTTACATCATCGTCGGGACTCGATGGGGTGGGGCAAGGGGACACTGCTCTTTCTCGGAGCGATGCTGGCAGGTGCTGGAAATGAGGCGATTTCCTTCGGCTTGTTCGGCGGCTTGTTCCTGTATTATGCCTTCAACCGCGGCTTGATCGACCGTGTGGTGATGGTGGGCATGGCGGGTTACCTGATGGGCGTGCTACTCATCATGGCTTCTCCGGCAGCCTGGGAGCGGGCTTCGGATGGCGGCATAGTGGTCGATATGCCGTTGATGCAGTTGCTGTACAGCCGTTGTTACATCGTCGGCGAGAAGATGTTGAGGTTTGTTGTGCCGATGCTGGCTTGGATGGTCATCATGGTCATGTTGTTCAAGAACGGCTTCAAGACCTTCAAGACCAGTGTGTGGCCCTATCTGCTCGTGATGCTCACGCTCGTGTTGCTCGCTTTGGGCTTGAACCCCGAGCGTCCCTATGCCGGGCTGGTGACGGTGGCGCTCGTTATCACCATCAAGGGCGTTGATGAGTTGCTGCGGCATTGGCAACTGGTGCGCGCCTTGGTTGTGATGGGGTGTCTCGCCTGGAGCGCCTGGTCGTTTGCTCACGGCATCGTGACCCTCAAGGAGTACAAGGAGCACGAGCAGCGAGTAATGGACGAGATCCGCTCGGCTCCTGCGCAGGCTATCCTGCATGAAAGCCCCTTCAAGGGCTATAGCCGCTTCCTGTATCCGTTGCCGCTCGAGTCCACCCGTTACTTCACCAACGAGTACATCTGGCGTGCTTATTTTGACAAGGAGAATGTCCAGTTTGTCTCTGATTCAGTCTTTGTCCGTTACCATGACGGTCGATTGAATGATGGCGCCATAGAGATGCCTTTCACGACCGACCGCCCTGATGTGGCCAGCAAGATTGTGGCCTTCACCGACCAGGATTACATGCTGCTCACGCTGCAATGCGACACGCTGCCTACGGCCTACCAGACCGGATGGGCCTATTGGGACGAGTCGAGCCAGGCGCTCTCGCAGCAGGAGCGTGACTACCGCCAACAGCATGGCGTGGGCAGTGCGAGTGATCCCTTCGGCTACTACCCGTTGCGTTACCGGGACCAAGTGGTGATGGTGTTGCCCCTGTTTGATGATGCCGTCTCCAGCGCATTGCTGCTGCTGGACTATGCTGGCGAGAACCTGCTCACGCTGCAGCGCGTGGCGCCCAATCCTCCTGATGTCAGAGCGTTCAAGCGCTGACAGGCTTGATAGAATACAATAGCTTATGGTAAACTCAAGACGACCCATACAATCCACCTGCCCACGCTGGCATGATGCCGCCTACTGGCTGTTGTTGCTGGTGGCATGTGCCGTGTTCTTTGTGATGAACCACTGGACCTCGTTCAAGGAGGATGACATGGAGTTCTCCCTGCTGCGCAATGCTGGCTTTGTCGAGTTCTGGCGTGCCCAGCTTGATCATTACCTGACGTCCAACGGCCGATGTGCCGACTTCTTTGCCACCTTGTTCTGCGCCTTCTTGGGCAAACCGGTGTTCAATGTGATCAATACATTGGTGTTTGGCTTGCTGGCTCATCTGGTGAGTCTGTTGAGCACAGGACGGCGCTCGTTGATGGCGATGGCGATGTTTGTGACGGTGGTGGGACTCTGGTTCCCTGTACCAGGGCAGACGATGCTGTTTGTCGCCGGCAGTTGCAACTACATGTGGGCCATCACGGCTTCGTTGTCGCTGGTGTATCTGTTGCGGCGCTATCATGGCTCGCATCCAGGTAAATGGAAAACCGCGCTGATCTGTCTGCTGGCACTGGTGGCTGGCAACCTCAACGAGGCGACATCGTTTGGCTTCTTTGCTGGTATGGTGCTGTACTACTGCTTCAACCGTGACCAACTCGACCGCACGGCGGTGATGGCTCTGGGGGCTTATTTGGTGGGCGTGATGCTCATCGTGGCTTCACCGGCTGCTTGGGCCAGGGTTGCCTTTGGGGATGTCAAGGTCAATATGGGTTTCAAGGAGCTGTTGATGAGCCGCTGCTATATCTTCGCCAAGATGATGCTGCGCATTATCTTGCCATTGTTGGCTGTGTTGACGGGAGTGGTCGTGTTGTGTGTAAAGGGGGTTAAACCCCTCCGCCAGTGCCTGTGGACCTATGTCTTGCCGTGCCTTGTGCTCTTGATGTTTGCACTTGGCTATCTCTTTGACAGGGCCTATGCGCCGATGGCGACGGTGGCTTTCATCATCGTGGCGATGGCCTTGGATGCCCTGTTGGGACACAGGCATCGGTTGCGCGTGGCAGTGATGGCCTTGTGTCTCGTGGTGAGTGGGCTGGTTTATCCTCACGAGATTCAGGTGTTGCACCACCTCAAGGCCTTTGAGGACAATATTGATGGCGAGATCAGGCGTGCCCCACGTCATGCGGTGCTCCATGAGTATCGTTTTCAGGAATCGGGGCGTTTTGCCACGCCATTAAGGTACGTCTCGACCGACTTCTTCAACCGTGAGCCCACCTATTGCGCCTATTATGACAAGGACAACGTGCAGTTTGTCTGCGACTCGGTCTATGACCGTTATCACTCTGGCCGACTGCTCGATGGGGCACAACTGTTGCCGCTGGAGAGCGACAGGCCTGATGTGGCCGATACCATTCTCACGATGCCAGGTCAGGACTATATGGTCATGGTGCTCAATGTGGACACATTGCTCCCCACGTTGCAGATTGCCAATTATTACTTGGCAACACCCGAGACGGCTATGAGCGACGATGAGAAACGTTTCCGTGGCAACCACGGCCTCTCAACCGACTTTGAACCGCGCGGCTTCTATCCGCTCTACTATCAGGGCAGGCAGTTGTTGGTGTTCCCTCTCATTGATGATGCCGTGTCGCGCATCTCGTTCCAGTTGGGCTATAACAGCGACCAGGGCGAGTTGACCCTGCGCCGTCAACAATAAACTGAGAAATTCAGATCCAGATCATGGCAGAACTCAGGTCGCACAACGTGAGAGATATCTTGGCCAGCAAACGCTGGCATGAGGTCGCCTATTGGGCGCTTCTCGTCGTGGCTTGTGCCGTCTTTCTGGTGATGAATGCGTTGACGACCTATAAGGAGGACGACTTGGCATTCACGCTCATCGATGGTGAGTGGACTCCAGTCAAGTCGTTGGCCGATGCGGTAAGGTCCTATTGTAACCACTTTGTGAACACTAACGGGCGACTGTCCGACTTGGTGCCTACCATCTTTGCCGGGCTGTTGGGCAAGGGGGTGTTCAACGTGTGCAACTCGTTAATGTTCGGCCTGCTGCTGCACCTGCTGTCCCTACTAAGCACTGGTCGCCGCTCGGTGACCGCTCTTGCGGTGTCTCTGGCTGTGGTGGGCACGTGTTACCCCGTGCCGGGCGAGACGATGCTGTGGATGGCCGGCAGTGCCAACTACATGTGGGCAGTCACGTTATCGCTCTTGCTGGTCTATGTTCTCTTCCGGGGCAGGGGTAAGCCGCTCGGATGGGGCAGGGCGGTGCTGTTGTTGCTGGGAGCCAGTGTGGCAGGTGGCTTCAATGAGGCGACCTCGTTTGGCTTTCTGGCAGGACTGGTGCTGTTCTATGCCTGCAACCGTCGCTTGCTGGACCGTCGGGCGCTTGTCGGGGTAGGGGGTTATCTGTTGGGTGTGATGCTCATCGTCGCCTCTCCGGCGGCTTGGAATCGTGCTGCGGTGGGTGGCATTGTCATCGATATGCCGTTGCTTGACTTGATGAAGAGTCGTCTGTTCATTTTCCATGAGAAGGCGTGGCGCTTCTATGTTCCGGTTGCGGCGCTCGTCGTGGGGATTGTCGCCCTGCTCATGCGGCGCGGGCGTGCAGTCCGTCAGTGTGTGTGGACTTACGTCTTCCTGTGTCTGACGATGGTGCTGCTCGCCTTGGGGCTCCTTCACGAGCGTGTCTATGCCCCATGGGTGACTGTGGCGTTGCTGATTGTGATGATTGGACTTGATGCGGTCATGTCGCGATGGTACTCGCTGCGGATGATGGTGCTTGTTGTGGCACTGGCATTGGCGGCGTACACCTTTGCACGCGGCTTGTCGCGCTTGAGCGACTACAAGGCATTTGATGACCAGGTGGTGAGCGAGATTCTCGCATCACCGCGCCAGGCAATCCTTCTTGAACGCGACAACCCCGAGTACAACCGCTTCATCAAGCCGATGAATTACCGCTCCACCGATTTCTTCGCTCACGAGATCATCTACCGCGCTTATTATGACAAGGACAATGTGCAGTTTGTGGGTGACTCGATATATGCCCGTTATCACAGCGGGCGTCTGCTCGATGGTGCCGTGGTGCTGCCTGCGGTGACCGATAGACCCGACGTGCTGGGCGAGGCATTTATCTTTGACGGTCAGAGTTATATGGCTGTGGAATTGAAGTGTGACACCTTACCCGCCACATTCCAGACTGCCCGTTACCTGCCTGCGTCGGCTGAGCTGCCCGTCACGCCGCAGGAGCAACAGCGCATGATGAATCACGGCATCAATATCGACTATGTGCCGGTGGGATTCTATCCAATCCATTATCAAGGGAAAAACTACTTCATCTGTGCGCGCCCCGAATCTGATATCCACTCCATCACCTTCCCCCTGGACATCTCTTATGATCCTGTCGAGGCCACCCTGCAATTAGGCAGGAAAAACCAGCAGTGAGCCACCCGTCCCCCCCTGTCCCATGGACCGAGGCTCTGCCTCGGTAACCAGTTTTCCCTCGCCTCCATAGCCCTCTCCCCACCAGTGCCAATTTTTGGCAAAATTCTTTGAGAATGTATTGATAATTCAAAGTAAATGGTCTAATTTTGCGATTCGATAGACAATAATTACCAAAATGAAAAGTATGGCCAAGAATTATTTATTGATGCTTGTGATGTGGTTATCGCTCACCTCGATGACCTCGTCGAGCGCTTGTGCAACAAGCAAGGGAAAGAATGTGACCAACACTCCATCGGCGCAACCTGCACAGCAGGCCGCACCAGCTGCGACAAGCGGTGAGGTGATATTGGGGGCGGCCCGAACGGCCGAGTACGTGCCCATGCTGAAAGGAAAACGCGTGGCGCTCTTGAGCAACCAGACGGGCATGGTGGGCGATAAGCACACCCTGGACCTGATGCTGGAAAACGGGGTGAACGTGGTGACGATTTTCTCACCCGAGCATGGTTTCCGTGGTAATGCCGATGCGGGAGAGCACGTGTCGAGCAGCGTGGACGAGAAGACGGGCATCCCCATTGCATCACTATATGACGGCAAGTCGCCGATGCCCAGCCAGCAGGTGATGGATGGCATCGACGTCATCGTGACCGACATACAGGATGTGGGCCTCAGGTTCTATACTTATTATGTGACGATGATCAACCTGATGGATGCAGCTGTGACCTATGACAAGCAGTTCATGGTGCTGGACCGTCCAAACCCTAATGGCATGTATGTCGATGGTCCCATCCTGGACATGACGCTCAAGTCGGGCGTGGGACGCTTGCCCATTCCCACCGTACACGGCATGACCCTGGGCGAGCTGGCACAGATGGCCAATGGCGAGGGGTGGCTCAAGAACGGCCGCAAGTGTGACCTCACGGTGATTCCGTGCCAGAACTATACCCACCAGACGCGTTACACATTGCCCATCGCTCCGAGCCCCAACCTGCCCAACATGCTCGCCATCTACCTCTATCCCTCGATGTGCTACTTCGAGGGCACAACCGTGAGCCTGGGCCGCGGCACCGACTGGCCATTCCAGGTCTATGGCCATCCCGACATGACGGGCTACACCTTTGAGTTCACGCCTAAGAGCCGATTTGGAGCCAAGACTCCTCCACAGATGGACAAGCTGTGTCATGGGGTGGACCTGCACAACCTCGATGCCGAGGACGTGATTGCCGCGGGCATCAACCTGGAATATGTCATCGACGCCTACAACAACCTCACCAAGGCCGGCAAGCCGTTCTACCTGAAGAGCAACTTCTTTGACCTGCTGATGGGCACCACTCGTGTGCGAGAGATGATTGCCCAGGGCAAGAGCGCAGCTGAAATCAAGGCTTCCTGGCAGGCCGATGTGGATCTCTTCAAGGCGCAACGCCGTCCCTATCTCCTCTATGAAGAATAGCAAGCACGCCCTATATCATCTATAGCAACTATAGCATCTATAGCCTCTATAACTAAAAAAACTTAAAGACTGAAAATATGACTCCCTGGATTGTTCTTGCCACGATAGTTGGCTATTTTATCCTCCTGTTTATCATCTCGTGGGCAGCGTCGCGCAAGAGCGACACAGCCACCGCCTTGAGTGGCGGCCGACAGGCTCCCTGGTTCATCGTGGCCATCGCCATGCTTGGCGCCCCCATCTCGGGTGTGACCTTCATCTCGGTGCCCGGCATGGTCGTGACCAAGGGCTTCAGTTACATGCAGATGGCCCTGGGCTTCATCGTGGGCTACTTTGTCATCGCCTATGTGCTCATCCCGCTGTTCTACAAGCGCAACCTGGTATCAATCTACGGCTATCTGGAACAGCGCTTTGGCGGCAGCACCCACAAGAGTGGCGCATGGTTCTTCTTCATCAGCAAGATGCTGGGTGCCGCCGTGCGCTTCTATGTCGTGTGCGTGACGTTGCAGTTGCTGGTGTTTTCGCCGCTCAACATCCCCTTTGTCATCAACGTCATTGTCACCATTGCCCTGATCTTCCTCTATACTCTGCAGGGAGGTGTGAAGACCGTCATCTGGACCGACACGCTCAAGAGCTTCTGCCTCATCTTGTCGGTCGTGTTGAGTATCTACTTCGTGGCTAAGGGACTCGGTTATGACCTCGCAGGCTTGTGCAAGGCCGTGGCGGGAGACGACACATCGCGCATCTTCTTCTTTGATAATCCCAAGGAGGGCACCTACTTCTGGAAGCAGTTCATTGCTGGCATCTTCATGGTCATCGCCACCACGGGTCTAGACCAAGACTTGATGCAGCGCTCTCTGGCATGCAAGAATGCCAGTGAGTCGGCCAAGAACCTCATCGTGAGTGTCTTTCTCCAGGTTATCGTCATCGCTCTGTTCCTCGTCCTGGGCACGCTGTTGACGATGCACGTCAGGGCTCACGGCATCGCCATGCCCGAGAAGACCGACGAACTCTTTGGCACGGTGGCCTTCAGCGAGGGCATGCCTGTGCTGCTGGGAGTTGTCTTCATCATCGGTCTGATTGCCGCTGCCTACTCGGCTGCCGGCTCGGCATTGACCTCGTTGACCACTTCGTTCACGGTCGATATCCTCGGTGCCGACAAGAAGCAGGACGAGGCTACCCTGGGGCGCACACGTCGCCTGGTACACGTGGCCATGGCCGCTGGCATGGGCCTGGTGATTCTCATTTTCTACGCCATCAGCAACAGCGACGCCATCAGTGCGGTCTATACTCTGGCCAGCTACACCTATGGTCCCATCCTGGGCCTGTTTGCCTTCGGCATGATGTGTAAGAAGCCCGTGCGTGACCGCTTGGTGCCCATTGTGTGTATAGCAGCACCCGTTATCAGTTTCTGCATCCAGTTGTGGCTCAAGAATCAGTACGACTACACTCTGGGCTTTGAACTGTTGCTGCTCAACGCCGCCCTCACCATGATAGGACTGGCCCTGCTCATCAAGAAAGGTGAATAAGCCCTCTACGTTGAACTCCTGACCGAAGAGTATGGCCCGTAATCTGATCACCCGATATGTGTGGCTGGTGGATACCATCAACCGCTATGGACGCATCACCCTCAGGGACCTCAGTGAGGCTTGGCTGCGCAGCAGCATCAGCGAGGGCAAGCCACTGGCGCGCCGCACGTTCTTCCACTATCGTGACGGTGTGGAGGAGATGTTCGACATCAATATCCAGTGCGATAAGACCACGTTTGAGTACTACATCGATAACCAGGGAGGTGAAAGCAGTGCGCGCCTGCTGTCGTGGCTGGTGGACTCGGTGTCGATGAGCGGCATGTTGAGCAATGCCCAAGACATCAGTGGGCGCATCATGCTCGAGAATGTGCCGTCGGCTCGTCGGCACTTGCCTGTAATCATCGATGCCCTGAAGCAAAACCACCGCATCAGCTTTTCCTACAAGAGTTATACCCGCTCTCGTCCCACCCACGACATCATGCTTGAGCCTTACTTTATCAAGATTTTCAAGCAGTTGTGGTATGTCATCGGATTCAATGTCAAGGATAAGCAGATCAAGACCTATTCACTTGACCGCATGAGCTACCTGAGCATGCTGCCCGATGTCTTTACCATGCCCGAGAACATTAACCCCTCGGAATTCTTCAAGGACTGCTTCGGCATCATCACCAACAAGAACCGGCCCAAGCGCATCGTCCTGCGTGTGGAGCCCACCCAGGCCAAGTACTTCCGTGCCCTGCCGTTGCACAGTTCGCAACAGGAGGAGGTGCACGACCGATACTCATTGTTCACCTACAAGATGCGCATCACCTATGACCTCAAGGAGGAACTCATGTCTCACGGTGCCAGCATCGAGGTGCTGGAACCCAAGGAACTGAAGACCCTCATTCGCTCCGAGCTGGAAGAGGCATTAAAGAACTATCAATAAACCAAACCCGATGAAACGACAACTGCTGATATTACTGGCCCTGCTGCCGCTGCTGCTGACGGCACAAGTCGGCGACCTGCCTCGCACGACCCCTGCTGCCGATGGCATCAGCACCCAGGCGGTCATCAACATGATGGACTCGCTGCTGGCGTTGCCCGATTGTGAGATACACCACTTGATGGTCTTGCGCCACGGCCATGTGGTGGCCGAACTGCACCCCGCGCCCTTCCGTGCCGAGGATGCCCACACACTCTACTCTGCCAGTAAGACCTTCACCTCGCTGGCGGTGGGCATTGCCATCGACGAGAATCTGCTGCGGCTTGACGACCGTGTGCTGACCTTCTTCCCCGACAAGCGCCCCGACACCATCAGCGACAATCTGGCGGCGATGACTGTGCGCGACCTGCTGATGATGGCTGCGGGCATCAAACCCGACTGGATGCTGCGGGATCTGGAAGGTGCCGACTGGATCAAGGCGTGGCTGGCCAAGTCGTGTGACGAACAGCCCGGTAAGCACTTCCAGTATGACTCGATGTGCACCTTCATGCTCAGCGCCATTGTGCAGCGCGTGACGGGACGCACCCTGCTCGACTACCTGAACCAGAAACTGTTCGGCCCCATGCACATCATCCAGGCCGATTGGGAAATGAGCCCCGACGGCATCAACACGGGCGGCTGGGGACTGCGTGTCCAGGCCGAGACGATGGCCAAGTTGGGCCTGCTGCTCATGAACAAGGGAAGGTGGTACGGTCAGCAGCTCGTGAGTGCCGACTACATTGAGGAAGCCTGCTCACCGCTCATCTACTATAAGGACAGGAAGGAGACCGATGCGCCCACCGACGGCAATCAGGGCTATGGCTACCAGATTTGGCAATGCAAATGGCCCGGAGCCATTCGGGCCGATGGTGCCTTTGGCCAGTACTCGGTAGTCGTGCCCCAGGAGGAGCTGGTTGTGGTCATCCTGGGCATGATTCCCAACGGCCACCCCGAACTGGCCTGCATCTGGAACCAGCTGATGCCGGGATTGATGGCCGCTCCGCTTGAGCCCGAAAAGAAACTCCAGGCGCGCCTCAATCATTTGTGCGCCACCGCATCGTTGCCCCTCCCCAAGGGAAGACCACAGACCCAGAAGGGAACGCAGATTGTAGGCATGGTCATGCAGTTGGATGCCAACCAGCATGGCTATAGAAATCTGATGCTTTCTCATGACGGGTCGCTGATGATTACCTATGCTGACGGTACTAAAGACCGCTTGAGCAGTGGCTACGGCCAGTGGCGCTACACTGAGATGAGGGGCTTCCCGCCTTATTCCATCAATGCCGTGAACCGCATGCGCGACCTCAGGCATGACTTTGTAGCCGCGTCGGCCTATGCCTGGACCTCGCCCACGACGCTCGAGGTGCGGGTCCACTATGTCAACTGGATCAGCGGCACGACCTTCACCTTCGACTTCGAGAAGAACGAGGTGACCATCTGCGACAATTTCCCCAGTTCCAAACCCGAGACCGTACATTTCGTTGGCGTTAGAGGATCTTAGATGATGAGATACCGTTTATTGACTGTCGGCTTGCTGTTGAGTGCCTGCTTGATGACCATGGCTCAGGTGGGCGAACTCCCGCGCTCCGCTCCCGAGGAGCAGGGTGTGGACTCAACTCTGTTGAACCATTTCTATCAGGTCATGTATGACCTGCCCGAGGTGGATATCCATCACCTGATGGTACTGCGTCATGGCAAGGTCATCGGCGAGTTGCACACGTCTCCCTATCAGGCCGAGCACCTGCACACGCTCTATAGCGCCAGTAAGACGGTGACGGCCCTCGGCGTGGGCCTGGCGGTGGACGATGGACTGTTATCGGTCGACGACAAGGTGTCAAAATACCTGCGTGACAAGATGCCATCCTCGTTAACGCCTGCACTGGACAGCCTCACCGTGCGCAACCTGCTGATGATGGCCTCGGGACGGTTGGAGGACTTGAGCATCCTGGAGCGGGATGGCGACTGGCTCTCGGTGTGGTTCCAGGGCGACTTTCACGATGTGGGCCAGCAGTTCCACTACGACTCGATGTGCACCCACGCCCTGGCAATGATTGTCACGAGGGTAACGGGACGGCCGCTGCTGGAATACGTGAGGGAGCGCATTTTCACGCCCTTGCACATCACCGAGGCCGACTGGGAACTGGCGCCCGACAGTGTCGAGACGGCAGGGTGGGGATTGAGGCTGCAGGCCGAGAGTGAGGCCAAACTGGGCTTGCTCCTGCTACAGGGCGGACAGTGGAACGGCCGGCAGTTGGTCAGCAGCAGCTGGATTCATGACATGAGCCAGCGCCTCATCAGCACGCGCGAGACACCGGAGCCCGAGCTGTCCTGGTGGGAAAAACTGGTGAAGCTGCTGCGCTCCATCTGGCATACCGTGCGCTCCTGGTTCACAGGCTATAACATCGATGACTATTACCTGGGCTACGGCTACCAGACCAAGTCAATCCAGCAGCCGTGGGCCGAGTCATTTTTTGCCACGGGCTATGGAGGCCAGCTCATCGACGTCATACCCAGTCTCGACATGGTGATTGTGGTCAATGGACGGGCGGCCAACTATGGCGTGGAACTGAATGCCATCTATGACCATCTGATGGTGCCGCTCATCACGGGCGAGATGCCAGAGCCGGGCCAGACCATGTCGCCAGCGTTAGCCCTCCCCCAAGGGATGCCGACCCATCAACTGGAGTCGCCATTATTTGGCTCACTCATCTCGCTGGATGACAACCTGCTGGGCGTGAAGACCATAGAGGTGGCTCCCAAGGGTGATGACCGCATCTTCACGATGACCGACCGCCGCGGACCGCTTCGTGCTGTTGCGGCCTGTGGTGAGTGGCGCCTGACCACCAGCGATGACCGCCCCATCTACATCATGGAGAGCTACGAGCAGCTGGTGGGCACCCGACGGCCGTTCACTACTGCCGCGGCCTACGCTTGGCAAGGCGACACGCTTGCCCTGCGCCTTGACTGGCTCGATGGTGGCGACAACCGCCGCTTGAAAATCGCCTTCGGCAGTGATGATAACGTCACGGTCATCGCCAATGACAACTATGACCCACTGATTACCGATACCATCCACGGCACGATGGTCAAGAAATAGACACCAGCTATCGTTAAGGTCCTTAAATATGGACCATTAACCACCAACCAAGAATTGAATGAGAGAGATTACCGACATAGCCGATGTGAAACAGCGTTTCTTGGGCCACCTCGTCCTTGAGAAGGGCATGAGCGCCAACACCGCTGCCGCCTACGGCGACGATGTGGACAAGCTCACGCGCTATCTCGCTGATGCTGGAGTGGCTATTGAGCGGGCCACAACCGATGATCTCGAGCGATTTATCTGTACCCTCCAGGACGTGGGCATCCAGCCGCGCTCACAGGCGCGCATCATCAGCGGAGTGAAGGGCTTCTACAAGTTTTTGCGACAGGATGGCTTCATGGATAACGACCCCACCGAACTGCTGCTCACGCCCAAGATCGGCCGTCACCTGCCCGAGGTGCTCACCATTGCCGAGATTGATGCCATGATTGACTGCATCGATATGTCCAAGCCCGAGGGGCAGCGCAACCGTGCCATCGTCGAGACGCTCTATGGCTGCGGACTGCGCGTGAGCGAGCTGGTGACATTGCGTCTCTCCCAGCTCTATATGGACGAGCGCTATGTCATCATCCAGGGCAAGGGCAATAAGCAGCGCCTGGTGCCCATCTCGCCTGTCGCCATCGAGCAGATCAGCCTCTATCTCGAACAGACGCGTTCTCATCAGGTGGTCCAGCGGGGCAGCGAGGACATCCTCTTCCTCAACCGCCGTGGCGCCATGCTCACCCGCCAGATGATCTTCCATATCGTCAAGCAACTGTGTGAGTTGGCCGGGATACGCAAGGTCATCAGCCCACACACCCTGCGACACAGCTTCGCTACCCATCTGCTCGAGGGAGGCGCCAACCTGCGTGCCATCCAGCAGATGCTCGGCCACGAGAGCATCACCACCACCGAGATCTATGTCCACATCGACCGCTCCCGCCTGCGTGACGAAATCCTCACCCATCATCCCCGCAACCACAGCAATCGGCAATAGCATTTACTGAAGAAATGATTGCTATGTTAATCGTTTTTTTTGTAATTTTGCAGCAACTACCTGAAGAGATGATTGAAGCATGAAACGACTGTTATTATTTGTCTTGGCTGTGCTGTCCTTGACGGGAACGGCCCGAGCCTGGTCGTGGCGGAACTATCCGCCCGACAATGAATATGTGGAACTGGATTCCACCAATCTGCCTATCGTGTGGCTTGATGTGGATGGACAGTATATCGACCGTGAGGAGCGCATCACGGCCCGCATGAAGGTCATCCATAACGGTGACGGCCAGCTCAACTATGCCGACACGATAGCCCATCCGGAACAGATTATCGACTATGAGGGCTACGTGGCACTGCGCTACCGTGGCAGCTCGTCGTTCAGCAATAGCGACAAGAAGCCTTACTCGTTCCGGCCCATCGACAAGCCGCTCGAGGAAGGCGGCGTGAAGCAGAAGGTGAAGATCCTGGGAATGGGCAAGGACAACAATTGGGCCTTGCTGGCTCCATATGCCGACAAGAGCATGATGCGCGATCTGCTCGCCTTTGAGGTGTCGAGACCATGGATGGAATACACGCCTCAGGGGCGCTATTGCGAACTCTTCCTCGATGGCACCTACTATGGCGTGTTCATCCTCACCGAGGTGGTCTCCAAGGGTAAGTACCGCGTCAACATTCCTGACCCGGGCGAGACGGGCGATGAACTCACTGGTGGTTACATCATGGAGGTGAACCGCACCGAAGGCGAGGTGACCTACACATCCAGGTATCATCCCGTGAGCAGCACGGGCTCGCGCTACAACAACCAGTACATCCACTTCCAGTACAAGTCGCCCGACTACGAGGACTTGACCGAGGAGCAGGTCAGCTACATCACGGGGCGCATTGACCAGATGGAGACCGCACTGTGGGGATACAGTCCTGGCAGCACGGCCGATTACCAGAACTACCTCGATGTGACCAATTTCATCGACTACCAGATTGCTATGGAGCTGGGACACAATGTGGACGGATACCGCTTGAGCGGCAAGTTCTTCAAGCGGCGCGACAGCGTGGACGCTCGCTTCAAGATGGTGGTCTGGGACATGAACCTGGCATATGGCAATGCCGATTACTACAAGGGATGGCGCACCGACACGTGGATCTACAAGAACAATAACACGCTCAACAGCGAGGGAGACCCACAGCTGATCCCCTTCTGGTGGTATAAGCTGAACACCGACCCCGACTACACGGCTGCACTCAAGGCACGGTGGGCTCAATACCGTCGCAGCAACCTGCGCGAGAACCGCATCATGGCAACGGTGGACTCCCTGGCGACAGTGCTCACTTCTCACGGGGCGGAGCAGCGCAACAGCGAGGCATGGCCTCGATGGGGTGTGTATGTGTGGCCCAATTACTATGTCGCCGATGATTTCCAGGACGAGGTCGATTACCTCAAGCAGTGGATCACTGACCGCATGGCCTGGATGGACCGGCAACTGGGCTTCGACCCGAACGCCTTCTTGCGTGGCGACGTGAACGGTGACGGCATTGTCAATATCTCGGATGTGACGTTATTGATCAATTACGTGCTGAACAATGACGCCGCGGGACTTGACTTTGATGCCGCCGACTGCAATGGCGACCAATCGGTCAACATCAGTGATGTCACTCGCTTGATCAGCTATGTCTTGACCAGTGTCTGGAACGATGACGATTGAGCGGATTTATGGATAAAAATGGGGCGTTTTTGTTTTTTTTGATTATTTTTGCGCCTTGATTCAATGATAAGACTCTCATCGTGTTACGGTTTTCAGTTGAATGCGGATGTCGCTGACAACTGAAAACTGGCAACTGAAAATGATAGCTGAAAACATGAAACGACTGATATTACTGACTTTATTGCTGGTGATGACCGCTGCTGTAGCCGTCCAGGCACAGGACCCCCCTCAGGATCCGGCCAATTTCCCGCCCGATGACCCGACGGTGGTCATTGACTCGACCAATCTGCCCATCGTGTGGATTGACGTGGACGGGGCAACCATCCAGCGTGACGATCATGTCGCAGCCCGCATGAAGATTATCCACAATGGCGAGGGAATGCTCAACTATGGTGACACGATAGCCCATCCCGGGCAGCGCATCGACTATGAGGGATATATCGCCTTGCGTTACCGCGGCAACACTTCCTTCTATCTCAGTGACAAGAAACCCTACCAGTTCCGCACACTGGCCAAGCCCTATGAGCCTGGCGAGGTGATGGACAAGAAGAAAGTCCCCATCTTGGGTATGGGCAAGGATAACAAGTGGGCGTTGCTCGCTCCATACTCCGACCGCAGCATGATACGCGACCTGCTGGGCTTTGAGGTGGCGCGACCCTGGATGGAGTACACGCCTCAGGGACGCTTGTGCGAGGTCTACCTTGATGGCATCTATTACGGCGTGTTTGTCTTGTGTGAGGTGGTTTCCAAGGGCAAGTATCGCTTGAACCTGGATGATCCGGGCGAGGAGGGGGACGCGCTCACTGGAGGTTATCTCATGGAGGTGGGCTCTCCCGGGGATGGCCCTCATTATGTCTCACAATACAAGCCGATGGACAATAACGGCTATACTTACAAGGACTCGACTTCCCACATCTATTTCCTGTACAAGTCGCCTGACTACGAGGACATGACTCCGGCACAGATCAATTACATTGATTCGGCCATCAACGAGATGGAGGCCCTGTTTGCCTCGTCCAAATTCCGAGACCCGGTCATCGGCTACCGAAAACTTGTCGATGTGCAGTCATTCATGGATTATCAACTGACCATGGAATTGTGCCACAACATGGATGCCTACCGGCTGAGTGCCAAGCTGTATAAGCGACGCGATAGTGTTGACACGCGCTTCAAGATGGTTGTCTGGGATATGAACCTGGGCTTCGGCAATTGCCGGCACAACCAGGGATACATGACCGACACGTGGGTGTATAGGCTGAATTCCTATCTGCACAAGAATGGCGACCACTTGATTCCCTTCTGGTGGTATAAGATGAGCATTGACAAGGCCTATGTGGCCGACCGCAAGGCACGATGGGCACAGTGGCGTGAATCCAACCTGCGCTATGACCGCTTCATGGCGACCATCGATTCGCTGGCTAACGAGGTGACCTGCTGTGGCGCCGAGGCGCGCAACACCCAGGCATGGCCGCGATGGGGAATCTGGCTCTGGCCGAACAAGTTTGTCGCTGGCAGCTATGAGGAGGAGATCGCCTACATGAAGGAGTGGATTACCGACCGCATCATCTGGCTGGATGCTAAGCACGAATACACGCCCCCCGCTCCTGTCTATGCCCCTGGTGACGTCAATGGCGACGGGGATGTCAATATCTCGGATATCAATCTCTTGATCAATATCATCTTGACGAATGATTATGCTCATGATGGATATGGTCGGGCCGATATCAATGGTGATAGTGAAGTCAACGTCTCGGATGTCATGGTGCTCATTAACATCATCCTGACGACGGGTTGAGAAAGTAGCTGCGTGACATTAAGGCGTTAGGCGGCATCACCCCATAAAGACCTTAAACCTAAAGCCTGAAACCTTTTTCAATGACAAGGCATATGAAAGATTATACTGGCTTTTTGGATGAAATTAAGAAGGTTCTGCCTGCCGACAGGGTCTATACCGACGAGTTGAGGACTCTGGCCTGGGGCACTGATGCGAGTTTTTATCGCCTGACACCCCGGGTGGTCATTCGCGCCAAGGATGAAGAGGAGGTGTCGGTTATCGTCAAGACGGCAAGCAGGTTTGCGTTGCCGTTTACTTTTCGCGCGGCGGGCACGTCGCTGTCGGGACAGAGCGTGAGCGACAGCATCCTCATCGTGGCAGGCAAGAACTGGGAAGAGTTTCGTGTCTCTGCCGATGCCGAGAGCATCACCCTGCAGCCTGGCATTGTGGGTGCGAGGGTGAATCAGATCCTTAAGCCCTTTGGACGTGTTTTCCCGCCTGACCCGGCGAGCATCGGCTCGGCCATGGTGGGCGGTATTGTTGCCAACAATGCCTCGGGCATGAACTGCGGCACGCACGCCAACAGTGACCGCATGCTTCTGTCGGCACGACTGGTGCTGACCGATGGCACGGTGCTCGACACGGGCGACGCTGCAAGCCGCGAGGCGTTCAGTAGGTCTCATCCCG
Source organism: Sodaliphilus sp. (assembly GCA_045114435.1). Classification (GTDB taxonomy): domain Bacteria; phylum Bacteroidota; class Bacteroidia; order Bacteroidales; family Muribaculaceae; genus Sodaliphilus. The sequence continues at coordinate 28,888 of JBGUKK010000131.1, forward strand.
AGTTTATTGCCAAAATCGAGGCCCTGCGTGACCGTATCCGCGAGAATCAGCCCCTGGCCGACCGTATCCGCAAGAAGTACAGCATCAAGAATGTCACGGGCCTGAACCTGCGCCCTTTCATCGCCTACGACGACCCCTTTGACATTATCGCCCACAGCGTGGTGGGCAGCGAGGGCACGCTGGCTTTCATCAGCCAGGTGACGATGCGCACGCTGCATGACTATCCCTGCAAGGCCTCGGCGATGCTCTATTTCTTCACGATGAAGGAGAGCTGCGAAGCCGTGGTCGCTCTCAAGCAGTTGCACTCGAGCGATGAGGACATCGCCATGAGCGAGGAAAATCTGATGGTCAAGAGCGCCGAGATGCTGGACTACCTGTCGCTGGCTTCGGTCGATGATCCTGTTTATCTGCAGTACAAGCAGGATGTGGATTCTGGCAAGATTGAGGGTGTGGAACCTGGCGACTATCACAACCTCACGGCCATCCTCACCGAGACCAAGGCCATGACACCCGACGACCTGCAGCACCGTATCGACACGATTACCGGTTGCCTGTCGCAGTTCAAGACCTATATCCCCGTCGAATTCACGACAGACCCTGCCGTCTATGGCAAGTTTTGGGCTATCCGTTCGGGCATCTTCCCCAGTGTGGGCGGGGCACGTCCCGTGGGCACCTCATGCCTGATCGAGGATGTCGCCTTTGCTGTCGAGGACCTGCCCGAGGCCACCGTCAAGTTGCAAAAACTCATCGCCGACCACGGCTACAAGGATGCTTGCATCTACGGCCACGCCTTCGAGGGCAATTACCATTTCATCATCAATCAGCTCTTCAGCGACGAGAGCGAGGTACAGCGCTATGCCGCGATGATGCGTGACGTGGCACACCTGGTGGTCGAGGACTATGACGGCTCGCTCAAGGCCGAACACGGTACGGGCCGCAACATGGCGCCCTTTGTCAAGTATGAGTGGGGTGAGGATGCGTTTGCCGCCATGCGTGAGTTGAAGGAGATTTTTGACCCCCTCTACCTGCTCAACCCCGGAGTAATCTTCAACGATGACCCCGAGTGCTTCATCAAGCACTTCAAGCCGTTGCCCGAATTGAAGATGAAAGGCCTGGAAATGGCCGCCACCGTAAGCGAGCACCACGACAGTCAGCACGAGACGATTGAGGGTGTCTTGAAGGCTAACAAGTGCATCGAGTGCGGCTTCTGTGAGGTGAACTGCCTGACCTGTGGCTTGACACTCTCGTCACGACAGCGCATCGTCATCCAGCGCGAAATATCTCACTTGCGAGCCACGGGTAGCGACCCCAGGCGCTTGGCGGCCCTCGTGAAGCAATATCGCTACCAGGGCAACCAGACGTGTGCCGGCGACGGCTTGTGCGCCACGTCCTGCCCGATGAAAATTAATGTGGCCGACTTGACCCACCTCGTGCGTCAGGAGGCCCTGCCTCAGGGGTCTTTGGGCTACAAGGCAGGCGACTTTGCCGCAAGGCATTTTGCGGACGTCAAGAGCGGCCTGCGTCTCACGCTTGATGTGGCGCGTTTGGGTCACAACGTTCTCGGCACTTCGGCCATGAAGAGCATTGCTGGGGCCATGCACAAGGTGGGACTGCCCCTGTGGACACCTGCCATGCCGGGCAAAGCCCGTCAACCAATGGCTGGCAGGGTGGGAGAGAGTGAGCTTAAGGTGGTCTATTTCCCCTCATGCATCAACCAGACGATGGGTCTGTCCAAAGGTTCGCCCGTAAAGAATACGCTTGTCGATGAGATGGTTCAGCTGTGCCGCAAGGCGGGCTATGAGGTCATTTTCCCCGAGGGGATGGAAAAGATGTGCTGCGGCACCATCTGGGAATCCAAGGGCCTGCTCGACATCGCTGACAAGAAAACCGCCGAACTTGACGAGGCTCTGTGGCAAGCCAGTGAGCAAGGCAAGTATCCGGTCGTGTGTGACCAAAGTCCCTGCTTGCATCGCTTGAGGAAATGTATCAGCCGCATGCGGCTGTACGAGCCTGTCGAGTTTATCTGGGAATATCTGCGCGACCGCTTGGAGTTCTCGCCCATTGACCGCCGCATTGCCCTGCACTTCACCTGTTCCACGCGCGAGATGGCCCTGGTGGATAAGATGACCAGCCTGGCGCGCCTGTGCAGTAACAATGTCTTCCTGCCTGAGGGCGTGGGCTGCTGTGGCTTTGCCGGCGATCGCGGCTGGACGCATCCCGAGGTCAACCGCTGGGCATTGCGCAAACTGCGCCGCCAACTCGAGGAAAACCGCGTCGAGATGGGCTACAGCAACAGTCGCACCTGTGAGGTCGGCCTGGAAGCCAACGGCGGCATTCCCTACCAGAGCATCGTCTACCTCGTCAATGAGGTCACGACACCCCAAAAATCAACCAACGTGTGATTGTAATAACCTAAACAACAGGTTGTTAAATAAAACGCGTCGTTATTGTTGTTGATAGTTGTTCCTGTCGTTTGGAAAAGGTGTTGTTTTTCGGTTTAGTGTAGATTGAGGTAGTATTTGCGTTCGTCGTCGGTCATCTGTTCGATGGCGTAGCGCAACGCGGTGCGCGGCATCTCGGGGGCATGCTGGTCAAGGAACTGGCGCAGCAGGTCCATGCTGCAACGCTTGCCCACCTCGCGCAACATCCAGCCCACGGCCTTGTGCATCAGGTCATGCGGGTGATGCAGGTGCCACTCGGCATATCGCAGACACCACGACGGGTCGCCCTGCTGGGTGGTCTTCCACGTGCTCACCATGCTCATGCGCTGCCGCCACAGGCAGTTGCTGGCGGCCAATTCATCCATGATTCGCCGCTTGTCGCCCAGGTGGGTGGGCAACAGCAGCCAGTGGCCCAGAATCTTCGGGGCCGACAAGTCCACCAGATCCCAGTTATTGGCCCGTTCGGCATATTGGAGATACATCTTGACAATCTCATCGCGCTCGCTGATGGCGGTCTCGTCATCCTCAAGCCGTTTTTTTGTCAATTTCTCAAACCTTGCCACCAGTATCAGCAGGCCGCACAATCTCACCTCGTGCCAGCGGGACTTCAGCAACTCGGGCACCTCTTCGATGGGCAGGTCTTGCCCCGTCAGTTTCACGACTTCGCGTGTCTGCGGCACCTTCAGTCCCAGGAACTCATCGCCCTCGCCATATTCCCCAGGTCCCGTCTTGAAGAACCCCATCAGCACCTGCCGCTGCTTCTCATTCCGCAACGACTCCATATACCCGATTATCTCTCTTGCTGTCATGATGCAAAGATAACTCTTTTTTAGCAATTAACCGTTGGTTTAAGGGTGACTGAAAAGTTCCTGAGACAAATTACGGAAAGATAACCGCCACGAGGGAGTGGTGGTTTTTTCATAAGTAATGACTACATTTTCTTGCAATTGTGATTGGATTACATTAACTTTGTGACTTCAAAGAATATATATTGATAGGGCAAATAACGAAATCTGTGGCGGTGTAACAGTGCACGTACGTTTAAAGGTTTCGTTCCCGATAGAACCTTAATGATGATAATCAGATAATTATGAAAGAGGATTTACTTAAATTTTTAAAAGGAGCAGTCATCTTTGTTGTTGTAGTGCTCGCTTTTTTGTGGCTTTTGGATTGGGGGCCTTTTGAGAAGAGATACGATGAAACACTTGATTTCAATCGAGGCAGCCAACCCTCATTTACAGGTCATAGTGGCCCATGTCACTATGTGGAGACCTATACAGGAAAGAGATGCCCATGTACTGATTGGAGCGTGAAGGGTTCCGAAGAGTCAGGGCTTTGTCGATGCGGTCATGGTCTTGATCAACATTGGTAATATGTTTCTGCCGAATGATGTCAGATGACCATTTTAGAGATGGCTTCAAAGCAAATGTGCATAAGAAATAGTTTAACAATAAAAATAGCAACATGATGAAAAAGATTTTATTTGTTTTGATGGCTGGGCTGTTGTTGACTACAGCCTGCAATGACCGCAAGGCGGAAGTTGCTGAGTTTGCAAAGAAGGTGGCGCAGTATGCGCGTGACAATCAGCCCGACAGTTTAGCAGCGGTGTATCCAGGCATGGATAGTCTGGAGATCACGTTGGCTCCTGTGAGCGACAGCGTCATCGTTGACCAGATTCCGGATAAGGAGAATATGTATCTGGTGAAGTTGGGCGATGCCACCCTTGAGGTGCAGTGTGACGACGAAGGCAAGATGACAGTTGTAAAGAGCCACGGCCTGTTCACCTATGACGAGGCCGAGAAAGAGACGGCAAAGGCGAGAGGCCAGTATGTGGACTCGTTGCCCGACCTGGAGAATGCGCGCCGCATGGCGGATGGCGAGTTTCTTGCCTACTTCGAGAAAATGAAGGCAGAATTTGAGAATGTGCCCAATCCTCTCAAGGTAGGAAAAATGGTTATGACCCGCACCCCGCAATTTGGTATTGATGTTGGCGAGGGCTATGTTGTTGTCACCAACACCAGTGAAAAAGATGTCCCCGCTAGCGACTATCGTTTGAGTTACCGTTACACAAATTACATTTCTGGTATGGAACCTAAAACGACATACGAAGAGAAGGCCGGCAAGGATATTCCTGCCAAAGGTTCTGTCAAGTACACTCTTGAGTGGTCTGGTTGGGATGATTTTTCTAACTTTAAGATTGTCTGGATGGCTACACCCGAAGAGTATAAACCCACGGGTAAGGAGTATGACCAGTACCTGGAAAGCAAGAAGAAATAGTATTAATCAGAACCTTTTTTAGAATATGAAGATTAAATCATTTATTTTATTGTTGGCGGCCCTTGTAGTCATGTCTTGTACAGGCAAGCAGGCTGGCAGTCAACAAGATGAGCAGGCCAAGCAACCCGACCTGCCGCCTATTGGAACCATCACTGCCTACTATGCGGCTACCGACCTTGAGGGACCGTATGGCGCTCTCAAGACTGGCGACTTCATCGCTGACAAGAGTGATGTTTTCGCTCCCAGGATTGAGGAGAATGGCGATGAATTTGTGTTCACGTGGGAGCCTGAATATGATGATGAGGAAGCGGTTATTCGGAAATACCCCAAGTCAAGCGTGACAATCAAAACCTTCAAACCTGCATGGCTTCCTGTCGCCGACGTCGAGAAGGGAGCGACCTTTGAGGCAAAGAATGGTGACAGTCTGCGCATTTTCCGCAGCAATAGCAATGGCCACACTTATCCAGAACCGGACGCCGATCGTTTTACTCCAGAGCAGTTGAAGAATTGCTTAGTGATGATGGCTAGTTATTCCAACGAGGAAGAAAAAAGTACCTATTATAGGTATTACCAGTTGCCTGAGAAGGACGGATTTGTCAGTTTGTATGAGGAAAAAGATGGCCGTTTGTCTCCCTTCGTGACGGCTGACTGCTGCCCTCCTTATGAATGGTATTTTGAAAAAGGTGCAGCCTATGACGCGCAGGGCAATCTGCTCGTCGACATGGAAATTGCTGAAATGCCCCTGCCTGAAGTGGTCGCGTGGATTATCGATGAAGGTGCCATCTATTACAATGGTGTCCTTTACTACCGCAAGTAGGCTACCGCTTTTTGTTGACCGAAATAGCATCCTCTTGCCGCACTGACCGTTATGTGGCAAGGGGACGCTTTTTGCGACAGGCTGCAATTCAGAAATGTTAAAAAAAGTGGTTACTATTTTTGGTGCTCCCCTCAATATGCACTACCTTTGTGACCGATTTAAGAAAACACAACACTCGACATGAGTAAAACAATGGAAACCGCTAATCTATCCACCACCCGCAAGACGATTGTGGGCATTCAATTCCTTTTCGTCGCTTTTGGCTCTACAGTCCTCGTCCCATTGCTTGTGGGACTAGACCCGGCCACAGCATTGTTCACCGCTGGCATCGGCACTTTTATCTTTCATATGGTCACCCGTGGTAAGGTGCCCATTTTTTTAGGCTCTAGTTTTGCCTTTATCGCGCCCATCATCTCGGCCTCCAAGCAGTGGGGCATGCCTGGTACACTGGCTGGTATTGCTGGTGTGGCACTGGTCTATTTTGTGATGTCGGCGTTGATCAAGTGGCAGGGTAAACGTTTGATCGAGAAATTATTCCCGCCGGTTGTCATCGGACCTGTCATCATCTGCATCGGTCTGTCGCTGGCACCAGCGGCCATCAACATGGCCAAGGAGAACTGGCTGCTGGCCTTCGTCTCGCTGCTGACGGCGATTATTGTGCTGGTCTTGGGCAAGGGACTGCTCAAACTGGTGCCCGTGGTGTGCGGCATTATCGTTGGCTATATCGCCGCATGGCTCATGGGACTGGTGGATTTCGCTGGCGTGGCCAGCGCATCATGGTTTGCCTTGCCGCAGAGCATCACCCATTTCCAGCTGCCACAGTTTGCCTGGGAGCCGTTCCTGTTCATGATTCCGGTGGCCATCGCGCCGGTGATTGAGCACATCGGCGACGTGTATGTCGTGGGAGCAGTGGCCGACAAGGACTTTGTCAAGGATCCTGGCCTGCATCGCACGATGCTGGGTGATGGATTGGCTTGCCTGGCTGCGGCACTCTTCGGCGGCCCTCCCGTGACGACCTACAGCGAGGTGACCGGCGCGATGCAGATCACACGCATCACCGCTCCCGTGGTCATCCGCATCGCGGCAGCCACGGCCATCGTCTTCTCGGTGATCGGCAAACTGAGCGCCCTGTTGCAGAGCATCCCACAGGCGGTATTAGGCGGTATCATGCTGTTGCTGTTCGGCTCCATCGCCTCGGTGGGTATTCAGAATCTGATGCGCAGCAAGGTGGACCTGAACCAGACGCGCTGCATTATTATCGTGAGCGTGACATTGACACTGGGCATCGGTGGCGCTGTCATCCCGATGGGCTCATTCTCGTTGAGTGGCATCGGCCTCGCCGCACTCACGGGTGTTATCCTCAACCTCGTGCTGCCGCAGAGCAAAAAGGAATGAGACATTTTCTTAAATATGCATTGGTGCCGCTGGTGCTGCTGGTTGTTCTGCCTTGCAGGGCGGGTACCTATGTCGAGGACTCGCTGAAGGTGGACGGACGCATGCGGCAGTTCGTGATGTACCTGCCTGACGGCATGGAGCAAGATGCCCCGTTGGTGTTCGTGTTGCATGGCTACGGGGCCGGCATCAGGCGAGAGAACATCATGATTGGGCCTGCCGACCGCCACGGGTTTGCCGTGTGCATCCCACAGGGTCTGAAGGATCCGAAGGGAGAACCCAGTTGGAATGTGGGCTATCCTTTCCAGCAGGGATGGAAGGTGGATGATGTGAAGGCGCTGTGCAGCATGGCCCGTTATGTCCAGAAACGCTACCGCTTGAGCACGCTGAACACCTTCCTGACCGGAATGTCCAACGGAGGCGAGATGTGTTACCTGATGGCCTACAGCAAGCAATACACCTTCAGGGCTGTGGCGCCCATTGCTGGCTTGACGATGGCTTGGACCTATGAGCAGATGGAGGCCAAACGCCCCATCCCGTTGATGGAAATTCATGGCACCGAGGATCGCGTGTCGGAGTGGGCAGGCGATATGGAGAATCGGGGCGGTTGGGGCGCTTATCTGCCCGTGCCGCTTGCCGTGGGCTACTGGGTGGCCAAGAACCGCTGCACCAGCGAGGAGACCGAGCGTGTCGAGAGTCTGAAAGGTGTCGAGGGCCATCCCATCATCAAGCACCGTTATCGGGGCGGCACCACGAGTGGCTGCGACGTGTGGTTATACGAAGTTGTGGGCGGTGTCCACTCCTGGTTCACCGATGACATTGACACTGGCGAGGAAATCTGGCAATTCTTTTCGCGTTACGTTGTGAAATAGGCTGATATTCAGGAAAATTGATGTATATTTGCCCACACAGATTCAAGTATAATGACGATGAGACAACTTTTTACCATTCTTTTCCTGTTGGTCCTGGCTGCTGATGCTTGGGCTTGGAAACCGCTGTTTGTGGGCCATCGCGGCTGCAACATCGGTGTCGAGAACACGGCCGAGGCCTATCGCAACGGTGTTGACGTGTACGGCTATGACGGCTTGGAGTGTGACGTGCGTGTGACAAAGGACGGTTTTTACGTCATCAGCCATGACGAGACGACCAACCGCCTGGGCGGCAACCTCACGGTAGCCGATGCCACCCTGGCTGAACTGCGTGCCGAGGTCTACACCCAGACGCGTGGCGGTGTGACCTATACGGGCCACATCTGTACCGTGGCCGAGTACCTGGCCATCTGTGTCGAGAAGGGCGTTTTTCCCGTGATTGAACTCAAGTGGACCACGGGCATCAACAACAACGACATGAGCAACTTCGACGGCCTGGCCCATCTGGTCATTGACCAAGGCTTGACCGATAAGGTCATTTTTCTCACGTCGATGAAAAAGTCGCAGGAGTATATCGCCGAGCACTATCCGCAGTTCACGCGCCAGTGGCTGTGCAATGCCAATTGGGAGGGCAACGAGGAGTGGTGCAGGCAATACGGTCTCAACCCCAGCATCTCCATCGGCAACTTTGACGGGAGCACCGTGAAGAAATTCCATGATATGGGTCTCCACGTTGCCATGTGGACCGTGGACACTAAAGATAACTACCTGAAATATGGCAAGATGGGCGTATCTATGATGACCTGCAACTCACTCAAGCCCTATGAGATGCCCGAATTGGATGACATTGATTGGGAGAGTGACGGTCTGGAGCAGCCCACGGCTGATGGCATCACTGTCGATGCCACCGACTGTTACACGATGACAGGGATGAGTATGGACAGGAGCCAGGTCTCAGGCGGCATCTATATCAGCGTGACGCACCTGAGCGACGGCACAGTCCAGGCCCGGAAAATCTTAGGTCAATAAAGGGTGCTGCGGTTTCTTGCCGAGCGGGTCATTTCCTGTTGAAATTCATGCCGTCCCAGACCAGTTCCACCGTTTCGGTCCGGTTGACATAGTGAATTTCGGCAATGATGTTTTTGCCATTCCTTGGCAAGCGGTAGACCACGGCAGGCCTCTCGTCAAGCCAACGAAAAAACTCCTCACGATTCAACGTCAACGGTTCGCCGGTCTCACGGTCCTTGACGTAGGCTTGTTGGGTCTGAGCATTATATACATATTGCTCATCGGTTCCGGGATTCACATCAATACCGAATAGATAATTAGGAACATACCATATGATGTGCTTCGCATTATCATAGAGATAGAAAAACAAACCATCGACCTGACCTTCAGAATAGTGGCCATTCACCATGCTTCTGTTGGAGACAGCAAACAGTTTGTGCTTGCCGTCGGCACAGTTCCAATAGCACATCTCACAGGTCGATTTTTCCTCGCGGGTCTCGCCGTTTATTTCATAAGAAGTATTGAAAGTTTGACACACATACCCGTTTTTCTTGTCAACAATAATATCAGCGCCGGGCTCTTGTGTTTCATTGTGCAGGTAATGATTCCAGGAATCGATGAGATTCCCGCTATCCATGAACAGCCCTTCTTCCTGGTTGTTCAAGGTCGTGATGAAGTCACAGATGCCGGGTGCTGCGCCCTTGAATTTCACTTTGATGATTTCACCCTCAGTAGGCGTCAAAACGTCTTTGGGGTAGCTTTTTTGGGCGTAGCCACAAATGGCTACCATGCACATCAAAATAAATACGAATCTTTTTATAGTTATTATCGTTTGATTGAAGAATGAATAGATTTAATTAATGTCATACTGCCGGTACCGCTACAATTCTCTGTCACCGAGATGTTCGAGGGGCTTTTTGGACAGTTTGCTCCATTTTTCTTTGGGCGGTTTTGTGTTGGTGAAGTTTGACGTTAGCACTTGGCGTTTCCACGTTAGGTAGTTCTCGCTGGTGGTGACGCATTCTCCCGTGTTGCGTTGTATCTCCTCGTGATCCATGCCGATGAGGTAGAAGTCGCCATTCTGGTAGCGGAAGGTGTAAGTGTCGGTCGACGCACCATAACTGCCCGCGCTGCACCACAGCTCAGTGGCGATGCGCAGGGTGTTGCGGTCGGTGATTGTCAGGACGATGTCATGATGGCAAAATTCGCTATCATCGGCAGGGATGACGTTGTCATACTGTTTCCATTGTTGGAACTGGCCTTGGGCGTTGCCGAAGTAGATGGCCAGGACAGGCTGGTTGAAGTTATAGACGTAGCCATCGTCACGGGTCTTGAGGTTTTCCGCGTCATCGGGTGTGGCTATGATCACAAGGTCGGCGATGCCGTCCTTGTTCAGGTCACCTGAGGCCTCTTGATGCAGCCACCCAGCAGGTACGATGTCCTCGACCGATAAGCCTTGAGGATTCAACTGCTCTCCCTGAACGCTGAGGGTGGCACACGAGAGCATGAGGATGGTCGCAGCAGCTTTGCTAATGTTCAATCTTTTCATCCGTTAATCGTTTAAAGTTTGTCATTAAATGTCGGAGATTCTGATGGTCCCGCTCGGCATGAACCATTAGATGGACAAAATTAATGCAAAAATAATGAATTTCCAACCAGATGCGTCACAAATTTGCCTTTCATCACCATTCAGGCATCAATCGAACCATGCCGGCAGGAAATCGAATGTGGAAAAGTGGGCGCTGGCAGTGCGGGTTTGTTTTGTCATCTCACGAAATAGTAGTATTTTTGCGTCTGAAACATAGAACTTAACACTGACAACTTAAAGAGAGATGAAACGATTTTTTATTTGCATGATGGTCATGATGGGTGTAATGGCAATGACGGCACAAGAAGTGTATGAAAACGAGGTGATCAACAATATCATGGCACGTCGATCGGTGCGCCAGTACCTCGACAAACCCGTGGAGCATGATAAACTGGCCGCTGTGGTGCGTGCCGGCATCAATGCGCCTAGCGGAATGAATCGCCAGCCGTGGATCATCCGTGTGGTCGAGGATCAGCAGCTGATTGCCGATGTGAATGCGGTCTTCATGCAGGAGAACCCTGACCAAGTGAAGCGCGATCCCAATTTCAAGAACATGTTCCGCAATGCCCCCAACCTCATCTGTGTGTGCACACCGGCCCAGGGCGGTGGTGAACTGGATGCCGGTCTGCTGGGCGAGAACATGATGCTTGCGGCACAGTCACTTGGCTTGGGCACCTGCTGCTTGGGTGGACCAGTGCGCTTCCTGTTGGCCAATGAGAAGTGCAAGTTCTTCATCGATCGTCTCGACATTCCCGAGGATTACAAGCTCAACTATATCATTGCCATCGGCTACCCCGATGAGCAGCCCGAGGCCAAACCCCGTGACGACTCGAAGGTGAAATACATCAACTAGTTCCAGTCATGAAAGAGAATAAAGAACAATTAGCGCGCATCCGTCGGATGGAGCGCCAGCTCAATGCGGCCACAGTAGCCGTCAAGCGCCTCACAGCTGCTCTCGACAAGTGGGAAAGTGCCCAAGAGGCCATAGCTGCCCTTGAAGACTATTACGGCAGCGAGCTGTGGAAACAGGACTTCGCTGATGACGAGGCGGGTCTGCTGCCTGCTACCCTCAATCGAGGTGTCCTCAGCGAGGATGCCCTCTGGGACCTCCTCACCGATGTCCGCGCACTCAATTCCCGCCTCGGGCAATATGTTCAACAGGTGACTCCAGATTAGCAAACGATGGAATATAAGACGTTGAACGGCGGCGTGGCGATGCCGATGGTGGGGCTCGGGGTGTATGACATCCCGGTGCGCAAGACGCAACAGGTGGTGGAAGAGGCCATCGCCGTGGGCTATCGTAGCATCGACACGGCGGCGATGTATTATAACGAGCGTGGCGTGGGTGATGCCGTGCGAGCCTGTGGTGTGCCGCGTGAGGAACTGTTTGTCACGACCAAGATATGCGAGCCGTGCTACACGCGCGACGAGACGATGCGCACCGTGGAACACTCGATGCGCGAGCTGGGCCTCGATTATGCCGACTTGATGCTGTTACACTGGCCCGTGGGTCGTCCTGTGGTGATGTGGAAAGCGCTGGAGGAACTGTACCGGCAGGGGGCGTTTCGTGCCATCGGCGTGTCCAATTTCTATCCCAACACGTTCCCCATGATTGTGGAAGCTGCCGAGGTGATGCCTGTGGTGAACCAGTGTGAGACCAGCGTGTTCTATCAGCAGCGTGAGATGATCAAGTACTTGCAACCCCACAATGTGGCACTCGAGGCTTGGAGCCCGCTGGCCGAGGGCAAACACGGGATCTTCAAGAACAAGACGTTGATGACCATTGGTGAGCAATACGGCAAGACAGCCGCTCAAGTGGCTCTCAGGTTCCTGGTCCAGCAGGGCATCATTATCATCCCCAAGACCACTCATGTGGAGCGCATGAGGGAGAACATTGACCTGTTTGACTTCACGCTCAACGACGAGGATATTCATCAAATCCAGCGTCTCGACACGGGCCACAACGTCACCGGTTGGCCCTCGGACGCGCTGACCTATGACGTCGAGCGATGAAAAAAGCCAGATAATCTAAATCATCTGAAAACTGAAAACAGAAATATGACACTACAAGAAGCTATCCTGGCCCGACACAGTGTGAGGACTTACAAGGAGCAGCCGTTGAACGAGGCCGATGCCCGCGCGCTGCAAGAGAAGATTGGCGAGCTGAACCGTGAGGGACAGTTGCACATCCAGCTGATACGGAACGAGCCGCGGGCTTTCCAAGGTCCGCTGGCCAAGTACGGCAAGTTCCGCAATGTGACCGACTATCTGGTCATGGCGGGCGCCAAGGCCGAGGACCTGGACGAACGTATCGGCTATTATGGTGAGCAACTGGTGCTGATGGCCCAGACGCTCGGGCTGAACACCTGCTGGGTGGGCCTGAGTTATACCAAGGTGCCTGGTACCTATGTCCTCAACGAGGGCGAGGTCATCAAGGCCTATATCGCCATCGGATACGGTGAGACCCAGGGCGTGTCCCACAAGATCAAGCGCATCGACCAGGTGAGTAACGTCAGTGACGATAGCCCCGACTGGTTCCGTCGTGGCGTCGAGGCGGCTCTGCTGGCTCCCACGGCCGTCAACCAGCAGAAGTTCTCCTTCGAGCTCATGCCTGCTCGTGACGGCGAGCCTGCCCGTGTCCAGGCCAAGCGGCATTTCTCTCTCGTGGGCTATACCCAGATGGACCTGGGGATTGCCAAGTGTCACTTCGAAATTGGCGCCGGCACCGACAACTTCCGGTGGGCTTGATTTCCAATATGCTATGGTATGAACATTGAAGACTACAGGAACTTTTGTCTCTCGTTGGGTGATGATGTGGAGGAAAAACTCCCTTTCACGGCATTCCGCTATGCCAGTGGTGTGCTGGTGTTCTATGTGCATGGTCACATGTTCTCGTTCTTTGACTGCGACGATTTCAGCGTCGTCACGCTCAAGTGCCAGCCCGAACGCATCGATGAGCTGCGTGCCACCCACGACAGCATCGTCAAGCCCTTCAACATGTCACCGAAGCATTGGCTCGGTATTGACCCCAACACAGCCCCCGATGACCTTCTGCAGGAACTCACGCGCAACTCTTACAACATCGTGAAAGCAAAGTACCGGCCGAAACGATGAACAGATGCCTGTAAAGCCAGTATCCATCGGCTCTACAGGCATGTCTTATCCTGCAAAATGCCCCATTGGCCCAGGTGATTGCTTGAGGATGGCGTCAATGACTTTGTTGACATCTGCGATATTTACCTCGCCGTCATTATTCACATCACACTTCATGTAATCCGGGGGGTATCGTCTCCGACATCGCCAATAACAGTAGGGTGTTAAGTTGTGAATATTTGCTGATGGCCTTATGTTTCGCAAGTTGTTAACTTGTTCATTGTTTGATGTTCAGAGTTAATGAATTGAAGACAGTGATTCTGGAAATGTTTCCCAAAACCTCAAGTACGGCAAGAAATGTAATCTCGTTAAACCTTAACCTTCAAGATTTAAAGTAGCGAGATGCCTTAAAAACATGAATTATAATCAAATAACACAAATAAATCTAATTTATTGCATCTGAATGACTACAGCAGCTCTTGGATGAAGGCGGCCATCATCTGGTCGTGACGGCGCACGTCACGGTACAAGGCCAGTTGGTTGCGGGTGCGGTCGAGGTTGTGGGTGGGATACTTGATTTTGTAGTAGGTGTCGCCGTTCAGGTAGTCGGTCAGGAAGCGCACGCACTGCATGAAGGGGAAGAGCGCCACGGCATAGGGTAACATATCCATCTCAAGGGGAGAGAGGAAACCGCTTGTCGACTCAAGATAACCCGTGGTGAAAGCCTTAAAGATGTCCTCGTTAAAACCCACGTGGGACAGGTCGGGATCGTCCTCGGCGGTGAAATTGGCGCCGGTGCGTAGGAAGTCGCCGTAGTCCGAGAAGATGAACGACGGCATCACCGTGTCGAGGTCGATGACGCACAGCACGTTGCCTTGCTGGTCAAACAGCATGTTGTTGACCTTGGTATCGCAATGGCAGATGCGCTTGGGCAGACGTCCCTCGCGATGGAGCCGTTCGGCCTGGCACATCTCGTCGGCATCACGCTCCAGCTCGTCAACGATGTCACGCACCCCGGCCAGGCGACCGGCGGCATCGTTCTGTACGGCCTCGTGCAACTGACGCATGCGCAGTTCCATGTTGTGGAAGTCGGGAATCGTCTCGCCCAACTGCTCAGGCACATCGACCAGCATCTTCTCGAAGTTGCCGAAGGCCTTGCCGCAGTCACGGGCGCTCTCGGGCGTGACCGCCTCGTGGGTGACGGAGTCGGCAATGTACACCATCACACGCCAGTAGCGGTCGGCCTCGTCGCGGTAATAGGTCTTACTGTCATGAGCCTTGACAAACTGCAACACCTTGCGGTCGATGTCGTCGGAATTGCTGGCTTCCAGTTTGTGGCGTATGTGGGCCGTCACCACCTCGATGTTGTGCTGCAGCAGGTCCACGTCTTGGAAAATGGCATTGTTGATGCGTTGCAACACATAGTCGGGGCTTTGGCCCTCGGTAATCACGTGGTAGGTGTCGTTGATGAGTCCTTTACCCAGCGGCATTACCTCGTTGACTGTCCCCTCAATTTCAAATTGTGCCAGGATGCTGGCAGTGTCTGTTGCTCCCATAAAGTGATGATGGATTAGTTCTTTTTGTTTTTGGCTTTCTTGGCTTCCTGCTTGGCCACTTTATCCCAATACTTGGCTCCCTTGGCCTTTAACTGCTCGGTGAAGGCTCGGGCTGCGGCACGGGTGGAGGCCTCATCGGCTGGAGTGGCCATGGCATGGCGGTATCCGTGAACCTTGTTCCACTCGCCGCGGGTGAAGTCGGGCACTTGAACGGGCCGGTTGCCGTTGTCCATCGAGAGGCTGCCCAGTTCGGCCAGGCAGCACCATTCGGCCAGGTCATACACGTCGATGTCGAGCGGCAGTCCATTTTGCAGGCAATAGACCAGTCGCGAGTCCATGATGAAGTCCATGCCGCCATGGCCACCCACCTCGCGGGCCTCCTCGCCATAGCGGGTGACAAGCGGCGAGGTGAATGCCTTGAGGAGCGCTTCGGTGTCCTCTTTGTTCAGATAAGAGTGGCCCGTATAGTCTTTGCTCACGCTGATGCCGGCTTTTCTCATCTCGGACTGAGCCAGGGCATAGCCCTCAACAGGATACTTGTTGACAAAGCCCTTGGTGCCCGTGAGCTGGTACATGCGGTTATAGGGTTGTGGTGTCATCACGTTGTGGTGCACCTCGATGACCTTGCCCTGTTCGGTTGAGATGAGGGTGGTGGTGTGGTCGCCGTTCTTGAAGTTTGGGCATTCCTCGCCCGTGCGGTCCTCGACCAACTGCTTGCCGTTGAAGGAGTGGGTGTCCATCGCCACGAGTGTCTGCATGCGATCGCCGCGGTGGATATTCAACACTTGTGCAATGGGACCAAGGCCGTGGGTGGGATAGAGGTCGCCACGGAACTTGCTGTTGTAGTCCAGGCGCCAGCCCAACTTGTCGTCGGCGCCGCGTTTCCAGTACTCGTCCCAATAGGGCGAGAGCTCATGCCGATAGGCGCCCTGCGCGTAGATGACCTCGCCCAGCAAACCCTCTTGTGCCATGTGGAGCGAATTGAGCTCAAAGAAGTCATAACAGCAGTTCTCGAGCATCATCACGTGCAGGCGACGGCTCTCGCTCAGGTTGATGAGCGACCAGATTTCGGTCAAGTTCATTGCCGAGGGAACCTCGATGGCAACGTGGTGGCCGTGCTCCAGTGCCTCACGTGCCACCAGGTAGTGATGAATCCAATCGGTGGCGATATAAACCAGGTCGATGTCGGTGCGTCGGCACAGGTCCTTGTAGCCATCCTCGCCGTAGTAGACATCGGCAGCGGGCATCGAAGCTGTCCGTAGTATCTGTTGGCAAGCCTCGGCTCTGTCTCGCTCATGGTCACACAGGGCCTTGACCTCGATGCCGGGAATGTGGGTCCAGCGCTCGACGGCATCAGGCCCACGCATGCCCAGACCCACGAAGGCCACCCTCACAACCGGGATTTTCTCCACTGTGAGGCCCAACGCCGACTGTTGCCCGGCAGGGCGCTCAGGCACCTTGGTCACGATAGTCCCGTCCTGGATCGTATAGGGCCAATTGAAGGGCGTCTGTGCGTTAATCGTCAACAGCGCCATGACTGTCAAAACAAATGCGATGATGTATCTCTGTCTCATAATTCTGGTTTTAAGTTGATTGTCGGATGTCTATCGATGAGGAAGGTGCAACAAATTGAATAACAGGTGTTTAGTTATTAAACGGTGCAGATATGGTAGAGTTTTGCAGTATAACTTTCAAAGCCTTCACATTTAACACTTTTGACTTAGTTTAACGAATCCACCGGCTTCTGGCTTTATAGGAAAGGAGTCATATAGACAGGGAGCAAAATGGTCTCATGATCTTTTTTCAAGTCCTTGGTGTAAATTAAATAACGACATCCAACGATATGAGAATACTTATGGCAAAATGCATCAAGTGACGCATGGGATTTATATCCTGAAGATTTGACTTCTATCGGGAAAAGCTTCGAGCCTCGTGAGAGCAGAAAATCTATCTCATAATAATGGGTTTCGTCCTTGGGCCAGGTGTAATAAAACAACTTGTTGCCAGTGGTTGCCAGCGCCTGTGCTATCATGTTCTCATAGACGTATCCCAAATTGGTGCTCAATTTATCATTTAACAGTTTCTGATAGATGATATTCTCGGTATGATCCTTGTCCCAGAATGCGAGAGTGACGAAAATGCCTGTGTCGGCGCAGAATATCTTGAACTTTGAACGATCCTTAGTCAATGACATGCCAACGTTGGGATCGTTGGAATGATAGGAAAAAAGAGCAGTCTTGCTGTCTTCAAGGTCTTTCAGGAGTTCCACCAGTTTCTCGTCATTGACATCGCCAAGCACGGTATATGGCTTATAACGATTGCTGGCCCGGCTTAACTGTGACGGAATCTCCATAAAGAGTGTCTCTAGACGTCCTGTTTCATCAAGCTTCTGAAAGTCTTCCTGATAAACTTTAATGATGCCACGCTTCACATGATCCACCATACTGAAATTGTTAGTTTCAATATATTCATTCACGGCTTGCGGCATGCCACCCACCAACATATAAAGTCTGAAGTCACGCATCTTGTCGCGATGGGCTTTGTCCAGCGGAAGTTGTCTATCGTAGAAGGTGCGGAGTAAGGGCACCGTGGCTTCGTCACCGACAGCCCATCGGAATTCTTCAAAATCCATCGGATATAACGTTACGCGCTCCTCCTCACTTGGAATAGTGATATTCTTCGTATTCTTTTTGATACTGATGAGAGAGCCCGTCTCAATGTAATCATAGCGACCATCCTTTACAAGATACTTTATTGCTTGCCGGGCAGGTGGGCATTTTTGCACCTCATCAAAGATGATGACCGACTTACGTTCTTTGAGCACTACATTATATATGGCTTGCAATTGCAAAAAAATGAAATCTTTGTTCATGAGATTGCTGAACAAGGATTTCACTTCATCGGATGCTTCGTTGAAGTCAATAAGGATATAGGACTCATATTCATTTTTTGCGAACTGTTCAACAAGTGTTGACTTGCCCACACGACGTGCCCCTTCTATAAGGATAGCCGATTTGCCATTCTGCACTCGTTTCCACTCGAGAAGGCGGTCATAAAGCTTTCGTTTGAATATTCTCGCCATAGTCGTTTCGATGCCTGATTTCGAGTGCAAATGTAGTGTCTCAATCTAAATTACGCAAATGTTTACGCCAAAATTATCCGAAAATACCAAAATTATTGTATAGAAAACATCCGAAAATACCGAAATTACTTGCCGATGCAGAAGTGGGAGAAGATCTCGCCGAGGATGTTGTCGGTGGTGATTTCGCCGGTAATTTCGCCGAGCCAGTGGAGGCACTCGCGGATGTCCTGGTCGAGCAGGTCACCGCTCAGGCCGTTGTCCAGGCCGGTGATGGCACGGGCGATGGCATCGCGAGCGCGAGTCAGCGCCTGGTAGTGGCGGGCATTGGTGACGATGACGGCATCGGCAGCCACGTCGGGCAGGGCTGCCGTGTCGACGATGAGGGCGCGCAGGGCCTCGATGTCGCTGTCGCGCTTGGCGCTGATGGCGACGACTGGTGTGCCCTCGGGAAGCAGGTCGTTTAGTTCGCTCCTGGCGGCAACGTCGTCGTCGAGGTCGGTCTTGTTGAGCACTGCGATCAGGGCTTTTCCGTTGCAGTGTGTCACGATGTCGTGTGCCATGCTGGTGTCGGCGCTGGTAACGTCAACGACCCATAGCACGATGTTCGCCTTATCGAGGGCTTGCCATGTGCGCTCGATGCCCATGAGCTCGACGGTGTCGCTTGACTGGCGTATGCCTGCCGTGTCGATGAAGCGGAAGAGTGTGCCGCCCATGACTACGGTGTCCTCGATGGTGTCACGTGTGGTGCCGTGGATGTCGCTCACCAGAGCGCGGTCGTCGTGCAGCAGGGCGTTAAGCAAGGTGGATTTTCCCGCATTGGTCTGGCCCACGATGGCGACAGGTATGCCGTTGCGGATGGCGTTACCGTCGCGGTAACTGTCGGCCAGACGGCTGATGAGCCCGTGAATTTCGCGTGCCAGGGTTGTCACCTCGCTGCGGTCGGCAAAGGTCACATCCTCCTCGCTGAAGTCGAGTTCCAGTTCGATGAGTGCAGTGAAGTGCAGCAGCTTGTCGCGCAAGCCCCTCAACTCATCGCTGTAACGGCCGCGCATCTGGCTCATGGCCACGTGATGGGCTGCACGAGACTGCGACTCAATGAGGTCGGCTACGGCCTCGGCCTGAGAGAGGTCCATGCGGCCGCTCGCAAAGGCTCGCCGCGTGAACTCGCCGGCTGTGGCATGGCGGCAACCGGCGTCGATGAGCGCTTGGACTACCTGCTGCTGGATCCATGTCGAGCCGTGGCAGGCCAGTTCAACCACGTCTTCGCCCGTGAACGAGTTGGGGGCCTTGAAGATTGTCAGTACTGCCTGGTCGAGCACATCGCCTGAGGCGTCCACGAGGCGCCCCAGGTGGACGGTGTGGGATGCCATGCCGGCAAGGGGTTTGCCCTGCCAGCAGCGTTGCACGATGTCCTGTGCTTGTGGGCCGCTAACGCGCACGACGGCAATGCCTCCACGTCCTGGTGGAGTGGAGACGGCGCAGATGGTGTCGCCCGTGAGACCTGTTAATTCGGTAATGTTCATCGGCTGGGATAGTATTTGGGCCAATCTTTAATGTTCTGCTTGCTCTCGATGACGTTTTCCACATTGTCCTCGAGCTGGGACAGGAAGTCATATCCCGTCAGTGCCTCCACCTTGTCGATGGTGGTGGCATAGTTTGTCCAGCTGCCCTGCATATCCTTATTCTCCATCACGAAGGCGATGGCGCGGTTCTGCTTGGGCGAATAGACGACCTTGAAGAATCGCTCGGGCACGGCGATATCACCATGCTTGCCGATGCGTTTCATGTTGTCTGAGAAGATGGGCCCCGTGAACACGACGAGCCTGCCTGCGCTCCTGGACCACTTGTGCACTGCCTCCTCGACATGGCGCCACTCGCCGTCGTTCATCTCCTCGAGCTGCGGGCAGATGTTGGTCATCAGGAAGCACTGGGTCATGGCCGTCTTGTTCCAGCGCATGTCCATCGCCGGAGCCATGTGGCCGCGCGTGTAACCGCTCTCCTTGTACTCCCACCAGTCAGGGCAACCTTTCACGTTGTGGTCTCGCTCAAACTGATAGTTGGCTCGGTTTTCGGCATCGTGCGAGTCGGCCATGGAGGTCATGGTGTTGGTCAGTTCATAGGCCACGCAGTTGGGCACACGATAATACTTGTTGAAATAGACCGTGATGGCCTTGTAACGCACCGTCTGGTTGTCGAGTCGCTCAGGCAGCTTCACGTCAAGCAGCGACTGGTCGCCTGTCGATTGATACTCCTTGCCCTGTTGCGACTTGTCCTGCACCTCTTGCTCTGTGGGCAACTCGTCATTATAGGCGCTCTTGTAGAAGCCGGTCTTCTGGTAAGTCTGGTATCCGCCGACGGCCAGCAGTACAGCCAGGAGCACAGAGTATAAAAGCCTTTTTTGTTTCTTCTTCATCGTCTCGGTTGTTTATCGCCGACAAAGTTACGAAAAAAAACGAGCATCTGTTATCCTTTTTCAATCAACTTGGACAAAGATGGACGACAGATACTCTAACGACTTGATTAGCCTGATGATTCCATTCGTCAGGCACGTATATCACAACCAGGCGTTGAGGTTGCACTGGCGCTTGGGGATGGAGGAGGAGAAGGTGAGACCCGTGCGGCGCTCGACCTCGGCGACGGTGACGGCATACTTGCTGATGCCGCCGGGGCTGGGCGCATTGGGGTAGATGAAGGCGATAGACCGCCCCTGGTCAGGGGCGTAGAGCACCTTGAAGAAGGCGTCAGGAACGGCGATATTCTGCTTGTCCTTGCCGATCAGCTTGGGCTTCTTGCCCATGATGGGGCCGGTGAAGATGAGGATGCGCTTGTCGCGCGCAGCCCAGCGGTGCACCTTCTCCTCAAGCGAACGCCAGTGGTCGTTGTTGAGCTTGGTGTCTTGGGGACACATGTTGGTCATGTAGAAGCACTCGGCCATGGGTGTCTTGCCCCAGCGCATGTCCATCGCGGGAGCCATGTGGCCGCGGCTGTAGCCGCTGCCGCGATACTCCCAATTCTCGGGGCAGGTCTTGACCCTGGGGTCCCTGGCGTAGTTGTAGCTCTTGCGGTTCTCGTGCCCCGGTGCGTCGGACATCGATACCATGGTGGCCGTGAGCTCGTAGGCGACACAGTTGGGGATACGCAGCGAGGGATTGAAGTTGACCCTGATGGCCTGGTAATTCAGGACTTGGTTGGCCACGCCCTTGGGGATAGTGACAGCCAGCAGGGAATTGTAGCTCTGCTGGGGCATGGTAGTCGATCCCTGGCCGATGACGGGCACGGCCGTCAACTGCGAACTGGAGTCGCTTGAAGGACCGGAGTTTTTCTTGTTTTTTTTATTCTTCTTATCCTTCTTTTTCTTGCCCTTCTTGTGCTTGTTCTTGGCTTGAATGGACCATTGGGCGATGATGCCGCTGTCGCCGGTCAACTGCGGGGGCAGGGCTCCACCCATGACCATCACTGCAGCAAGAACCCAGATTTTCACTAATTGCTTCATGTCTGTATCTTGGTTTCAACTGGTACTCAATACACTGTAGCACAGTCAGATTAATTCAGCCATGCATCGAGGTTGACAAGGCTCTCCAGCCATTGCTGCTCGTCGCTGGACAGGGTAGGGAAGAAGTCCAGCCCTGTGCGCCGTTCCACCTCATCGATGCTCACGGCATACTGGCTGAGCCGTCTGCCGCTGTGTCCGTTGGGGTAGATGAAGGCGATGGCCCGCATCGGCCTCACGCATGGCGCCATCACAATCTTGTAGAAGGCGCCGGGGACTGTCACATGGCCGCTGGCCAGTATGGTGTCGCCCTCGGTCATCACGGGGCCGGAGAACACCAGCAGGGCGCTGTCGCGAGCCGTCCACTCACGCACCTTCTCTTCCAGCTTGGCCCAGCCGCCCCCATTCAAGGCTT
The DNA here is from genome assembly GCA_045114435.1 of Sodaliphilus sp. Classification (GTDB taxonomy): domain Bacteria; phylum Bacteroidota; class Bacteroidia; order Bacteroidales; family Muribaculaceae; genus Sodaliphilus. The sequence continues at coordinate 50,916 of JBGUKK010000131.1, forward strand.
TATGCATCGGGCATACGTTGGTCAGCAGGAATGATTGCCTCATGGCGCGCCCGTCCCACTTGAGGTCGGCAGCGGGTACCAGGTGCCCGCGGTCCAAACCGCTGCCGGCATAGTCGGCAGGAGCTGGGCATCCCTTGACGCTTGTGTCTTGATTGAACTCGCTTGGGCGCTCGGCTATCCCGCTGAGCTCGTTGCGAATGAGTTCGTATGCGGCACAGTTGGCAATGCCCCGGTTGCTGTTGAAGTGCACGTCGAAGGCGTCGTAGTGCAGCAACGTGTCGCTCATGCCATCGGGCACAGCAACCGTCATCAGGCTGTCGCGGGCGGCCTCGTTCAATGGAATCAGGTGTGGCGCGTTGTTGTTCACGATGATGCGATACAGCAAAAAGCATACCAACGCCATCATCAGCCCCCACAAGAGGAACTTGACCATGTCGCCCCATAGCAGCCAAAATCGCTCCAAAACTGCCTTCATGTGGCAAAGGTAGTTAAATTTCTGGCCCGTTTGCCATTGTTTGCTAGAAAAGTGTTAACTTTGCAAGTTTTAAAAGAAAACCACTAACCAACAAATAGATAGAAACATGAAATTAGTTGACAGATTTTTGAAGTATGTGAAGTTCGACACTCAGAGTGACGAGCTTACAAATCTGACGCCGTCAACACCGGGTCAGATGGTGTTTGCCAAAGAGTTGGAGCGCGAGCTCCACGATATGGGCCTGAGCGACATCTCGCTCGATGACAACGGCTACCTGTTTGCCACCCTGCCGGCTAACACCGACAAGCCCGTGCCCACCATCGGCTTTATTGCCCACATGGACACCGCCCCCGACATGAGCGGCCATGACGTGAAGCCCCGCATCGTCAAGTATGAGGGCGAGCCCATCGTGCTGAGCGAGGAGCCTCGCATCGTCCTCGACCCCGTCCAGTTCCCCGAGATGAACGATTACAAGGGCCAGGAGTTCATCGTCACCAGCGGTGACACACTGCTCGGTGCTGATGACAAAGCCGGCATTGCCGAGATCCTGAGCGCCGTCGAGTGGCTCCAGGAGCACCCCGAGGTGAAGCACGGCAACATCCGCGTGGGCTTCAACCCCGACGAGGAAATCGGCTTGGGCGCACACCACTTCGACGTCGAGAAATTCGGCTGCGATTGGGCCTATACCATGGATGGTGGCGCCGTGGGCGAGTTGGAGTATGAGAACTTCAACGCCGCCAGCGCCAAGATCACCTTCAAGGGTCTGAACGTGCACCCCGGAGCCGCCAAGCACAAGATGCTCAACTCGATGCGCGTCGCCGTGCAGTTTGCCGGCATGTTACCCCGCTGGGAGACCCCCGAGCACACCGAGGGCTACGAGGGCTTCTACCATCTCATCAGCATGGAGGGTGGAGTAGAGAAAACCACCTTGAGCTACATCATCCGTGACCACGACCGTGCACGCTTCGAGAGCCGCAAGCGCGAAATCGAGCACCTGTGCAATAAGATCAACAGCGAGTTCCCCGACTGTGCCACCTGTGAAATCAAGGACCAGTACTACAACATGCGCGAGAAGATCGAGCCCGTGATGGACATCATCGACATTGCCAAGCAGGCCATGGTGAACGCCGGCGTGACGCCCAAGGTGCAGCCCATTCGCGGCGGTACCGACGGAGCCCAGCTCTCGTTCAAGAACCTGCCCTGTCCCAACATCTTTGCCGGTGGCATGAACATGCACGGCCGCTACGAGTACGTGCCCATCCCCTCAATGGAGAAGGCCATGATGACCATCGTCGAGATTTGCAAACTCGTTGCCGAGAAGTAGGGCCTTTTTAATCAGTGGGCAAGTTGACAATTCAAGTTTCTGAAGTGCTTAAGCGCTTCAGGACTTGAAGGTTAATGGTTAATGGTTAGAGGTTAATGAAGATAATTCTTCAATATTCAGAGATGTTCGTGCTATAGACAGTTTCGTCAAACCTCTCTAAACACTAAACTCTAACCTTTAAACCTCAAGTTTTTAAAGTAGCTACGCCACTTTAAAAACTTGAATTAACAACTTGCAAAACTTAAGTTAAACAGAATCTTTGCCTGATACGGCAACAGATCTCAGAATTGGCTGATAGATTAGTAATATCGCTCTAGAGAATCACATTTTTCAGTTTCCTGGAAAATGTGGTTCCTCATTGGGCGCAATATCACTTACATAACAAACAAGTCACTCATGGTTTTTTCTGACCTGTTTTTCCTTTTTGCATTTCTTCCAGCATGTGTATTGTGCTACCTGCTGGCTACGATTATAGATAAAAATTTATTCTCAAGAGAAGAAAAGAAGAGTGTGGCCGCAAGGAATTTCACACTCGTCGTGTTCTCGCTCATTTTCTATGCCTGGGGTGAGCCTGTGTATGTATTGCTATTGCTGTTGAGTGTGGTAGTGAACTTCATTGCCGGCTCGGGAATAGCAAGGCAGAATAATCATCGCAAGCTGGCTCTTGTAATCGGCCTGGTCTGCAATATCGCCATATTGGGCACATTCAAGTATGCCGGTTTTTTTGCTCAAATCTTGAATGATGTGGGGCTTCCAGTGCCCGATCCCAAGATTTCATTGCCCATCGGCATCAGCTTTTATACATTCCAGTCAATTTCCTATCTGGTTGACGTTTATCGCAGGGATGCTCATGCTCAACGACGGTTTATCGACTTGCTGCTGTATATCTCGATGTTCCCGCAGTTGATAGCGGGCCCTATCGTGCGCTACGGTACAGTGGCCAGGGAGATTAATGACCGCCATGTGACTATTGACGATTTTGCCGACGGTGTCTTCCGCTTCCTCATCGGACTGGGCAAGAAAGTGATCATCGCCAACCAGTTGTCTGAAATTGTGGACCAGTTCCTCAAGGACGGCATCGGCGATCTGTCAACGCCAGGTGCCTATGTGGGCGTGCTGGCTTTCACCCTGCAGATTTACTTTGACTTCTCGGGTTATAGCGACATGGCAATCGGCATGGGCCGGTGCCTGGGTTTCCACTTCAATGAGAACTTCAATCACCCCTATTGCTGTAATTCAATCACCGACTTCTGGCGTCGCTGGCACATGTCGCTGGGTACGTTCTTTCGCGACTATGTCTATATCCCGATGGGAGGAAACAGGCGCCATCAAGTGTTCAATATCATGGTGGTGTGGTTCCTCACGGGTATGTGGCACGGAGCCAGTTGGAACTTCATTATGTGGGGTGTGTATTTCGGCGTCATTGTGACGCTGGAGAAATATCTGTTGAAGCCGATCAAGGCTCGTGTCCCGGCGCTATTTCTGCACCTGTATGCGTTGATACTGGTATTCTTCGGCTGGTGCATTTTCTATTTTGATGACCTTGGCCAGATGGGTATCTGCATCAATGCGCTGTTCGGCATGGCTCCTTCGTCTGACGGGGGCACCGTTGCACTCACATCAGTGCTGAACAACTTCTGGCTCTGGGTTGCGGCGTTACTGTTTTCGATGCCCGTTCGCCGTTGGGTGGCAATGACCACTAAACGTTGCCTGGGCCACAATGCCATGCTCGAGGCTACGGTGTTCACGACGTCTCGTATCGTCATTTCCATCGTCCTGTTGGGCCTCAGTGTCGCTTTGCTCGTGGGCGCGACTAATAATGCGTTCATTTATACCAGATTTTAAAGCATTCAACAGTGAGCAAGTTGCTTGCGAAACTTAAGTTAAATATAAAAACCAGCAAATGAAATCGAGAATAATCATATCAGTACTTGTGGCCCTTGTCGCCCTGATGGGTAACGCACAGTCGCCCGTCATCGTTAATGGCCCCGGCAAGCGTCAATTGGACGAATATGTCAACCGGGTGAATCCTGATGAGAAATACGTTTACCTCACTAAGGGCTACTTGATTGTGGGAAGCGGTACCGAACAACGTGGGTTTGAATGCTTCACGAGCAATGCCACAGGCAAGAATTATGCCGATATGGTCAACGCCTACAAGCTGGCATTTGGCGACAGCGTGAATGTCTATTGCATGATGATTCCCACCAATGGTGAGTTCTATTCACCGACCGAGGCTGTTGAAAAAGGTTTGATCAAGAGTGAGCGCCCAACCATTGAGAGCCTCTATGGCCATTTGTCCGATCGGGTCGTGGCCGTCGACTGTTACTCTGTGCTCAGCCAACATGTCTCCGAGAACATTTGTTCTCACACCGATCATCACTGGTTGCCTCTTGGCGCCTATTATGCCGCTCAGGCATTTGCCAGGGCAGCCCAGGTCCCCTTCCGTGACCTGAGCTCCTATGACAAGCAGGTGACCCATGACTTTGTGGGTACCATGCCCCGTTTCTCGGGCTACGAGAGATTGCGTGAGGCCGCTGAGGACTTTGTGTATTATGTCCCCAAGCATGTGGATTACACAACCAGCCAGGTTGTGTACACTCTGGACAAGTCACGACGCAATGTGGTCAGCCAGACCGAGCAGGATAGCGTGAAGTTCTTCCGTCACTACAAGGATGGCAGCGGCTCAGCCTACTTGACATTCTTCGGCGGCGATTACAACATCACACACGTCACCACTTCCACCAAGAACGGTCGTCGCCTCATGCTTGTAAAAGACAGCTTTGGCAATGCCATCCCTGGTTATCTGTTCTACTCATTTGAGGAGATTTTTGTGGTTGACTCGCGTTATTTCACACCTAACATGAAGGAGTTTGTCAAGGGCAACAAGATAACCGATATCTTGTTCTGTAACAACATCGTGCATGCCTGCACGCCATCAATCAGCAAAGGGTTGATGAAATACCTTGACCAGTAGTAATAGCATGACAGAATGAAGAGGAACAAACTCTACATAACGATTATCACGACACTATTCCTGGCACTGGTTGTCATCTTTGACACATTGCCACGTAGCACTTATTCAAAGCTGGAAAACCGGGATTTGGCGTTATTCCCCAAGTTCTCGCTTGAGGATCTCAAGAGCGGAGCCTTTACCAGCGGAATCTCATCATGGTTCAGTGATACCGAGCCTTACCGCGATGTGTTCATGTATATGAGCATGCAGGTCAAGGATTGGATTTCGCTGAATATTGGTGAGAATAACGTGAAGTTCCATGCCGACAAGAGCGCCCCGAAGAGCGAGATGCCCGTGGATAAGGGCGATGACGGTTTCAACCCCAATGCCAATGATATTGCCAAGCTGGCCACATCAGGCAACATCATTGTTGGAGAGGTGCCCAACGTCAGGGCACTCATGTGCTATGGCGGAGATGAGCGCGGAGGCGTCGAATGGGCCAACGCGGTGAATCTCGTAAAAGACTCGCTGGGCGCGAGAGTGAATGTATATGCCATGATCGTTCCGATTGCCACCGAGTTTTATCTGCCAGATAACGCGACGAAGTATTCAAAGCCTGAGTTGCCCTCAATCCAGAATGCTTATCGGCATCTCAAGAATGTCATACCTGTTGACGCCCATTCTGCACTCAGGGCACACACGAGGGAGAACATCTATCTGCGCACCGACCATCACTGGTCGCCACTTGGCGCCTTCTACGCAACACGTGAGTTCGCACGAGTGGCCAAGGTGCCGTTCAAGGAATTGAAAGACGGATATGTGCAGAAGGTCATTCCCGGATTTGTCGGCTCAATGTACCATTACACAAGGGACATGTCGTTAAAGAAGTCACCCGAGGAATTCATTTATTGGGAGCCAATAGACTCTAACTACACTGTCACGACAATCGATTATCGTGTTGATAGGAACTACCATGTGGTATCGGAGAGCGCTCCACACAAGAGCAAATTCTTCTTCCACTTCCCCAAACGGCCGGCAGCATCCTATGAAACCTTCATGGGAGGAGATCAGTTCCTCGTTAAAGTGCAGACCACACTGCACACCGGGCGCCGCCTGATGATTATAAAGGATAGTTATGGAAATGTTCCGCCCAGTTACCTCTTTTACTCTTTTGACGAGATTCATGTGATGGACAATCGCTATTTTACCAAGAATCTTGTCAAATATGTGAAGGAGAACAAGATAACTGATCTCATATTCATTAACAATGTATATGCTCTTTATAATCCGACCTTGGTGAGCAACCTGCGCCGATACCTCACCCAGCAAGATGGCGATTACAAGCGCAGGTCGGCATCTCGCAAGGCCTCGCCAAGCAAAAACAATCGTGCTGAAAAACCAGCGGCCAAGAAATCTGAAGCCGTTAGCGGGGAGGCACCCAAGCCTGCAGCAGCTTCAGAGTCAACGCCCGCTCCGTCACCAGGCCAATGATGGCTTGCCTTGATGGCTGGAAATTAAGCATTTTGCCAATTAATACAAGCCCTCTTAAAAAATAGGCAAATTTTTTGGCTAATAGAGAAAAAAGCTATACCTTTGCACCGCTTTTTGGGAGATTCGCTAGCTCAGCAGGTAGAGCACATCCCTTTTAAGGATGGGGTCGTGG
>JBGUKK010000132.1:0-34384 GCA_045114435.1 Sodaliphilus sp.
CAACATCATCGATGAGTACACCGGTCCGTCAAACTACAACTATACCACAGCCCAGGCCGACGCCGTGGCATGGCTGATGCGCTATGCCGGTCAGGCCATCCCCGACTACATGTACAGCACCAGTGCCAGCGGTGCCAACGACCCCGAGATCCTGCAAGGTTGTCAAAACATGGGCTACACCGATGCCCGTTACCTGCTGCTCACCGAGCTCGTGCAATCGGGCTGGAGCTACACCAATGGCCCGCAGCAATACACCGACACCGAGTGGAACGAGTACATGATGAACGAGCTGCAGAACGGCCGTCCCATCGAGTACCTGGCCTATGACGTCTCCGGCGGCTACAACGTTTCGGGCCACGCCTTCAACGTGTTCGGCTGCAACAGCAACGGCCAGTACTACGTGAACTGGGGCTGGAGCGGCGACAGCAATGGCTATTGCACGCTGCACAACTTCACCACCGCGACGGGTGCGACGGGTCAGTCGGGCTCCTATGTCTTCAACTATGGCGAGGCCATGATTATCGGTATCGAGCCGCCCGCCGGAGCCCTTAACAATCCCAGGATCACGGTTAATCCCACCAATTTGGCGATGAACACCACCGTGGGCACTCCCGTCACCGCCACCTTCACCGTGACTGGTGCCAACCTCACCGGCAACGTGACCCTGTCCCTGAGTGGCAGTAACGCCTTCTCGCTGAGCACCACCAGCATCAGCGCTACCCAGGCCGAGAGTGGAAGGACCGTGACGGTGACCTATGACCCTGCTGCCGTCGGTACCCATGAGGCCACTGTGACGTTGAGCAGCACCGATGCCGAGAGCGTGACGGTCAAGCTCAACGGCAGCGCCGACCCGACCCCTCTGGAGACCTATGCTCCCGTGATGCAGGAAGCCAGCAATATCACCTCGACCTCGTTCACGGCCTCCTGGACCGACGCCACACCTGACGAGAACGTGGAGAGCTACACCCTCTACGTGAGCAACAAGCCGTTCAAGCCCGAGGTCGCCCTGCTCGATACTACCGACTGGAGCTCTTCAAATACCCTGCCCACGGGCTGGACTCAGAGCAGTCTGAAGTATTGGAGCAACAATCACGCCTGCTACTTGAGCGACGGCGGCTATGTGAAGAGCAAGACCTACGACCTCACCGGCTATGACAAGGTGACCGTGATGATTTACTCTGATCCTTATAACAACAACAATACCCTCACCGTGGCCACCAGTGTCGACAGCAAGACCGTCAACGTGACCACCAGTTCGTTCACCTGGTACACCTTCGTCCTGAATTGCGCCACCAGCGACTATATCAATATCACCTCCACCGGCATGCCCGACATGCGCTACGTGAGGGTTTATGCCGGCGATGCCACCGCCACGCAGCTCAAGGCCAGCGAGACCGGCGATGAGACCTATCGTGTTATCACCGGCATCACCGACAAGAGCTACACCGTTACCGGTCTTGCCGCTGACGGCACGTTCAACTTCTATGTTGTGGCCAACTATGTCAATGGCTTAATGGAGAGCAGCAACACCGAGGAGGTGACCCTGTCTGATCCTGGATATCAGCTTGGCGATGTGAACCACGATGGCTTTGTGAACATCACCGATGCTACCGACCTGATCAACTACCTCCTCAACGACGAGGGCGACATCTACCTGGACCAGGCCGACGTCAGCGGGGATGGCGAAATCAATGTCTCGGACGCCATCGCACTGATCAACTTGATTCTCAACACCGTGTGAGAAACCGTAGAGTAATCCTGCCACCACAGTAGTCGTGGCATTGTTACAGCCAATTTTGGGGTGCCCCTCAGCCGAGGGGTGCCCCAATGTTGGTTGATGGCCGTTCTGTTGGACCTGCAATCGCCCTGGTTTCATGTGGGCTTGTGAATGGGCTATGGTCTCGTTTGCTTAGAGATGATAGCCATTTGCTGCTTTTTTTTAACAAAATCTTATTTTTGTTTGGAATATATCTATTAATTATCGTATATTTGCAGTCGCTTATTACATGGACCAAATCACTTTAAACATTAATTATTAATTAGTACCCATTCGCTTATGAAAAAATTATTGTTAATGCTGATTGCCGCAGTTGCGGCATTATCAATGAGTGCAGCGCCTGTGAATCAGGCCACTGCCATGCAAAAGGCCAAAAACTACTTGGCTAACAAACTCTATGCCGGCAAGATTATGGCTCCCGCAGCCCTGCAGCCCGTGCTGCTGAAGGCTGAGCCGGGTGTTGTCAAGCTTGACCAGCCGGTGTATTACATCTACAACACATCCACAACCTTCCTTGTTGTAGCAGGTGATGACCGTGCCGAGGAGATCCTCATGATTGGTGACCGTCCCCTCAAGGACATCAACAACCTGCCTCCCGGTCTGCAGGATGTGCTCTACCAGTACAAGCAGGAGATCATGTTCCTGCAGGAGAATCCTGATCTGAAGGTTGACCCGATTCCCAGCCCCAGGAACACACCGTCGTTGCGCGCCACCTCTTATGGTCCGCTGCTGACCGCAGTGTGGGACCAGGAGGCACCATTCTACAACCTGTGCAAGTTCACCTATAACAGCAAGAGCTATCAGTGCTTGACTGGCTGTCCCGCCACCTCGGCATCGATGGTGCTCTATTACTGGAAGTACCCGACCACCCAGGTTGCCGCCATGTCGTCCTACACGGCAACGCTGGAATTGTCTTACTACAACAGTGTGAGCTTCACCTATCCGGCCCTGTCGGCAACGACCTTTGACTGGAACAACATGATTGACGACTACACCAATGGCTACACTACCGCTCAAGGCAATGCCGTAGCCACGCTGATGCGCTACGTGGGCCAGGCCGAGAAGATGATGTACGGCACCTCAAGCGCCGGCGGTAGCGGTATCTACACCACCGATACCCAGAACGTCGTTGACATGTTCACCCTCTTCGGCTATGATGCCAGCACTTGCCGCGTCGTCCTGAAGCAGAACCTGAACACGGGTTCTACCATCTACAGCGACTCGCAGTGGGCTACACTGATTCAGAACGAGATGGCTGCGGGCCGTCCCATCGTTTACATGGCCGTGTCCAGCAATGGCGGTGGCCATGCCTTCAACGTCGACGGTTATGACAGCTCCAGCAACAAGTACCACGTCAACTTCGGCTGGAGTGGTGACGGTAACAGCTGGTACTCTATCAACTCATTCTCCTATAGCGGATATACCTTCAACCAGTATCCCCAGGCTGTCATCGGCATCCAGCCTCCCACGTCGACCACTCCCGTGCTGAGTGTGAATCCCACTTCGCTGTCCTTCACCGGCTGCCTGACGGGTCAGACCTATACCAAGACCTTCACCGTGAGCGGCTCTGACTTGCGCGGCGACGTGAGCATCTCGTCCAACAGCGGCACATTCGCCGTGTCGCCCACGACGCTCACCGCAGCCCAGGCCCAGTCTGGTGCCACCATCACCGTGACCTATAAACCCACCTCTACAGGCACCCAGAATGGCACGATTACCATCTCGAGCAGTGCCGCCGAGAGCAAGACCGTCAGCGTGACCGGCACGGCCACCACTGTTCCGTCGATCACCGTGAATCCCACATCGATGAACCTGACGGCCAACGTCGGCTCATCGGTGACCCAGTCGTTCAGTGTTCAGGGCTTAAACCTGACCGGCGCTGTCTATCTGTCTTGTCAGGGCAACTACTTCTCGATTGACAAGACCAATATCACCAAGACTGCTGCTAGCGCTGGCGCTACCGTCACTGTGACCTACAAGCCCACGGCCTACGGCACCCACACCGGCACCGTGACCCTAACCAGCTCGGGCGCCGAGGCGGTCACTGTTCAGCTCAATGGCCAGGCTAACCTGTTGAAGTATGCCCCCGTGATGAGTCCCGCTATCGAGCAGTACATCAACCGCACTGCTTTCCGTGCCGACTGGACCGATCAGACTCCCGAGGATAACGTGACCAGCTACACCCTTGAGGTGAGCACCAAGCCCACTGCACCTCCCGTGCAGCTCATCGGCTCGGTGGCAGGAACTGACTTCTCGGGCAGCGCCACCGGCTACTATTCCATCACATTGCCTGCTCCGTGGGGCGGTGCCAACGTGCGTGGTGGTCTCAACTCAATCATCTATTTCAGGAACAATTACCAGGGCTCATCATCCCCCGGTTACATCACCTATACCATCCCCGAGGGCTATGAGAACACGACCTTCACGATGAAGATCACCACGGGCAACACTAACGACGCTACGGGTAACCTCACCGTCGCCACTCCGCAGACCGCTGCCGTGGGCCACACCTTCGCCAAGAACGAGACTTTCGGTTGGGTGGTTACTGCAAGCTCCGGCGAGAAGATCACCATTACCACAACCGATACCGACTACTCGCCTGATATCGCCAAGATTGAGGTTTATACCGGTGATGCCACGGCTGCCACGCTGATGGCCAGCGAGACCGGTGACGAGAACAGCCGTCTGATCACAGGCATCACGGGCAAGTTCTACACCGTCGAGAACCTCGCTGCCGAGGGCACCTTCCTCTACAGGGTGAAGGCGCTGTACATCGACGGCACCGAGAGTGACTGGAGCAACATCGAACAGGTGACCCTGTTCGGTCCCGAGTATCAGCTTGGCGATGTGAACCACGATGGCTATGTGAACATCACCGATGCCACCGACTTGATCAACTACCTCCTTAACGACGAGGGCGAGATCTTCCTGGATCAAGCCGACGTCAACGAGGATAGCGAGGTCAATGTCTCGGACGCCATCGCACTGATCAACTTGATTCTCAACACCGTGTGAGAAACCGTGAGCTGACCCTCTTGCCACAATAGTGGCATTGTAGCATGAAAAGTTTGGGGCATCCCTCGCCGAGGGGTGCCCCACATTTTAATGGCTGTGTGGATGAGGGTCAAGCGTCACTCGCAGTGGGTGGCGCTGGTGATGGTGTAGCCGCGCAGGAAGGCGTCGGTGTCCATGCGCTTCTTGCCCGACTGCTGCAGCGACAGCACCTCAAGCCATCCGTCGGCACAGGCCACGCGCAGTCGCTTGCGGTCGGCCTCGATGGTGCCGGGAGCGGGAGCCTCGCCATCGGCAAACGGCACAGGCTCGCCCGTGGCATAGACCTTCAACGTGGTGGCTTCCTTGCCTGGCTCGCCCGTGAGGGTGGTCCAGGCGGCAGGGTAGGGCGACAGGCCGCGGATGTGGTTGTACAGCGCTTCGGCCGGGCGTGTCCAGTCGATGCGGCAGGTGTCCTTGAAGATCTTGGGAGCGGGGGTGGGCTGCTGGCCTGCCGTGAGCATCTTATCCTGTGGAATGCGTTGAACGGTGCCGGCGATGATGGCGTCGACGGTCTCGAGCACCATGTCGGCGCCCATGACCATCAGGCGGTCGTGGACGGCCTCGACGTTCTCGGTGCGGCCGATGGGGCAGCTGCGCTGCTGGATGACGTCGCCCGTGTCAATCTCGTGCTTGAGGAAGAAGGTGGTGACGCCAGTCTCGGTGTCGCCGTTCATCACAGCCCAGTTGATGGGCGCGGCACCACGATAGCGCGGCAGCAGCGAGGCATGCAGGTTGAAGGTGCCCAGCGGGGGCATCTGCCACACGGCTTCGGGCAGCATCCTGAAGGCGATGACGATGAACAGCTGGGCCTGATAGCTGCGCAGCTCCTCGATGAAGGCCTCGTCCTTGAGGCTCACGGGTTGCAGCACGGGCAGGCCATGCTCCACGGCATAGCGCTTGACGTCGCTCTGTTGCAGTTGGCGTCCGCGTCCGGCAGGCTTGTCGGGCATGGTAACTACAGCGGCGATGTTGTAGCCGCCGTCAACGAGTCGGCTCAGACTCTCGACTGCAAAATCGGGCGTACCGAAGAAAACAATCTTTAACTCCTCTTTAGTCATATTGTGTTGATGATTAATTTCTTACATTAGAACGATACACACATTGCTCCGCCCACTACCCACTGATGCAGATGCTTGCGGGCACTGGAGGTATAGGTCCTGGTTGGATCAAATTGGCCTTCATGAAAATGATCATAGGCATTAGGACAGAATTCATTCATGAAGCCAAGTGGAGTATACAGGGCGGTGTAGGTTTTACTTGAGTAATCATAATCCAGGAACAAACGCCATGAGTATGCGTTCTTGTAGGCATAGGTCAGCGACACACCGGTCCCCAACTTGTAAGAATTGGATGCCTTGAGGTTAATGTAGTCCCAATAGAGGTCAAGTTCTTCTTCGGTTTTGACATAGTTACCATTGACCTTTTTCATCTTTTGGCCAATGAAATGACCGTTCACGTCCACGTCGTCCATCACACTGCGACCAGCAAGCAGCTTGGTGCCGAAGGCAAAGCGTGAGGTCAATGGCAGGTTGATGTAGAGGCCCGCATCGGCAGCAAACTCAGTGATGTGGTCACTCTCAATGATCAGCTTGACGTCGGTAACGCCTACCGCTAATTGGGGATTCTCAAGGTGTTCTTTCATGGTTACTTCCTCTTCTTCGGCAAATGATGACCACTTCTTGATAGGGGTGGCTTTGACACGCAGCCTGGCTCCCACACCGATGTATCGATTGAAGAAGTAGGCGGTTTCGACACCCACCGCGGTGGCGTTGCCAAACTCCAGTCGCAAGGGGGTGTTATCATGTTCCTCTCCATAGCCTTCAAAGTCAAATGCTGGCAGCACCAGGTGCTTGTTGCCGAAGCCGAAACCCATCGTGACGGCGAAGAAAGAGGGGTTCTTGCTCAGGTCGGGATGGGTGCTCAAGTCGTTCATCAGCAAGCCTTTCTCCTTGAAAAGCAGGTCGCAGATGCCGTAGGCCAGCTCGGTCGACAGGATACCGATACCGGCTCCCGAGAGCACGTCCGAGATCCAGTGCCTGTTGTTCAGCACGCGCATCACGCCCGTGGCGGTGGCGAGCGAATAGCCGGCGATGGAGTACCACGGTGAGCGCGTCAGACCATACTCCTTGTGCAGGATCGTGGCGCCGACAAAGGCGGTCGCCGTGTGCCCCGAGGGCCATGAGTTGTGGGTCGAGCCGTCGGGACGCAGCTCGCTTGCCGTGTACTTAATGCCATTGACAAAGGCTGCCATCACGCCATAGGAGGCCAATGACGAGGCGACCAGGCGAGGCCAGCTCGAGCGGCCTTCAACACCGGCCATTTTCAGTCCGGCGGTGAGGGCGATTCCCGAGAACTGTGTGTAGTTGTCAATCTCGGTGTGGAAGTTGTACTTGATGAGGCGTATTTTGGTGTTTTGGTTCTTGTAGTTCTGCTGGAAGGCCTTTTTCTCGCTCTTGATGGCCCAACCGGCCAGGAACACGGGGATGCCGACCCACGTCTGGTCCTGCATGAAGGTGTAGGGCTCGACGCTGTAATTGGTGGTATTCTTTAAGAAATGAAAGTCGGGACCCCGATATTTCCTGTAATAAGATGGATCGACAAGAAAGCAGCAAGCCATGCGCCCCTCGAGTTGATCGGAAATGTCGGCTGATGGTAGGGTGTCGGTGGCATTGACGGTCACCGTGTCGGCAACGACGGGTACCGCTCCGGTTTCTTCAACAATCGTGGCGAGCGAGTCAACGAGAATCGGGTCGCTGTTATCGGTCTGTTCAGTGGCCCAGGTAGTGAATGGCAGTAATGCGGCTGCCATCAGGAGTATGACATGTGCTTTCTTCATAAAACCAGAGTATTTAGTCGTATGTGTAGTGTTTCAGCACCTGGCGGTAGCTGTTGAAAATCTTGCTCTTAGAAACAAAGCCGACGTACTTGCCGTCCTCGTCGATGACGGGCAGGTTCCAGGCCCCGGTGTCATCAAAGGTCTTCATCACCTTCTCCATGGGCGTGCCCACGATGACCTTGGCGGGCGGAACGGCCATGAAGCGGTTGACCTGCATGCGGCGGTACAGGTCGGGGCGGAACATGATGTTGCGAATGTCGTCGAGCTGCACCACGCCCACGAGTTTTCCGCTGTCGTCGGTCACAGGGAAGAGGTTGCGGTGGCTTTGGGCAATGGTGTCAACCATGTCCTTGAGGCTCATGTCAGGATGTACGATGGAAAAATCTTTCTCGATGACGCTGTCCATCTTGAGCAACGTGAGCACCGAGCGGTCCTTCTGGTGCGTGAGCAGCTCACCACGCTTGGCCAGACGGCGGGCATAGATGCCGTAGGGGGTGAAGATGCGGCAGATGCCATAGCTGCTCGCCGACACGATGAGTAGCGGCAGGAACAGTTCATAACCGCCTGTCATCTCGGCCGTGAGGAAGATGGCCATCAGCGGCGCGTGCATCACTCCGGCCATCACACCGGCCATGCCCATCAGGGCGAAATTCTTGATGCTGAGCGGTGCCTCGGGGTCAATGATGCCCAGATGATTGAACAGGAAGGCAAAGAAGACGCCTGCCATGCAACCCACGAACAGCGAGGGCGCGAACGTTCCGCCGACGCCTCCGCCGCCATTGGTCGCTGCCGTGGCAAACACCTTGAAGGCGCCCAGGGCGAACAGGAACAACAGCACCGCCACGACATTGTCGCGATAGCTGTAGAAGAGGCTGTTGTTGAAAATGCCCGTCACGTCACCATTGATCAGGCGGGTCACACCGTCATAGCCCTCACCGTAGAGCGGAGGCATCAGGTAGATGAGGATGCTCAGCGTGATGCCGCCCACGGCAAAGCGCACCCAGCGGTTCCTCAGTCGCTTGAAGCGATTCTCGATGCGGTCGATGAGGGTGATGAAATAGAGCGAGACAAAGCCGCAGAAGATGCCCAGGAGCACCACATAGGGGATGCGCGAGGCGTAGAACGGCTCGCTCTGGGAGAAAAAGAATTCAACGTTATAGCCCGTGAAGACGTAGGCCACCGTAGCACCGGCCACCGATGCGACAATCAGCGGGATGGCGGCACCGGCCGTCAGGTCGAGCATCAGCACCTCGATAGTGAACAGCATGCCGGCGATGGGGGCCTTGAAGATGCCGGCGATACCGGCCGCCGCACCACAGGCCACGAGCATGGCCAGCGTCTGGGGCGTGAGCCTGAAGGCTTGGCCCAGGTTGCTGCCGATGGCCGCTCCAGTGAACACGATGGGACCCTCGGCACCGACCGATCCACCGAACCCGATGGTCACCGACGAGGCGATGAGCGATGAGTACATGTTGTGAATCTTCAGGCGGCTCTTCTTCAACGCCAGGGCATAGAGCACACGCGTCACACCATGGGAGATGGGCTCCCGGGCTATGTAATAGACGTAGAGCATCGCCAGCAGAATGCCGATGGCGGGAAACACCAGGTAGAGCAGGTTACCCTGCTCGGTGCTGAAGCGGTTGGTCAGGAAACCGGCAATCAGCCCGATGAGCGTCTTGAGCAACACGGCGGCCAGGCCGGCGGCAATGCCCACGATGAGGGCGAGCAGCACGACAAAGGTCTTGTCGGGCACGTGCTTCTCGCGCCACAGGAGCAGCCTCAGCCACCAACTCTGGTGCTGCTTGCTCCCGTCAATGCTGCCCGTGGTCGGCATGTCTTGTCGTGTCGGGGAATCCTGTGCCATCACATGCCGCGTCCGGTAAAGACGATTTTAATGGTGTAAATCAATATCTTGATGTCGTTGAGCAACGACATATTGTTCAGGTACATCAGGTCATATTTCACGCGCTCCACCATCTCGTCGACATCCTTGGCATAGCCGAACTTGACCATGCCCATCGAGGTGATGCCGGGATGAACCTGGTGCAACAGGGCGTAAGCGGGGATGCGGGGCGTGATCTGCTCGATGTAGTACTTGCGCTCGGGACGCGGACCCACCAGCGACATCTCTCCCTTGAGCACATTCCAGAACTGAGGCAACTCGTCGATGCGGTATTTGCGCATGAAGCGGCCGAAGGGCGTGATTCTCGGGTCGTTGTCCGACGACAGTTGGGGCTGGCCGGCGGCCTCGGCGTTCTGTACCATCGAGCGGAACTTGATGATGTTGAACGGGCGGTTGTGAAGACCGATGCGTTCCTGCACGTAGAACACGGGGCCGGGACTCGTCCACTTGATGATGAGCGCGACGATGATGTAGAGCGGCACGAGCAGCACCATGGCAATGAGCGAGATGAGGACGTCCAGCGCACGCTTGATGTTCTTGCCGCTGTCGCTCATGCTGCTGCGCGAGATGTTGACAAGGGGCTCGCCGTACAGGTCGGAGATGCGGACCGGAGTCTGCATCATGTTGAAACGCTCGGGCGAGATGTTGATGGGCAGACCCAGGCTGAAGAGGCTGTTGATGGCCTTCAGAATCTGGTTGTTGTCGTCGCGTGTGGGCACCACAATGAGTTCCCAGATACCCTCGCGCTCGCACACCTCCTTGATCTCGTCCAGGTCATAGCAGGGCAAGGGGTTGCCCTTGACGGGGTTCTCGCCGGGAATGTTCACGTAGCCCTTGATGTCATAGCCCGAGGACTCGCGGCGGCGGTTGAGTTTATCGGCAAACGAGAGGGCTGCCGAACCGCTGCCGATGATGAGGGTGGGGAAGGTCCAGCGGCGAGACTTGATCTGACGTGAGGCGATGTTGGTGATGATGCCCCGTGCGAGATACACGCAGCCGAACACCAGTCCCCACAGGATGAAAATCAGTTCGTAGTCGCTGCCGCGCACGCCAATCACGTCGTTGATCAGCGCGATGAAGAAGATGAGCAGCGTGTTGATGGTGGCGCTGGCGGCGGTGGTGAGCAGTTCCTGGACACGGGACTTGCGGCACACGTTGTTGTAGTAGCCGCTGAAGACGTAGGTCACCATCATCAGCAACGGGAAGAAAATCTGGCCAAGCATGACCATGTTGCTGGTGAGGTACTTGCCAAGCGTCTCGTAGCCCACAACAGCTCCCATATGCCATCGGGCACAGTTGAAGAAGAGCCAAGCCAGGTTGGACATCACAAAGTCGCTCAGCACATACTTGATGCGCTGGCAATGGGCCTTATTGTTGAGGTCTAACCTTATCTTCATTTCAGTTGTCGGTTTTTGGTATTCGGTTTTCAGAGTGCGGATGCCGCTAACAGCTGAAAACCATTTAACGAATGATTTTGAACGTGCCGTCGCGGCTCAGCAGGATGATGTTAGACGGCTTGTGCGCGGTGGTGTCGTTGCGGCGGTACTCCACCGCATAGTCCACGCCCCCGACGATCTCCGGCGAGATGTCGGCAAAGGTCCTGGCCGTCGGTTGGCCGCTCACGTTGGCCGAGGTGGACACGATGGGCTTGCCATAGCGCTCACACAGGCGATGGCAGAACTCATCGTTGGGAATCCTGATGCCCACGCTGTCCTCATCGCCCAGCACATTGGGAGCCAGGTTGTAAGCGCCCTCGTAGATGATGGTCAGCGGCTTCACTGCCACGTCAATCAGCTCGCGGGCAATCATCGGCACGTCCACCACATAGTGGTCCAGGTGGTCGGCGCTGTCGATGAGCACGATGAGCGCCTTGCTGTCATCACGCTGTTTGAGACGGTACACCTTCTTCACTGCCTCTGCATTGGTCGCGTCACAGCCGATGCCCCACACCGTGTCGGTGGGGTAAAGTATCAGTCCCCCAGCGCTCAACACCTTGAGGCATTGCACGATTTCCTCATCCATTTGAGTCCTTGCTTGCTGTTTCTGTTCTTTTCTCAAACTCATTTCGGTAGTTACTAATGTGCAAAGATAATGCAAAGAACTCACCCCGACAATACTGAAACAGGAATTTTTCTTGCAATAATTTGCTTTTATCACATCAGGTGATTAACTTTGCAAAAAAGAAGCATGAATAATTTGTCGTGGAAACTCGTTTAAATTCCGTGACTCTAAATCTTGAATAATATGAAAAGAGGATTACTTTACCTGTTAATGGCCGCCCTGACCGTTTTGGCTCCAATGGGCGCATGCGCACACGCTTCCATCCCCTCCGTTGGTGATGACAAGACTGCCGAAACTCCGATGGACTTGTTCCTGGGCATGGACTATGACGAGAACTTCAGTTACATGGGTAGTGATTCGTTGTTATACCGCTTCCCCGGACTCATCATGCAGGAGAATGATGCTATGTGGTATGACGATAATGAAGAAGATGACTTCCATGTGAAGTTCCGTTTCAGCATGGGCTTGTATATCGACAAGGAATATCCGAGCGAGGCCATCTTCCGCAAGATGGAGGGGGCAATCGACTCCGCCCTGGTGATCGGCATCGGGCCCTATGACGGTATGGATACTCAACCGGCATTCAGATTGAGGGAGACCAACAAGCCCCAGAACGCTCGAGAAATATTGGATTATGCCTCTAAAGTGTTCAATATATACACCCAGCAGAAGAGGGCACGCAAACCCGAATCGGCTTATGAACAGATTCTTGAAGGACGGTGGTGCCTTGTGGCACACAAGGTCTATGACAAGGGCGATCTGGCCACCTATATGGTCGTTGTGAGTTACGACATCAACGGCTCTAATGGCTGCCCCAGCCAAGCTCAATACTTGACTCTTGACAAGAAAACAGGCCGCTTGCTGCAGCCCGAAGACATGATTGCGAGGTATGACAGGGAGGACCTGAAGAACCAGTTGTGGAAGGCCTATGTCGAGGAGGCTACCAGGGTGAGTGGTTTTGATGAAGATATGTTAACGTTGGACCCCGAGAACCTGTTATCGGAGGTCAGCGGATGTGCCATCATCAACGAGGGCATCCTCTTCTATTACGTGCCTTATACCATCGGCAGCGGCGCCGAGGGCGAATACTTCCTGGTCCTGAAAAAGTGACCATCGGCAGCCACCAATGCCTTTTGGCCCCATACCGAAAAAACTTGACCTATACACCAAAAACTTGGGCAACCCAGTTGCAACCTTAAAAGAGTTGTTCTGAGTTGTCCAAGTTGTCTTTAACGATACAAGCGCGGCCGCCCTTGTATTTCTTGTTTTCCTTTTAGAAAGTGTTGTCGTCAGCGATTTACTTCCCCTGCTGCTTGGCCCAGCTGTCCTTCAAGCCGATGGTGCGGTTGAAGACGAGGTGACCCTCGGTCGAGTCCTGATCGACGGTGAAATAGCCGATGCGCTGGAACTGGTAGGTGTCGCCCACCTGGGCGGTCTCGGCCAGGAACGGCTCAATCTTGGCGTCGGTGATGACGCGCAGTGAGTCGGGGTTCAGCAGCTCGCGGAAGTCGTGCTCGGTGTCGGCGCTGGGATTCTCCACGGCGAACAGGCGGTCATACAGCCTTACCTCGGCATCCACACAGTGGCTGGCGCTCACCCAGTGCAGGGTGCCCTTGACCTTGCGCTGACTGCCGGCGCTGCCGCTCAGCGTGTCGGGGTCGTAGGTGCACTGGATCTCCACGACGTTGCCGTCGGCATCCTTGGTGCAGCCGGTGCACATGATGATGTAGGCTCCCTTGAGGCGCACTTCCTTGCCGGGCGTGAGGCGGAAGAACTTCTTGGGCGGCTCCTCCATGAAGTCGTCACGCTCGATGTAGATCTCGCGCGAGAAGGGCATCTGGTGCTTGCCGGCGTTCTCCTGCTCAGGGTTGTTGTCCATCTCCATCATCTCCACCTTGTCCTCGGGGTAGTTGGTGATAACGACCTTGACGGGGTTCAAGACGGCGCTCACGCGGTTGGCGTGGTGGTTCAACTCCTCGCGGATGTTGTGCTCGAGCAGGCCGATGTCGTTCAACGCCTCATACTTGGTGTAGCCGATGTCCTCGATGAAGTTCTTGATGCTCTGGGGCGTGTAGCCGCGGCGGCGCAGGCCGCACAACGTCGGCATGCGGGGATCGTCCCAGCCAGCCACGAGGCCCTCCTTGACGAGTTGCAGCAGTTTGCGCTTGCTCATCACGGTGTAGGTGAGGTTCAGACGGTTGAACTCAATCTGGCGGGGGCAGTACTCTGCGGCGCTCTCGCCGGCCAACTCGTGCACGAAGTAGTCGTACAGGTCGCGGTGAGGCACAAACTCCAAGGTGCAGATCGAGTGGGTCACGCCCTCGAAGTAGTCACTCTGGCCGTGGGCAAAGTCATACATGGGATAGACGTTCCACTTGTTGCCCGTGCGCCAGTGCGGCGTCTTGATGATGCGGTAGATGATCGGGTCGCGGAAGTGCATGTTGCTCGACGCCATGTCGATTTTGGCGCGCAGCACGTGGCTGCCCTCCTCAAACTCGCCGGCGTTCATCCTCTGGAACAGGTCCAGGTTCTCCTCGACGGTGCGGTCGCGGTAGGGGCTGTTGGTGCCGGGCGTGGTGGGCGTGCCCTTCTGCTGGGCAATCTGCTCGCTCGTCTGGTCGTCGACATAGGCCTTGCCCTCCTTAATCAGGCGGATGGCGAAGTCGTACAGTTTGGGGAAGTAGTCGCTGGCATAGTACAGACGGTCGCCCCAGTCATAGCCCAGCCAGTGGATGTCGCGCTTGATGGCCTCGACATACTCGGTGTCCTCCTTCTGTGGGTTGGTGTCGTCGAAGCGCAGGTTGCATGTGCCGCCAAACTTCTCGGCAACGCCAAAGTCCATGCAGATCGCCTTGGCATGGCCGATGTGCAGGTAGCCGTTAGGCTCCGGCGGGAAACGCGTGTTGAGCCTTCCTCCATTCTTACCAGCCGCCAAGTCATCAGCGACAATCTGCTGTACAAAATTCAAGGGCTTCTTCTCCTCGCCCGATGCGTTGATATTCTCAATATTCTCCGCCATAATATATACTAATGATAAATCGTTTTTTATGTTATTAAACCGCAAAATTAATAAAATCCCTCCACACCACCGCCACATCCCCCAAGTTTTTTAGCACATGCCCCTTGCGAGACGGTGCGACTTGTTTTTTTCGGCTGATCAGGTGTCATCCATTCTTTACGGGAAACAAGACTATTGATTGTCGTGGTTTCTTGAAGAATTGAAATAAAAATGGCTCAAAAACTTGCGTAAAGTCATAATAATATGCTAATTTTGTGTGACAGTTTTAACATTAACCTCAAATTCCATCAATTATGAAAAAAAGCTTTACTTTATTACTGGTGACCTTGATGGCTGCCAATGTGTTCGCTCAGTCGCCCTACCAGTCGATTGACGAGAAGGACAACCCCTATGTGAACGCTCGACAAGAGAGAGTCATCAACAAGAATGTGCGCTTTGCCGCCCCGGCAACCACGCCGGCCATGCAGCCCAAGCATGAGAACCCGACAGAGCTTGATCCCAGTCTGTTCGTCCAGCCCGAAGGCGAGCTGCAGCTGATGAGGCGCTCGGGTATCGACTACCTGCCCGTCTGGGGCAATCCCGCCCCCGCCCAGTACAGCGAGAAAGGCACCTACGTCGTTAAAGGTACCGACGGCAACTACTATTTCAAGAACTTCATTACCAACATGTGCAACGGTGGCACATGGATTAAAGGTGAGGTGGAAGGCAACGTCATCACCGTGAAGACGGGACAAATCAACGCCCAGCTCTGGTATGACAACGGCGCAACCAACCAGCTCTACACCTATTACCTCCATGCCTTGAAGGCCGAGGAGGCAACCGGCACTGATTGGGAGGGCAACGAGTACACCTACACCACCTATGTCCCCGACGAGGAAGTTACCGAGATCAAGTTCAACATCGAGGCCGACGGCACAATCACCTCGCAGAATCCTGACCTGCTCTACGGTGGTATGCAAGAGGTGGATGGCATCCTCTCTTGGCCCGGACAGGGTGACATGGACTGCACGTTCTACCCCTTCGACGAGGTTCCCCAGACTGCCCCCGAGGGCGCTGAATTCAAGGACTATGTGTTCACCCACTACCCCTATGACAGCAATATCGCTTATGAGGTGGTCCCGGGCGCGATTGTGGACAACACGTTCTATGCCAAGATTGCCAAGATCATGCCTGATGCTGTCATCAAAGCCACTATCGAGGGCGACAAGGCTCGCATCGAGACCAACCAGTTCCTCGGCGTTGATAACACCTACAGCACGCTCGTTTACCTCAAGCCGTGTGACATCGTCAAGGAAGTTGACGAGTGGGGATGGACGACAATCTACACCAATGAGGTGGAAGAGATGATCATGGACTACAATGCCGGTCAGAGCATGTTCAGCAATCTCGAGCTCGGCCTGCTCATCAATGCAGGAAAGGAAATGGTCAGCACCCATGAGGCCTATCTGCGTCCCACCCTCTATCTCTTCAACGAGAAACCCGCAACTCCCGCATCGCCTGAATTCACCTCCTTCCTGCCCTATACCGTGACAGAGTACTATGCTCACGGCTATGCAGGCTTCAACATCTACACGACCGATGTCGATGGCAACTATATCCTGCCCGAGAAGCTGTTCTACACCTGCTATCTCGACGAGACACCCCTTGTGTTCTCCAAGGAAGCCTATCCCGAGCTGGACGAGGACATGACCGTCATTCCTTATAACTACTCCAACTATGACATCGTCGGTGGTGGAAGCAATTCACACTACATCTACTTCTACACCGGTGACTTCACCTACTTCGGTGTTCAGGCCATCTACCGGGGTGGCGGTAAGGAGAAGCGCTCACCCATCGTTTATTATCCCGACATCACCGGCATCGACGAGATGCGCACCAGCGATGCCACCGTTGTCGAGACCACCTACTTTGACCTCCAGGGCCACCAGCACAATGGCCTGATCAAGGGTCTTAACATCGTGGTTATGAAATACTCCGACGGCACCACCAAATCTGCCAAGATGATGGTAAGATAACCCCGACCGTCGTCACGAGCGACCCAAAAAAGACGAGGCAACAACGTGCCTCGTCTTTTTTTGATTCGATGGGACAAAAGAACCGTCCCTGTGTCCCACTAGCCTCTCACGTAGTGGGGCATCTCCTGGGGGATGACCATGGAGATCTCGACCATGCCGCACACCTTTCCATCCTTGCGCCACGGGGTCTGGTAGATCATCTTCTTGACACCCTGCTTGTCGATGGTGTAGCAGTTGACGGTGTCGGTGGCGATCATGTGGCGGATTTTCTCCTGCGACTTGGCGCTGTGGCAGGGCATCAGGTTCTGGCCCAACATGGTGCGGCCCTCCTTGTCGAAGGTGGCGCGCGAGCGCTCGTTCATGAAGATCACTTTGCCTTCCAGGTCACACACGGTGATGGCACAATGCGTGCCCTCGGCCCAAGCCAGGGCCTCTTCTATATCTTTGAATTGCTCGTTCATTGTATCGTTTTTTTTAAAAAATGGGACAAAAGGGCCGTCACCTTGTACTGGTTTATTGGTTGACAACGTTGACGGGCTTGCCGTTGAGGTAGGCGGCAACGTTGCTGGTGATGACATCCATCAGGCGCTCACGGGCCTCGAAGCTGGTCCAGCCGATGTGGGGCGTGATGTAGCAGTTGCGGGCCTTGAGCAGCGGGTGGTCGGCTGCGGGTGGCTCGACGCTGGTGCAGTCGATGGCGGCGGCATACAGGTGGCCACTGTTGAGGGCGTCGGCCAGGTCTTGCTCGACGATGAGGGCGCCACGTGCCATGTTGAGCACGATGGATCCTTGCTTCATCAGTGCCAGGCCCTGGGCATTGATCATGCCGGTGGTGTCGGCGTTGAGCGGGCAGTGCATGGTGAGCACGTCGCTGGTGCGCAGCAGGTGCTCCAGATTGTCGGCCTTGAGGATGCCCTCGGGCAGTTGGTCGGCACGCTTGCTGGTATAGGCCATCACGCGCATGTTCATGGCCAGGGCTATGCGTGCCACGGCGCTACCGATGTTGCCCAGGCCGACGATGCCCATCTGCTTGCCCGCCAACTCGATGAGGGGCGTGTTGAAGTAGGCGTAGCTGCCGCAGTTGGTCCACTTCAGGTCGTGGGCCTCGTCGGTGTAGTGCTGGGGCTGCCAGCAGATGTTGAGCAGGTGGGCAATGGTGAGCTGGGCCACGCTGTCGGTGCTGTAGGCCGGCACGTTGGTCACGATGATGCCTCGACGGGCTGCCGCGGCGCTGTCCACCACGTTAAAGCCTGTCGCCATCACGCCGATGTACTTCAGGTCGGGCAACTGGGTAATGGCGTCGGCATCGATGGGGACCTTGTTGGTCAACACCATCTCGGCGCCCTGGCAGCGCTCGAGCACAGTGTCGGCGGTGCCAAAGTCGTAGATGTCACAGGGGGCCAATGCCTTCATCGGTTCCCACGAGAGGTCGCCGGGATTGCCGGCATATCCGTCAAGAATAACGATTTTTCTCATGTTCAGTTTTCAGTTTTCGGTTTTTAGTTTCTGGTTGTCGGTTGTCGGTTTTCAGGTTGTCAGCTCAATGCGGATGCCGCTGAAAACTGAAAACTGGCAACTATTTAATTTACAAAATTACTTGAAAATTACCAAATGACAAAAAATATAGTTAATTTTGCAAATCAAAATGATAACAAAACCTATGGATAGCAAGAAACTGGTTGAGACGGTGGCAAATAATCTGGGACGATCAACCGAAGACGTGAACAAGTTGATTGAAGCGCTGGCGGGCGTGTTGTGTGCCCGTTGCGGCGATATGGATATTGTGCATGTGCCTGGATTCGGCTCGTTTGAGCCCGAGATGCGCAAGGAGCGCATCACGGTGAACAGCACGACGGGCAAGCGCACCCTCGTGCCTCCCAAGGTGGCGCTGACTTTTAAGGTGAGCAATGTGCTCAAGGCTAAACTCAAGTAACCCAAGGAGGAACGGTAGCATGAATACAGAAATCACATTACTTGAGCTTGCCAAACTGATGGCTGAGGCCACCTCAACCAGCGAGCGCGTGTGCGAACTCTTCCTGCGAGAGCTGTTTGCAACGGTTTCCCAGTCTCTCATCGATGGCGAATCGGTGAAAATCAAGGGCATCGGAGACTTCAGGATCTCTAGAGTCCAGCCCCGCAGGACCAAGAATCGCAAGACCGGTGGCGTCAAGGAGGTCGCTGGCTACAGCCGCTTGACCTTTATCCCCGATAAGTCTCTTGCCGAGGCCATCAATCAGCCGTTTGCCCAGTTTGAGAGCGTTGTCCTTGACGATGGCGTGAAAGATGAGGACCTGGAGGTGATTGACAAGCAATACCCTTCCATCTTCGGCGATGGATTGCCTGCTGACGAGAAGAGTGGCCCTGCCGAACCCGCCAAACCCGAAGCCCCTGCCGAACAACCGTCACGTTCAGCCCCCGAGCCCGAACCAATAGTCGCACCCGAGCCCGAACCAATAGTCGCTCCCGAGCCCGAGCCCGAGTCCGAACCTGAGCCTGAACCCGAACCAATAGTTGACCCCGAACCGATACCCGAGCCCAAGCCCGAACCCGAGCCCGAACCCGAGCCCGAGCCCGAACCTGAGCCCGAACCTGAACCCGTTTCCGAACCCGTTTCCGAACCGCAAGTTGAGCCCGCTCCTGTTGTTGAGCCTGCACCTGTTGTCGATGAGGCGACAAAGGCTCAGGAGTCGACATTGCCAGAGCGCAAGCCCATGTTGATCGGTATCCCTATTGACGGCCCCTCTCAACCCGTTCCCGAGCCCGAACAAGAGGAAGAGGATGCCTCCAATCGTCATTTCTACCGCCCCGAGCCGCGCAATGTCTATACGCCAACCCCCGAGCAGATCGAGGAGGCCTCACGCAAGCCTAACAGGAAGTGGCTGTGGTCCCTTGTCGGCCTGCTGGCGGTCGCATCAATCGCCTGGCTGCTGATGTGGAGCAACGGTAAACAGGAGGAAGAGCAGCATGCTGAGGAGGTTGTCATGGCCGACACCGTCGTCACCGATGATGGTGCTGCGGCAGACAAGCAACTGGCATCGACCGGCAAGTCCGCCGTCAAGGAAGAACCCAAAAAGGAAGAACCTAAAAAGGAGGCCAAGGCCGAACCTGTACAGGAGCCCAAGCCGGCAGCACCTCAGCCCACCACGTCCAGCAAGATTCAACCGGGCGAAGTGACTGCTGTCATTACCAGCCAGGAAGTGTTGACGACGCTCGCCCAGAAGCATTATGGCAGCCAGTGGTTCTGGGTATATATCTATGAGGAAAACAAGAATCGCGGCATCGTTTCCAATCCTAACAATATCACTCCCGGCACCAGGATTGTCATTCCGCCAGCCGAGAAATACGGCATCAACGCCAAGGACAAGGCCAGCCTGCGCAAGGCCCAACTCAAGTCGATGGAATACTTCAAATAGTAAAGCCTGTTTTTATTATGAGAAAGAATTCATACTCTAATAATGATGAGAAAACGCTTAAGGCTGGACCTTCACCAGATATGACGGTAAAGTCAGTGAAACGTGGTGAAAAGTCGTCAGAGAAGAATGATTATAGGCCTGTATATGAGGTTTCTTCTGATGATGCACTGCAGAACGGTTTTGTGCTTCAAGGCAGCAAGTATCAGATACAAAAATATTTGGGTAAAGGAGGCTTCGGCATCACCTATGAGGGTGTACAGACTGGACTTAATAGAAAAGTTGCTATTAAAGAGTTCTTCATGGGTGAGTATTGCACTCGTTCAGCCGAAACCTCACAAGTAATGGTTAATACACCAAGAGCAGAAGAGATTGTTTCTCTGTATAGGGAGAAATTCTTTAAAGAAGCAAAAACTATAGCAAATTTGTCTCACCCACATATTGTCAAGGTGATTGATGTGTTCTGCGAGAACAACACGGCTTATTATGCGATGGAATACATTTCAGGAGGTTCTCTTCAAAAGTATGTAGAGAAAAATGGCCCTCTTCAAGAAGACTATGCATGGCACATCATCAGACAAATTGGGGAGGCTCTTAGCTATGTGCATCAAAAGCATATCTTGCACCTTGATGTGAAGCCTGATAACATCATGCTCAGGGATAAGGATGATGCTGTTTTGATAGACTTTGGAGTGGCGAAACAGTATTCCGATAGTGGTCAACAAATGACCAAGACTCCAGTTGGCATTTCTAGGGGATATGCTCCTCTGGAACAATATGAAGAGGGTGGAGTTTCTTCTTTTTCGCCAGCTACTGATGTGTACTCTCTAGGAGCTACAATGCTCTTTTTATTGACAGGTAAAAAACCACCCGAAGCTCAAGATATTGTTGGTCGCGGTTTACCGCCATTTCCTAAACAGATATCGCTTCGCACTCAACAGGCTATCGTTGCCGCGATGCAGCCATTAGTCAAAAACCGCTTGCAGAGCGTTGCGCAATTCCTTTCATGGAAAGAAGTTGAGGATATTCAGGATGTGAGTAAAGCTCCACGGATGCGCTTTCTGATAGAGCAATTGGAACAGCAAGGGAAATTGAAAGAAGCATATAATCGATGTGTCGATTGTATTAATCGTGGTGAGGATCTTGAGTATGCAAAAAAGAAATGTGAGCAGTTGTTGCCTAAAATTCGTAAAAAGAATAATCTTAAAGATACCCTAATGTATCTGATCGCTTTCATAGTGATTATTATGAGTATTTTGATACCAATATTAATAAGAATGGGGTAATATTTATGGCAAACATTAATTTGAAAAAGAAAAACTATCTGAAGATAGAGGCCTGTGATCAAAACTTTGCCGAGACAGTTGAAAATGTTTTGCGGATCAGATTTCCTGAGGCGGAAATTACAAAAGGCAAAAACGGTGACACATTTCTTCTGAAAAAGAATTGGTTGGATCGTCTCCGTATCATAACTGATGAGAATCTTCAGAGTGAAGAGAGCTATATCAAGGTCAATTTTGATGATCCTGTTAAGGGCGGTTGCCTTTACTGTCTATTTGGATTTTGGTCAAATATAGTGCAACGGTTTGTTTCACAGAGGTTTAAAAATGAGGTAATCGATGAGTTGGGGAGGGATTTAGGCACTAGATACAAGGCAAAGGCTGAATATGTGGAAGGATGGTTGAATTCAGCATTGGGATTGTTCTTCTTTATGGCATGTGCCATAGTTGCTCTTTTCTTCCTGTTTAAAGAGAGTATCAGTTATAGTTATATTTTTAATTGGCTCGAAGATTTATCATCTGACCATAATGTGGTAATAATAGAGGCCATTCTATATCCCTTCGTGGCATGGCTTTGCTTTATCATCATGTGGTTCCGTCGGCGATGGATTGACAAGAAAACGTATATCATACTTCCAGTCACTTGCATAATCGGTTGGATATTATTTTGTTGTGCGCATAACATGACGCAAGCTAGGTCAAACGACAAATCTCAGAACACATTTGAATCATTTGAGCATTATAAAGCCGTGAAAGACTCCTTGAATTCGTTGATAAATCCGACTGAATCGTATTATGATGTAATGAAAAGAGAGTTAAAAAGTGATTTAGTTATGATATCAAAAGGTGATAAATATGGTGTAATATCTTGGAGAGAATATGTCGATGATAATCACGTTATAGTTCCTGTTGAGTATCAAAAGATAGAGCGCAACAATGGATTAATTGTAGCGACAAAATACAATGGAGAAGATGATTTATATACGGAATATGGCCATCAACTCACGCCAATAGAAAAGCTCAATTATAAAACTGGCATTATCGGGATTGGATTGCATGTGATAGCCTATCTTTTGCTCATTGCGGCTTGTTATCTGTTTTACAGGTTGTCAAATGGAAAAGATAGAAGAGGTCAACAATCCCGAATTATTTACATGCCTTAATAAATTATCAGATTATGAAAAAGTTATTATTGTTGATATTGTTCCAGTTATTGACTGTTAGCATCTCTATCCATGGTCAATCTGTATCTCAAGACAGCATTAATGCTTGGATTGATAAAGCTCAGGTATTTGTTCACGAAGAAGACTACGATAATGCCCTTGTTTGGTACCTGAAAGCTGCAAATGAGGGAAATCCTGTTGCTCAATATCTGGTAGGGCTTCTTTATCATGAGGTTTACGGTGATTATGAGCAAACAAAGCAATGGTATAGGAAAGCGGCTTCTCAAGGGAATGCAGATGCTCAGAATGGTTTGGGAGTATTGTATTACAATGAGAAAGATTATAGTCAAGCGAAGTACTGGTTTGAAAAATCGGCCTCCCAAGGTGAAGTGAAGGCACAATACAATTTAGGCTTTTTGTATAAGAACATTGAAAAGGATAATACGCAAGCTAAGTATTGGTATAAGCAGGCGGCATCTCGAGGCTATGCAGACGCTCAGAATGATTTGGGCAGTATATATGATTTTGTTGACAAAGATTATAGCCAGGCGAAGTACTGGTATGAGCAAGCTGCCTCTCAAGGCTATGTATATGCTCAATATAATTTGGCGAAAGTATTTGATGATATAGATAAAAACTATGAAGAAGCTAAGAGTTGGTATAAACTAGCTGCTTCTCAAGGTTACATAGAGGCTCAATATGAGTTGGGATTAATATATTGTGATATTGACAACGATTATACTCAAGCGAAGTACTGGTATGAAAAAGCTGCTTCTCAAGGACATGCAGTAGCTCAGGCTTATTTAGGGATAATATATAGCGAAGTTGAGAAGGATTATGCTCAAGCGAAATTCTGGTTTGAGCAATCAGCCGCGCAAGGTGATTCAGAAGGGCAATACAATCTAGGTGTACTTTATTATTTTGGGAATGGTGTTATTAAAAATTACCAAAAGGCTTCGTCGTTGTTTCAACAGGCAGCAGAACAAGGTCATATGATGGCTCAGCATAATTTGGCATGTTGCTACTTTCACGGCTTGGGCGTTGTGCAGAATTATTCAGAAGCCTATAAGTGGGCCATCAAGGCGGCAGAACAAGGAGTGCCAGATGCTCAAGTTATGCTAGGCAGTATGTATATGAATGGCTTGGGGGTCGCTAAAGATGAGAAAAAAGCATTTGAATGGACAAAGAAATCTGCTATGCAGGGTTATATGGTTGGCCAGCATAATCTCGGTATTATGTATTTGAATGGTATAGGAGTCGCTCAAAATAATAAATTGGCTTTTGAATGGTGTATGAAAGCAGCTAACCAGGGTTTTGGTTTAGCAATGAATGCCGTTGCCGAAATGTATGAGAATGGAGTTGGTGTAACTAGAAGTTCTCAGAAAGCCGCTTTTTGGAGAAACAAAACGCCATCTGTAATTGAGGGTCAAGGACAGCTGTTAATGGTAAAATAACGTGATTCAGGTTTCTGGAATAGCGTATTAATGAGGAATTTATAATTAACTATTTATTCAGTGAATGCGTAGTTGCATTTACTTTAGAATCTGGAGTTAACTAGTTGGAGGCTTTCAGATAGGGTGAGGGCAGCGTCACGGCATGGTAGGCGCTGTCCATGAGTTGTGCGCATGCCTGTGCGACGAGGTGGCCGTCGTCATAGTAGTAGTGCAGGTCGGTGCCCATCTGGGGGTCGTGGCTGAAGTCATGCACCCTGTCCTGCCCGAAGATCTGCTCCAGCTGGTAGAGGTCGCTGCTGCCGATGGCTTCGTAGCCGTAGTGTGGCGGAATGATGACCTGGTAGTCGGCACCGTGCTGCTTGAGGATCGTGGCGATGGCCTTGAGGACGGCCTCGACGGGAACGGTGATTTTGTCATCGCAGGGCAATTCCTTGAGCGGCAACGTGAAGCGTGCCAGGTGCTCCGGTGTGAAGAATTCCGAGGGGTTCACGGCAATCAGTGAATCGGCCTGGCGGTAATAGCCCTCGTTGATGGGCTCGATGCGTGTGGTGATGTCGGTCGTGGCATAGCCCTCGTCCAGCATCTTCTGGGTCATCGGCTGGGGGCACAGCAGGTAAGCAATGAGCTCGGGGCGGCGATAGGCATTGAAGTACAGCTGATGAAATTCCCACCACGACACGTCTCTGGTCGTCTGCGGCGGTTGGACGAAGAGCACGTCGTGGTCCAGCGGCTGCCTCATGAGCATCTCGTCCTCCATGATGATGAGGGCGTTGCTGATTTTCGCACCGTGGGCCGTGAGGTACTTGAGCTTGTTCAGGATGCCGTACAGCGTCTCGCGAGAGGCGTTGAAGTGG
Organism: Sodaliphilus sp.; assembly: GCA_045114435.1. Classification (GTDB taxonomy): domain Bacteria; phylum Bacteroidota; class Bacteroidia; order Bacteroidales; family Muribaculaceae; genus Sodaliphilus. Next base: position 24,827 of record JBGUKK010000132.1, read on the forward strand.
AACGGACGGGCGCCTGCCGGCAGGTGGCGCTGCCAGTCCTGGATGCGGTAGTAGCCCGACAGCGACGAGCCGAAGATGAATGAGTCGTAGTGCTTCTCGGGGTCAAAGTACTCGTAGGACTCGATGGTGACATTTCCCCAGTTGATGGTCAGGGCCAAGGTGTCGCCCGGGTTATAGACCTTGCCACTGTAGGGCTTGACGACGCGGAACGGGTCCTTGATGACGTATAGCGCCACGACCAGCAGTGCGGGCAGCAAGGCCAGCAGGCTGAGCAGGACAAACCGTTTCATTCCCTTTTTCAGCATGGTCGGTGTGGGTGAGTGGCTGTGGTCAGCCTTGATAGCGGTTGATGACTGTGGCGATGATGCGGGCATCATCGGGCGTGATGGGGTGGGCGACAGGCAGGGAGACCACCTCGTCGGCCATGCGCTCGGTCACGGGCAGCGGCACGTGAGGCAGGTCCTTGTAGCAGGGTTGCAGGTGAGCCGGCACGGCATAGTGGATGTCGGTGCCGACAGAGCTCTCGGCCAGGAACTTGCGGAACCGGTCGCGGTCGCCCTTGACTCGCACCACATACTGGTGCCAGGTCTGCACGGTGCCCTCGATGAAGGCAGGCGTCTTGACCAGCGGATGGTTGATGCTATCGTGATAGGCCTGGGCCACCTCGTTGCGCATCTCGTTCTCCTTCATCAGGTAGCGCAGCTTCACGCGCAGCATGGCGGCTTGTATCTCGTCGAGGCGGCAGTTGTAACCGATCATGATGTTGTGGTAGCGGCGGTCGGAACCATAATTGGCCAGGGCCTTGATGGTCGCTGCCAGCTCATCGTCGTTGGTGACCACGGCGCCGCCGTCGCCCAGTCCTCCCAGGTTCTTGGTGGGATAGAAACTGATGCCGGCGGCATTGCCCAGCCCGCCCGTGACCGACGTGCCGTTCAGACCCGCCACAGCGCTCCTGGCGCCGATGGCCTGGGCGTTGTCCTCGATGATGAGCAGGTTGTGGGCTTGGGCGACCCGCATCAGTTGCTCGTCCCAGCAGGGGGTGCCATACAGGTGGACCGGCATGATGGCGCGCGTGCGAGACGTGATGAGCCCTTCCAGCAGGCTCGAGTCGAGGTTCATGGTGACCTCGCTGGGGTCACACAGCACGGGCACCAGGCCGTTGAGGCTGACGGCGAGCATGCTGGCCACATAGGTGTTGGCCGGCACAATCACTTCGTCGCCCTCGGACAAGAGCCCCAGCTCGATGTAGGCACGCAGGATGAGCTTGAGCGCATCCAGACCATTGCTCACGCCCACGCAGTGCCGCGCTTGACACAGTGCAGCGATCTCCTGCTCCAGCAACTCGGTCTGGGTGCCGTGCAGGTATCGGCCACGTTCAATCACATCACAGGCAGCAGCCTTGAGTTCCTCCATGTAGGGCGCATTGGTGAACGCCAGGTCCAGAAACGGGTATTGTCTCATGCTTTTTTTAGTCTTGGTGAATGGGTGTTAATCCTCAGGGTCAACATTCTTTAACTTGAGGAACTCGTCGTAGTCCCTCACGTAGTCCTGCTCGTCGAAGTGGTCAGAAGCCAGCGCCAGACACACCGAACCCGACGAGAAATTCTTCAACGTGCGCCAGATGCCCGGCACGACCAGCAGACCCTGATAGGGGCGGTTGAGCGTGTAGGTGAACTGGTCGCTACCATCATCGACGATCACGTCAAAACTGCCGCTGATGGCAATGATGAACTCATGGCAGGTGTAGTGACTGTGGCCCCCACGTTCGGCACCGCCGGGCACATCATAGATGTAGAATGTGCGCTGGATGTTGAATGGCAGCTCCACGCCGTTGTTCACGGCGGTGAGATTGCCATTGGCATGGTGGTGCTTACTCAGGCTGATGATGCGGCAGTCATTGATATGTGATTGCTTGTGGATCATAATCTTTTCATCGCTATTCATCGGTTTGATTTTTAAGTTTTATATATTCATCAAAGTCTTCAATATAATCATCCGGGTCATAAAGTCGGTTGGACAGCACCAGCGTGACGGCATTGGTGGAAAAATTGTTGATGTGACGCCATGTCATGTTGGGGATGTACAGCCCGATCTGTGGACGTGACAGGTGGAACGTCTGCTCCTTCTCGCCGTCGTTGACCACGACGTCAAAGCTGCCACTCAATGACACGATGAACTCATGCTGCTCCTTGAAGGCATGACCATCGCGCCACATGCCGCTGGGCACGTCATAGATCCAGTAATTGCGCATCACCTTGAACGGGACATCCACGCCGCTCTCAATCACCGACAGGTTGCCGCGCGGATCCCTGTTCTTGGACAGCTCAATCAGGCGAACTACGGGTTTATCCTTGGATTCCATGCTGTGCCAGTTTGATCAGGTATTGTCCGTAATTGTTCTTCTGCATCGGCAGGGCCAGGGCCATCAACTCCTCGGCGCTGATCCACCCCTTGCGGTAGGAAATCTCCTCCAGGGCGGCAACCTGCACTCCCTGCATGTTGACGATAGTGCCAATGAAGTTGGAGGCATCGGCCATCGACTCGCTCGTCCCCGTGTCGAGCCAGGCGAAACCGCGGCCCAGCGTCTGCACGTGGACGCGGTCCTGGGACAGGAACTCCTGGTTGACGGTGGTGATCTCCAACTCGCCGCGGGCACTGGGCTTGATGTGCTTGGCGATTTCCACCACATCGTTGGGGTAGAAATACAGGCCCGTCACCGCATAGTTGCTCTTGGGCCTCTCGGGCTTCTCCTCCAGGCTGATGGCCTTGCCCGTCTCGTCAAACTCCACCACGCCGAAGCGGTTGGGGTCCTTCACGGCATAGGCCCACAGCGTGCACACGTCGTCACGCTCGGTGCGCTCCACCGCATCCATCAGCATCGCTGTGAAACTCTGGCCGTAGAAGATGTTGTCGCCCAGCACCAGGCATGCCGTGTCGTCACCGATGAACTCCTCACCGATGATGAACGCCTGGGCCAGACCCTCGGGGCGAGGCTGCTCGGCATACTCAAACCGCACGCCCAGCTCATGGCCGTCGCCCAGCAGCCTGCGGAACATCGGCAGGTCCTGAGGGGTCGAGATGATCAATATCTCGCGGATGCCGGCCAGCATCAGCACCGAGATGGGATAGTACACCATCGGCTTGTCGTAGATGGGTATCAGTTGCTTAGAGATGCCCTTGGTCACAGGGTAAAGCCTTGTTCCAGAGCCGCCTGCCAGTACAATTCCTTTCATATTTTAGTCCTTGTTAGTCGCTCGCCTCAACAGTGGCGAACACTTTAATCTTGCGAAATTACACATTTTTTTCAATATACACCAAGCAATAGCCCAGAAAAACTGGACTCAGTGGCGAATATGGGCCGAATCAACTGAATTGAGTGGAATGGCAGGAGGTGGCTGTACAGGGTGGGGTTGCGGATTGGAAGGGAATGGGGGTGGTGGGGTGAAAAATCGTCGGTTTTTTGGTCAGAAGTGTCAAAAATTCTAAACAGGGCTGAATAAATCGAAAATTTGTTAGGATTTTATGGTGTGGGGGTGACAAATTAGCAGTACTTTTGTGGCGGTAAAAAAAGATTGTTTAACCGTTTGTTGACGCAAACCAATTATTAAGAGAAATGACTGACAATAAGAGTTTTCTGGAGCAGATGAGGCTTTCCTACAGGCCCAAACTTCCCGTGACATTGAGGTGCCCGGTGCGCGCCATCGAGGGAGAACCCACCGAGTCGGTGGCCGATCAAGAGGCCATCAAGAAGCTGTTTCCTTGCACCTATGGCATGCCCCAATTGACCTTTGAGCGTGATGATTCGGCCATGCCGCCCGAGAACCCCTTCAACGTGGGTGTAATCCTGAGTGGTGGCCAGGCTCCTGGCGGTCACAATGTGATCTGCGGCCTGTATGACGGCATCAAGGCGCTGAACAAGTATTGCCGCCTGTTCGGCTTCCTGGGTGGTCCTGCCGGACTGGTGAAGCACCGTTACATCGAGCTCACGGGCGACATGATCGAGGGATACCGCAACACTGGCGGTTTTGACCTGATCGGCTCGGGACGCACCAAGCTTGACAAGCCCGAGCAGTTTGAGGCTGGCCTGGAGATCCTGCGCGCCCTCAATATCACTGCCCTGGTGATCATCGGTGGCGACGACAGCAACACCAATGCCGCAATCCTGGCCGAGTACTACAAGGCTCACGATGCAGGCGTGCAGGTGATTGGTGTCCCCAAGACCATCGACGGTGACCTCAAGAACGAGCACGTGGAGATTTCGTTCGGCTTTGACACGGCGACCAAGGTGTATAGCGAGCTCATCGGCAACGTGGCCCGTGACTGCAACTCAGCCAAGAAATACTGGCACTTCATGAAGCTGATGGGACGCTCGGCGTCGCACATCGCTCTGGAGTGCGCTCTGCAGACGCGCCCCAACTACTGCATCATCAGCGAGGAGGTTGAGGCCCGCGAGATGACCTTGCACGACATCGCCGAGGAGATTGCCGATATCGTGGTCAAGCGTCACAATATGGGTATGGACTACGGCACGGTCCTCGTTCCTGAGGGTATTGTCGAGTTTGTCCCCACGATGAAGAAGCTCATTGCCGAGCTCAACGAGATGCTCACCAAGTATCCCGATATCCCCCGCCTGCGCGACATGGATCAGAACAACTTCGTGCGCGAGCACCTCAGCGAGGAGAACCGCGTGATCTACGACTCCCTGCCCGACGACGTGGCACGCCAGCTCACCCTCGACCGTGACGAGCACGGCAACGTCCTCGTCTCCCAGATCGAGAGCGAGCGCCTGCTCAGCCGCATGGTGGGCCATGTGCTTGAGGTGCGTGTCGAGGCCGGCGAGATCCAGCCCATCAAGTTCAAGACGCAGCACCACTTCTTCGGCTACGAGGGACGCTGCTCCTTCCCGTCAAACTTTGACGCTGACTACTGCTATTCGCTGGGTTACAACGCTTCACACCTCATCTTTGTGGGCGCAACGGGTTACATGTCGGCCATCACCCACCTGGGACGCAAGGCTCAGGACTGGGTCGCCTGTGGTGTGCCCTTGACCATGATGATGAACATCGAGCGCCGCTCCGGCAAGGACAAACCCGTGATCAAGAAGGCTCTGGTTGACCTTGAGGGCGCGCCCTTCAAGCACTTTGTCGAGAATCGCGACCAGTGGGCTATTGAGACCTGCTACATCTATCCGGGTCCCATCCAGTTCTTTGGCCCCGAGGAGTTGGTGGACAAGACGTCCTACACGCTCTTCTTCGAGCAGTTCGGCAAGGAGTGATTCAGGCTTCAGGTGGCGAATGCCATTTGAATAACCGCCGACTAAAAAAGGCTTATCGTCCCAAGGGCTCCCCGCCTGGTAAGACTTTAAGTATATGTTTTAACTTCTAAACAGCTTGCTCCCCGTCCCTGGTCAATCAGGAGGCGGGGATTTTTTTGTCTTGGATTATGATGGTCGACAGGGGGCGTGCAGGTCACTCGGTGGCGCCCTCGGCGAGTTGCTGTGAATACAGGGCAAAGAAGTCCTTGTGCAGGGCGACGCTGATTTTCAGCAAGAGCTCGGTGCCGATACTTTCCCTGACAAAGATGTTATAGATATTGGTGCGGTTGCAGCCCAACTGTTGGGACAACCACTGCACTGACTGTTCTTGCCTGAGTAATTCATCATGAATCTCTTTTCCAATATGTATGCATGTTTTTCTCATCAATGATCAAGTGTTAAGATTGCTATTGTGCAAAATTAACAAATATTTGTTGATATCACGCAAATTTATTGGAGTTTTTTTATCGGAAAAGTGTAAAAATAGTAACAATTCACCCAATTTCCCTCATGCCAGGGCCCCAAGTCGCCAGGGCCTTTGCTCCCTTCACCTCACGTTGAAGAAGTGGCGCGGCTGCTTTATCAACGTGCAACACCGATACACTCATGGGCAGCGTTGATGAGACCGGGGCCGAGAATCCCGTCGTCTGGGGCAATAATCGGGACCCGTGTCTCGTTTTATAGATGACTTCGGCACTGCGCCCGCTTGATGGCGCCAGTCCTGTGATTGTCTCAAGGACAAGTGCTGATGCCCCACGACAGGTTGAACTATGAAAAAGATAGGCATCATCAGTGACACCCATGCATGGTGGGACGACCGCTATGCGCAGCACTTCGCCGACTGTGACGAGGTGTGGCATGCCGGCGACATCGGCAGCGACGACCTGGCCGACCGTCTGGAGGCCATCGCGCCGGTCTTCCGTGCCGTGTGCGGTAATGTGGACGGAGCCAGCTTGCGACGGCGCTTCAAGGAGATGGAGATCTTTGAGGTCGAGGGCGTCAAGGTGGTGATGACCCACATCGGGGGCTATCCCGGCAAGTATGCCCCTGGCATCCGTCAGCGCTTGGAGCTGTCGCGCCCCAAGCTGTTCGTCTGCGGCCACAGCCACATCCTCAAGGTCATGCCCGACCGTTCCCTGGGGTGCCTCGTCGTGAACCCCGGAGCGGCAGGCGTGCAGGGCTGGCAGGTGGTCCGCACCCTGGTGACACTCACCCTGGACCAGGGCAACATCACCCATGCCCAGGTCATTGAACTGGCCAAATAGCCCTCTTGAATATCTGCAAAAATGAAAAAATCAATTTATATCATCCTGATGACGGCCGCGCTGGCGCTGACAGCGTGTCACAGTAGCGAGAAGAACTACCGCGAGGCCTATGAGAAAGCCATTGAACGGCGTCAGACAGGCATCGGCGCCGAGACCTATGCCAAGATTGAGGCCGAGCGCGTGAAGTATACCACCGTCATCGACGGCGACAGCGTGCGCATGCTCTACAAGCATGCCAATGTCGCCATCGACACGACCGATGTCGCCAGTGATTTCAGCGTCGTGGTCGCCTCCTTCACCCAGCGCATCAACGCCAAGAGCTACCGCGACCGCCTGCGCCAGGAGTGCGCACTCAAGGGCAGTTACGTCCTCTACGATGGCACCGAGAAGCTCTACTATGTCGTGGCCCAGGGCTATGATGACAAGGTCGAGGCCGTCCGCTTCATGCGCGACATCAATCAGCGAGTCTGCGTCAAGGTCCTCGAACCCATCCCCTGGATCCTGCGCAAACTCTGACCGTGGTATCCCCGTCCGTTCCTTCTCAAACTGCGGATTACGCCAATTTAACTAAGCAATGATATATCTGTTGGCCCAACCCTGCGGGGCTAATGCGAATTCATCAATTTTTTGCGAATAGATTTAAAATTTTTCGTGAAATTAGTCTGATTAGCGTAATTAGCATTAAAAAAACTTTCAGGGTCAACTCCTATATCGTTCCCTTTAATTAACAAGCATCCGCATGCCATTGTTAACTCATTGCGGCCTCGCCTTGACGTGGCCCTACGTCCTGTGGCCTTGCACTGATTGATCAAAATCATCGTAAAAGAAGGAATAATGAAGAATAATGCTTAACTTTGCCGTGATATTATGTACGACGGTACGCCGTCGGTCATGGACGAATAATGATGGAGATCATCGGCTGATGAATTCTTAAAAATATAATCAGGGTTAGGTATGAAAAAAATATTGCTTCTTGCTCTGTTGATTCCGCTGTTTGTCAGTGCACAAAATCGACTTCGCGTTTCCATTTTGGGAGACTCCTACTCTACGTTTCAAGGGTATATTCCCGAGGGCAACAAGGCCTGGTACTATACCCCGGTCGACACTTCCAGAACCGATGTGGACAATGTCACCCAGACCTGGTGGTGGCAAGTCATCAGCCAGTCGGGCTGCCTCATCGAGAAGAACGACTCCTACAGCGGTGCCACAATCAGCAACCACGGCTACAACAATGAAGATTACAGTTACAGGTCGTTTGTCACCCGATTGTCGCGCAACTGGTTTCTTGATGACGATTTCCGTTTTGACGTTGAAGAACTTGAGGAGATGGTTCATCAAGAGAGCGCCGCTTAATCTCCTGTCACGTCATCAGCACCACGATTGACCGTTTCTCAAAAAACACAAAACTCAGGGCGAGCGCCAGCGCCTCATGAACAATAGTTCACCATCATCGAGAAAAAGTAGTGTTTAATCCGAACAACGCTTCCCTAATGGCAAAATGATAAAGTATCAGAGTAACAGATTTAAGATAATGATGTTAGTGGTGTTGGCAGTCGTGGCTATCATCACCTATATCAATCCTGTTTTTCCTCAAGAGCAATTCCTGCAGCAAGCAGGAACCATTTTGTTAGTCGCACTCATGCTAACGGACTTGCGAAAGCGTTGGTTCAGTAATCTTGCTTTTCTTGGGATTGCACTTTTCACAGTGCTTCACCTGATTGGTGCCAGGTACATCTATTCCTATGTGCCTTATCAGGAGTGGCTGCAATGTCTGGGCGATTGGGATTGGCTGCATTCGGCGCGCAACCACTACGACCGCCTGGTTCATCTGCTTTTCGGCATATTCTTGTTCCCGGCACTGGTGGAAGTCTCACGCAATCGCGTCACGTCTCGCCGGGTGACGACAGTGCTTGTGGCATGGCTGATGGTGCAAGCGGGCAGTCTGATTTATGAATTGTTTGAATGGGCGCTCACACTGGTGCTCTCGCCCGAGGCTGCTGAAGGATACAATGGCCAGCAAGGCGATATGTTTGATGCACAAAAAGATATGGCCTTAGCGACACTGGGCTCCACTATCGCCGCTATTTCATATTTGATTACTTGGCGCTTTGCAAAAAAATTGAAATAAGCATGATTATCTTTCGTCTTTTCAAGGCACAAGCGGTTGAGCAACTTATACCAAAATGATAAAACTCTGGACGAACACAACCGCCTCATGAACGATTAATCACCGAAATCTGGAAGAAAATGAGTGTTTAGCAAAGATTTTTGCTACTTTTGCCGACGAAGAAAGAACGACAAATCGGAATTTCTGAAACATGAAAGAGGAATGTTTGATATGTAAGGCTCCATTAGAGTATCTGGAAGTCGATGAGTTGATGGAGTGTGCCATCTGCCATAAAAAAGAGAATAGCAAGACTCGTTGTGTTGAAGGTCATTATGTCTGTAACGATTGTCATACAACAGGACTTGACACCATTATTGGGCTTTGTCTCAAAGAGACATCCAAAGACCCTATCCACATCATCAAACAGATGATGGCCTTACCATTCTGTCACATGCATGGCCCCGAGCATCATGTCATGGTTGGATCAGCCTTGTTGACCGCATACAAGAATGCAGGAGGGCAGATAGACCTGCAACAGGCACTCTGTGAAATGATGAATCGAGGAAAGAGTGTGCCTGGTGGAGCTTGTGGCTTCTGGGGAGCCTGTGGTGCGGGAATCAGTTCGGGGATGTTTGTATCAATCATCTCCAACTCTACGCCACTGGCAAAGGAACCATTTGCTTTGTCTCACAAGATGACGGCAAAATCATTGAGTGCAATCGGCAACATAGGTGGACCACGCTGTTGTAAGCGCGATTCCTATCTGTCCATTTTGTCTGCCATAGATTATGTCAAAGAGCATTTCAATGTGGAAATGGAAAAACCGATGGTGGTATGTGAGCACTATAAACAGAACAATCAATGTATTGGAA
>JBGUKK010000133.1:0-68265 GCA_045114435.1 Sodaliphilus sp.
ACGGCGTCAGCAGGTCACCCATGTCACGGCTGTCAAAGCCGATGCCCTCGACCACATAGGCCAGCGTGTCGCCATCCTCACCCACGATGGACCAACGACGGCATGTCTTGCCCTCAATCTCGACAGGTTCAACTTCAGTGAAATTCTCATGGGTCAGGTACGGATCCCTTGGATAAACGCCGTAATACCCTAGTATCTCCTGAGAATCCAGATAAAAATCCACAATATTGTAGGTCGTACCCATATACTCGGTTTCATAAAAAGCGTACATCCACTTTTTAGGTTCTACAATAGAAGTGAATATACCCAAGGGGATTATATGTTTAACTGCGTCGTAAGCATGGTTCCTTCCGCAATATGTATCGTACGCATAACCTTTCAGCCCAGCAATCAGACTGTCGGTATTCATGTCAAGCTCATTTCCCGTATAGTAAAAGCAAGCCTTGTACCCCAAGCCATCATAGTCGGACCAGCTGTCAACCTGAGAGAAGTCATCATAATCACCGTGGATTTCATAATTATAGTAGTATCGGGTCGTGTCGCCATGATCGACAATCACCTTCTCGTTCACCCACTTCACTCCCTCACGTACGATAGGAAGGGGGCCAGAATCGACAGGCTCCGGTTCATTATACCATTCTGTCTTATAGACAATCTCCCCGTCCTCGATGACATGGCTCAAATGATTGACGACTTGGATAACTCCTGTATTGATAAGATAGAAATAGTTGAGGGGCATACCGACACTACCTGTAAAACCGAGGCCTTCAATAATCGCGTCATCATAGGTGAATTGATGCCTCTTCCTCAGTTGATTGCCAATCTGTACTGTGTCAGTATGAGTGTAGGTGCTGATGTAGTCATATCGACTGTAGAACGTTTCAGGATCGTTGAAATCATAGAGGACAAACTCAACACCTGTCTGCACCGTGAAAGACAAATCCGTACCATTCACATAGGAGCCTATACCGATGGGACATTCCCAATATCTCTCGTCGTTGGTGATGATACCATAGACCACCTTGTCTTCTTCACGCAGATATACGGGAATCGTGTCATTCACCTCATTCATCTTTTCCCCACTATAGAGATGCACAGGCTTATAAGTCTTGCCGTTTATCATTGTATCACCTTTTATCTCTATTGTGAAGCGGTAAAAATCTGATCCCATTGATGGGTTATCAACCAGATACACCCACTTGACGCCTTCGCGCACGAAGGGGACGTACTCGTACTCTTGGGCTACAGACTGAGACAGGCCTAGTAAGGAAAGCAGCAATAATAATATATTTTTCATTTTCAATATATTTAAGGGTTACACTTTTTCGCGAATTAAATAACTATTATTCAATCAACCAAATCAATTGTTAAAAACATGCAGGATAGACTGCGAAAGTCGCTCCCTTCTCTACCTTGAAGCCGTCTTTAAGAATCACCGTTCCAGAAGCCTCAATCTCATATTCCACACCGTTCTGCACCATGACATCGCCGCTCGTGCGACCACTGTCAATAGATCTGCCTGCCATTACATCACTGGCAAACACATATTGTGACTCTTTCAAGTTCACATTCTGTAAAGCCATCGGTACAATATGCATGATTCTTTGTTGCAAAGTTACTACAAGATTTTAATAAAACCAAAAAATAATCGTCAAACAGAACGCTCGCAATCTACTGGTTTACAGTGTGTTAAAAATTGAATTATCAAACAAGGTCATTGATTCAGGTTGAAGTGGGATTTTAAGTCTTTATTGATGGATAAAAACGGGGGATGACGAAGATGACTGGGACGAGGTGTTTTATATTATGGTGGCCGTGACTTAGTCACGGCACGGGTGACCAGCCGCCATGGGGGATGGTTGAGGGAGGGGCGGAAGTGTTAACTGAATGTTAATTTCACTGGATGGGCTGGAGGATTGAACGGCGGCAGAGCCGCCGCCCTCGGGACACGAAGGAACGGGAGGGATGGCTCTGCCTGTTGGACACGTGGTGAAGGCTCCGTTGGGATGGGGGCGGAGGAGGTTGAGACGGAGGGCTTGGTTGAGGAGCTTGGTGGTGCGGTCTTGATGGAGTAGCTCGCGGTGACGGGCTGTGACCTGGCGGAGGAGTTCATCGGGTGTGACGGGCTTTCCCGGTTCAAGGATGTCGTTGACGATGTTGCAGAGGGTGTCGTCGTCGATGGCTTGTCGAGATGCCTTGGGGACGGCGTCTATCTCGTGGGGGAGGTTGTCGCTGCCGATGGTGAATCGGAACTCGGCGTCACTGGAGACACATCGCATGTCGTAGCTGTTGGCTAGTCGCACGGTGGTGATGTCGCGCTGGGTGGAGAGGGCGAAGACGTCGGAGGCGTCGATGAAGAGGTACTTGCCGAGGTTGCCTGTTGTGCTTGCTTTCTTGCCGAGGTGGTTGTAGCCGATGAAGAGGAAGGCTGTCTCGGAGTGGTTGGTGGTGTCACGGACAAGGCGGCAGAAGTCTGTGGCTTGCTTGACGCCGCAGTAGGGCATGAAGTGGTCGATGTCGTCGATGACGACGAGTGCTGGCTTGAGCTTGCTGATGAGATCCTCGATGCCCATGTTGAGGGCATAGAAGTTGTCGCGCTCGGCGCCGAGGATGTCGAGGCAGACGAAGTGGAGGTCGTTGCCCGCAGTGGCGTGGGCTGCGAGCTCGTTGTAGATGGCGGTGCAGATGTGGGGGCCGTGGATGGTGTCTATCCAGAGAACCTTGCAGCCGGTGGAGGGGCTGGAGGGACTGGAGGATTGAACGGCGGCAGAGCCGCCGCCCACGGGACATGAGGTAACTGGGTTTCCATCGCTGCACACGTGACACGAGGGGGAAAGGAGGTTGGTTGCGAGTAGCTTGGCGAAGTGGTGGGCACGGCAGGTCTCCTTGCCGGTGAGGTAAGTGACGTGGTGCTGTCTGATGAAATGGCGCCCGTTGATGGTGACGAGCGGCTTGACGGTGAAGGGGCTGAGGTCGGTCTTACTGGTGAATTGACAAGCGTCCCAGGCCTCCTTAAGGCCTTGATGATTGGGAAGACGATAATGATTGATTTCCATGATGCTTTATTAGATTAAAGGTTAAAGGGGTGGCGATGGCATCACCACATACTGAACAACACCCACGGACGGGATGCTGTGGTGCAAAGATAGCAAAATTTTAAGGGGTTGTCAAGAGGTGATGGGCAATTTTCGGGCTGTCAGCCCGAAATACTTGAACAACACGGTCACATGGAGAGGGGTTATCAATGGTGTGGTGACTGGAATTGCTTGATGTAGTCGGCGAGCAAACCGTCAACCCCCATTTTCTTGGCAATTCTTTTCCTGACGGTGCTGATACCCGCCGAACTGGAATAGTCAAGCACGATGGCTATTTGCGCACAAGAGTATCCCATACAAGTTAAGGCAATCATCAGTAGATCTTTATCTTTTAGTTGTGGGTAATGTTGTCGTGTGAATTCGATGATACCACCATAACAGATATCAACATAATCATAGAGTTTATTCCATTTGTCTTTATTATTATCCTGAAACTCAATGATTTTTTTGATGTCTTTTGTCAATTTCCCTTTAGGTGAATGATAACATGCCTCAACAATATCATTTAAAAATGACATGTGGGAAGATATAAAAATCTGAAGACTCTGGTCTTGAATTTCAAGACGATTAATGTTCTGTTGTAACTCCCGCAAATCATGACTATGGTTTATGTTTTCCTGTTTCAATTCTGCAATAAGCATATTAAAACAATGCTTTTTTCGGTAATACCTAATAATAACAAAAACTAAAACTAGTAAGGCAATAATAATGATGGATTTAAATACAAATCTTTGTTGGTTTATTCTTTTTATGTTCTTGCTGGCAATATTCTTCTCAAAACTTTCTTCTGTGTCAATTATCGTTTTTTTCTCCTTATTAAATAGTAGAGAATCGGATATTCGATTACATTCTTGATTCAATTCCAGGTATTTCAGGGTATCGTACCTTGCCGCTGACAATTCACCAAGGGAACTTATGTAGTACATTCTATAAACGGCATCGTTTTGCTTATGGTTTTTAACGCCCAAATCAAAGAAATGCTGAGCCGAATCCAGTTGTCCTGATTTGGCATATACATTTGCGGCGCAAAAGCATAAGTCGTAGTAGAACAATGTATCAGGAAATTGTGTCAATTCATGAATAAGTTGGACAGATTCATCATAACGTTGTTGATAATAGTATAGTATTAAAAGAGAGTGTATATTTGAGATTATGTAATTGGTATCGTTTAACTGTCTTGACAAATCTGAAGCCTTCAATAAAAGATATTCGGCTAATTCTGGCTTTATGTCTCGATAAAGACACCCCAAATTGTTCAGGCACCTTAATTGATTCTCCAAATCATCTGTAAGCATAAAATATAGAAGAGCATCAGAATACTTCTGTATGCCTTTACCATCCATATCATAGTAATCACTATAGAGAGATCCCATGCGCATCTTGGTGTAGCCCAGGTTGAAGTATTCGTCGGGGGCTGCAGTGGCTTCGGCGTGCTTGTAGTAGAGCATGGCGCTGTCGGGGTGGTTGAGTTCTTCCATGACGGCGCCCTTGTAGATGTAGGCGCGGGTAAGTTTTTCGCGTTCGTTGTCGTGGGCACGGTAGTAGGCCAGGGCGCGGTTGATGTCGCTGTCGCTGGTGGCAACGATGTAGCAGCGGTAACGGGCCTGGGTGAGCAACAGGTCATGGTAGGCGGTGTCGGCGGTGGTGGCAAGGCTGCCGCGGTTGATGGCCTCGATGATGGCGAGGGCGCTGTCGGGGTTGTCTCGCATGAGGCTGTCGGCCGCCGCGAGCCGCGTGTCATAGCGCGGCGTGCCGTCACACCCCGTGACTACTGCCACGAGGACGGCAAGAAGCATCACTATGACGATCGGCAGTTGTTTCATGGGCAAGCAAGACCTTTAGTGCTTGAACATGCGGTCGATAGTGCGCTTGTCCTCGCGCTCCTTAATGGACTGGCGCTTGTCAAACTGGCGCTTGCCTCGTGCTGTGGCGATGACCAGCTTGGCGAGTCCGCGCTCGTTGATGAACAGGCGCAGCGGCACGATGGCAATGCCGGGCTGCTGTGTGTCGCGGGCGATGCGGCGTATCTCCTTGCGGTTGAGCAGCAGTTTGCGGTCGCGGTGGGTCGTGTGGTTGTTGTAGGAGCCGTAGCTATACTCGGCAATATACATGTTCTTAACCCAGATCTCGCCGTTAATGACCATGCAATAGGTATCGGTCAGGCCGCACTTGCCCTGACGGATTGACTTGATCTCGGTGCCAGTGAGCACGATGCCCGCAGTGAACGTCTCGATGATCTCGTAGTCGAACGTCGCCTTGCGGTTCTTGATATTGATTGTATTGTGATTGTTGTTGGCAGCCATATTTCAGTTGTCAGTTATCAGTTGTTAAAGACTGAGAACTATTTGATGATGAAGAGGTTAAAGATTCCTTTGAGCAACAGGGGGAGTCCCAGCAGCAATGCTGATGAGATGGTGACAAACTTGGTGACCTTATCCTTGTGGACAAACAGGTGGTCGGTGCCGCGATAGGCCATCCACGGCAAGTAGGCCATCAAGAAGAGCACAGGTGTGAAGTCGCTGGGCAAGAGGTTGCGCAATATCATCAACAGCAGCAGGAAGATGAGGTTGTAGAGAATATAATCATTCAACCTGGCAGCAGCGCCCTCGGTCTTGACCAACTCAGGATAAAAGCCACTCAACAGATAGATAATGATGTAGTAGCTGATGAAAAAGGACGAGAACATCACGATTCCGGTCATCAGACAATGACTGAAACTGAGGGTGCGGTCATATATCATGGGCACAAAGCAAGTGAGCGCCAACACACACAACAGCGGCAGATAAGCGCTGCTGAGCACTTTGCCAGTGGGGATATTGGACTCGTTGATGAGCTCCCACCCATACTTGGGCGAGGTAATCACACAGAATATGTTATGCCAGATGCTCATGTTCAAAAAACGCTTGCAAAGATACTAAATAATTTACAAATACAAACTCTACCGAGCCAACAAATTTATAAGTCCAAACAGTTAAAGCCTGCTAATTGGAGAAAAACGGTTCAAGAAGTGCTGATTAATCATTTTTTTGACTATTTTTGCAGCAATCTTGCATTCAAGCAAACTATTTTTATCTATTTATTCATCAACAAATTGATTGAACGACATGAGAAAATCATTATTAGCCATCGCTGCCGTCCTGCTGACACTGGGAGCATGCAACCAGGAAGGCAACAATAAACAATAAACAACAAGCGACTGCCACTACCGCCGACAACGGCCAGGCCGCCATCGAGAACATCATGACTCGCACGAGCATCCGCCAATTCAAGGAGCAGCCCGTGGAGCAGGAGAAGATTGACATCATGCTCAAGGCCGCCATGGCCGCCCCGACAGCCGTGAACCTGCAGCCCTGGCACTTCATCGTCATCGACGACAAGAAGACCATCGGCATGCTGTCAGGTCGCCAGCCGACCAACGCCCCGTTGCTGATTGCCGTGTGTGGTGACACCAACAAGACCACCATGCCCGACGGCAAGGGCCAACTGCC
Source organism: Sodaliphilus sp. (assembly GCA_045114435.1). Taxonomy (GTDB): domain Bacteria; phylum Bacteroidota; class Bacteroidia; order Bacteroidales; family Muribaculaceae; genus Sodaliphilus. The sequence goes on from JBGUKK010000133.1 coordinate 6,584, forward strand.
CGACTTCTGGATTCAAGACGTGTCGGCGGCTACCGAGAACCTGCTGCTTGCCGCTCATGCCCTGGGCCTGGGCGCAGTGTGGACCGGAGTCTATCCCGTGATGGAACGCACTGCCGAGACTGCCAATGTGCTGAACTGCCCTGACAACATCATCCCCCTGGCTGTTGTGCGCATCGGTTATCCTGACGAGTCTCCTGCACCTAAGGACAAGTTCAAGCAAGAGAACATCAGCTACAACAAGTTCGGTGGCAAGAGAGAGTAAAAGGCTTTAGGAGGGTGTGTCATCATTTTATGACACATCCGCCTAAGACTTTTAAGCCTGAAAAATGCTACATCACTCTTTCGGGTTCCTGATGAGGAAATCGAATCCCCTTCTCAGGTCTTCGGCCCGATAATAGATGAATTCATCCATTGAGGAATCTGCGCCCTCGGGACCGATGACGGTGTAGATGCTATTGTCCTGGAAATAGAATTGGCGCTCATAGCGTTTTCCGTTTTCATCATAGTCCTGGGTTGAGACATATAAGAGCCGCTGAGAAGAAGGCTCGAAAAGATAGTCCTCGTTGTATTTCTTTTTTCCGATATTGTAACTGCGGGTGACAAGATAGAGCGGATAATAGAAGAAATGAGGATCGATGTCATCGCCCTCGTTGAGCAGATATGTACCCTGCACAGTATTGAAATAGAAGTGTATCGTCTCGGTTGTTGTGCCGTTACCTCGAACAGTATAGTTAATCGTGGTAACCATTTCGTTGCCCATGCCCTTGTTCTTCTTGGACGATTCTTTGGCTTGCCGATAGGCGGTCTGAATCGAGGAGACGACAGGGTCGGGTTGCTCGGCAGCTACAGCGAGCGCAGCCATCATGCAAGAGGCTAACAGGATTTGTCTAAGTTTTTTCATCATTATCAATATTTTAAAAGATTATTAATTATCAGTAGAATAAAGACTCTGGGGAGGGAACTGTCATTCACGCGTGAACTCAGAACAGGAAGGTGTGATACAGCTCAGGGGTGTAGATGCTGCCACCTCCCACGATAGCGATCTTGGCGATCTCGTAATAGATGTAGTAGAAACTGCAGAATGCCAACAGGGCCAGCGGGATCCACTTGCGCTCACGCCACAGGTACTGGAGCAGGAAACAGACCGTGACCAGGAAACAACTGCGCATGAGTTCGCCTGGACGCGTCAAGTACTGCGTCGTGTTGGCAAACAGGTTGATGTAGCCCATATACACTACCGAGAAGCGGAACAAGGCCGGCAAATACCTGTCGGCAGAAAACATGTGCCGCATCGACGGATAATACCAGATGATCATCAGGCAAGCTAACAGCGGGCACAAGCGAGCCGGGCCCATAACGGGCCTGAAGGTGTACTCCAGGTTGTGGCTCATGAACAGGCGGTAGTAGTGGCCGTAGCCCAAGACATCGGCAAGAGAGCCCAATCGGTCAAAGGTCCACTGTATCCATTGTGGGAAAGAGCCCAGCACAAAACACAATGCAATCAGGCCAAAAGCCATCCAGCGCCCATTCTTCGGCACCCGGATCAGAGGAACGAGATAGAGCGGGATGAACAGGACGCACATCTTGTGGATGGAGATGGCCAACAGCGAGAGCAACAGGTAGTACCAGAACTTGCGTCTCACGGCCAATTCCACCATGAGCACGAACAGAGCCTCTACCACCGACTGCCTGATGAACCCCATCCAGAAGATGTAGTAGGGTCCCAGGAAGATGCACAACGCCAGCCATGGCAGCAAGACCTTGCGATGCCTGAGGGCATAGTACAGCAACACAATCTGAGCCGCGGCCCAAAAGGCGAAGTAGAAGGCAAAATGGAAGCCCGCCCTTGCCATGGCGTTAGTGACCAGGGCAAAGCCGGGTTCAAAATTCTCTCGTGAGTAATCCCCCAAGGACTGCATGCTGACGTAATAGCCATAGTACATGTTATAGTCCCAGGAGGTGAGCCAGCGGACCGACGACACAGCCACATAGATGAGCATGGCCATCACAATCTCCCACGAGAGGAAGGGCAGCTCTGCCCCACCCCTTGCCATCACCTGTTGCTCCCGCCTGCTCACATGCCACCCTAGCCAAGCCATGCTTGCTCCTGTAGCGGTATAGACAATGAGGCTGAGAATCATGCTGGCGCTTATTTGACTAATGACATGTTGATTGACAGACCGTAGTTGCTGCTGGTTGTCGGGTAAGAATTGGTGGACACGAGGGGCGTGTTGGACTGATAGTCGAAGTAGGCACCCATCGTGATGCGCTTGCTGACGACATAATTGGCCGTGAAGTTGATGGTCCAAGTGCGGGTGCCGTTGGTCGGCTGTGCTGTGTTGGTCTCAATCTTGCGTATCAGCGACGTGTTGTTAGACATCTTCACGTTGAGGTTGAAGGTGAGGTCGTTGTTCACATTCTGCTGCTTGGACTTGAGCTTGAGCACCTGGTTGAAGTTGGCAATCTTGTAGCTGCCGCCCAGTGAGAAGGACTTGCTGTTTGCCTCCACGAGCTGTCCGGCCGACGAGTTCAGCGTCAGTGTGCGCAGGTTATCCATCTGCATGTTGATCGTCAGGTCGTTGTACAATGTCGCGGTGAAGCCGATGAGCGGTGCGAACTTCTCGGTCAACGACACCGATGCGATATTGTAGGGTGACGAGGGGATGGCCCCGCCGGTGAGAGCGTCCTGGGTGAATCCCAGCCCGTTACCGATAGTCACCCAATCGCTGAAGGAGTTGTAGCTGCCCACACTATAGGTACACTGATAGGCATGGTTGAGATTGAATGACTTGAAGACCTTCTTGAAGAAGGGAATGCGCATCAAGCCGTCATAGGTCACGCGCCAGTTGGGCAGGATAGCCTTCAGTCCGGGGAAGGGATCCAGGTCCACCTTATTGGCGTCCTTGCCTGAATAGGCGGCAAGGAATGCGGGAATCAGGACATCGCTGCTCGCGGCATTGACGGTTCCATTCTCGAGGCTGTAGGTATTACCTGCCATTGCCGTACCGATGAAGAAGCCCCTATCGGGATAGGTTGTGCCCATATACTTCTGCTGAATGCGATCGGCGACAATAGGGATGTTGCTCAAGAACTTGTCGAACGTCTCGTTACGATAGTTATCCTCCACATTGAAGCCCTTGAATGCTGTCATCATGGCGATGTGTGTACGGGTGTAACTGCCGCCGTAGATGATTGTCGGGTCATCAAACATGAACTGAATCTGGCTGGTGCGGTTGTCCGTCCTGTTGCCATTGAGGGTGATCTTGAGTCCCGCGATAGGCTCAAGCTGAACCTCGGCATTGAACTCATTGGTCTTGGAGTAGATGGCCGGTGTCGTCTGAGTGCGGTCACCACTGAGCCACCCACGGTTCATGGCCTTCTCAATATAGGAATCATCGGCAAAACCAAACGCGAAGTCCAAGCCCGGTGACATGACATCATAGTGGGTCGATTGTCCGAAGATGTCACCGATGTCGGGGATGAACTGCGGAATCGAGAGCGACGTGGTGTTCTTCCAGCGCACGTTCACGTTGCGCACGCTCATGAGCAGTCGGCAGGTGTACTGTGCGGCCTCGGTGAAGAAGTTCTTGGTCTCTTCCTTCTGTATCTCGGTAATGGTGAACTTGAGGTTCTCGGTGCCCAAGGTCAGGATTTCCACATTGTCCTTGTCCTTGACCTTATAATCGACCCTGAACGGATCGCCCTTGGTCGTGGTGGCCGACACCTTGACGTTCTTATTGCCCAGCTTGTGATTGATAACGATGGCCGAATCGGGGCTCAGCTTGATCGTGCGGTTATACTTCTTGGGTTTCTCCTTCTTGGCGGGCGTCTTGCCTCGCTTGGAGTTCTTGCTCGAGAATCGCTCGTCTACCTTCTTGAGATAAGGCACCTTGCCGTAGAACTGCTCGAGGCTGAATCGTCCGTCGATCGAGCGGGTTGTCTGGTTGGCGATTGTGTTACCCGTTGAGACCTCATCGACGACGGTACCACGATTCCATCGATAGACAGAATTGTAGGAAGCCGACGCGTTAATCCAGCTCAAGATAGGAATCTGGCTGAAGGGAGCCTTGTAGCTGACGTTGAACGTCTGGTTGTAGGCCCACGGCGTACCCAGGTCCTTAATGGAATTCATGACCGAGTCGCGCCAGTCGCGATACTCATCGGGGAAGAGCTTGCGGTTGACCTGTCCCACCGGCTCCATGATGTGGGCTGTGGTGTTGCTGTTAAATGTTGCAGACAGAGACTTGGTGAAATTCCACGAGAGCGCGAACTGACGGTCCCACAGGAAGTTCTTGCTGACCGACACGGGCAACTCGACATCGATACCGGTCTCGTTGCGCGTCTGCTGCTCATAGTAGTATCTCGAAATGTTGGTGCTGAACGACAGGTTGGTGGGCAGCCAGTGCAACTCCCAATCCCTGAAGAACTTCATGTTCTTATTCTTCTCGTCGATGAAGTGAGAGAAGGGCTTGAAGGGCTTGGCGTATGGGGTCCAGCTATACTGCATCGACCCACGATAGTCATTGGTGTTCTCATAGACATTCTCGGGGTCATTGAGATGCTGCTTGTTGAATGAGTAGCTGAACGAGAAGTTAGCCGGATCCCAGGGCATGGGATTCTTCATCGTCTTCACGTCAAACTTGAGTCCCGAGATGGAGAACGCCTTGGCCGTGCGTTGTGTAACAGCATAGGCCATGATGCTGTCCTTCTGATGCTTAGTCTCGCAGATATCTATTGCCTCGTCGAGCTCAACGTCTTGATCCATGGGATTGTACTTGGGCGTCGTCTTCTCGTTGCTGTAAGAATAATAGATGGGAGCGTGCAGTTTCACCTTCTCGGGGATGAAACGTCCCAGATCGGTCTGCACAGCGATGTTGTATTGGTCATAATTATCGAGACGCCTGTTGGAGAGGCTCTGATCCACCGATCCAAAGCCCTCGGTCTCCTTGTGGAATCCCATGTTGACCGTAGCGATATCACTCATGTTGAGCGTCATGGAGGCCTTGGCGGCCCATCCGCCCTCGGAGTCAAAGTCGGTCACACGCAACTCATCCACCCAGACGACACAGCTCTTGGCCGTCGATGAGTTGTTGCGCACACCGATGAGCATCACACGCACCTTGCTCAATGACGGGTTACCGACAACATACACCTTATTATTGGGATGCTCATCGTCAACATCCTGATAGCGCACCGCATAACCGACTCCGCTGATGCCGGCCATCTTGTCGGCATTGCGGTTCTTCTTGGCGTTGACGAGGACATCCAGGTTGATGTCGAGCATGTTCTCCTCGGGCCACACCTTGAGTCGGTCGCTCGAGCTGTTGGTGCTATAACGTCCTGACGGTGTCACCATCAGGGGAATTTCATACTCGTAGTAATTGTTTTTCACATCCGAACCCAGGCGGATGAAGAGCGAGATGTCGCCGTTGCGCAGGTTGGTCTCGTTGTTGATTGTCGCCTCGTTATGGACAAACATCTGCAGTCGCTTGTAGATGCGCAGGTCAAGGTCGGTATTGCGGTAAACGCCACGTGCATCACCAGCATCAAGGTCCTCGATGGAGAGCTGCATGGACTGCTCGTTGATCTGCCTGATCTGAGAAGAACCGCTGTCGATGACACGGGAGACGCCAGGAGGCAAGACATAGTTGACCGGCTCGCGCGAAGCATTCTGCTCGATGTTCACCGTGTTGATGCTGATTGAGCCATTGGCGGGCTGGTCGCCACGCATGTTGAGGTTGTACTTATAGTTGCGCCACTCACCACGCACAAACTCGAGAGAGGCAAAGCGCAAGTGGGTCGTTCCACTGAACCCAGTCATGAACATGCGCATGAAGCGAATGGTGGAGAAGTCCTGGATGGCACCCACCTTCTTCTGATAATTGGCCAGGGGAATGGTAAACTGGTACCATGTGGCCATCTGAGTATCACCATTGCGGGTGCGCACCTTGGCCACCTGCCTGTCGGTGATGTAATTGGATCCCACCCTGAGTGAGTCGGGATGGATGGCAACGCGATACTGGAAGTAGCGCTCATACTCATTGAGCGTGTTATCCTGATTGATGTCCTCGACATCGGGTGTGGAACGTGAGGTCTGGTACTGTCCATCGCTGGCATCGCTCTGCGACAACGAGTTACCCTCACTGTTGTTATAGTGCTTGTAACGGTCGTTGATCGAGAAGTGGTTGGCATCGTAATAGCCGTTGCGATAGAAGGCGTAGTTGTCACTCGCCGGGTCATTGAACGGCGAGAAGGGATCATCCTGCATAGCAACGACAGTGGACTCGGGCAGGACCGCACGCAACTCGTTCAGGAAATTGACGTAGGTGGGATATGACTTCTCCTCCTCGGTAGAGAGGCCGTCAAGGCCGACATCCTGAAGGATGCGGGCGCCGTTGGTGTTGTCGAAGGCATAGGTCAGTGAGGTCTGCGACGAGACCTTACCCCAGACCGTGTTAGAGATGTAAGTTGTATCACCATTGATGGGAAGACCGTTCTCGTAGCTCTTGAGACCGTCCTTAAGAATGTCCTCACTCACCTCACCCAGGTTGAAGTACAGGTAACCACCATCTTGATTGTTCAGGTCGGGATCCATGAACGGGTCAAGCATCCAGAACTGGATATACTCAATGTTGGATTGTTCAAAGTTAGTATTGTCGATCTTGCGCATGATACCACCCCATCGCTTCTCGGGATAGAGCAGGTATCCTTCCTGATCAACATTGGTGCCATCAAGGTTGTACGGGCCACGTTCCCTGGGATAGAACGACAGGTTCAGTGTCTGGATTACCGACGACTCGCCATAGTTGAGTTCGCGTCCCGGGAACACCTCGCTGAAGGCGACCTCACGAGCGTAGGGATAGGACAGAGCGTCCAGGTCGCTCTTGATGTAGCCAGGAGCGTAGGAGGAGTTGCGCTGGGTGAAGAGGCGGTCGATATAGTACCACGACAACAGGGCTCGATTCTTGCCGTAGTCCACATTATTATTGAGTGTCGCCTCGGGGAACAATGCCGTTCCTGATGCGTCTTGCGGCGTGGAAGCCAGCGACCAGGCGTAGGGCGCGCGCACGTCTACAGGCGTCTGAGTGGACTCAAAGTCGTCGATATAGGAACTACCAGAATTGGAGCCCGTCTTGCCCTGATGAGGAACCAGTTGAGCAAACTCGCCCAGGAACGTCACGCTCGACGGTGCGACAGCATTGACGGTGGGAATCTTGTTCAGCAGGTTGGTGAGCCACATGAACTGGCTGTTATAGGACACATTAGCGCCCCAGATGGTGTTATTGACCAACTCATTGCCGATGGCCAGCTTGTCGCCGATGGCCTTCTCGCCATAGTGCATGACCGTGGCTCCGACATGGAAATTCTTGTTGAAGGCATAATCCAGGTCCAGACCCAATAGCGTCTTGCGTTGCATGTTGAACGTGGACTGGTTCTCCAGCGACACGCTGATGTTGGTGCCCGCATCGATGATGCTCTGATTGATGATGGTGACCGTACCCATTGTATAGTCCACGGTGTAGTCACTGTTCTCGGTCAGTGTGACACCGCCCGCCGTGACGACGACTGATCCTCGCGCCACGTTAGTCGCATTGAGTCGAATCACACTACCCGAACTTGACTGATACTCACCAGCGAGAATAAACTTGTTCTTGTCGCTGAACTGCTGGGCCACTGTCAAGGTCGAGTCATACAACTCGGTGTAGATGTAGTCCTTGGCAATGGCATCATTATTGAATTTGGAGCGCAAGTGCTCACCGAAAGGCTCGGCTACGGGGAAGATGATCTTGCCTGTTGATGCCTGAATCGTGTAGCCCTCGATGAAGTCAAATCGACCGTCGATGTTGGGCTCCTGGTTGGCGTCCAAACGGTCAAGGTTCATCACCTGCAACAGCGGCGTGCCGTTGATATTGCCCGCCGGGATATAGGTCAACTCGTTACCTGTGGTGTCGCTCAGGTACTTGATATTGAGCTTGAAATTCTTCTTCTGGATCTGGTAGGCCCCGAGGGCATAGACGTTTTTCATCGCCAGGTCCCACATGGGGAGATAAGGCGACGAGGTCGTTCCCTTGAGCATCTTGACATAAAGCGACTGGTCGGTCGATGTGATATCACCAGAGAACTCACCCACCTGATAGGTGCGGCCTCCATAATTATACTGATAGGCCACAGCCAGGATTTCATCGCTGGACAATGCCTGCTTGAGCATGATGTAACCCAAATCGGCATTGAGGGTATACTCCGAAGACGAGAGCAGGCGTGCGCTCTCAATCTTCTCATAGTCCTTACCACCCTCAAAGTCGTAATCCTTCAACGGCAACAGTGCTGTTGAAGCCTTGCTCATGTAACGGGCATCGGGATAGGAGTCCTTGATCTCATCCAGCATGTTGTTGGACTTGTTAGAGGGCATCGAACCAGCCTCACCAATCCAGTGATGGTTGCTGATGTTTTTCTCTTCCCCTTCACCCAGGTCCATGAATGCCATGATGTTGCGAGACTCGTTATAGTTATTGCGCGTGTTGGTGATCCACACCTCGATGCGCGTGATCTGGATTCCCGACGAGACGACAGGCAGCTTGGAGCACCACCGATCGTAGTTGTCCCTAAAGAAGTGTGACAGGAAGAAGTTGCGGTTCTGGTCATACTTGTCGGCCGAGATCGAGAATTCGGTGGTCTGTGAACCGCCCTTACTGCTCACCGTCTGTGACTCACTATTCTGCTGTGAGACGAGCGCGGTGGCTGTGAGTTTACCGAATTGCAGTTTGGTCTTGATACCGAACAGTGCCGCGCTACCATGGATGAGCGATGAACCGGTTGTCATGCTCACGTTACCGGCCTCGATATTCTTGATGATCTCGTCTTCCTTGCCCTCATAGGCCAACTTGAGACTCTTGCTGTCGAAGTCGAAGGTTGCCCCCGTGTTGTAGGACATGTTGAAGCGCATCTTATCGCCCACGGTGGCGGTAATGTTGGCCTGAATCTTCTGGTCGAAGTCAAAATAAGTCTTCTTGCGCTGGGAGACCGACAGCGACGGGTTGTCGGTCGAATTGCTCTTGACACCCATCTTGATGACCACCGAGCCCGTGGTCTTCAATTGCAGTCCACCAGGTCCGAACACCTTCTCGAGCGGTCCCATACCGAACTGCATATCCAGGAAGTTGAAGGGATCAGACTCGGTGTTCTGGGCGCTCTCGGCATTCTTCTGTCGATAATATTCCATCATCGAGCGCCTGAAGTCGGCATTACTGTATTCATCGGCCGACATGATGTAGGGTGTGACAATATCATAGTCGCCCAACTTGGTGTGCACCACGTAACATCCGGTCTCGGGGTCAAATTCAACAACCGAGGTGATGTTAGACGGGTCCTTCAAGTCGGCTGAGTATTCACCGAGTCCCTGCACATCATCGTAGTTGCGCGGAATCGTCGGTTTGACGTCAAACTGCAGGTCGGGTGACGGAGTCACCTGCTGCTGTGGCGACTGACGTGTGGGGGGCGGCGGGGGCGGCGGCAATGTACTGGTCACATATTGTGCCAACACAGGAGCATTGCTCGCCAACAATCCAATGATAGCGACAATGGCAATCGACAGTATTATCTTCTTACGGTTCAATTTTTCAGTTCCAAGTTTTCTGTTGTCAGCGGCTTCGTCCCCCTGAAGCCTTAAAACTAACTACATCATCTTCAGCGCCTGCTTGATAGCCTGCTCCACCGTCAATGACGGATGACTGGCAAACAGGGACTTAAGCGCCTTCTGCGAAGCCTGCGTCGAGAAGCCCAGCATAACAAGAGCCGCAAGAGCCTCATCAAAGGCCTCGCTCGTGGCAGGACTCGTTTGATTTAATAACGTATCACCAGTCGGTTTTATTTTATCCTTGAGGTCAACTATTATTCTTTGCGCAGTTTTTCCACCCACACCCTTGACCGATTTGAACAAAGCGACGTTGTTTGCGGTCACGGCTTGAGAGAATTCCTCAACGCTCATCGATGAGAGCACCATCCGCGCCGTGTTGGGTCCCACACCCGATACCGAGATGAGCAACAGGAAGGCTTCGCGCTCACGTTTGGTCGCAAAACCGTATAGCAGATGGGCATCTTCACGGATGGCCTCATGGACATACAGCATCACATCCCCCTTCTCGCTCCTTGACAACACGTCAAATGTCGATAGTGAAATGTTTAACATATATCCGATGCCATGATTGTCTATCACAGCATAAGCGGGATTGAGTTCGGCAATAGCGCCCTTGATGTAATCTATCATAATCCTAATGATTTAATATCAAATCTATAACACAATTGACGTCAGACAACTGGATTTCCTGGTCACGATTGACGTCGGCACGTATCATCGTGGCAGCATCGTGACGGCTGGAGGGGCTGAGAATCACATCCACGAGCGCCATCACATCGGCCACGCTCACCTCCAGGTCATTGTTCACATCACCAGGGATGATGGTGTGAGCCACCACATCATCGATGGCCGCAACAGCATCCAGTTTGCCAGCTCCCCATTGGGCCTCATTGCCATTGATCACACAGGCATCGCGCCTCGACGATCGTTGCAAGACGGCTCTGACATCGGCCGGTGTCAATCGGGGATTGACCTGCAACATCAATGCGACAGTTCCTGTCACCACCGGGGCCGACATCGAAGTGCCCTGATTGGCATAATAGGGATATAGCTCACCCTGCACAGTGACATCCTCGAGCCATTGCTGCCTGTCGGCAACCTCATCATAACGATTGGCCGACGAGAGCAGGACCATGCCTGGTGCGCACAAGTCGGGACGAGGTTTGCCGTTCTCGTCGGGGCCGAAGGATGAGAAGGCCGCGATGTCGCCGGGGTTGCAACTGACAAAGGTGTGAGTAACACCGTTACGGTCACGATAAGAATCGCGCGAGCAATAGGCACCGACCGAGATGACAGCATCTGTCGTGGTGAGGTCACTGATTGATCCAGCTGAGGTGCCGCCAGTCACGCCGTCAAGTCCAAAAGTGTAGAAATAGGCATCACGTGTACACCATCCCGACAAGAAGTCAGGCTCGTCGGCCATATATTGTATGCCCAGGAGGTGTCCTGCCACTCTGGAGGTCACGTCAAAGGCCCAATAGGTGTGAAACCGTCCATCGTCCATCAGGTTGCCATTGTCGTCGAATCGAGGCTCCATCGCACTGGCAAATTCTATCTCACCCTCATAAAAAGCAGAGAAAGCGGCATCGGTGTCGCTTGATAAAGTGAAGATGCTATCCTCGGGCAGGACACCCACTATGGGGGATGCATATTCCACCAGGCCAGATGTGCGATTGATGACGACCAGACGCGAACGATGGACCTGTGAGCCGTCGCTCCACATGCTCACGTAGCCCTTGCGCTGCAAGCCGCCTGAATGGTTGCGCAACAACGTTGTCACCGTGTCGCCGCGTCCCGTGATCTCATCGTGAAAACAGACTGGAGCATTACCATCGTTACCAGCCGACAAGACACAGATGCGCCCAGGACCAGACAGCTGTTCAAAAAGCCTGCAAAGGTAAGAAGATCCGTCATTGGGCCCGTCATTGCAACCGATGCTCATATTGATAACACATGGTTGATCCATCTGGTCGGCATAGTTGAAGATGAACCTCACGGCGTTAGCGATGTTGACGTCGGTGAGTTGGTCGGACGGAATGCCGCACGCCACGATATCGGCATCGGGCGCCATGCCATGCAAGTGATTATCCTTGCAACTGCCTGCGGCGGTGCCCAGCGTGTGGGTGCCATGAGATGACAGGGTGTAATCGGTTGTGAGGGCCTCGATCTGCTCAGGACGCAGGTAACAGCTGCCTGGCAGCGTGTCACCATTGATCACTGGAGCGGTGCCCGTGCTGTCACACGGCATATAGACTGCCCGCACGCGTGATCGTCCATTGCTATCGCACAGGTTGATGTGATTGAAGTCAATGCCAATGTCCACCACGCCCACAATCACACCCTTACCAGTAAGCGGAACGATCATCCCTGCCGCCTCATGAAGCTGGCCGACACGAGACAGGATGCGCGCCGTGTCGTTGCACAGGTTCATCGGTCGTGCCAGAGCGATGTGACTCACATCGTCAAGTGCTGCCACATCCTTTAGGGCCTCACCCGGGACACATGCGGCGACAAATCCATCAAACCGGCCGTTCACCGTCACGCCCATCCGCTTCATTTCCTCTATTGCCGACTCATTCTTCAGGCCAATAAACGCCTGATATCCAGCTGTGGCACTTGAGCGGTCACGAAGAGCGCCCTTGCCGGCCGCACGCTTAATCAACACCTTGGAGAAGGCGCTCACCTCAGCGTTGGACCATGCCAGCAAGTGGGGAAAGAGCATCAGCAAGAATATGGCCAGCAGTTTCTTCACCGAATGCGGGCTTTAGAGGATGATATCGATAATTAAGTTGATGTCGCCAATATTGATCTCGCCATCGCTGTTCACATCGGCACGACGCTTTGTATCATCATCGGCCTTGCTGCCGAGGACAATGCTAATCGCCAGGTTGACGTCACTCAGGTTGACCTCACCGTCACTGTTCACGTCCCCGTTCTTGTCCTCGATGTTCAGTACATAGCGCATGCCTGCATTGATGTCGAGCTTGCCGCTTCCCCAACGTGCAGCGTCGCCGCTCTTGACATAGCTATCCTTATAACTGGTCTTGCGGAGCACATTGCGGACGTCGGCAGTGCTCAGTTCGGGATTGGCCTGCAGCCACAGGGCTATCGCACCTGTCACTACCGGTGCCGACATTGACGTGCCCAAGTCGGGACAATAAGGATACTCCACTCCATCGATGAACACCGACGGCTGCCAATACTCCATGTTGGGAGCATCGATGTCATAGCGGTTGGCCGACGAGATGACCACACTGCCTGGTGCACACACGTCAGGGCGATTCACGCCAGCCTCATCAGGCCCGTAGGAAGAGTAATATGACATCTCGAACGGCTTGCTGAAGTGGCGGTAATACATCGTGCCGTCGCGCAGTGGCACATATTGACGGGTATTGTAAGATCCTACCGAGATAACGCTGTCGGTCGTAGCAAGTTCACTGATGGAGCCCACAGAGGTACCCTTGGAGACCCATGACAAGCCGTAGTTGTTGAAAGAGGCATACTGTGAGGTCCAAATATCCAGCGATGTGGACACCGGACTGTAGTACTGGAAACCCATCACATAATGAGGCTCCCGGGCTGTCATGTCTATCTTCATGAGCGATGATCCGTTGCCGTTCAGTTCCATGGTTCCTGAGAAGGCGACATTGCCCGTGTAGTACTGTCCCAGCTGCTCGTCCTCGTCGGTATTGAACTCGGCCATCACCCCCACTGCTGTGGCACCCAGCGAACGAGACTTATAGACGATATTGCCGGTGCGCGTGTCCACAACAATCATTCTGGTGTTAAAGGGCTTGCCCTCGTCGCTCCATGCATTCACATAGCCCGAACGTCGCAATCCCCCGTAGTATCCGCCCAGCAATGTCGTGATGGTGTCATTCTTGGTCTGTATCGATTCATGGATACACACCGCCGCGTCACCATCGTTGCCAGCGGCAACCACAAAGACTTTCCCAGGTCCGGCAAATTGCTTGAAGATCGATGAGATGAAGGATGTGCCGTCATGCGGTCCGACGTTGTATCCCAGACTGATGTTAACCACATAGGGCTTCCCCATGCGGTGGGCATAGTCATCAATATAGCTGATGCAATGAGCCAGATTCACGTCACTGAGTTTGTCCTCGGGCATGGCACAGACGACAATGTCGGCCTCGGTGGCTATGCCATACCATCCACCCTCCTTGTAGCTACCAGCGGCAATTCCTGCCGTCTGAGTGCCGTGAGTCGTCTTCGGGTCATCGGTGGTGAGCGCCTGAATTTTCTCGGGCGATTCAAAGCACGTACCCGGCAAGACAATCCTGTTCACCATGATGGTCTTACCCGTGTTGTCATAGGGCATATACACAGCCTTGACCCTCGTGTTTCCCTCGCTGTCACAAAAATTGATGTGATTGAAATCAACACCACAATCTATCACGCCCACGATGACGCCCTTGCCGGTGTAAGGCATGTCAAAGCCCTCTCCCATGTGCACCTTCTCGACCCGAGAATAGTAGCGGGCACTATCGCTATAGGTCACCAGCTCGATGGCACGAGACACATGTTTCACACCAGCAAAAGACTTGAGGTCGTAGGGTTGATAGCTATCCGGAATCTGAGCGGTGATGATTCCATCATATCTTGCCGTAATCACCAGCCCAGCCTCGCGCAGCTGGTTCAGACTCACCTCGTCGGAGACCGAAATAAACGCGTCATAATAACCGTCGCCGTCGGTCGTCTGAGCGCCGAGCGTCAAGTGACAAGCCAACGCCATCAGTAATAGCGTGAAGGCCAATAATCTTCTTCTCATATCATCAAAAAAAATGTCGAGTATACACACTGCTAAATTAAAACTTACAAAGTTACTATTTTTTTTCAATGAATCAATCCCTTCACGCAAAAAAAATGCGGGCAGCTGAAAAATCAGCCGCCCGACACCTATTTGATTGTGTTGTACCGTAATGATTACATAGCGTTCACATACTTGCGCAATGCCTCGTTCTCGGGATCATACTCCAGCCACTTCTTATAGTACATCTTGGCCATTGCCTTGTCACCCTTGGTGAAGTAGTAGGTTGCCAAGTAGTTGTAAGCATACCTGTAATAGCGCTCATATTCACTCTTGTCGGGCTTCTTGTCAAGGAGTGAGAGCAGCTCATTGTAAGCGTCCAGGGCAGCGCCATTGTTGGTCTCTCCCTCCATGAACTTAGCGACACTAGCCTTCTGGTTAACGATCAGCACATTGTTGGGCACCAGCTTGTCAACCTCGTTGACATACTTCTGAGCCTTGGCCACTGCATCGTTCTTTTTGGCCGGATCCACATTGTCACCACTGGCATAATTCAGGTAGTAGCGTGACAGCATGTACAGGTCGTTAGACTTATTGATTCCTGCGTCGACCAGTCGCTGGAAGAACTCGGCAGCCTTCTCATAGTTTCCAGTCTCGGCATAGCTCTCACCCATGAAGCGGATCAACTCGTCGTTATTGGGGTTGAGCTCAAGAGCCTTCTCGTAAGCGCCAACAGCCTCCTCGGGCTTGCCGGCTTCCTGAAGAGCCTGACCGTAGTCGGTGTAGTCACGAACCTCATACCTTGAATTCTTGGGCAGCATGTTGGCAAAGAACGAGCGTCCTGCTTCGACTGCCTCGGGCCACTTCTTGAGCTGCACCAGGTTGTACAACTGCATGCGCTTCATGAAGAAGACCTTGCTGTCGCTGGGATCCAACTTGTTCACCAGGCTGGTGGCGAGGTCAAGCGACTCCTGATACTTCTCACCGAAGAACAACAGCTGCACGTAGCGCACCTCGTCCTGTGCAAAGTGGTTGGGGTTCTTGATGTACTTGCCATACTGCTCAGCAGCCTTGGCTCCCAGGTTGTCGGCATAGTACATCTCGGCAAGCTCACGCTGCACCAGAGCAGAGTTGGGGACCTTGGCCTGGAGCTCTTCGAGTCGCTCAATGGCCACCTCGGGCACCACGTTGAAGTAAGTGGTAGCATACTTCACATAGGCCTCGATGTTCTTGGGATCCTTGGTGAAGGCCAGCTCATAGATACCGGCGGCATTACCCCAGTCCTTCTTGTCGGCCTTGGTGTCGGCCTCAAAGATGTAGCTGTCGGGGTCATCAGCGTTCCACTTGCGGGCATTCTTGATGCATTTCTCAATATCCTTGGCATAGGTGGTGGGATTTGCATCATAGAAAGCACGGGCAATTTCCATCTCGAGCTTGGAGTCCTTCTTGGACATTTTGCGAGCCTTATCGAGCAGAGTCTTGTAGTCGCCACCGTTCTTGAGTGCCAGAGCAGCCTGTCCCACGTAGTTGTAGGGGTTCATGGCATCGGCTGCGATACCCTTCTCAAAATAAGATGCAGCTTGTGCAACGTTGTTCTGGTGAAGGGCAATCTGACCAAGATAGTAGAAAGCCTCGGCCTTGTCGGTGCTGGTGGCGTTCAAGTTGCGCTCCAGCAACTCCTTGGCGTTGTCGAGTTTGTCAACCTTGTAGTACTCGATACCGTCCTTGTAGCCTTGTGCGTTGGCTACCAGCGATGCACCCATGAGAATGAGTGATGCAATAAAGAATTTCCTTTTCATTGTAGTAACAATTTAATGTTGATATTTATTAGTTTCTTTTGTTTTTATATTCACGTTGCAAATTCTGTGCCAATTCAGTTGCCAGTTGTCAATTTTCAGTTATCAGCACGACTTATTGCACCTCGACATATCTGACTGGTTCTGCCGCAGGCAGTATGCCCGTCTGCAGGATAATTTTCTGACCGATGACTCCCGTCAAGAAAGTGTAGAAACCGTGGTCGAGAGTTCCGTTATAGGAAGCATCGATTGCCCATATTGTTCGCACCAGTGGATAGTCACCACTGTGGATGTGAGCCTGATAAGGCTTCACGGCCTCCAACTGGTCATCTTTACGCACCGGCATCACCTTGATGCGGTCGGTGAAGTCGATGACGCTCACCTCGTTCTTGGTCTTGAGCTCCTCATATTTCTGTTCAATGGGAACCTCGGCCGACTTGAGGTCACTGGTGATCCAGCTCACACCGATAAAGCCAATCACATTTTTATATTGTTCCACAGCCTTGAACACATCGGCGCTGGAGCTCCTGGCATAGATGTTGGGTCCGAACTTGCCACCCTTGACAAATTTCTCCTTCATGTAATTGACAACACCCGTTCCCGAGCCGTCAAACATGACCTTGATGCTATCATTCTTCAACTTGGTGGGATACACTTCTCCCCATCGTTTCACCTTTCCCGAGAAGATGTCTTGCAGGTCGGACATCGTCAGCTCGTCAATGTCGTTCTGCTTGTTGACGATGACGGCGATGGCATCGACTGCAATCATCCGTGAGCGGTAGCCACGCCCGATTTTCTTGAGGCTCTGCTTCTGGTCGGCCGTGATGTCATGGGAGATGATGATGAGATCAACCTTGTTCTTGAACAGAGAATCCAGGGCGTCATGCTCGTTGATATACTGGGGCATGATGCTTGCCTCGGGATACTGGAATTCAAACACTGCTATCTCCTGCTCGAGCACACTCTGGAAGGACTCGTCACACATGATGCGCGCCAGTCCTCGCGTGCTTGTGCTCTTGGGCCTCTGATCGCCGCAAGCCCCCAAGAGGAGCGAGAGCGCCAAAGCGGCAACAATCAATACTATGTTATTATTCTTTCTCATCTTCCTTTTCCTGTTGCTCGAGACGTTCGGCATAGGTCGTGTACTGTTGTTCCTCCTCTTGCTCATCGTCATATTGACGCATGCCATAGGTGTGCTCGCCCTTGATTTCACGATAGCCGCGATAGAGGCCGTAAGCGCCGAATGCCGCGGCAAAGAACCAACTGAGGTACTTGGGCAAGTCAAAGAAGCGCATCGCCAAGAGCACTGCCACTCCCAGGTAGAACAGCACCATGAAGATGCCGAATGCCATCTTCACGCCATCCATCATGCTCGTCTGTCTCTTTTTCATAGTCTTTAATCTAAATGAAACTCTGCCATTAGACTGAGTAAACACAAAACCGTTTACAGCAATCAAACGACAAAGATAGCATTTTATCGTGATTCATGATATTTAAAATCATGAAAAATATTCATTTCGGTCCAAAAAAAATTTCTGAATCGTCCCATGGCAGTACAGTCAAAATTGAGAAAGGCAGCCAAAAAAGTATATTTTTGAAAAAAATGTTGCACGTTAACAAAAAAAGAAGTACATTTGCAAAACCTTAAATCAAACTTTTATTCATACTATTTTTTCCTAGGGCACCTTCGTTGTGAAACGAAGTGCTTTTTTTTGACTCAAGTGCCTAACGTAGCACTACCACTCTAGACACTTGCATTAAATCATTTAGGCTTCAAGCCTTGGCTCCCGGGGGCGGATGACCCCTGACGCCAAAACCTGAAGCCTATAAAAGTTAAAGGCTAAAAATATCAATAGTTGCGCGCAAAGATGACGCGGCGATGGCTGGGCTTGCCCGTATAGATGCACTTGCCCTCCTCCTCGGGCGCATCCATCGGGATGCAGCGGATGGTCGCCTTGGTCTCTTCCTTGATTTTCTCTTCGGTCTCGCTTGTACCGTCCCAGTGAGCGAGGATG
Organism: Sodaliphilus sp.; assembly: GCA_045114435.1. GTDB lineage: Bacteria > Bacteroidota > Bacteroidia > Bacteroidales > Muribaculaceae > Sodaliphilus. The sequence continues at coordinate 24,797 of JBGUKK010000133.1, forward strand.
AATCCACCCTTCTCGATCTGCTCCTTGAACTCATCCCAAGTGTCCACCTTGTAGGTCATGCGCTCACGCTGGTTCAAGGCCTTGGTGAAGATGTTCTGCTGGATTTCCTCGAGCAGGTCCTTGACGCGGTTTTCTATACCAGCCAGCTGCTCGCTGCTCTTCTCGAGCGTGTCGCGGCGCATCACCTCGATGGTTCCCGCCTCGATGTCGCGTGCACCCAGAACGAGTCTCACGGGCACGCCCTTCAGCTCGTAGTCGGCAAACTTGAATCCGGGTCGCTTGTTGTCGGCATTGTCATACTTCACCGAGATGCCCATGCCCCTCAGTGCCGCCACGATGGGTTCAACCACCTTGTTGATCTGGTCGAGCTGATCGTTGGTCTTGTAGACGGGGACGATGACCACCTGGATGGGTGCCAAGTGGGGAGGCAGGACGAGGCCATTGTCGTCGCTATGTGTCATGATCAGGGCGCCCATGAGTCGAGTAGACACGCCCCACGATGTAGCCCACACATCCTGCAGTTTATTCTCCTTGTCGATGAATTTGACATCAAAAGCCTTGGCAAAGTTCTGGCCCAGGAAGTGGCTGGTGCCAGACTGAAGGGCCTTGCCATCCTGCATCATGGCCTCGATGGTATAGGTCTCGAGAGCGCCGGCAAAGCGCTCCTTGGCGGTCTTGATGCCCTTGATGACGGGCAATGCCATGTATTTCTCGGCAAAGTCGGCATAGACGTTCAGCATCTCAATGGCCTTGGCCTCGGCTTCCTCCTTGGTGGCGTGTGCGGTGTGTCCCTCTTGCCAGAGGAACTCGGCCGTGCGCAGGAAGAGGCGTGTGCGCATCTCCCAACGGAAGACGTTAGCCCACTGGTTGATGAGCAACGGCAGGTCGCGATAACTGTTGATCCAGTTGCGATAGGTGTTCCAGATGATGGTCTCACTGGTGGGGCGGATGATGAGTTCCTCCTCAAGCCGTGCCGAGGGGTCCACGACGACGCCCTTGCCATTCGGGTCATTCATCAAGCGGTAATGAGTCACCACGGCACATTCTTTAGCAAAGCCCTCCACGTGGTCGGCCTCGCGGCTGAGGAACGACTTGGGGATGAGCAGGGGGAAATAGGCGTTCTGCACGCCGGTAGCCTTGAACATCTTGTCGAGCTCATGCTGCATCTTCTCCCAGATGGCATAGCCATAGGGCTTGATGACCATGCATCCTCGCACTGCCGATTGCTCGGCGAGGTCGGCTTTCACTACCAGTTCATTATACCATTGAGAGTAATTGTCGGCTCTCTTAGTTAAATCCTTTAATTCTTTTGCCATTGTAATATTTATATAATGTGTTGTTAGTTATCCTTATTGTCCTTGACTATATTGTGCATGTTGATGCGCCCTTTCTTGGCCTGCTGCAACATCGTCTTCTCAGGCACCAGGAAGATTTCCAACCGGCGGTTGCGCTTACGGTTTTCCACCGAGTTGTTATCGACGATGGGGTCGGTGTCGCCCAGCGCATAGGGGACGATATAGTCCACGCTGCCATTCTCGTCAAACCAGTCAAAGATCGCGTTCACACGCTGTCGCGTCAAGTTGAGGGTGTATTCCTCACTGCCAGTGTTGTCGCTGTGCATGACCAGCAGCATCTTGTAAAACCCGGGGTTCTTCATCATCCTCAGGAACGGCTTGAGCTGTGTCTCACCCAGCTTGCTCAGGGCCGTGTCGTTAGGCTCAAAGAGCAGGCTGGCCCCGATGGTGATGACAATGACCTCGTTATCACGCATGACTTCCACGTCATAGTTGGACTGCTTGAAAGCCACAGCAATGTCATATTGGAAATCCTGGATTTTGTCGGCCTGCTTGTCGTTCTTGATCTCGGGAGTCATCAGGTTCTCGTCGAGCGACAGGTCGTAGATATCTTCTTCGGCCCGCAGTTGCAGAGGCACAATCGTCAGCATCAGGGCCGTCATTGTCAAGATTATGTTCAATACTCGTCGTTGCATATCGGTTATCTCTTGTCGGGGTTAATCGTTCAATTCCAGTAAGCCATGCGGCAAGTCCATGACCATCAATTTCTTGTCCATGTCAAATTCCACAATCAGGTCATCGCTGGCAGGCACCATCACCTCGTTGTCGTCCCTGGAGACGATAAAGATGGCGTTCTCGGTCTGTTCATCGACGTCGATGATCTGGCCAACGACGATGCCACTGTTGTCTTGCAGCATGAATCCGATGAAGAAATCAAGTGGGTAGCCGTCGGCATCGGCATCCTCGCTCTGCTGCTCGAATTCCCGCTTGAGAGCAAAGATGTCGTGGTTAACCAGTCGTGCAGCCTCCTGGTCGGTGGTGATGCCATCGATGGTGAGCAGCACCGTCTCGTGGGTCTTGGGCCGGCATGCGTTCACATAGAATGGCACATAGATGCCGTCCATGTCGCTGATCAGGCATGACAATTCCTGCAAGAGCTCAACCTCCACATCGACAGTTGCCGAAATTTCTCCGGCAACACCGTGTGGCTTGTTGTAGTGGCCAATCTCGATGAGTTCCTCGCGCCTGATCATCTTTTTTCTTTTTCAGTTGTCAGTTTAATGCTGATGTTGCTGAAGCCTGAAGCCTTCTATTTCTTCTTTTTCTTCTTACCGGCCGGCTGGGCGGGTTTCACGACCTGATACTCATGCAGGTGATGAGTTGACGGATCCAGACGGATTGCGCCATGGCTGTAACGCTCCAGGTCCTTGAATATTTTGGCATCATCCACGTCCTCGTTGTTGATTTGGTAGATGAGCTTCTTCATGTGATTGGCCAACAGCATCACCAGGGCGTCACGCTCCTCGCCCTCGGGATACTCGGCTGCACGCGCTATCATACGCTCGATGTTCTTGCCGTAGTGGCGATAGACTATCGGCTCCAGCTCATAACGGATGGGGTCGGGCTTGGTCTCGAGATTCTCCTCCCTGATGATGTCGTCAAAGGGGAAATCGATGTCGAGCTGGAAACCACTCATGATCATCAGGTGGTCCCAAAGCTTGTGCTGGTAATCGGTCTCGGCCCGCAAGAGGGGAAACATGTTGGCCATGTTCTGCACGATGGTGAAGGCGCAACGGGTGCGCTCGCCACGGTCCTCGATTGTGAGGCAGTGGTCAACCATCTGTTGCACGTTGCGGCCATACTCTGGCATCACCAGTTTCTTGAGTTGTGAATTATATGTCAGCATAATCTGCAAAGGTAATACAATTTTTTTAATCAGCGTGTCTTGAGTTTTCAGTTTTTAGTTTTTAGATGGTGGTCTTCGACACTGGAGGGGCCGGGGCGCTGGGGGGCTCATTGCTAGCTCTTAACAGCCTCTAACGGATTGCGAGGCTTGGTGGCTTGGAATTCCTTGAGGTAGAGCGGCGTGCTGTAGGCGACATCGATGAAGCGTTGCTCACGCCATGCTTTCTCGGCCAAAGCCAGCATATCGACGGCCACGGGCTTGATGCCCTCGATGAAGCGCACCCCGTCACGCGTGAGCACCTGTCGCGCCTTGTCGCTGCCGTTGCCCATGAGCACCAGGGAGTAGCCCTGCTCCAGCAGATACTCGAATGAGTGCTCGTCGAGAATCATCGCCTGCGGCTCCAGCACGGTATCAAGTGCGGGGGTGTAGGCTGCGGTATAGACCTCCATGCGGCGTGCGTCGATCATGGGCACATAGAGCAGTCTGTCATCATCAATGAAGTGATTGAACATCGTGCTCACGGCCATCAGTTGCAGCGTGTTCACCCCGATGAGCGGCACCTGCAGGCCGAATGCCAGTCCCTTGGCCTCGCTCAGGCCGATGCGCAGCCCCGTGTAGGAGCCTGGGCCGATACTCACGGCGATGGCATCCAGCTTCATCTCTCGCGAGCGAGCATAATCCAGCATCTCTTTCACATACTGGCTCAAGAGCGTGGCATGGGTCTGTCCCTCGTAATTCTCACGATGGTCCAGCACCTGCCCCTCGCTGGTCAGCGCCACCGAGCACACTTCGGTCGAAGTCTCTATATTCAGAATCGTAGCCATTTTTCTATATTCGCGAAATCTGCGGCAAAATTACCGCTAAATCACCTCATAAGCAAGAAAAGCCCGCAAAAACGCACGTTTGCATGGGCTGGGGATGTTCTTGAGAAGGCTGCGTTCAGCTGATAGCACCACACAGAACCGTCCCAGCCAGGAGCGTCCTAGCTTTATGCTCTTGAGGGGCTGTCTCTACAAGGCGGCGATGAGGGCATCGACATCGGCGGGGACGGTGTCCCAGCTGGTGACGAAACGGCAGTTCATCAGGTCACCGACGGGGAACCACTGCTCGAAGACGAAGTCTTTCTCAAGACGGGCGATGGTCTGCTGGTCCAGGAGGACGAACTGCTGGTTGGTGGGTGAGTCGCTGTACATCTTGTAGCCCTTGGCGATGAAGGCCTGCTTGATGCGTATGGCCTGCTCAACGGCATGTCGTGCCAGCGTGAAGTAGAGGTCGTTGTGCATCAACGTGTCGAACTGGATGCCCAGCAGGCGCCCCTTGGCCAGCAAGGCTCCGTGCTGCTTGACGATGGTGAAGAAATGGGCTGGTGCCGGTGCGCCGGGATTGGGAAACACCACGGCCTCGCCGCAATAGGCTCCGCACTTGGTGCCGCCGATGTAGAAGACATCGCACAGGTCGGCCAGCTGTTGCAAGGTCACGTCACAACCCTCGGCCATCAAGCCATATCCCAAGCGAGCCCCGTCAATGAACAGTGGCAGTTCATAGCGACGACAGATGTCGCTGATGGCCATCAGCTCGTCGAGGCTGTAGATGGTGCCCATCTCGGTGGCAAAAGTAATATAGACCATGCCGGGGAAGACCATGTGGTCATAGGTGGGATCGGAATAGAAATCATGGAGCCACTGTGCCAGTTCGCCAGCGTCCATCTTGCCGTCGTGGGAGGGCAACGTCAACACCTTGTGTCCTCCAAACTCGATGGCGCCCGACTCGTGCACATTGATGTGCCCGGTCTCGACTGCGATCACCCCCTGATAGGAACTGAGCATTGCGTCGATGACGGTGGCATTGGTCTGCGTGCCCCCCACGAGGAAAAAGACGTCGGCATCGGGCTTGCCGCAAGCCTTGCGTATTTTCTCTTTGGCCGCTTTACAATAGTCGTCCAGGCCGTAGCCCGTGGTACGCTCGTTGTTGGTCTCGATGAGGCGCTTGATGATGGTCTCATGGCAGCCGCCCGTGTAATCACTCTCGAATGATATCATTTTCAGTTGTCTGTTTTCTGTTTTCAGTTGTCAACGGCATCGGCATTGGACTGTCAACAGGCAACTGAAAACTTTTTTGTGGCGCAAAGTTAAGTCAAATCAGCAAAAAAATCGTACTTTTGTGTCATGAAAGGGAATAAAAAGGTGATTATCTACCAGCTGATGCCCCGCTGGTACACCAATATCAATGAGAAGTGTGTGCCAAATGGCACCATTCGCCAGAACGGTTGCGGCAAGTTCAATGAGATCGACGAGTCGAAGCTGCGCTCCATCAAGTCGCTGGGAGCGACCCACGTGTGGTACACAGGCATTATTGAGCACGCCACGGCCACCGACTACTCACGCCAGGGGATCGTGCCATGCAATCCCCATGTAGTGAAAGGCAAGGCCGGCTCGCCCTACGCCATCCGCGACTACTATGACGTGTGCCCTGACCTAGCCGTGAAGGTCAAGAACCGTATGGCCGAGTTTGAAGCGCTGGTGAAGCGCACCCATCAAGCAGGCCTGAAGGTGATCATCGACTTTGTGCCCAACCATGTGGCGCGCGAGTATGAAAGCGACGCCAAGCCCGCCGGTGTGCAGGACCTGGGCGAGGGCGACAACCCGATGATGTTTTTTGATCCGAGGAACAATTTCTACTATATTACAGGACAGGAGTTCTCGCCGCATGGCGTCCCCCTGGGCCAGGGAGACGGCGCCTACCATGAGTTCCCGGCACGCGCCACGGGCAACGACTGCTACACGGCCTCTCCGAGCCGTGACGACTGGTATGAAACCGTGAAGCTCAACTACGGTGTTGATCCTTGGAACGGCAGCACCCACTTCTCCCCCATCCCACCCACCTGGACCAAGATGCTTGACATCCTGACGTTCTGGGCCGGAAAAGGCATTGACGGCTTGCGCTGCGACATGGCACACATGGTGCCAGTGGCCTTCTGGCACTGGGCCATCGCTCAAGTCAAGTCCAAATATCCCGAGCTGGTTTTCATTGCCGAGATCTATGACGTGTCGTTATACCGCAGTTACATCTTTGACGGCGGCTTTGACTACCTATATGATAAGGTGACGCTCTACGACACGCTGCGTGGCATCCTGTGTAACGGGTGGCCCGCCAGTGACCTCACTCGCTGCTGGCAGACGGTGGAGGGCCTCGGTGACCACATGCTCAACTTCCTCGAGAACCACGACGAGCAGCGCATAGCTTCCCGGCAGTTCTGCGGTGACCCATGGAAGGCCCTGCCTGCCCTGGTGGTGAGTGCCACGATGTCACGTTGCCCCTTCATGGTCTATGCCGGCCAGGAACTGGGCGAGCCCGCCATTGATGCCGAAGGCTACAGCGGCCATGACGGTCGCACGACCATCTTTGATTACTGGAGCCTGGCCACACTGCGCCGCTGGCATCAAGGCAAACCGTCGGCCGCCGAGCGACGCCTGCGCGCTCACTACCGCAAGATCCTGCGGCTGTCGTGCAGCGAGAAGACGCTTGCCCGCGGCGACTTTTTTGACCTGATGTACGTTAATCAGGACACGTTGGATGCTAAACGCCAGTTCGCCTACCTGCGCCACCGCGATGGCGAGCTGACGCTCATCGTGGCCAACTTCGGCGAGGAGTCCATCGACACGGCCGTTCGCATTCCCAGGCATGCTCTCGATTGTGCCGTGATGTCCCCTGGTAGCTACACGCGCCACGACCTGTTGACCAGCGAAACGTCCTCAGCCATTCTCGATGGCGAGACCCCCATCGCCATCAGCCTTGCGGCCCACAGTGCACAGCTTTATCGATTTGCCCCTGCGCAATGAGTTTTTTTCGAAAAAACTGACAACCGATAGTCGATAAACCGAAAACTTATTACTACCTTTGCACAAGCATAGGTTTTAGGTCGTAGCCGTTATGTTTTAGTCCACAGCAATCGCACTTAAAACTAAAAACTTAAAACTAAAATTATTCAAATCAACATGGCTGAAATGAAAATTTTCTCGGGCACTAATTCACGTTATGTTGCCCTGAAGATTGCAAAACAACTGGGTGTGGAACTGGGCAGAATCAACATCTCGCATTTTGCCGACGGAGAGTTTGAAGTGTGTTACGAGGAGCCGGTGCGCGGTGCAGAGGTATATCTCGTTCAGTCCACTTTCAATGCCAGTGAGAACCTGATGGAGCTTTTGCTCATGATTGATGCCGCCAAGCGCGCCTCTGCGCAGTCGGTCATCGCCGTTATCCCCTACTTCGGTTGGGCACGTCAGGACCGCAAGGACAAGCCCCGCGTGTCGATTGCTGCCAAGCTTGTCACCAATCTGCTCATTGCCGCCGGCATCGACCGATTGATTACCATGGACTTGCACGCTGACCAGATTCAGGGATTCTTTGACATTCCCGTTGACCACCTGTACGCCTCAACGATGTTTGTCCCTGACATTGCCTCGCTCAATCTCAAGGACATGGTCATCGCCTCGCCCGACGTGGGCGGCGCCAAGCGAGCCAACTCCTATGCCAAATACTTCAATGCGCCCCTCGTGCTGTGCCACAAGCACCGCCAGCAGGCCAATGTGGTTGAGAGCATGACCATCATCGGCGACGTGAAGGACAAGGACGTGATCCTCATCGACGACATGGTGGACACTGCCGGAACCATCTGCAAGGCCGCCTCGCTGATGAAGTCGAGCGGTGCACGCAGCGTGCGCGCCTATATCTCCCATGCCGTGATGAGTGACCCCGCCAGCGAGAGGGTCATGGAGAGCGGCCTGGACGAGCTGGTCATCAGCGACAGCATCCCCTTTGACACTGACCGCTGTCCCAAGGTGAGGGTTCTGAGTCTGGACAAGATGTTTGCCCTCGCCATCAAGCACGTCAATATCAAGAAATCCATCAACGACCTCTTCCTGTTCAAGTAGAATCCAAGCTACAAGAGCGAACCAATACAACCAGAACAATTCAAGCAACCATTCAGCAGAAGCGTTGTAAGAATTGTTCTGTTTTTTGTTCATACAAGGAAAAATCAGTCGATTATAGTTTTTAAACTTTTATTATTTGTTATTTACATTTTTTTTAATTAATTTTGGCGCATTGAAGATGTTCCAACCAGCTTTTTTGCCGAAGAAAGATTGTATTACCTATATTGTTTAACTTTAACCATTTAACCATCATGATGAGAAAACTTCTTTTCGTATTGACGTTAGGTTTCTCGATGAGTGCAATGGGTCAGGTGTTGAATGTGACCTCGATTGACAAGGTCAACATGCCTGACAAGGCTGCTGTAGCTGCAATCAGCCCTCAGGGCGATTATCTGCTGCTCACCAGCTCCACTAACCAGGGCCTCACCAAGTTTGACCTGACAAGTGGCCAAATCCAGATGCTGAGCACCGCTCCCAGCGCCGGCCACAACGTGAAGATTTCGCCTGACGGCCAGACGGTCGTCTTCCGCGAAGGCTCGATTAACGACAAGCACCTGCGCCTGTCGTCACTCAAGAGCGTCAACCTGTCCACCGGAGCCAGCCAAGTGCTGGTAAAACCGACGCATGACCTTCAAGGCTACGCTGTGGACGCCACCAGTGCCGGTGTTGTGAACAAGGGCAAATTCAGCAAGAAGGCCATCGGCAGCACCAAGGCGCAGAACCTGCCCGTCCTCTCTATCAACAAGGGCCAACTGATGATCACCATCGACGGCAAGACGCGAAAGCTCTCACCCAACGGAGACCAGTTCAGCTACATGTGGGCCTCACTGTCGCCCGACGGCACCAAGGTTCTCTACTATCAAGCTGCCCATGGCACCTACGTGTGCGACCTGAACGGCAGCAACGTTCGCAAGGTGGGCAAGATGCGTGCCCCGGTATGGTATGATGACAATACCGTTGTGGGCATGATTGACCTGGACGATGGAGAGTTCATCTATGCCTCGTCGATTGTTGCCGCCACGCTTGACGGCACAACCCAGACACTGACCGGAGAAGGCACTGTCGCCATGTATCCGCACGCTGCCGACGGCAAAATCGCCTTCAGCACCCCTGCCGGAGAAGCTTATATTATTAACGTAACCAAATGATGACCGCTATGAAAAAGATCCTTTTACTTGCCGTAGCCGCCATCATGGCAGCCGGCACGATGCAGGCAAAGACAGCCGACGAAATCCGCATCTATCTGAATCCTGGCCATGGCAGCTGGGGACCCAATGACCGCCCGATGGCAACCATTCCCTATCCCGCGTTGCCCGAGACAGGTCGTCCTGACACCAACGGATTCTACGAGAGTAACACCAACCTGTGGAAATCCATCCAGACTCGCGCTCAACTCATCAAGATGGGCTTGAAGCCCGAGAATGTCACCATGTCGAGATGGTTCAACGGCCCGTACCCCTACGTTCAGGGCGCTCCTGACGCCGAAATCTATAACCGTCCCTTGTCAGAGATCTGCGAGGAGGTTGAGGTGGGCAACTATGACATGTTCCTGTCTCACCACTCCAACGCCCTCACCGACGGCACAGCCACCAACTACCCGCTGATGCTCTATCGCGGTTATGACTCCGACGCCGACGGAGGCGACTTGGCACCTGGCAGCCGTTCCATGGGTCAGACCTGCTGGCCGCTCTTCTACACCAACGAGATTGACCCGATGACCAACTACAGTCCGACGAGCCCCAACGTGAGAGGTGATATCAACTTCTACGGCAGTTCCTCGACGCGCGTTGATCCCAATACGGGTATCGCTTATACTGGCTACCTGGGCGTGTTGAAACACGGTGTTCCCGGCTTCCTGGTAGAAGGTTATTTCCACACCTACCAGCCCGCACGCCACCGTGCGCTGAACATGGACTACTGCCACCAGGAAGGTATCCGCATCGCCCGTGGTATCGGAGAATACTTCGGTCTGACCCCCGATAACAAGGGCTACATCATGGGTACCGTGAAGGATGTTCACGAGCACCTGGTACACAACCTGTACAACTACAATGCCGGCACGATGGACCAGTGGGCACCGCTCAACGGCGCTGTCGTCATCCTGTACAAGAACGGACAGGAAGTGGACCGCTACACCACCGACCAGAACTACAACGGCGTGTTCGTGTTTGAGAACCTGGAACCCGGCACCTACACCCTCGCTGTTGAGGCTGATGGCTACAAGCCCCTTGGCGAGTACACCAAGTCCACCGTTGACGGCGAGTGGCAGCAGTGGATCACCAAGGCGAGCGGCAACATCGTTGTCGAGGCCAACAAGACCACTTACGAGGTGCCCCTGCTGGAGGCTGCCGACTATGTGGTACCTGATGACCTGTATCAGAACTATCCCGAGCCCGAACTGCCTGGTTACATCAGCGCTCCCGAGAAGCTCAACCTGACTCGTGACGACGGCACGCTGTATGAGCTGGAAGGCACCATCAAGCGCATGCTCGTTCGCGGCGACAGCACCGTCGTGCTGACCAATGCCGAGGACGGCATACCTCACGTTTATCTGATCAATAACATTGACAAGGTGATTGTCAAGGAGTTGAGCATCAATGGTATTGCCGAATCCGAGCCCAACAACGCCGGCTTCTACAGCCGCCTGAATGACATCTGCTTTACTGCCGACAATCAGCTCGTGGGTATCAACAGCGTTCAGACCCAGTACAGCAACGACCAGGTTGACGCCGGCTTCCAGCGCGGCACGCTGCGCCTGTTCAAGTGGAATGACTTTGACAGTGATCCCGCCGAATGGGTTACCACCCAAAGCTCGGCCAACTTCTACCGTTATCGTCCGCAGGCTGTCGTTGTTGACGGCGCAGCCGACGAGTGCACCGTGACCATCGTGGGCACCAACGGCAGCAGTGCCGTGGGCGGCATGAGGTTCTTGAAACTGTCTATTGTCAACGGACAAATCACCAGCACCATCTACACCGAGAAGACCATCAACGCCAGCAGCAATTTCACGTTGCCCAAGATTGGTGAGCCCGTGCTGACGCTCTCGCCTCGCGACGATAACAACGTGGTGCTCGACGGCTCGAAAATCTTGCCGTTTGAGGTGGCCACCGCCAAGGCTAACGGCACCGACAGCCAAGTAGTGGGCCGCTTCATCAGCAATGAGGAAGACACGGCAGCTGTGGGCGTATCGTTCTTCAAGTATGCTCAGCACCAGTACATGGTGACGCCCTACATTGCCCCGAACCGTGGCGAGGGAGCTAACGTCGGCGGTATCAAGCTGTATGACATCACCGCCGGCCTCGACCAGGCCGCACTGGTTGCTACCACCAACACCGACCTTGACCCGCTGGCATGCCAGTTCATGTCGACAGGTGCAGCCGTGATTGGCGAGGACATCAACCTGTACCTGATGCAGGACAACAAGATCACCAAGTGGCAGGCAGCTGCCAACGATCAGCCAGCAATTCCGGGCATCTTTGCCTACGGCTTGCAGTACAATGGCGATGGCAGCGTAGGCACCTTCTCGTTCAATGCCAACGATGACGCCCAGTATGCTTACATCTCCTTCTACGATGCTGATGGCAACGAGGTGAGCATCATTGAGGTTCCTGACGTGAAGAAGGGCGAGAACAGCATCGAGATCGAGCTGGGCATGTTGCCCGCCGCTCCTGGCGAGAAGCTGACGTGGTCAGTCACCCTCGAGGGTGAGAACATCACCACCATCCAGCGTCTTAACCCGACCGGTCCGACCTATAGCGGTCAGCTGTTTGTTGCTGTCGACAAGTCACCGTGCAGTCCCAAGATGGGTACCATCTACGCCGGTAACCGTGTTGCCAACAACAATGCCGGCAATGGCGTCTATGTTTATGACGTTGACGGTAATCGTGTGAGCGACCAGGTTTACAACGGTAACCGCACCTGGCGCAGCAACTATCGCATGGGTATCGACAGTCAGGGTAAGCTCTACGTTCCCGATTGGGGCGATCCCACCTCTGGCGTATTCATCGCCGATCCCAATGACCTTGGCGGCACTTGGACCGAGTTCTTCGTTGGCACACGCAACAGCGATGGTCTGATCACCAACAATGGCGTGGCTGTCGGCTCGTCGTCGCCTGGCGTAGGCATTGGCGGCAAGGGCGCTAACACCAAGCTGTATGTATATCTTGAGGACGTTGTCGGACCTTCGGGCAACGGTAACGGTGTGGGTGTTTACAACATCGGCCAGGAAGACGGCACCATCGTTGACACCTGGTCAACCGCTCCCAGCCAGTACTATGACATCGGTGCATGGCAGGCTAACACCAACGGTAACGTTGTTGCCGATCCTGCTGGCCACGGCGTCTGGGTATCGCAGTACCGCAGTGCAGGCAACAACGCATCGGGTGTTCCCTCGTTGATGTTTGTTGACAACGACGGCAACGTGACCTTCAACTCAGGCCGCGCTCCTTACAACGAGATGCTCAACGGTAGTGATCGTGCCGGCTTCGCAGTGAATGAGGCATCCGACATGCTCGTCATCAACGACGGTAGCGGCTACCTCCAGTTCTTCGACCTGACTTGGGACGGCAACACGCCCGACATCACTCCCAAGTACGCTTACAAGTCTGGTCAGGGCACCATCTTCCAGATGGCATTTGACTATGCAGGCAACTTGGTATGCGCCGGTAGCAATATCGGTATCTACTCCCTGCCCACCGATGAGAATGTTCACACGACACCCGCTTGCGGTGATTTCAAGACCATCCTCATCCCGACGGCAGTCAACGAGGCCAACGTCACCAAGACCGTTGTCAGCGAGCGTTACTTCGACATCCGTGGTATCGAGTTCAGCCAGCCTGTTGAGGGAGTGAACATCATCGTTCGCACCTACAGCGACGGCTCAACCCAGAGCATCAAGGTCATCAAGTAAACCGACCCGTGCGGCACCCTGTCGCACACCTTAAACCACAAGCGGCCCGGCACCTGTTCGGGCCGCTTTGTTATTTTTCTATAAATGACCCTGGAGAAGGGGCTCAGATTCGGGGAATATTTGTAATTTTGCAGGCTGATTTTGCCGTCAAGCAGCAAATGACCAATCATTGACATTAGCTATGATAGATTTTTTAGATAATATAGATACTGAGATGAATGATGGCGGCGCCCGCGTGGTCCCCATCATCACCGAGATACATGAGGTGGCCGACGGCACCGACATCCAGGATAGCAAGGCCGATGACATCCCCATTTTGCCCTTGCGCAACATGGTGTTGTTTCCCGCAATGACCATGCCTGTATCGGTGGGCCGCGAGAAGTCGATGCGCCTCATCAAGGAGGCCGAGGAGGGTCACCACTCCATTGCCGTCTTCTGTCAATGTGACAGCCACATCGAGGATCCCATGGAGCGCGACCTGTACCGCTATGGCACCATCGCCACGATTGTCAAGGTGCTGGAATTGCCTGATGGCTCGACCAACGTTATCCTGCAAGGCCGCTCGGCTTGCCAACTGGACCATGTTGCCCAGGTGGTGCCCTACCTGCGCGGCGCTGTCACGCTGGTGGAAGACAGGTTACCCCTTGCCGGCGACAAGGAATTTGAGGTGCTGATGCAATCCATCGTCGAGGTGACCCTGCGCATGTTGCGCAATATGGGCAACAACGGTCGAGAACTGGCCTTCGCGATGAAGAACATCGACAATCCCATGTACCTGATGAACTTCCTGGCCACCAACATCGCCTTTGACTCGGACCAGAAGCAGCACATGCTCGAGGAGCGCGACATCAAGAAACGTGGCTACCTGCTCTTTGCCCTGCTTAACCGAGAGGAGCAACTGGTGGAAATCAAGGCCAACATCCAGTCGCGCACGCGAGAAGAGTTGTCCCAGCAACAGCGCGACCACTTCCTGCAACAGCAGATACGCACCATCCAGGAAGAGTTGGGCACCGACGTTGACGACATCGAGGAACTGCAAGAACGCGGCAGCAAGATGAAGTGGAACGAGAGCGTCCAGAAACAGTTCGAGAAAGAATTGCGCAAGCTGGAACGTCTCAATCCACAGACACCAGACTACTCGGTGCAGTATGCCTATCTTGACAATATGCTCAACCTGCCGTGGGACACCTATACCGAGGACAACTTCGACCTCAAGAAGGTGGAAGATAAGCTCAATGCCGACCACTACGGCCTGGAGAAGGTCAAAGACCGCATCCTGGAGCATCTGTCGGTTCTCAAGCTGCGTGGCGACCTCAAGGCCCCCATCCTGTGCCTGTACGGACCTCCCGGTGTGGGCAAGACGTCGCTGGGTAAGTCCATCGCCGACGCCCTCCATCGCGAGTATGCCCGCATCTCGCTTGGAGGCTTGCATGACGAGGCCGAGATACGCGGTCACCGTCGCACCTACATCGGCGCCATGCCTGGTCGCATCATTGCAGCGCTGGCCAAGTGCGGCAGCAACAATCCCGTCATCGTGCTTGACGAGATCGACAAGGTGGGTCAGGACTTCAAGGGCGATCCGTCGTCGGCATTGCTCGAGGTGCTCGATCCCGAGCAGAATGGGCACTTCCACGACAACTACCTGGACGTGGACTATGACCTGTCCAAGATTCTGTTCATAGCCACGGCCAACAGCCTGTCTACCGTGAGCCGCCCCCTTCTGGACCGCATGGAGGTCATCGAAATCAATGGCTATATCCCTGAGGAAAAGTTGGAAATCGCCAAGCGCCACCTTGTTCCCAAAGAGCTGGAGAACAATGGTTTCAAGAAGAACGAAATCAAATTTGGCAAGCAGACCATCCTGAAAATCATCGAGGACTACACCCGCGAGAGCGGCGTGCGCCAGCTGGAGAAAAAAATTGCTACCATCCTGCGCCGAGTGGCACGCCACAAGGCCAGCGGTGACGCCTACCCCACCAGCATCAAGGTCGAGAACCTGAAGGAATACCTGGGTGCCCCCGATTACAGTCGAGACAAGTATGAGGGAAACGAGTTCGCCGGAGTGGTGACAGGTCTAGCTTGGACTGCCGTGGGAGGCGAAATCCTGTTCGTTGAATCGTCACTGGCACGCGGCAAGGGCGAGAAACTCACCTTGACAGGCAACTTGGGCGACGTGATGAAGGAGTCGGCAGTCATCGCACTGCAATACCTGCGCTCCCATTGCTCACTGCTTGACATCGAACCCGAACTGTTTGACAAATACAACGTGCACATCCACGTGCCCGAGGGCGCTATTCCCAAGGACGGCCCGTCGGCGGGCGTGACGATGGTGACCTCTCTCGCTTCATCCTTCACCCAGCGCAAGGTCAAGGACCACCTGGCGATGACCGGCGAAATCACCCTACGCGGCAAGGTGTTGCCCGTGGGTGGCATCAAGGAAAAAATCCTTGCCGCCAAGCGTGCCGGCATCAAGGAAATCATCCTGTGCAAGGACAACCGCAAGGACATCGAGGAAATCAACGAGATGTACCTCAAGGGCTTGACGTTCCACTACGTCAACACCATCAAGGAAGTCCTTGACTTGGCCCTGTTGCCCGAGAAAGTGAAAGACGCCCTCGAGTTGTAGATTGCCGCTATCGAGTATAACGACGAATTACGCTAATTCCCGCGAAATGAGATTCGTGAGTATTAGCGTAATTCGTCGTTTTGGTCATCAATAACTCAGCCTTCGGGATAGATCAGGTTTTCGGGCTGGATGTTCTGGAGGACCTCGATGTAGTATTTGCGAGCCTCCCACTTGGCCATGGGCAGGTTGTTGAGCATGTAGTTGCCACAATCGTGGGCATTGGCCCCGGGAATCTCACCTTCAAACTCGGCAATCCAGAGGAACATCTCCTGCATCAGCGGCACGATGTCCCGACTCTCGAGGTCGCCCTTGAGCAAGAGGTAATTACCCGTACAACAGCCCATGGGTCCCCAATAGACCACCTTGTCGCCCCACTGCTTGTTGTTACGCAGCCAGGTCGCCGCCAGGTGCTCGATGGTGTGCAGTGCACTCTGACTCACTGCAGGCTCCCTGTTGGGCAGTTTCATGCGGATGTCGAAGGTGGTCACCACATCACCACCATCAAGATAGTCCTTGCGTGACACATAGATGCCACGTAGCAGCCTGGTGTGGTCGATCTTGAAACTTGCAATCTTTTCCATATTCGGTCGTTATCGGTTTTATAGAAGCTATAGATGCTATAGATACTATAGATGCTATCGGGTTTCTATTATAGTTTATTGATGATGTCTTTTACGAGAATGAAGGTCTCTTGGGGGGCATCGGTCCAGAAATCGAGGTACTGACGGGTGTTATCGTGACTGGCACCGGGCGAATCGCTGATGACACGCAACGCCAGGAACGGCACATTGCTCAAGTTGCACACCTGAGCGATGGCACCGGATTCCATGTCCACAGCCAGAGCATCGGGGAAGAGCCCCTTGATGCGCTTCACCTCGTCCATCTTGTCGATGAACTGGTCGCCTGAGCAGATCAGTCCCTTGTGAATGTCCTCCCTCTCGGGCAGGAGTTCCAGCAGTCTGCTTGCTCCCTCGAAATAGAGTGGCAGTCCCTGAACTCGTCCCACCTCGCTCTCGGGGCCGCACCACACATCATGATAGGCGACACGTGCGCCTGCCACCACGTCCATCACGCCCACCTTGAGGTCGGCACCGCCTGCCACGCCGCTGTTGATGACATAGTTAGGGGCAAAATTATTGACGAGCATCAGCGCCCCCATAGCGGCATTGACCTTCCCGATGCCGCATTGCATCACCATCACGTCATGACGTCCCACTTTGCCACAATGGAACTCAAAACCACCCATACGGCTCTCCTCGCTGTCTTGCAGCAACGGCAGCAGCAGATCCAGCTCCTTGCGCATTGCCACGATGATACCTATCTTCATTGCTAGTGTTGAATTATAATTAGTGCTACAAAATTACAACAAAAGTTTCTAGTTTCTATTCTTTAGTTCCTAGTTTTTGTATCTTTGCGGCATGATGAAAGACTTAATTAAAATTTTACATGACGAGAACTTAACACTTGTGGTGAAAAGTGATGACGGCACAATTCATCGCTTCACCCAGCGTGGCGTGAAAGACTTGCTGACATTATTAACTGAGCACCCCGAGTTACTGCACGGTGCTCTCATTGCCGACAAAGCAGTAGGCAAGGCGGCTGCGGCCTGCATGGTGATGGGAGAAGCAAAACACGTCCATGCCGACGTGATGAGCCAACCCGCACTCGCCCTGCTGCAACGCCATGGCATTGAAGCCGAATATGGCACACTGGTGGATCACATCATCAACCGCACGGGTGACGGCTGGTGCCCGCTGGAACGCCTCAGTCGCGACATCAACAATCCGGCCACCATCATCCAGAAAATACAAGAATTCTTTGCCTCACAAAGAAAAACACCAGAGCAGTGAAACTCCAGTGTTCTTTCATTAAACATCACTAATTGTTACTATAGCTGTGTCTTCAGGGTTCAGAAATCGGTTCTCGTTTGCCATATAGACACATTAAAACGCCGCTTTGTTACAACAAAACAGCGTTTTAACATAGCTTTAACAATTAGCACACTCTGAACTCTAAACGGCGAGGTCAGCGAGCATAATTAAAGTTCTGCTTCCTTGAGTTTCTCGGCGTTCTCGGCCACGATGAGGTGGTCGATACAATCCTGGATGTCACCGTCCATGAAGGCGGGCAGGTTGTAGATGGTGTAGCCGATGCGATGGTCGGTGATGCGTCCCTGCGGATAATTGTAGGTGCGTATCTTGGCCGAGCGGTCGCCTGTCGAGACGAGGGTCTTGCGACGCGAAGCGATATCATCGACATACTTCTGATGCTCGTGGTCGTAGATGAACGTGCGCAGTCGTGCCAATGCCCTCTCCTTGTTCTTGGGTTGGTCGCGAGTCTCGGTACACTCGATGAGGATTTCCTGCTGCTCGCCAGTATTAGGGTTGGTCCACATGTAGCGCAGTCGCACACCACTGTTCACCTTGTTCACGTTTTGGCCACCGGCACCCCCACTGCGGAAGGTGTCCCACTTGATCTCACCCTCATTGATGTGCACGTCGAAGGGCTCGGCCTCGGGCAGCACGGCCACACTGGCAGCCGACGTATGGACGCGTCCCTGAGTCTCGGTGACAGGCACGCGCTGCACGCGGTGCACGCCCGACTCATACTTCAACGTGCCATACACGTTGTCGCCCGTGATACTGAAAACGACCTCCTTGAAACCGCCAACAGCGCCCTCGCTACAGCTGGACATCTGCACGTTCCAGCCCTTGTTCTCGCAGTAGCGGGTGTACATGCGAGCCAGGTCTCCAGCAAACAGCGCAGCCTCGTCGCCCCCAGTACCGCCACGGATTTCGAGCACCACGTTCTTGCCGTCCTCGGGGTCCTCTGGGATGAGCAGAAGCTTGATTTCCTCCTCCAGTTTGGGCACCGCGGCCTGGTTGGCATCGATTTCCTCTCTTGCCATGGCCCGCAATTCCTCGTCGTTCTCGGTCTCGAGCACGAGTTTAGCCTGCTCGATATCCTCGAGCAGCTTGCGGTAGCGGTTGGTAGCGCCCAACAGGGTTTCCAGGCTCTTGTATTCTTTGGTCAGCTTGACGTATCGCCGCTGGTCGGCAATCACGTTGGGGTCGGTGATGAGCGTCCCGATTTCCTCAAACCGGGCATCAAGGCCTTCAAGTCGTTGTAGTAATGCGTTTTCTGCCATATTTAGTTCTTTGTTGTGGTTTTTATTCTTTCAGGGTGACGGGTGACATATTCCCGGATGCGCTTGGCAAACTTCATGTCCTTCTTATTCGTCGAGTCGGGCGTGAAGTTCATATTCTCGGGAATACCCTTGCCCATATCCTTGACAAGGTGTGCACCATGGTGATTAATGAATACCATCAGGGAATCATAGAGCGCATGAGTATTGGCATCGTAGGTGGCCATCGTCAGGGTGTCGCCACTGATGTTCACCGTCTGATAGTAGCGGCTGGAAATGCCGAACTTGTCGAAGCGCTCGTCAAACTCGATGCGGTAATTCTTGGGTGAGCAGTGGCTGATGGTGTAAACCGGCACCGCAGGAGCACCATTCTTGTAGCGTCCATCAATCATGCGAGCATAGGCATGCTCGTGTCCTTGCAGGACCAGATCGACGTTATATTGATGCACCAGGTCGTCAAACATCCATCGCTGGACCATGTTATTGTTGTTGCCCTTGATGGAATGCAACGGATGATGCAAGACGAGTATCTTCCATTTAGCCTGACTCTTTTTGAGCTGATCTTCGAGCCATTGGCGCTGTTTCCACAGGAAGAAGAACTCGCGGTTACTGTCCAGTACAAAAAGCTGTGCATCGCCATAGGTAACGGTGTAGACCATGTTGTCTTCCACCTTAGAGTCCAGGAAATAAGAGAACACGAGCGGGAAACGGCGTTCCAGCCTCCTAATGATGCCCTTGAAATAGTCGTGATTGCCCGTCACATTGAGCATGGGCATCGACTGTCCGATGCTGTCCAGGTCTCGGAACGTCTCGGCCCAGTACTGGTTAGCCGGCCGCTCGGTCAAATCCCCGCCACAGACGAGGAACTCCACCTCGGGATGTCGGGTCCATGCCTCCATGAGCAGACGGTTAGCAATACCGCCGATGGTATCCTGGACATCACCGACAAAGAGGAACGAGAACTTGTCGCGCTTCGGAGCATAAGTCCTGAAATCATACCATTGCGAACTGTCGTTGCCGCTCACAGCACGATAGCGGTAATGCGTCTCAGGCTCCAACTGGCGCAGTCGTGCCACGTAGTAGGCCGCCTTGCCCTTGCGAGCCTCAAAAACCTCTCCTTGAGCCACGATGCGTACCGTGTCACGATTGGCCATGTCCACCACTTCCAGGTATGACGGCCTCAAGACCGTATCACACTGCCAGCTCACGTTGCGCGACATCTCGTCATCGTCACCAAAGGTGAGCAAGACATGTGCCGGTACCTCCAGAGGTTGCATGGCCAGTTCCTCGGGGTTGCCAAACCACACATTCCAACGCATCGCCACCCATGCTGCCACTGCCAGCACGAGGGCCAATGCCACTATGCGTTTGATAATTTTGCGTCTGGTCTTCATTTTGTTGTGCAAAAGTAGTAATTTTGTCAGACAAAATGCAATAAACTCAATGAAAGAACGGTTTTCTTTTCACAACATACCCCTTGTAGCAGTGCTGTGGGACCTGATGGTGGCCTATTGTGCCTACACCCTGTGCCGCGGAATTTTTCTCATGCTCAACTGGCCGCTCTATGCCGGCACGTTGACATGGAGTCACGGCTTGGGACTCTTCGGCGCCGGACTGCTGTTTGACACGCCCGCCATCCTCTATAGCAACGCTGTGATACTGCTGATGCTGCTCTTGCCGCTGCACTGGAAGGAACGTCCCGGCTTTTACCGTGTGGCACGTTGGATCTACACCATTGTCAATAGCATTGCCGTGTACATAAACCTGATGGACTGCGTCTATTTTCCATTTACGGGCAAGCGCACCACCGCCTCCATCTTTGCCGAGTTCAGCAATGAGAGCACCGGCGAGATGCTCAAGATTTTTGGTGGTCAATTCCTGAGTCACTGGTATCTGGTGCTGCTGGCGGCGGCGGTGACATGGGCATTCTGGAAACTGTTTAGACCCAGGAACGGCAACTATTACGAGCCTAACGGAGGTGACACAGAAGAAGGGAAACCGTTTGCCTCTATTGGCCGGTATTATATCGTCCAGGTCGTGTCGCTGCTGGTAGCCATCCCACTGTGTATCGGCGCCATCCGCGGGGGCTTCACCAAGGCCACCCGCCCCATCACCATCAGCAATGCCAACCAGTATGTGAACCGCCCCTCCGAAACAGGCATCGTGCTGAACACGCCGTTTTCCATCATGCGCACCTTGAAGAAGACGCCCTTTGTCGTCCCCGACTACATGAGCGATGCGGAAGCGCTAGCCCTCTATACCCCACTCCACCAGCCCATCGACAGTGCCTCCTTCACGCCCCACAACGTTGTTGTGCTGATACTGGAGAGCTACAGCAAACAGCATATCGGATTCTATAACAAGACATTGAGAAATGGCACCTACAAGGGTTTCACGCCATTCCTTGACTCGCTCCTTACCACGAGCGCAAAGACCTATCGATTCTCCTATGCCAACGGGCGCAAGAGCATCGAGGGCATGCCGTCGGTGCTGTCATCACTGCCCAACTTTGTCGAGCCGCTGTTCCTCACACCAGCCTCGCTGAACACCATGTCGGGTCTGGCTCGAGAACTGGGTGAACACAAGGGTTATACCACAGCCTTTTTCCATGGAGCGCAAAACAGTTCGATGGGCTTTCACGCGTTTGCCCGCGCCACGGGCTTCCAGCGCTATTACGGCCGCGACGAGTACAACGCCGCCCCCAACTTCAACGGTGACCAGGATTTTGATGGCACTTGGGCCATCTGGGACGAAGAGTTTTTCCAATTCTTTGCCCAAGAGATGGGCAAGATGAAGGAGCCATTCATGACGGCCCTGTTCAGCGCCTCGTCTCATGACCCGTTTGTCATTCCCGAGAAGTACAAGGGCCGTTTTCCTGAGGGTGAACGTCCCCTGCAACAGTGCATCGCCTATACCGACTATGCCTTGAAGCGCTTCTTCGAGTCAGCGAGTCGCCAGCCCTGGTTCAAGAACACGCTGTTTATCATCACTGCCGACCATGTGAGCCAGCAGATTGACCCATTCTATTGCACCCCCTTGGGCAATTACTGTGTGCCCATCATCCTGTATGCCCCCGGTGACCCGTCGTTGCGCGGCTATGACGAGGAGCGCATCGTTGAGCAGATTGATATCATGCCCACGGTGCTCACTTATCTGCATTACGACAGGCCATATATCGCCTTCGGGCACGACATGCTTAACACTCCTGTCGACAACTGCTTTGCCCTGCACTGGCTGCCTGAATCGAGCAGTTACGAGTACGTTTGGGGAGATTATGCCCTGCAGTTCGACGGCAAGCATGTGACATCGGCCTACAAGTTCCGCAGCGACTCCACATTCTCTCACGACGTGCTGGGCATCATGCCGCCTGCGACACGCGAGCGCATGGAGCGACACATGAAATCGGTCATCCAGCAGTACATGCAACGCATGACCACCGATGACTTGACAGTCAAGCAGGGGCGATAGATGCTGGCAACGACGCTATAAGTTGAGAATTGAATAGACCTTATTGACGATGCCGAGACGGTCGATGTCGGGACGCGTCGAGAAGAACAGGAAGATGATGTCTCGCTCGGGAATCTTGCCGGCATAAATCGTGAAACCTCCATTATCACCCAGGTGATAGACACGCGTGGGATGCTGTGGCAGATCCTGCACAAAGAAACCGTAGCCGTAACCCGTTCCTGGCTGGTAACCATACTCGGCATCAGGCTGAATCTGTATCCATGGATTGTAAGCCAAGCGCTTGCTGGCCGCGGTCCACACGCGGTTGTCACGCAGGGCGCGCTCCCAGCTCACAAAATCGTTGATCGAGCAATAGAGTGCCCCATCGGCCTTGGTGCCGAAGAAACTCTCCTCCCCGTAATCATATTCCTTCCACAGGCCATCATCGTCACGCACGTAACCATGCGCCAGATGGGCTATATCACGGTCGGGCTCAAAATAGCGGCACGTCTTCATCCCGGCCTTGTCGAAGACATTCTCCTGCATATAAGTCTCGAAGGGGATGCCCGTTGCACGCTCCACAATCTGATAAATCAGTTGAAAAGTAGGGTTGATATACTCATATTGAGTGCCTGGCATGAAGTTCAGATGGTCGAGTGTGCGCATGTACTGCACCGAGGAGACGTCATTGCTATACAGGACAAAATTGCGGTCATCGCGAGGACGAGCGTCGGGGATGCCCGAGGTGTGGCTCATAATGTGATGCAAGGTGATATCCTTGAAAAAGGGCGCCTGAAACTCCGGGAAGAACTTTGACAGCGGGTCATTGAGCGACAACACCCCCTGCTCGGCCAGTTGCATGAGTGCCACGGCCGAGAACTGCTTGGAAACCGACGCGATGCAGAAGTTGGTGGCAAAGGTGACGCGTTCCTTGGTCACCATATCGGCCAAGCCGAAACAGCGGCTATAGATCACGTCATCGCCCTGCATGATGAGCACGGCGGCCCCCGGCTCATCGGGGTTGTTGTACACCGCATTGAAGACCTTGTCGATCTCGGCTTGCACCATCACGTCTTTAATCATATCCTGTGCTTGGGTGGCGGAGGCCAAAGCCAACATCGCCAGTATCATAAATAATGTCCTCTTCATGCTGACAAAAATAGTTATTTTTTTTCAGCAGATTCCATTCAGAGCAAAAAAAAGATTCGCGGCGCTCCCGCGTCACGAATCCTCTGCAAATAACATTTCTCCAAATTTATTAACTTTTAACTTGAATAGAATTGATGAAAAGTTGGAATTCTTCTTCTTAACTTGGCCGATATCTTCATGATAGCAAAATAATCTCTATCATTTCACACATCGGCGGATGCAAAGTTACATCATTATTTTGATATAGGAACTATATCAGAGGACAAAAATCAACGAATTTAACATAAAAAAACATAAAACTCGTGTTTTTTACTCTAAATTGGTGGGATCAAGGGTAAAAAGGCCACCTTGAAACACTGTATCACAGGCAATTGCGGAAGATTGTCTCGATGTCGTGCTGATTGAGAGGAACGAAGCCAGGCAAGACACTGCCGGCGCAAGCCTTGCGTGCCATCGTGGGAATGTGCTCCTCACCGATGCCCAAAGCAGTGAAGGTGCTAGTCAGTCCCAGAGTGTCGAACAGGAATTGACGTGTCTTCTCTATTGCCTGGTGGGCGATGTCCATAGCCGGCTGATTCTTGTCGATGCCAAACACATTGACGCCAAACTGCACATACTTGCTCACCGTTGTCTCGCTCAAGCAGTAGTCCATCCACCTGGGGGTGATGATGGCCAAACCGAGTCCATGGGTTATATCATAGTAGGCCGACACCTCATGCTCCATAGGATGACAGCTCCAAGCCTGGCGCTTGCCACCATCGACAAAGCCGTTGATTGCCCATGACGAGGTCCACATCAGATTGGCTCGAGCCTCATAGTTCTCGGGCTCCTTTATGGCAACGGGTGCATACTTGATGATGGTCTTCATCATACCCTCCATGAAGCAATCGAGCATGTAGAGGTCCTGATTCATATTGAAATAGACCTCAAAGATGTGTGAGAGCATGTCGGCAGCGCCACATGCCGTCTGATAAGGGCTGACGGTGTAGGTCACCGTTGGGTCGAGGAATGAGACCTTGGGCAGGAGGGTGGGTTTCTCCACACGTCCGATCTTGTCGTTGGTCTCAGGGTTGCTGATGACACCACCGGCATCCATTTCGCTACCGGTAGCCGATAGTGTAAGGACACTGATGATGGGCAGAGCCTCCTTGATGGGCGCCCATTTCTCATTGAAGAAGTCCCACGGGTCATGGTCCACCTTGGCCCCAGCAGCTATGAACTTGGTGGCATCGATGGTGGAACCGCCACCCACAGCGAGCAAGACATCAATGTGATGTTCCTTGCACATCTGTGCTCCACGGCGCACACTGTCGATGCGAGGGTTGGGCTCGATACCCGAGAGTTCAAACAGTTCCATTCCGGCCTTCTTGACCTCGGCCACCACAGCGTCATACAATCCCGTGCGCTTGATGGATCCGCCGCCATAGGTGAGCAACACTCGCTTGCCGAACTTGGACAGTTCTTCACTGAGATGGTGGAGCTGGTTCTCGCCGAAGTACACCTTTACAGGTATGTCATAGACAAAATTGTTCATTTGAAATAATCTTTTACAGTATATTCGTTTAAAGTTTTACAATCACATAATTCTTGGATCCGAGGCCAATGTGCTCGGCCCAGTCGATGGTGTGCGTGCCGTGACGGCTGTTGATGCGCTCAATCAGTGGCGCATTGTCATCACCAGCAGAGGCATGATGGTTCATCACCATCTGCACACAGGCCCAATCCAGTGCCACGGGGTCGAGGCTGGCCATGATGCCCATGTCCTTGAGTCGAGGAGCTTCGGGGCTGCCGTCACAGTCGCAATCGACCGACATGTTGTTCATCACATTGATATAGATGACGCGACCACCCATGTAGTTATGCACAGCCTGGGCCGCTGCAGCCATCGACTCGAGGAAGCCGTCCTGGTCCTCGATATGACTCCATGCCAGCGTGGCGTCATCGGTGAATCCTGCCGAGTGGATATAGGCTTTGCCGGCGGTACTTGCCACACCGATGGAGGCATTCTTCAACACACCGCCATAGCCACCCATGGCATGCCCCTTGAAGTGGGCCAGGTTGATCATCCAGTCGTATCCCGCCAGATGGTCCCCCACGATGTCATACTTGATGTGGGTGCGGTCCTTGACAGGGATGCGCATCTGTCCGAACTCGTCCATAATGTCCACTGCAAAGATGGAGTCGAAGCCGTGCTCGTGAATCGTCTGCCAATGCTTGGAGACCTCCTGGCGCGAGCCACCATAGGCGGTGCAGCACTCCACGATAGTGCCGTTAACTTCCTCCACCAGATTGCGGATGAGCGTGGGCTTGAGGTAGTGGTTGTTTCCGGCTTCACCGGTACTGATTTTGACCGCCACACGACCTGTTGCCTCGACGCCAAGCGCTTTATAGATCTTGACGAGAGATTCAGGTGAGATGTCGGGTGTGAAATAGACCTTGCTCTGTGCGTTGACAGCAAGAGCCAGCATAGCAGCGGCCAAAGTGATAAAAAACCTATTCCTTCTCATAATCATGATTGCTTTAAAAGATGGTTAACGATGCAAAAGTAGTATTTTTTCGCTGAATAGCCAATCCCAACCGTTGCCATCTTTCCCTCACCATATTTTACCGATCACTTCTTGAGGGATTCAACCCACGATTTCATCTCACTCTCCCCCATGTAGTTGAGGTTCTTGGGCTGCATCCAGTTGGCATCAGGAGCCGAGGGCTTGAGATACTTCAAAGTTTCTCCGGCGCCACTGCCACCCGATGTGAAGAACGGGATGATGGTCTTTCCCGAGAGGTCGTATTGCTCGAGGAAAGTGTTGATGATTGTTGGAGCAATATACCACCAGATGGGGAAGCCCACAAACACAGTGTCGTATTGAGCCATATTCTCCACCCTACCCGCGATGGCCGGACGGCTGCTCTTGTCAGCCATCTCGACACTGCTGCGGCTCGACTTGTTACGCCAGTTCAAGTCGGCTGGCGTGTAAGGGGTTTCGGGAACGATTTCAAACAGGTCGGCACCAGCCACCTTAGCAAGGCTGTTAGCCACCTCCAGAGTGGTTCCTGTGGCGCTGAAACAGGCCACCAGGGTGTTGCGATTGTCATTCATGTTAGTCTGTGTTTTTAACTCATCATCGGCCATGACGACATTACTGGTCAAGCAGGCGATCATGAGGAAGATCAATAACTGTTTCATTATTTGTTGGTTAAAATTATATTAATCAATGCCATCACATCACTGATGTTCACCTCCCTGTCACCATTCAGGTCAGCACAGGAAGCTATCACCGACAGTTCATCGGCAGACGCTGCACTCAATATGTAATTGATCAGGACAATGACATCACTGACGTTCACTTCCAAATCACCATTCATATCTCCTGGCACGACATCATCAGCCAGTTCAAACTTGACAACGACATCGTCTGTACCCAAAGCCTCGGCCAGTCCGGTCGGATCATCCAGTGCACCGATGCGGGTATAAGTGTATGATGTGTTGAAGGTCTCATAGAACAGCACCACGCATGAGCGGCCATAGAGCATGATGTCACCCGCATGGATGGTGCCCGGGTTGGTGGCATTGGCAGGCAGGCTGGTGCTCAGGTAATTGTACTTCTCGTTACCATTGAGCTCTGTCATGTTGAGCGTGAGGGGCAGCAGGTCCTTGAAAGCCTGGGCGGTCTCGTTATCGGCAAGAGTCGCAGGGAAGACCTTGTCGCCCACAATGACACGGAAGGCCAGGGACGAAGGGTCAAAGACCTCGAATTGCAGTGTGCTCACCCAGTCGTTGGCCATCGTCGGGATGTTGGAGCGATTATTATAATTAATGTGTAGCGGGTTGCCCACAAAGGTGCAGCCCGGTAATTGGTTGTGTGCATCGTTGACAACATTGCTGATGCCGCTGCTCCAGCTCGTCACCGCCAGTGCCACCTGCTTACCGTCGAGCTTGTCGGCGTGGTTGTGCAGGAACGTCAGCATCGGGTTGGCCATCTTGCCATTCCACAGCGGTGTGCACACGATCACGGCGTCCCACTGTTCAAAGCTGTCGACAGCCGTGTTGATCTCGGGCCATGTGCCAGCATCAATCTGGCTGCGCTCGTTGTTGGCATAGTTATAGGTCGTGCTACTCTCGGGGCGAGGATAATTACCATGATCAACGACCTCGAGCAAGGTCCCACCACAATTATCGGCAATGCTCTGTGCAAGAGTCTCGGTCACGCCACTATAAGTGTAATAGAGCACCAGGCACCGGGCCTCGGCGGCCGGCACACTCTGTTTCTGCACGCCAGCGCTCAGGCTTGATGCCATCATCAAGAGTGCCACAAAAAGGAATAATCTGTTCATTTTCAATCTGCTCAATCTCATGTTTTTTTCAGAGCGTAAAATTACTGCCAGTATTCTTGACAAGTGATACCATTTTTGCCGTTATTCTTACCAATATCTCGGAAATCGCCAATAACTCAAAACTTTTTTCATGATTTTTCCCAAAAAAGTGTGATACTATCAAAAAAACGGAGTAACTTTGGGGCACAATCATTTATTCACATTCAAAAAGAATTAACCTTTAATCAAGTATGAACATTCCAAGACTATTGAGTTCATTCATGCTGGCCGCACTCACGATGACATCGTTCCAAGCCAGCGCCAAAAACATTGATGCAACAGCTGCCAAGGCCGTTGCACACAACTTCATCAAACAACAGACTGCCAGCAAATTCAAAGCGTCGACCGCTGCCAGTCTCAAACTCACACACGCAGAGCCATCAAGCAAGGTGAACGGAGCATTTGACTACTACGCCTTCAACGTTGACGGAGGCGGTTTTGTCATCGTTGCCGGTGAAGACCGTGCCGCCCAAGTGCTGGGTTACAGCGACCAGGGGCGCATCGACTTCAACAACCTGCCGGCCCCACTGCAGGACCTGCTCAACGGCTACAAGGCCGAGATTGAGTACCTGCAGACCTACGAGGGCGACGACCTGGTGCCCGCTCCCGCCACCTTCAAGGACAGTGGCACCGTGGGTCCGCTCATCCAGACGACATGGGGCCAAGAGATGCCCTATTACCTGCAGTGCCCCTTGAAGAACGGCGAGTACTGCGTCGTGGGTTGTGTTGCCACCGCAATGGCCATGGTGATGAATTACTGGCAGTATCCCACCGAGTTGCATGCCCAAAACCGCTATTACAGTTCGGGCTATGGCAATGTGCCCGCTCTGCCAGCCACCACCGTTGATTACAGCTTGATGCTGAACTCCTATTGCCACTGGGACTGGGACAACAGCGAGCTCATCCAGGACACCTATACCGATGCCCAAGCCCAGGAAGTGGCCAAGCTGGGCCGCTACTGCGGTCAAGCCGTGCAGATGCAGTACAGCCCTGACGGCAGCGGCGCCTACACCTACAATCAAGAATCCGCGATGCAGGACTTCGGCTACACCAGCGCCAGGCTCTATGAGAAGAGCGGCTGGGGCGGCTGGAGCAACAACTACTCCACGGCTCAGTGGGAAGCCATGATCAAGACCGAGATTGACGCTGGTCGACCCATCCTCTACTCGGCCAATGACCCCAGTGCCGGCGGTCACGCCTTCATCTGCGACGGCTACAATAGTGAGGGCAAGTTCCACTTCAACTACGGCTGGTATGGCACGTGCGACGGCTGGTATGTCTCCACGGCGCTCAACATGACCCACCGCGATGGTGACTACCTCCAGTTCAATTCAGGTCACGAGATGATCACCGGCATCCAGCCCCCCGTCTATTGCACCATCAACGCTGAGCTGCTCGATGCCAACAATGACCTGATCATCCTGGGTGACGGACAGCTGAACGCCAAGGCCCAGAACGTCACCTTCAACACCTCCTACAGCAGCCTCAACTTGCTGTTCTCACTGACAGATGCCGGCAGCAACCGCCTGGCAAACAGTGCGCCCGTCAATGTGGCAAAGAGCACCTTTGTCCAGGGTAGCACCGTCGACGGCACGCTTGCCCTTCCCAGCACGCTGGAATCTGGCACCTATGATCTGAAGCTGTATTACTACACCACCGACGCCAACCAGTTGACAGCCATCCCCGCCGATGCTACTGGCCAGTTGCTGGTTGTCGGCAAGGTGGCCAAGTATAACAGCCCGTTCAGCATCAGCGATGTCATCACGATGGTCAACATCATCCTCAACGATAGTAATAGCCCGCTGAGTATCTCCGATGCCACTGAAATGATCAACTACATCCTGACCCACTGACACCTGCTAAAAAGTTCAAGTTCCTAAAATGCTATCCCCCGCTCAGAACTTGAAGATCAAGGAACACTGATTAAGGATTAAGTAAGCATAACAGTTTACACTCCACAAGCCAAGAGGAGGCGCCCCACTCAGCGTCTCCTCTTGCTGTGATTAATGAACAAATGATACCAGAATCAATAAAACATCAGGGCTTTTCATTGCATAATGAAAAAATATGCTTATCTTTGCCCACATATATTAATCTTTATTTTTAACACCATAACAAACTATGAACATCAAAACTATTATCCAAGCCAGTGTCGTTGCAGCACTTGCTCTCACCACCTCCAGTGCGATGGCCACCAGCATCGATGCCAACCACGCACGCGCTGCGGCAAGCAAGTTCCTCCAAGCCAAAGTTGCTAAGGGAAGACTCAACACCCCTTCAAGCCTGAAACTCGTTCACACCGAGAAGTCCAGTGTCAATGACAACGCATACTATGTGTTCAACGTCAATGGTGGCGGCTGGGTCATCATCGCCGGTGACGATCGTGCCAAGCAAGTGCTCGCCTACGGTGAGCAAGGCTCCATCGACATGAACAGCCTCCCCGATAACATGAAGGCCTACCTGAACCGATTCAAGGGCCAGATTGAATGCATGCAGAATTTCAAGGGCGAAGTCACCCCCCTGAAGACGGCAAAACGCACCACACCCATCGGTCCTCTCATGAAGTCCAACTGGGCCCAAGGTAACCCCTTCAACCGCCAGTGCCCCCAATACATGAGTTCCGAGAGCTATACTGTGGATTACAGCTCGGTGGGCTGCGCCGGTCTGTCCATGGCCCAGATTCTCAACTACTGGGAGTATCCGACTCAGATGCCCGCCTTGACGGCTTACAAAAACGACTATTACAACACCCAGGTTCCCGGCCTTCCCGAACGCACCATCAACTATGACCTGATTGCCGATCAATATACCACCTGGACCGAGGCAGGCGATCTGGCCTGGGTCAGTGGCATCACTTCAGAGCAGAAGGAAGAAGTTGCCTGGCTGTGCCGTTATGCCTCACAATCCTGCTTGATGAACTTCTCACCCGACGGCAGCGGTTCCAACGTGCTGAAGCAGAAGAACGGTTTCATGACCCTGGGTTTCAGCCCCGAGGCCAAGCTTCTGGGACTTGAGGCATGGCCAAGCCGCGAGACGTGGAACTCCACCGACTACACCGATGAAGAGTGGGTTGCCCTCATCCACCAGCAGCTCGAAGCACATCATCCCATCCCCTACTCGATGGAAGACATCACCGACGGTCACGCCTTTGTTGTCGATGGTGTTGATGCCGATGGTCTGCTGCACGTCAACTGGGGCTGGTATGGCAAGTGTGACGGTTGGTTCCAGTATGGCGCCTTCAACGTTGCCCCTCAAGGCACGACCTTCTACTTCAATGAACCGCTGTTCATGATCGTTGACCTGTACCCCTATGAGGGCTATGTTTCACCCAATGATCCCGGTAACGGAGGTGAAGAGCCCGTCGTGCTGGGCGACGTCAACCATGACGGAGAGGCCAATGTCACCGACGCCATCATCCTGATCAATGCCATCCTCAACGACGGCATTGGAGAGCTCGATCTGGCCACAGCCGACTGTGACGGCAATGGCGAAATCAACGTCACCGACGCCATCACCCTGATCAACTATGTGCTCAACGACGCCTGGTAAAAACCATTTCATCATCACATGACACCCTATCAGGGCTGGGACCGACATCAGGTTCCAGCCCTTGTTTCATCACCTCAACCCTGCCAGCCGTTCAGGCCATCTACGCGTCTAAAAAGCGATGAAAAATGAGAATAATGACCGATAATTTAGAAAAAATGATTACCTTTGCCGTTTAGACAAAAACTGAAGCACTATGACAACAGGTAACATGATCCGTTTTGTGTGTATCCTGCTCTTGTGGTTAGGATTATGCTGGTTGCTGCTCACCCGTGCGGCACGCATCGACTTCATGGTGATTTTCGCCATCGTGGCATCAGGCATTGTCGTTTTTGTCCCTCTCTACAAGAAATATGTGAGAAATAAAGACTGATCAATGACAACAAAACGATATATTCAAGAACATTGCCCACTGCTGTCGCAAATCGACACGCCTGCCGACCTGAGGAAGCTGGATATCGACCAGCTACCACAGGTGTGCCAGGAGTTGCGCCAGTACATGATACACGAGCTCTCGAGCAATCCGGGACACTTTGCGTCGAGCATGGGTGCCGTTGAAATCGTGGTTGCGCTGCACTATGTTTTCAACACGCCCGACGACCGCCTGGTGTGGGACGTGGGCCATCAAGCTTACGCCCACAAGATCCTGACAGGTCGCCGCGACCAGTTTGACGACAACCGCAAGCTTGACGGGTTGAGTGGTTTTCCCAACCCCGCCGAGAGCGAATATGACACCTTCACCGCAGGCCATGCCTCCAACTCCATCTCGGCCGCACTGGGCATGGCAATTGCCGCCGAACTGCAGCACAACGAGTCACGTAAGGTGATTGCCGTCATCGGCGATGCGAGCATCAGCGGCGGCTTGGCCTTTGAGGGCATCAACAACGCCACGACCAACCCCAACAATCTGATCATCGTCCTGAACGACAATGACATGGCGATTGATGCCAACGTGGGTGCCTTGAGCTCCTACATGAGCGACTTGCACACGTCTCACCGCTACAACAAGCTACGTTACAAGACTTACCAGTTCCTGCGCCGTCACAATGTCATCAATGACAACCGCAAGGGGCTTATCATGCGTTTCAGCAACGCATTGAAGTCTCTCTTCTCGGGCCAGCAGAACATCTTTGAGGGCTTGAACATCCGCTACTTTGGCCTCTATGACGGTCATGACGTGAAGCGGCTCATCAGGGTCTTCAGGGAAATCAAGGACATGACCGGTCCCAAGCTGGTACACGTGCGCACGATCAAGGGCAAGGGCTTTGCCCCTGCCGAGGCCGACCCCGCCACGTGGCATGCCCCAGGCAAGTTTGACGAGGAGACCGGCGAGCGTTCCAAGAGTGGCAAGGGCGGCCCCATCAAGTATCAGGACGTGTTCGGCAAGACCCTTGTGGAGCTTGCCGAGGCCAACGATAAGATTGTGGGCATCACGGCCGCCATGCCCAGCGGCACGTCGATGTCGTTGATGCTGGAGAAGATGCCTCGCCGCGCCTTTGACGTGGGCATCAGCGAGGGTCATGCGGTGACGTTTGCGGGCGGCCTTGCCAAGGACGGCATGCACCCCTATTGTGCCATCTACAGCACCTTCCTGCAACGCGGCTACGACTCCATCATCCATGATGTTGCCATCCAGGGATTGCCGGTCACCTTCTGCATCGACCGCGGCGGCATCGTCGGTGAGGACGGAGTGACCCACCACGGCCTGTTCGACCTGGCCTACCTGCGCTGCATCCCCGGCATGGTTGTCTCCTCCCCGATCAACGAGCACGACCTACGCAACCTCATGTTCACTGCCCAGCAGGAGGGCATGGGGCCGTTTGCGATCCGTTATCCTCGAGGCAAGGGAGTCATTGCCGACTGGCACAATGAGATGCAGGTATTGCCCGTCGGCCGTGGCCGTCGCATGAGCCAGGGCGAGGGTGTGGCCGTGTTGAGCATCGGCCACATCGGCAACGAGGTCATTGAAGTGGTGAACCGACTGGCCGACCGCGGCATCAAAGTCGGACACTACGACATGATATTTGTCAAGCCACTCGACGGGGACATCCTGGAGGAAGCCACCAGCCACTACTCCAGCCTCATCACCATCGAGGACGGTACGGTGGTCGGCGGCCTGGGCTCGGCAGTGGCCGAGTGGATGGCCCATCACGATAAGACCAACCACCTGAGGATGCTCGGTGTGCAAGACGAATTTGTGCATCAGGGCACTGTGGCCCAGCTGTATGAGCGCTGCGGAATGGACGCTCAATCACTGGAGAAAGCCATACTCGAGGCATTAGATGTCAGGAGCTAACTGACCATAAAATTAAAAACTGAAAAACAATGAGAATTGTAATCGCAGGAGCAGGAGAAGTCGGCACCCATCTGGCCAAGATGCTCAGCAACGAGGAGCAGGACATCATCGTCATGGACGTTGATAACAAGAAACTCGAGTCCCTAGAGAATTACAACCTGCTCACACATCAGGGCTCGGCCATCTCCTTCAATGACCTGAACGCCATCAAAACGGGTCAGTGCGACCTGTTTATTGCCGTCACCAAGAGTGAGGCGCGCAACATCCTGGCGTGCTCCATGGCCAAGAAGTTGGGCGCCCGCAAAACTGTTGCCCGCCTTGACAATGACGAGTTTTTCAGTCCCAAGTGGCGCGACCACATCATCAACCTGGGTATCGATCATCTGATCTATCCCGAGATGCTGGCCGCCAAGGAGATTGCCAGCGCACTGAAACGCACGTGGGCCAGGAACTGGTTTGAACTGTTCGACGGCGAGCTGATTGTTGTTGGCGTGAAAATCCGCTCTAACGCCCTCATCGTCAACCAGATGCTCAAGGACGTGTCCAACATCAGCCACTTCCTTCACGTGTCGGCCATCAAGCGTGATCGCGAGATCATCATTCCTCGCGGCGATGACCGCGTGCTGGAGAACGACATTGTCTATATCGCCACGACACGCGACCACATCGACGAGGTGCGCGACGTGTGCGGCAAGGTGCAGACGCCTGTTGACAATGTGCTCATCGTGGGAGGCAACGACATCGCCGAACAGCTCATCAAGCGCCTGGGCAAGACCGTTGACATCAAGATCATTGAAGAGGACCTGGCACGCTGTGACGAGCTCGCCCAACGCTACCCCAACTGCAAACTGGTGCAGGGCGACTTCCGCGACAATGAGTTGAACGAGGAAGAGAGTGTGAGCTACTATGACGCCTTCATCGCACTGGGCGAGAACAGTGCCGTGAACATGATGTCGTGCATGATTGCCAAGACCAACGGCGTGCCCAAGACTATCGCCCAAGTCGAGGACATCCAATTTATCAACGAGGCCGAGTCGCTCAACATCGGCACCATCGTCAACAAGAAGCTGCTGGCGTCGAGCCGCATCTACCAAATCATGATTGATGCCGATGAAGACAACGCCCGCTGCTTGGCACTGGCCGATGCCGAGGTGGCCGAGGTCATCGTCGAGGAAGGGGACCGCGTGACCCGTGCCGACGTCAAGGACCTGAAATTGAGCCGAGACTTCACCATCGCCGGTCTTGTCAGGGATGGCAAGGGCCAGCTTGTCAACGGCAACACGCGCATCCAGGCTGGCGACCATGTGGTGGTCTTCTGCCTGCAGGGTGCGATTCACAAACTTGACAAGTATTTCTCTTGACCATGAAGAGGCGCGTCAATCAGTATATCAACTTCGCCATTGTCCTGCGCATGCAGGGCTGGCTCTTGCTCATCGAGGCGGCCTTCATGCTGCTTCCGCTGGCCGTGTCGTGGTGGTTTGAAGAGTACACAGCCTTGCGGGCGTTCATCTACAGTGCTGCCATCACTGCGGTGTCCGGGGCGGCCATGGCCTTTGGCATCAAGCCTCGCAGCACGTCGATGCACAAGCGCGAGGGTCTGATGCTCACGGCCATCATCTGGGTGTTCTTCTCGGTGTTCGGCATGCTGCCCTACCTGTTCTCAGAGACGTTCAATAATGTGACCGACGCCTTCTTTGAGACCATGGCAGGCTTCACGACCACAGGCTCCAGCGTGATCCGCTATGTGGAAGAGATTCCGCGAGGCGTGCTGTTCTGGCGCGCGATGACCCAGTGGATTGGCGGTATGGGAATCATCCTGTTCACCCTCGCCGTCATCCCCATGCTGAACCAGAAGGGCGGCATCGCCATGTTCAACGCCGAGGTCACCGGTATCACTCACGAGCGACTCCGTCCTCGCATCAGTCAGACGGCCAAAGACTTGTGGCTCATCTACATTGCCTTGACGCTCTTGCTGACCGTGCTGCTCTACTTGGGACCCATGGACTGGTTTGACGCCGTCTGCCATGCGATGACTACAACCTCCACCGGAGGCTACTCAACCAAGAATATCGGTCTTGACTACTGGCAATCGAGCTATGTGTTCGTCGTGGTCATCATCTTCATGTTCGTCGGGGGTATCAGTTTCTCGGTCATCGCCGCCACGATCCGCGGCAACTTCAAGCGCATCAAGAACAACAACACCTTGAGGTGGTATTGCATGACCACACTGATCACCACCATCGCGATTTTTATCTACATGATCTACATGGGTTTCCTCGACAATCATCAGGACAGGCTGATCTATGGCGCCTTTGACACGTTGTCGGCGATCACTTCGACGGGATTCTCGACTTTTGACTACGAGAACAGCGGTGAATTTGTCACGGTGATCCTGATGGTGATGATGTTCTTCGGCGGCATGGCCGGCTCGACCTCTGGCGGCGCCAAGATGGACCGCCTCATCGTGTTGCTCAAGCACACGGCCAACGAGTTCTACCGGGTGCTGCACACCAACTCGGTGCGCGCAGTCCACATCGACGGCAAGCCCATCCCCAATCACGTCGTGAGCAAGGTGAACACATTCTTTACCGTGTATATCCTTATCATCATGGTCGTAGCCTTGTACCTGACCTTCTACGGCATCCCCGTGTTTGACGCGATGTACACATCGATGTCGGCCATCAGTAATGTGGGTATCGGCCATGGTGTGACCGGCACCGGGGGATCATGGGTCGCCTTGCATCCTGGCGCCAAGTGGGTGCTGGCATTTGAGATGATGGTCGGCCGTCTGGAGCTGTTCACCGTCCTTGTCATCTTCACCAGGACCTTCTGGAAGAGAGACTGATCCATCCCGTGTTAACCCCTTTCCACTCCATGCGGTCATCAGGTCGCAAACCAGGCACAGCCACAGGATTATTCTTGACAGGTCATTCCTACCGAAAATTGTGGTAAGTCCATTTTTTTATCTTTATTAAGAAAAAATAGCGCGGTTTGCGTTTGTAAATCAATTTTATTTTGTAATTTTACGCCCCCTTAGGGCTCACATGAATTGTGAACCTTCATCCAAGTAAAAACCGACAACAGAAAACTGAAAATAGCACAATGAGCAAAAGTCAAAGCAAGCACAACAGGAAAACGAGTGAAAAAGAACGGGATTTCAATCCAGACATCAGTGGCGTTCAAGAGTCGGCCGACTACCTCAGACGTCAACAGGCCGAAGAGGCCATTGATAATGCCAATGTCACCAAGCTGCAACGCTTCATGGCATTCTTCCAGAATGGCAACTTCAAGCTGGGAGCAGGAATCCTCATGACCCTTATCGGCATCTACCTGCTGATATCGTTTCTCTCCTTCTTCCTGCTGTCGGGCATGAGCGACCAGGACCGCGTCGCGAGCTACTCGGCGATCGAGAACGCCCAAGTTCCCGACCAGATCCGCAATGCCGGAGCCGCAGTTGGCGCGTCGCTGAGCGATTTTCTCATCTCTGACGGTGTGGGTGTCGCCGCCTTCATCATCGTAGTCTGGCTGCTCACACTGGGCTTGAGGCTCTTGCGCAAGAAGAAGATGCATTTCTTCTCCTACACCTTCGTCTGCCTGTTCAGCATTTTCACCTGCTCGATGGTTGTCGGTGCCGCCACCTATTTCATGAAGCCCATCACCTTCTTCCCCCTGGGCGGCTACTTCGGCTATTATGCCAACAAGTGGCTGGTGGGGCTATTGGGTGTCTATGGCATGGTAGCGGTGAACCTGTTTATCTTGATACTGTGGGTTTTCCTCACCTATCAGACCCTTACCGCCCTCTATAATCAGATCCAGAAAGGCATTGAGAAGAAACGCAGTCAGGGCAATGACGAAGCCGAGAAGGTGGTGAACCTGCAAGGGCAGTCCACCTTTCTGGGCAGCGAGCAACGGGTGAAAGACGAGCAGGGCCATGATGACGCTGACGAGATGCAGCCGAGCACAGGAGGACGCCTGCGCAAGGGTCGCACTCGTGGCAATAAGGTCAATCATCAAGAGACAAGCGACAATGGTGATACCGCACGGTTGAAACCCATTGCTGCCAGCAGCGACGTGAGCAACCCCCATGACCCCACGGGCGAATACCGCCATTACCGCTTCCCCACCCTCGACCTGTTACAGGACATCCGCATGAACCCCAACAGTGTTGACAAGCAGGAGCAGGACGAGAACAAGGAGCGCATCCGCGACACGCTGAGCAAGTATGGCATCGAGATCAAGGAGATCATGGTGCACGTAGGCCCGACGGTCACGCTGTTCGAGATTGTTCCGCAAGACGGTGTACGCGTCAACAAGATACGCGGTCTGGAAGATGATATCGCCCTGAGCCTCGCCGCCCTGGGCATCCGCATCATCGCGCCGATGCCCGGCAAGGGCACCATCGGCATCGAGGTGCCCAACCGCGACCCCCAAGTGGTGCCGATGCGCGAGGTGCTGGGTTCCAAAGCCTTCCAGGAGAGCCGCGCCAAGTTGCCCATGTGCCTGGGTTGCACCGTGAGCAACGAGGTATTTATTGCCGACTTGACCAAGATGCCTCACCTGCTCGTTGCTGGAGCCACCGGTAAGGGTAAATCGGTCGGCCTGAACGCCATCATCACCTCCCTGCTCTACAAGAAGGGCCCGTCGGAACTGAAGTTTGTCCTCGTTGACCCGAAGCGAGTGGAGTTCAGCATGTATGCCGACCTGGAGAAATACTTCTTTGCCAAGGCACCCGGCGAGGAGAAAGCCATCATCACCGATACCGACCGCGTCATCAAGACCCTCAACTGCCTGGTGCAGGAGATGGAAGACCGCTACAGGGTTCTCGAGGAAGTGAGGGTGCGCAACATCGGCGATTACAACGAGATGTGGCGTCGCGAATTGCGTGAGGTGCGCGACGAGCACGGCAATAAGAAATACCAGTTCATGCCCTATATCGTGGGCATCATCGACGAGTTCAGCGACATGATTATGACCGCCGGCAAGGAGGTGGAGACCCCGCTGGTGCGCATTGCTCAGAAGGCGCGTGCCGTCGGCATCCACATGATTATCGCCACGCAGCGTCCTTCGTCAAAGGTCATCACGGGTCTGATCAAGGGTAACTTCCCTGGGCGCGTCGCCTTTGCCGTGGCACAGCGCATCGACAGCCAGATCATCATCGACCGCACGGGTGCCCAGCAGCTCATCGGCCGCGGTGACATGCTGTTCCAGATTGACGGCGAGTTGACACGACTGCAGTGCCCGTTTGTCGATACGCCCGACATCGTGCGCATCTGCGACTTCATCAAGGAACAGGAAGACAACGATCGCGACATCAACCACGAGGAGCCTTACATGCTGCCCGAGTACGTCGGCAAGGACGAGGGTGGCGGCAGCGACGCCAATGTGGGTAACGTCAAGGACCGCGACCCGTTGTTCGAGGAGGCTGTTCGCTTTGTGGTCACCAGCAACACGGCCAGCACCTCATCGCTGCAGCGCCGTTACGAGATCGGCTACAACCGTGCTGGCCGCCTAATGGACCAGATGGAGCATGCCGGCATCGTGGGTCCGGCCCAGGGCAGCAAGCCTCGCCAGGTGCTCGTCAGTCCCATGGATATCGAACAGTTGTTCTCTTGAACCAATTAACAGAGTGCCCCCGTTGGCACTCTTTTTGCAGTTTAGACCATTTGGAAGTTCAAAAAGTATTGACACTTCCATTCAATCGATAAAAACAATAATGACAATGAAAAAGATATTCATCGCTATTCTCACCACATTGACGGCGTTAGTTGCAACGGCTCAAACCCCGACGGCAATCCTCGACAAGTGTGTTGCCGCCATGAATGCCGGC
This sequence comes from Sodaliphilus sp., assembly GCA_045114435.1. Taxonomy (GTDB): domain Bacteria; phylum Bacteroidota; class Bacteroidia; order Bacteroidales; family Muribaculaceae; genus Sodaliphilus. The sequence continues at coordinate 64,245 of JBGUKK010000133.1, forward strand.
GGAGGCCTCACAGCCAATTACAGCATCACCTCGTCTCAAGGGACCAGCAAGGGCAATATTGCCATGCTGGGCAATAAGTTCCGCGTGATCTCGCCCGAGGCCAAATGCTGGTATGACGGCAAGACGCAATGGTCATGGTCACCCGTGACCGGCGAGGTCAACATCACGACACCCACTGCCAGTGACCTGCAGATGACCAACCCCATTGCCGCCGTTCAGCATTTCAAAGCCAATTTCAACATGAAGAGAGCCAAGGCGAGGACCGCCAAGACCCTTGTCATTAAGTTGACACCCAAGAAGAAAGATAACATCAAGACCTTGTGGCTCTACTTTGACGAAAACACGTCCCTGTTGAGAACCGCACGTTTTGAGATGAACGACAAAACGGTCTACCTGGTGCAAATCACCAACTACAAGCACAAGTCGCTGCCAGCATCAACCTTCACATTCAACAAGTCACAGGTACCTGCTGGCACTCAAGTCGTGGACCTGCGATGACGTAAGGATAAAAGATCAGTCATCGGATTATGTTTCATTTCTTGATAGGACCGGCGGTAGGTGCCGTCATCGGCTATATCACCAACGACATCGCCATCAGGATGCTGTTCAGGCCCCATGAGGCCAAATACATCCTGGGCGTGAAGGTGCCGTTCACTCCCGGTATCATCCCCAAAGAAAAGACACGCATCGCCGGCGCCATCGGCAAGGCGGTGAGCGAGAACCTGATGAACCGCGAGGTGCTGGAGAAAAGCCTCCTCAGCGATGAGATGGTTGCCAAAATCGGTAACGCCATCGATGAGTTTGTGACCACCCAAAGCAGCAACGATGAGACCATCGAGCAATTTGCCGGCCATTACCTGCCCCCCGACGACATCGCAGTCATGCGCGATGACATGACCGATGGCATTGTCAAAATGATTACCGCCAAGCTGCAGGACAGCCGCTTGGGAGAAAACATTGCCCACCTGGCCACATCTCACGTTATGGAAAAGACCCGCAACAGTTTGGCAGGGCGCTTGGGAGCAGAAATGCTTCTCCAACCCATTGCCCAACTTGTTGAGCGCGTGCTTGCCAAACACATTCATGAGATTCTGCAAAACAATTCCCGACAGATGGTCAAGGGCCTGGTCAACGATGAATCAGATAAACTGATGAGCATGACCATGAGCAGCCTCATGACCGGGCATGAAGAACAGGTGACCCAAATCAAAAACGGCATTCTGAGCGCCTATCGTGTCATCATCACCGAGCATCTGCCCCGCATCCTGCAAGACATCGACATCAGCGCCATCATCGAACAGCGCATCAACGATATGGACATGAACGAGGCCGAAGCCATCATCCTTGATGTGATGAAAAAAGAGCTTCGCGCCATCGTATGGCTCGGCGCCCTGCTGGGCTGTATCATGGGCACCATCACCTCCTTATTATAAGGCAATAATCCAACAGTTGGCACAAAAATATAGGTAACGATATAGCAGTTGACCCTGTGGCATAACCTTTTACTTTCATAATTTTTCTTGCCAGTAGTTCAAATTAGGATGCGTGATTACCAGCACTTTAGGTGCTGTTATTTCACAGATGAGCAGCGCAAACAACCAAGTATTCATCCAAATTAACGTTTCATGCAATCGGCTGAAAATATACAAAAAAGGGCAAAGATATAGGAGTTAGCATAAAAAATATTAAAAAAAATAACCAAAAACGGTTATTTTTCAAGTGCATTCCGCCACCTCCTAAATCACCACTTATATTTTTCTTTAATTAGTTGATTGCCAGACGAATTGTGGAGACGCAAAAATTTTGCGTCTCCATATAATTTTACCCTATAACATCCATCAACTGTTCAGTAAAAAAAATCTTGCTTATTATTGCATTGTCTTTTAAAAAATGACTATTTTTGTGCCAAGAAAATCCAAAAAATCAGTGTTTTATTAGTTTAACTCATTTTAAATCATTATTCACAATGAAAAAATTACTCTTTACTCTTGCAGCCATTCTGATGGCAAGTACCGCATTTGCAGGTCATTGGGTTACGTTTGAAGCCGAAGAATTTGAATACACCTCTGGTGATTTCTTCGTTGTAAAGGATGGCGTCACCCTCCAGGGCTATGGCAGAATTGATTACGATCATTTCCGCTTCTATGCCAACAACACCTTATCATTATCCAGCGATGATGGTATCATGAAGATTGAATTCACCTGTGTTGGCGAGAACGACAGGCAGTATGGGCCTGGAAATCTTGATTATATTAACGAAAACCAGAGAGGCAACTACACCTATGAGGGTAACATGGGTTTTTGGGAAGATGGTTTATTCTCGGCCACGGACTATACTTTCGTCCCCTTCGAGGAATATGATTATAACATTGAAGAGGGAGGCTTAGACCCGATGCAGACCATTGAGTTTGAGGCCGATTATCAAGTGCGTTGCACCAAGATCAGCGTTTTCGTACTCAGTGACGAACCCGTTGATCCCACCGAGAAGACCGCTTCTCCCACCTTCAACGGTTACACCGAGGACGGCATCTACGCTTACTTCGTTGAAATCAACGAGACCGAGCCCAGCACCATCTACTACCGTGTCATCTATCCCGACGGCACCGAGACCGAGTGGGCCGAGTACACCGAGATGCTGAGTTTTATCGGCGAGGGCAAGTACCGCGTTGAGGCTTATGCCGTTGCTCCTGGCAAACTCCCTAGCGAGGAGATCGCTTATGAGTTCGTTCTGGACAAGATGACCGGCATCAGCGAGGTTGCTGGCGGCAAGCAGGTTGCTGGCGTTCGCTACTTCAACATGGCTGGCCAAGAGATGCAGCAGGCCAATGGTCTGACCATCGTCGTTACCACCTACACCGACGGCACCACCAACGCTGTTAAGGTGATGAAGTAATCCACCTATTCGGCGCAAGCCGATAGCGATTAAAACAACAGGCGACCCCACCCCGGGGCCGCCTGCTTTTTTGCACTCCAGCCCTCTTAATTTAAAACCACCACTCACGTCGGCCCCGATAGGCCCCTTCCCAATGATGCACCTCCCTCGCCCCTGCCACCTCCTTTTGATGGTCAGCATCAATCAGTTCACTTATTGTGATCCGTAGTTTTAAAACCGGTTTAGGGTGTGAGATATTTTTCGCCGTATGGGGGTGATAATTCTCAGGATTCTCCAGTTTCTCGCTTCGAGATTGGTGCCACTTCAAATAAAATTTTTAAAAAAAGTTATTTTTTCTTTGTCAGATTGTGAAAAACTATCTATCTTTGTGTCCCGAGATGATTCGGCATGCATGTTTAAACCAGAATTCTAGATTCTAAATATATGGAAAACTTAGGCTGTCAACAGGATTGGGACGTGAACCGATGCGGCAAGCATTTGCCGTGTGGCATTCGCCAGCGCCCACTACCACCTGGCAGCACAGTGACGTGATCAATACATTATTATAGTATAGGACGAATTACACCTTGTGAAAAGTGAAAAATCATTGCCTGAAAGAAAAAAGTGAAGTTATTCCGGAGCTCTTTGAAAAATCAAAATTGATTGAACCCCTTGAATGTTTTGAGAATTAGTGTTTTATTCATTTAATAACTTTTATTAATTTAATTATTTTTTTCACTTATGAAGAAAGTCTTATTTACACTCGCAACTTTGTTTGCATTTGGCTTGACGGCCAACGCACAGGGCAAGCCCGCTCCCGTGCTGGCTTTCGGTTATGATGCCAACAATCTCATCACCGAGATCGAGATGGCTCCCGGTGAGCAGCAGGAGCTCCATGTTGTCATTGTTGAGCAGCAGGAGAAAGTTGTTCAAGGTTTCCAGCTCCAGTGGCTGATGAAGAACTCTGCAGGTCAGCCCGAGACCACTGGCGTTACCTGCCCCAAGATCTATGGTGGCCGCACCAAGACCTGGACCAACCCCGAGGGCTTCTCACTTCCTGACGAGAACGTGGGTGGTGTCACCGGTAACTCACTGGCCAGCCAGATTCTGGAAGGCTACATCTATCGTTGGGTAGGTACCAACACCAGC
>JBGUKK010000134.1:0-20556 GCA_045114435.1 Sodaliphilus sp.
ATGGTCAAGAATGGCACCTTATATGGTGAAATTCAGAAAAACTAGAAAAATCATCATTTTTCTTGCATATGAACATAGAATGCCGAAGGCAATGCTGCTTGCATCAATTGCTAAGGTGCAGCCAAACTTCTGGAAATTAAACAAATATTTAAATTAAAATCAATATTTCAAGAATATTAATGATAATTTTTAATATAATTTGATTAATTTCCAGCTCGACAAGGCGGTTATTGTCCTAGCCTTTGAATGAAGACACAGCCCCGTGGTTACGCCAAGTCAAGACTGCTGGACGTGTCATTGTCTTCGGCCTTATCTTTGCGCCGTTTACTGCCCTGTTCAACTGGACGTGGGGGCTCCATTGTGGGGTGTAATATTGTGTAAAGGCTCGTATATCGTGAACAGGGTGGAGACGGTGGAAAAAGAGAAAAAACGAAAACAATGGCCGTCGAACTCTAAAAATATGTTTCCCGTCGCTTGTCGTGAAGGAAAAAAGCAGTAACTTCGCAGTTTGTAACAAAAACAGGTATGGGAGAATTTAGCTCAAAGAAGTCAAATATCGCGGTGCTGGGCAGTACAGGCTCCATCGGGCGACAGACGCTCGACATTATCGCCGAATATCCAGGGTTGTTCAATGCCTGGCTGCTGGTGGCGCGCAGCAGTGCTGACCTCCTCATCCAGCAGGCTCGCCAATTCCGCCCTCGCATGGTCATCATCGCTGATGAACGGTACTATGAGTATGTGCGCGACGCGCTTGAGGACACCGCCATCGAGGTGGCCACCGGCAGTGCTGCCATAGCCCAGGCCGTCACGCTGCCCGAGGTGGACGTTGTGGTGACTGCGATGGTGGGCTACAGCGGCCTTGAATCGACGATTGCCGCCATCGGTGCCGGCAAACGCATTGCCCTAGCCAACAAGGAGACCCTGGTGGTGGCAGGCGAACTGATTGACCGGCTGTTGAAGGACTCCGAGAGTGTGCTCTACCCCGTTGACAGCGAGCATGGCGCCTTCTACCAGTGCCTGGTGGGTGAACGCGTGCAAGACGTGGAGAAATTGTGGCTCACGGCCTCGGGTGGTCCCTTCCGCACGTTGCCCAAGGAGCGCCTTGAAACCGTCACCGCCGCCGATGCGCTGAAGCATCCCAATTGGTCGATGGGCGCCAAAATCACTATCGACTCAGCCACGATGATGAACAAGGGCTTTGAGATGATCGAGGCGCGCTGGCTGTTCGGCATCGAGCCGCAGCACATCGAGATTGTGGTGCATCCCCAGTCGATTATCCACTCGATGGTGGCCTTCAAGGACGGGTCGGTGAAGGCTCAGCTAGGACTGCCCGACATGCACCTGCCCATCCGTTATGCCCTGGGTCTGCCGGACGGCCGCCTGGCGAGTGACTGCCGCAAGATGACCATCGAGGACATGGCGATGTTGACTCTGGAGCGTCCCGACTTCGACAAATTCCCGTTGCTGGGCACGGCCTATGCTGCGGCGCGCAAGGGCGGCACGGCACCCTGTGTGATGAATGCCGCCAACGAGGTTGCTGTGGCATCATTCTTGCAGGGAAATATCCGCTTCACCGATATCTACAGGATTATCGAGCAAACGATGGAGCAGGTGCCCCATGTGGCCCATCCCGGCTATGACGACTACGTGGCCAGCAATGCCGAGGCCCGCGCATGTGCTTCCACGCTTACCGACAGCCTGAAGATCAATAACTAAACTCAAGTATTTAAATTTTAAATATTTGAAGGTTAAAGTTTAAAGGTTAATGGTTAATGAGATTATACTACATGCTGAGTTCTTGTTTTTGAATATTTTACCTAAATTCGCACTCCGCAGTTCCTTAACCTTTAACCTCTAACCAGTGAGCAAGTTAACAACTTGCGAAACTTAAATAACTAAAGACATTTATAATCATCAATGGACTTATCATTTTTACTGACTCAATCATTCTGGATAAAAACCCTTGAGCTGATACTCGCGCTCAGCATTCTGGTGGTGTTTCATGAATTGGGACACTTCCTGTTTGCCAAGCTCTTCAAGGCACGCGTCGACAAGTTCTACATGTTCTTCAACCCGAAAATTTCAATTGTCCGCTTCAAACGGCTGGACGGCAAGATTCGAGTGCGTTTCTTTGCCCCCAACATCCCTGACGCCGTGGTGGAGATGAGGGACGCAGATGATAACATCATGAAGGACGAGAAGGGCAATACTCTGTACCGTCCCATGACCGACGAGGAGCGTGCCGCGCTTCCCCAGGGAGACTGGCGCCGCGACCCCGACAACACCGAGTACGGCATCGGTTGGGTTCCGCTGGGCGGTTACTGCCGCATTGTGGGCATGGTGGACGAGACGCAGAGCGCCGCCAACCTGTCCACTGAGCCCAAGGCCTATGAGTTCCGCAGCAAGTCGACGTGGAAGCGCCTGCTCATCATGCTGGGCGGCGTGCTGTTCAACCTGTTGCTGGCGATGATCATCTACTCGGGCATCATGTACACCCAGGGTGAGCAGGTCATCCCGTACGAGGAAGTCACGTTGGGCATGGACTTCAGCGAGACTGCCGAGCAGGTGGGCTTCGTTGATGGAGATATTCCCGTGAAGGCCGACGGCAAGAAACTGGAAAACATGATAGACCCCAGCGACTTCAACAAACTGGTGTTTGCCAAGCAGGTGACCGTGATGCGCAACGGCAAGGAGGTGACCATCAACATCCCCGATGAGTTCTTTGGCAAGATTGAAGAAGATGCCAAAAAAGACATCGTCTTCATGACGGTGCGCACTCCCGTCGTCGTCAAGGCCACAATGCTCAACCAGGGCGGTGAGAAAGCGGGCCTGAAAGAGGGTGACCGCATGGTGGCCGTCAATGGCGTGCCCACACCGAGTTTTACCGAGTTCACCGCCGAGCTGTTGAAGCACAAGAGCAAGAACGTCACGCTCGAGTTCCTGCGCGACGGCGAGTTGACAACCGCTGCCGAAGTGCCCGTTGACGATGCCGGAAAACTCGGCATCCAGCTGGCTCCGCTGACCGAGGTATATAACACGACGACGCTGCACTACAACTTCTTCCAATCCATCCCCCGAGGCATCAAGATGGGATGGCAGCAGACGATAGACTATATCAAGCAGCTCAAGATGATCTTCACGCCCGAGGGCGCCAAGAGCGTGGGTAGCTTCGGCACCATCGGCAGCATCTTCCCCTCGACATTTAATTGGGTGGCATTCTGGAGCATCACGGCCTTTATCTCGATTATCCTGGCTGTGATGAACGTGTTGCCCATCCCTGCGCTCGATGGCGGCCACGTACTGTTCCTGCTCGTTGAGATGATCACGCGGCGCCAGCCTAGCGTGAAGTTCATGGAGAGGGCCCAGATGGTGGGCATGGTGCTGCTGCTGGCCCTGATGCTCTATGCCATCGGCAACGACATTTTCAGATTTGTGATTAAGTGAATTCAAGTTCCCTAAAGTGGTTGCCCTGATTCTGGGAACTTAAATGGAGAATGGAGAAGGAGGTAACTTGCAGACTGTGAAAAAGTGTTCTCCATTAACCTATAACCAGTGAGCAAGTCATCAACTTGCGATACTTAAATAACGAAAAAATGACCTATAAGACAGTAACACTCAAGCGCGGCAAGGAGGAGTCGCTGGAGCGCTTCCATCCCTGGGTGTTCTCGGGCGCCATAGCGACAGCCGACGAGACCATCGAGGAGGGTGACCTGGTGACCGTCTATGCTCATGATGGAACGCTCATCGGCAATGGGCACAGCCAGATTGGCAGCATTGCCGTGAGGATGCTCACCTTTGACGACACGGCTATTGACGAGGCCTTCTATGAGCAGCGTCTTGCCGATGCCTATCGCATGCGTGAGGCGCTAGGACTGCGACGGGAGGATAACAATGCCTTCCGCCTGGTCCACGGCGAGGGCGATTACTTGCCCGGCCTGGTGGTGGATATCTACGGGCCCACGGCAGTCATGCAGGCCCATTCGCCAGGCATGCACTTTGCCCGCAACATGATCGCCCAGGCCTTGACCAGATTACCCGGCGAGGTCGTCCGCAACGTGTATTACAAGAGCGAGACTACCCTGCCCTACAAGGCTCACCTGGACCCGGTGAATGACTACATCATCGGCAGCATGGAGACCGATGAGGCACTTGAGAACGGCCTGCGTTTCCATGTCGACTGGCTCAAGGGGCAGAAGACCGGCTTCTTCGTTGACCAGCGTGAGAACCGCAGCCTGCTGGAGCATTACAGCCGTGGCCGCAAGGTGCTGAACATGTTCTGCTACACGGGAGGCTTCTCGGTCTATGCCCTCAGGGGCGGCGCTCAGTTGGTCCATTCGGTGGACAGCTCGGCCAAGGCCGTGCGCCTCACCGATGACAACGTGGCCCTGAATTTCGCGACCACCGATGGCCGTCACTGCTCCTATGCCGAGGATGCCTTCAAGTTCCTCGACAACATGGAGAAGAACGCCTATGACCTGATCATTCTGGACCCGCCCGCCTTTGCCAAGCACAAGAGCGCTCTGCGCAACGCCCTGGTGGGATATCGGCGGCTGAACGCCAAGGCGCTGGAGAAGATTGCTCCTGGCAGCATCCTGTTCACCTTCTCCTGCTCACAGGCGGTGAGCAAGGAGCAGTTCAGGCTCGCCGTGTTCAGTGCCGCTGCCCAGACTCGGCGCAAGGTGCGCATCCTTCACCAGCTCACCCAACCTGCCGACCACCCCATCAGCATCTATCACCCCGAGGGAGAGTACCTGAAGGGGCTGGTCCTCTATGTTGAGTGACAAGTCACAAGGATGTTAACTGAGAAACAGATATAACAGACATAGTTTATAAACTCTATTGAAATGAAGAAAATTTCTATCCTATTGGCTGCTGTGGCATTGATGGCCATGACAGCGTGTAACGAGAAACCTGCTAAGAGTGAAGCTCAGGACGAGAACGTCGCTGTAACCGAGAACGTTGATACGGCAAAGGCGCAAAAGCCCGTCAAGGCTGCTGTGGAGAGCCCTGCGCCCACCACCGACGGCAAGGACCATGTCCTGACGGAGTTTAACACCAAGGAGTATCAGGTGCGCCTAGAGAACATGGCCGACGGTTCCTACCGCATCTCGCTGTGGAAAGCGGGCAAGGACAAGTCGGCTGCTCCCGACGAGGTGGCTCAGTCCAAGACTTGCAAGTTCAGTGGCAAGGAATACCTGATGAAGACCGATGATGGCAAGAGCTACATCGTGAGTGGTGAAAAGGGTAAGGAGGTCCTCTCCATCATGACCGAGAAGAGCATCCTGTATATGGGCAATGCCGTGAAATAAATGATGAATGACCATGACAAGGAGTAAATCTTTTATTTTCATAGCACTGGCGATGCTGGCCCTGGTGTCTTGCTCCAAGGTGGAGCGCAACGAGAAGAAGTACCTCGAGGCAATGCAAAGCGAAGACTTTGAGGAGGCTAACGCCGCTCTGGATGAATTCACCCAGTGGCTGATGAAGGACAAGGCGACCATGAGCCACGACTTCGGCCTGATGCGCGAGAAACTGGGAATGAAGATATGCACGAGCGCCGATGGCCGATTGCGCAGCTACAGCTGGCCCACGGGTAACAACACCTATGCCAACGTACTCCAATGGACCGTCGAGGACAACTTTATCGGCTACAGCGGACCCATTGATAAATTGTTGGCAGGCCGCAAAGCCGATATCAAGAAATCCCGCACCATGGCCCATAGCATTGACACAATCATTGATATCCAGCTCAATGACAAGACGATTTATCTGATCGCTCAATCCTACATTGAAGAAAGCGGCATGAGACGGGCATATGTCTCGGCTTCAACCATCATGGGCAAGCTGGTGCTTCTGCCATTCTTCTTTGATGGCATCGAGATTGCCGGTAACAATGCGTTTCATGACCAAGAAGGAGCCCCCACTCCCATTGGCGCACTTTTCAAGTGGGACAAGGCCGCCAAGACCTTCAGCGCCTATCAGACCGACAGCACCGACCGTATCATTCCCAATCAATATACCAGGTATCAGCTCCAGGGCGATCAATTCAAGAGGGTTGAACCAGTCGTGAGCCAAGAGAACAACTGATAACTATCATCTAATAACATTACATATTCTACATTTTATGAAGAAAACGATTTTTGCCGTCATCGTGACGGCCTTAGCAACTACCGCTATGGCACAAAACACTGACTTTAACTACTCGGTGGACCGCTTTGCCGACATCGAGGTGCTGCGTTACCAGGTGCCCGGTTTCGAGGACCTCTCGCTCCAGCAGAAGGAATTGGTCTATTACCTCACCGAGGCTGCCCTCAACGGCCGTGACATCCTCTTTGACCAGAACTGCAGGTGCAACCTCTTGGTGCGCCAAACACTGGAGGACATCTACCGCAATTATCGTGGCGATAAGAATGACAAGGATTACCTGGCTTTCGTGAAGTATCTGAAGCAGGTGTGGTTCGGTAACGGTATCCACCACCACTACTCGATGGACAAGTTCGTTCCCGAGTTCTCCAGGGAATTCTTTTTCAAGCAGTTTGAAGCACTGCCTGACGCTGACAAGCGCGCCGAGGACAAGTTGGTGCTCGATGCCTTCATCTTTGACCCCAACTTCATGGCCAAGCGCGTTAACCAGGCCGATGGCCAGGACCTGATCCGCACCAGTGCCTGCAACATGTATGAGAACGTGACCCAGAAGGAAGTCGAGGATTTCTATAACAACCTCAAGGACACCACCGACCTCACTCCCATTTCATGGGGTCTGAACTGCAAGGTGGTGAAACGCGCTGGCTTGATTATTGAGGAGCCCTACAAGGTGGGCGGCCTCTACAGCAAGGCCATCGAGAAGATTGTCTATTGGCTCCAGAAGGCTGCCACCGTGGCCGAGAACGAAGGACAGCGTGCCTACATCAACAAACTCATCGAGTTCTACCAGACGGGGTCGTTGAAGACCTTTGACGACTACAGCATCATGTGGGCCGAGGAAACCTCGAGCGACGTGGACTTTATTAACGGCTTCATCGAGACCTATGGTGACCCCCTGGGTATGACTGGCTCTTGGGAAGCTATGGTTAACTTCAAGGACAAGGCTGCTTCACGCCGTTCCAAGCTCATCAGCGACAATGCTCAGTACTTTGAGAGCAATTCTCCCGTCGATGACCGCTTCAAGAAGAAAAACGTGAAGGGCGTGAGCGCCAAGGTCATCACCGCTGCCATCCTCGCCGGAGACAGCTATCCCTCGACACCTATTGGCATCAACCTGCCCAACAGCAACTGGATCCGTGCTGCCCATGGCTCCAAGTCGGTTAGCATCGACAACATCACCGACGCCTATAACAAGGTGGCTGCAGGAACCGGCTTCAACGAGGAGTTTGCCTACAGCAACGTCGAGGTGGAACTGATGAAGAAGTATCTGGACATCGCCGACGCCCTGCACACCGACCTGCACGAGTGCTTGGGTCACGCTTCGGGACAACTGTTGCCCGGTGTTGACCCTGATGCCCTCAAGGCCTACGGCTCATCGCTCGAAGAAGGCCGTGCCGACCTGTTCGCCCTTTATTATCTCGCCGATCCCAAGCTTGTCGAACTCGGCATCTTCCCCAATATGGACACCTACAAGGCCGAGTACTACAAGTACATCATGAACGGTTTGATGACCCAGTTGACCCGCATCGAGCCGGGTAAGGACATCGAGGAGGCCCATATGCGCAACCGCAAGTTTATCAGCGAGTGGTGCTACCAGCATGGCAAGAAGGACAACGTCATCGAGTATGTGAAGCGCGACGGTAAGACCTATATCCGCGTCAACGACTACGAGAAGCTGCGTGACCTGTTCGCCCAGCTGCTCGCCGAGGTACAGCGCATCAAGAGCGAGGGTGACTACGAGGCTGGACGCCAGCTGGTGGAGACCTACGGCGTGAAGGTCGATCCCGAAATCCACAAGGAAGTGCTTGCCCGCTACGAGGGCCTGAACATCGCTCCCTATAAGGGCTTTGTTAATCCCGTCTATACTCCGGTCTATGACAAGAACGGCAAGCTGATTGACGTCAAGGTTTCTTACACCGAGGGCTACATTGAGCAGATGCTGCGCTACGGCCAGGACTACTCTCCCCTCACCAAGTAAACGATATTGACTTAAATAGCTTTACTCACGAGGAGGCTCCCACACAACGGTGAGTCTCCTCGTTTCATGTCCCAGGTATTGTAAGTTTGCCATTTTTTCATTAATTTTGCGACAATGAAATCTAAAAATGATAGAAAACAATGAAAAAACTGATTTTTAGCCTCTTGCTGGTGATCATCTCTATTACCGCCATGGCACAGGGTCCCAAGGCCGATTACAGGGTGGTGCCACTGCCCGAGAGAATTGATGGTATCAAGGATGGTGACTTCAAGTTGAAAAGTAACTGCCTGATTGATTATCCGACAGGAAATCTCGACATGGAGCGCAATGCTGCGATGCTGAGCAGCTATATTGAGGAAATGGCGGGCATTCATCTGAGTACCCGTCCCGTTAACAAGGGGAATAACTATGGTTGCATTTCCCTGATGCTGGACCCGAAAATGAGCAGTGATGAGGGTTATCGCATTACCGTGACAGCCACAGGGGTGGAAATCGCAGGCAAGACCCCTGCCGGAGTGTTCTACGGCATACAGACGCTGCGCAAATCCATTCCCGTGGGTCAGACCGACGTGATTCTGCTGCCTGCCGCCCAGGTTGCCTCGAGACCGCGCTTTAGTTATCGTGGCATGCATTTGGACTGCGTGCGGCATTTCTTCGGTGTGGAGACGGTGAAACGTTACATCGATATCATGGCGCTGCACGGCATGAACCGCCTGCACTGGCACCTGACCGATGACCAGGGCTGGAGGGTCGAAATTAAAAAGTATCCGCGCTTGACCGAGGTGGGCGCTTGGCGCGAAGCGACGGTGCTGGGGCACAATTCACCTGTCTATGACGGAGAGCGCCACGGTGGCTTCTACTGCCAGGACGAGATCCGTGATATTGTACGCTATGCCGCCGACCGTTATATCATGATTATCCCCGAAATCGATATGCCCGGCCACATGCTGGGTGCCCTGGCGGCTTATCCCGAGTTGGGCTGTACAGGTGGACCCTATGCTGTGTGGGGACAATGGGGTGTGACCGAGGACATCCTCTGTGTGGGCAAGGATGAGACGCTGCAATTTGTCAAGGACGTGCTTGACGAGGTGATGCGGCTTTTTCCGAGCCCTTATATCCACATCGGCGGTGACGAGTCGCCACGCGTGAGATGGCAGCAGTGTCCCCTGTGCCAAGAGCGCATCAGGCAAGAGGGCATTCACCCCAATGACAAACAGACGGCCGAAGCCTTGTTGCAGGGCTGGTTCACGACCCAGGTGCAGCGTTATCTGGCCCAGAACGGCAAGCGTGTCATCGGCTGGGATGAACTGCTGGGATGTGACATTGACTCTTCGGCAACCATCATGTCGTGGAGGGGACCAGAGCCAGGAGCCCAAGGTGCCCTGCAGGGACACGACGTCATCATGACTCCGGTGGAGCCTCTGTATTTTGACTATTACCAGACTGATAAAACCTGGAATGAGCCCACAGCCTTCGGTGGCTGTAATACGCTCAAGAAGGTCTATGATTTTGAGCCCGTGGACCCCAACCTGGCCGCCGATAAGCGACATCACATCTTGGGTGCACAGGCCAACCTGTGGACAGAGTATGTTACCTGCGAGCCTCAAATCCAGTATCAGGTGTTGCCCCGCATGGCTGCCCTGGCCGAAGTGCAATGGCTGCAGCCCCAGCTCAAGGACTACCCTGACTTCAAGGCAAGACTCCCCCACCTCATTGACATCTACAAGTTCTATGGCTGGACCTATCGTGCCAAGGGCCTTGACCAGGAGTAGACAATGACAAGTCCCGACAGGTAAATCCACCAGAGCAGTTTAGAATAAACGTCAATTGCGCCTCAGGCAAAAGTAACGTCCCCATCATGGCAGCATAACCATAGTGGGGACGTTTTATTGTGTTTAACGGGTCCAATCGCGTAGCTATCCGGCTGCTTGCAAGAAAAACGGGAACATGCTCTCGAGGCAGATGATGCCGATGCCGGCCAGGTATCCTGCCAGGGCCAGCAGAGAAATACGTTTCACATACCAGAAGAAGGGAATCTTCTCGATGCCCATAGCAACGACACCAGCTGCCGAGCCGATGATGAGCAATGAGCCGCCCACGCCGGCGCAGAACGTCAGTAAGTGCCAGAACAAGCCATCCTCGACAAAGGTCAGCAGATAGGGATCGGTGGTTCCTGCAGGAGCCATTCCTTCAAACATCTTGATGCAGGCCGAAACAAGCGGCACGTTATCAACAATGGAAGACAAGGCACCGATGATTGAAGTCATGAGCACTGGCTGGTGAATGTTGGTGTTCATGTCATCGGCAAGCGTGGTGAGGACACCCACCTCGGACAAGGCAGATACCGCCATGAGGATTCCCAGGAAGAACAGGATGGTCGGCATGTCGATGGTGTGTAACGCCGATGACACGCGACCGCCCATCTTGGAGTCTATCTTGAAACGCTTCACCCAAAACTCGGTGACGCCCCAGATCACACCCAGCGAAATCATGATGCCCATGAAGGGGGGAAGGCCGGTAATGGTCTTGAATACCGGAACAAACAGGAGTCCTGAAATACCGATAATGAGCATAGCCTTGCTCAAGTGAGGATGGCGCTCATGCAGGCCGGGATTCTTGTCGGCCATGGTGGTAATGGTCTGCATCTTACCCTCCTTGATATAGTACTGGGCGATAAACACGGGAATGACCATCGCTGCAATACTGGGAATGAGCAGGTTGACAATAAGACCCACCGACGATACTTTCTCGTCCATCCACAACATGATGGTCGTGACATCACCGATTGGCGAGAATGCGCCACCGGCATTGGCAGCGATAACAATCAGTCCGGCAAACATCCAGCGCTCCTTCTGGTCACTGAGCAGGCGGCGCAACATCATCACCATAATAATGGTGGTGGTCATGTTGTCCAGCACTGCCGACATGATGAACGACAATGAACAGATAATCCAGAGCAAGTGGCGCTTGCTCTTGGCATTGATGTGTTCGGTGATAAACGAGAACCCGCCGTACCTGTCAATGATTTCCACAATGGTCATTGCACCGATCAGGAAGACGACAATCTCGCAGGCGTCGCCCAGTTGGGTCACTACAGCCTCATGCATTTCCGGGTCATGGCCGCAAATGGCATAGATGGACCATAGGATGCCACAAGTGAGCAACGCAAATGTCGCTTTATTCATGTGGAGAGGATGTTCCAGCGCAATCAGCACATAGCCGATTACAAAGACGATAATCATCGCTGTAACCATATTCTGTTGTCAGTTTTTCGGTTTTCAGTTGTCATTGGCTTCAGACTGATGCCCAAAGTTTAAAGCCATTCACCTTAATCTGTCGGCGTCGCGCAGCTTCTTCTTGTCGTTGGACATCGACTTGTGAGCCAGCATGAGAAAACAAATCGACAGGACAGGAAGCACGAGATACCACTGCCAGCACACGCTCCAGCCCTCACGGCCATGGACAGTAAACGCCTGGATACCGATAGCCACCAGCATGGCGATGCCAATGATGATGTCCACAAAGCAGACGGTCATCTGGCGTTGAAGGTTCTTGTACAGGAAAATGTCAATCAATGCCAGCAATGAGATGAGCACGATGAGCGTGAGCATGAGCGGATCAACATGCATGCTGCCGGCACGCCCACTTTCGAGAGCGCCATACAGAACCGTCTTGTCGCCCAGTTGGAACGACAAAGCGGGGAAAAAGGCAAATACTGCCATCAAAATCACTGCAATGAGCAGATAAACTGATTGAATGCGTTGAATAACCATAATTATATTTTTTTAGATGATGTCAATATCTTTTTTGCAGCGGCAAAATTACGGAAATATTTCTATAATCAATATAAATCCACATAAAAAATCACAGTATGGACAAATTATTGTTTGTTCTTCACTCCCACAAGGCGGGCAAGATAGGCTGCGCCTCAACAATGACAAGAAAAAAAAAGATTTTCTTGTCATTGTGTTCGGCTTGCACTACCGTTCCCTACCTAGCGGTAGGGCAAGATAGGCTGCGCCTCAACAATGGCAAGAAAAAAAAAGATTTTCTTGTCATTGTGTTCGGCTTGCACTATCTTTGCATAGAATTTGCAGTCTTCGGGTTACTGATAACGCTACAAAACCAGAACTCATCATGACCATACAAGAAATAGATAAGACTTACAGGCTTGCCATGCAATACATCGACAATGCCCAGGTGAATGATGCCTTGGCGCAAGTGTCAGTGCTGGTGGCTGCATCATCACAGGCAAGTTTGAACGATGAACTCGAACGCTTGCGCATGTCCTATCGCTTAATGCTCAAGTACTTGCAGCAGGGTGTGATGGATCCCGAGCGAGAAGCGATCTTGAGCGGTATCTGTCAATCCCTCCACACACTCAATAACCAGAGTTATATCGCTCTGAAGGAGCCGACGAGTCATGAAGTGTTCTATGCCAGGCGGCGAGAACTGGCAGGCACTGGATTGAGGAGCATTGTCGAGGAGTATCGTGAGGCGCTGAAGGTGCTGTCACTTGCACAGTCGGCACCTGCCGAACAGCATGACCGTTCTGCCATTTTGTCGCTACTGAAAACGGCAGAATCCCTCGAGACCAAGTTGTTTAACCGTGTGTGGTCCTCCTACCCCATGTCCAAAGATGATGCCTCGGACCTGAGGCTCTGCATCACAGGCGACATCATGCCCGTCCACACCCGATGCTTGCTTGTAGCGGCATTGATGCTGGGGTTAATGATGTTCTATGACGAGAACAAGCTGCTCATCTTGCTCGAGGTCTATTCTCTAAGCGATGAACCACAGGTGCAGCTGCGAGCATTGACATGCGCCCTGCTGGCCCTGCTGGCCCACAAGCGGCGCACGATGTCATCACCATTGATCCAGACTCGGATCTCGGCATTGCTCGACACGCCTGATTTCAATGAGGACGTGTGGAGCATCCAGTTGCAGCTTGCACGCTCTCGAAACACCGAGAAAGTGACCCGGCGCGTGCGCGAGGACTTGATTCCCAATATCATGAAGATGCGTCCCGACATTATTGACAAGCTCAAGGATAAGGACTCTCAAATCGTTGACTTGAGTGACATTGAGGCTAATCCCGACTGGCAGCAGTGGCTGGACAAGAGCGGCATCACACGCCGCATCGAGGAGTTTAACGCCATGCAACTCGAGGGCAGCGATGTGTTCATCGCCACATTCGCTCACTTGAAGACGTTCCCGTTCTTCAAAACCCTGAGCAACTGGTTCCTGCCTTTTTTCCCGGCTCACTCCTCGGTAATCGAGAACCTGGGAGCCGAGAGACTGTCACTTGCCGAGGTAGTTCAGCATGCCCCATACTTGTGCAATAGCGACAAGTACTCTTTCTGCCTCTCATTGGGCGCCCTGCCCGACAGTCAGCGTGGCATGATGTCGGCCCAACTTGAGGAGCAGAATGCTGCCCTCAACGAGGCACGGCAGTCCGAGTTGCCCGATGAACGGCAGCGGCGCGTGAGCATTGTCAATGCCTTTGTCCAGGACCTGTACCGCTTCTTCAAGCTGTTCTCGCGGCGGCGCGAATTCATTGCGGTGATGGATGATCCCGGACTGGACATGATTGACTGCCGCCCCTTGGCTCAGGTGACTCGTGACCCCCATGTGCTCCAGCTCCTGGGCCCCCTGTACAGCAAGAATGCTTTCTATGAGGATGCCATCAAGTGCTACACCTTGCTCGAGGGTATGGATGGCGTGACCGATGACCATATTTATCAGAAAATCGGCTTCGCCTATCAGAATGCGGGCCAGTATGAGCAGGCGCTCAACTATTACATGCGCTTTGAGCTGATCTATGAGAATGACGCATGGAACCTGCGTCACATGGCTGCCTGCTACCGGAGCTTGGGCAAGGCCGACAAGGCCCTGGACTACTACAAGCGCGCCGAGGCGCTCTTGCCGGGAAATGTGTCGCTCACGCTGACTATCGGTCACGTGTTGCTGGAGCAGAACCGCACTGGCGAGGCCCTGCAGCAGTATTTCAAGGCCGACCTCATGGATGGTGTGGGACATCGGGCCTGGCGTCCCATTGCATGGTGCTCATTTGTGCTGAACGACTTTGAGCGCTCTCTCGATTATTATGACCGCATCGCCCGTGACGACAAACCGTCGGCCCAAGACTTGCTGAATCGTGGCCATGTGTTGTTGTGCATGGGACAGACACGCCAAGCGATAGACACCTACAAGCAGTCGATGCAGAGCATGAATGGCGAGGCCGGCGCTTTCCGCACAGCCTTCAAGGGGGATGCCGTGGAATTGAGGCTGCATGGCATCTCGATTGTGGACCAAGCACTCATTATGGACGCCGTGTGCAGTTAGAAAACAGGACTTTAAGTTGAACAATGATAGACCATAATACAGTACAACAGATTCTTGACACCGCCGACATCGTGGATGTGGTGAGCGACTTTGTGAGCCTCAAACGCCGCGGTGCCAACTGGATTGGCCTTTGCCCTTTCCATAACGATCGCAGGCCATCGTTCTATGTGTCGCGGGCTAAGGGCATCTGCAAGTGCTTTGCCTGTGGCGAGGGAGGCAGTGCTGTTAACTTCATCATGAAGCATGAGCAACTCAGTTACCCTGAAGCTTTGCGCTACTTGGCTCGAAAGTATCACATCGAAATCCATGAAAAGGAACTCACCGATGAGGAAAAGCAGGCCCAAAGCGAGCGGGAAGCGATGCTCATGCTCAACGAGTGGGCGTGTAACTATTTCGAGAAGCAGCTACATGAGACTCAGGCCGGACGTGAAATTGGTCTGTCCTATTTCAAGGAGAGAGGATTCAACGATGCCACAATCAAGGAGTTCCGCTTGGGATACAGCAGCGATGGGTACAGCGATTTCTATCAAGCGGCCATAGCTCAGGGGTTCAATCCCAAGCTATTGTTCGACGTCGGACTATGTATCCCAGATGACAGGGGCGGGCACGATCGTTTCCGTGGCCGTGTGATGTTCCCAATCATGAACATCGCCGGCAAGGTCATCGCTTTTGGCGGCCGCACACTCAAGAAGGATAAGAACGTCGCTAAATACGTCAACTCGCCAGAGTCATCGATTTACAAGAAGGGTGATATCATCTACGGTCTTTACCAAGCCAAGCGCGAGATCAGCAAGGCTAATAAGTGCTTCATTGTTGAGGGGTATGCCGACGTCATCTCGATGCATCAGGCTGGCTTCAAGAATGTGATTGCCTCGTCGGGAACGGCCCTGACGCTAGGGCACATCTATGCCATCCGGCGCTTCACCAGCAACGTGACCGAGATGTTCGATGGTGATGCTGCGGGTGTGAAGGCCGCTATCCGTGGCGTGGATATGTTGCTCAAGGAGGGACTCAACATCAAGGTGTTGCCGTTGCCTCCCGAAGATGATCCCGATACTTTTGTTCGTGCCCACAGTTTTGCCGAGGTGGAGGAATATATCCAGCAGAACGAGGCTGACTTCATCCATTTCAAATCCAGCGTTGTGCTCAAGGACGCCAAGAACGACCCGATCAAGCAAACGGCCGCCATTACCGATGTGGTCAAGTCCATTGCGCTGATTCCTGATGAAATTGCTCGGATGGTATATGCCAAGGAATGCAGCAACCTGTTCGGGATGGATGAGCAAACCATCCTGCGGCAGATAAAACATTATCGGGGTAAGTTCCTGGAGCAGTGGCGCAAGGAGCGTGAGCAGCAGCAAGTTCGACAACAGCGTCTCGCTTCTCAATCGGCTGATCCAAGAGGAGGAGAGGATGCCATGCCCCAAGACGAACTTCCGCCTGCTCCCCTGCCCGATGACCTGCGGCCCGAGGTCGTACAGCCGGTAATGTCCCATCCCTCGGAAAAGGCTGCTGCACCAAGCGATGGCGTCGCTGTTCAAGAGCGAGAAGTTCTCAGATTGATTGTCAATTACGGCATGTGCTATCTGGGCAATACCCGATATGATGAGCAAACAGAGCGCCCCACGACGGTGATTGAGCATATCAATAACGAGATGCAATGGGACCAGATGAGTTTCAGCGTCCCGATTTATCGCAGGACCTTTGAGTTGGCAATGAGCCTTGTCCCTGACTATTACAGGGATCTGGAGATTTATGATAAAGAGCTGAATGAGCGCAAACGCCAGTTGATTGCCCGAGAGATGGCCATACAGAACGACGTCGATCCTGATGCAATGGACAGCGCCGCGCTGATCAATGCTCAGGAACGCAAGGAGAAGGAAGTGCTGGCTCGTGCCGAGGTCAAGGCAAAGAATGAACGAATGGAATTCTGTTGCGGCTATCTGGTCAAGGCACTGTGTTCGATTAATGACGATGAGGTGCGCCAGCTGGCTTGTGAACTCGCAACTGATAACATGCCGCAACTGAGCAAGATACACACCCAGTTTGCTGTCGTCGTCGAGGAAAGGGATCGATTGGGAACGCTTGTGCCCAAGCGCCTCTATAACTGGAAAAATGCGCTGCTCACGCTCAAGATCAATGAAGTGAAGGCACAGATTGCTGAGGCCGCCCCCAATCAGCAGCCACAGTTATTGGAACACTTGCAGAGCCTTTACGACCTGCGGCATCAACTGGCTGCCATCATCGGTGATCGTGTCGTGAATCCCAATTGATGATAGAAGTTACCTATAAAAAAACAAGCGCTGAAACGTGGTTAATCAAGTAATAATTACTAAATTTGCCGCGTTTTTACTGCACTCGTTGCGTGCGGTAACTGAAAAACTCGAATAGTTTTTCGGTTCACAGAACATCCGCATTAAACTGACAAATAAAAACCAATAACTAAAATTATGAGAGTCAAGCATATGATCATTCTGGCCGTAATGGCAATGATGGCACTGCCATCACAGGCACAGCTGGCTAACTTGCCAAAGACTACGGCCGGCGGAGCTGATTTTTATTTCTATGTGACCGGTCGGGGTGAGAGTGTCTATGACATCGCTGCCAAGCTGGGTGTTACCAAGGATTACATTATCCAGAATAACCCCGATGCGGCCGACGGCATCTCCAGCGGCATGACGCTTTATTTCCCTGTCAAGGGCCAGGACGGAGAAAAGAAAACCACTGCCACCTCGCCCGCCTCGCCGGGCAGGGTTCACACCGTTGAGCAGGGCGAAACCCTCTACGGTCTTGCCAAGCGTTACGGGGTGACCATCGACGAGCTTGTCGCTGCCAACCCCGGAACCGAAAACGGCCTTAAGACCGGCATGCAACTGAACATCCCTGGTGGCACTGAAGCTTCCACTGCCACACGCCAGGACATTGCAACTCCCGTGGGCAATACCGCATCCTCGCCCCAGGTCACCATTCCTACTGGTGGAACCCCTGTGATTCACACTATCCAGAATGGTGAGAGCATCTACAGCATTGCCAAGCAATATAATGCCACCATCGAGGGCATCATTGTCACCAATCCTGGCCTCAAGCCCGATGGCTATGTCCCCGGCGCTCAAGTCAAGGTCATTCCAGGCTCTGCATTGCCGTTCATCTATGAGCGTTCCGGCATGCGCTATCAGAAGTATGAGGTGCAGCGTGGTGATACATACGCCACGGTGGCTGCAGCTCACGGCATCTCGGAGCAGGTGCTCAAGGATGCCAACCCCGGCATGAAGAAACTCAAGAAGGGCAAGACAATCACCCTGCCACAACCCTTCAGTGAGCGCGTGTCGGGCGAGATGGCCACGATTCCCATGGATGAATTGCGCGCCTACTATGAGCCGCGTCTCAACAGCCTGTATGACAACCTTGTGGGAAAGAGCCTCAATAGCGAGGTGAACATCGCCATGGTGCTCCCGTTCCAGCTTCACAAGAGCGCTCCACCCAAGCAGGCTTACCTGTACACCGACTTCTATAAGGGCTTCCTGCTGGCTCTTGATCAGGCCGGAAAGGATTGCACCAAGCGTGTCAACCTCAAGGTGTATGACACACAGCACAACCTGAATGTGACCGACAGCATCCTGGCCATGCCGGAACTCAAGAACATGAACCTCATCATCGCTCCCAGTGAGCCACAGCAACTGGCCCGCATCAACGCCTTCGGCAAGGCCAATGGAGTGCCAGTTCTCAATTGCTTCACCACCAAGAATGAAGACTATCTGGACAATCCCTATGTCTATCAGGTCAACACGCCGACGGGTGAGTTCATGAGTGACGTGATGCGCTGGTTTGACGAGCAGTTCAAGGACTATAATGTGATTCTCCTCAATGCCACCGATGGCGAGAACAAGGATATGTATGACATGATTCGCACTCACCTCACGAGTAAGAATTATCCTGTCGAGACCATCAACGTGGGTGGTGAACTCTCATACAACGACCTGTCCAACAAGATGAATCCGGGCACCAAGTACATCTTCATCCCCTCAACGGGTGACAAGAACATGGTCAAGAAGTACATCCGGGCGTTGAAACAAGTCAAGAATGAGCGCTTTGACTGTGAACTGTCATTGCTCGTCTATCCCGAGTATGTGCTCTATCTCAAGGATTACCAGACCGACCTGCAGGACGTTGACACCTATATGTTCTCGCGTTTCTTCAACGCCAAGGGGTTCAGAACGCGCGATCTCGAGGCAGCCTACAAGGCCAATTTCTCGGGGGAACCCTTGAAGGGTGAGCCCTACATGGCGCTCTACGGCTGGGACACGGGCATGTACCTGCTCCAGTCGATGGGAATCGAAGGCCGCATCGACGAGAACACTCCGCTCTATCAGGGCGTGCAGACCAGCTTCCGCTGGGAACGAGGTGAACCCTGGCGCGGTTACACCAATCAGGCCACCCACATCGTACACTTTTCCACCGACCACAAAATCACTGTTCATGTGAAATGAAACGAGGGGTGTTAACCTTGCTGGCCATAGCTGTGGCACTCGTGACATGGGGACAAACCCACTACGAGGGCTCCCTCAGTGTGGGCGGACGTGCCGGTGCATCGTTGTCAAGAGTGAATTTCAACCCTTCGGTGACTCAGTCGATGGTGCCTGGTGTAACGGCCGGCGTGATGGTGCGATATATCGAGGAGAATCACTTTGGCCTCATGGCTGAACTCTCCCTCACTCAACGCGGTTGGAAAGAATCGCTGGAGGAGTCGGACTACAGCTATACCCATCGATTCACTTATCTGGAATTGCCCCTGATGACCCACATCTTCTTTGGCAACGAGCGGCTGAAAGGATTCTTCAACCTGGGACCTGAACTGAACGTGATGATCGGTGACGCCGTGTCGTCCAACTTTGACTACCGCAATGCTGCATCAATGGAATATTTCACCAGAAATGCACGTCACGTTGAACAGCTGTCGATGAAGATCAACAACCGGCTGGACTATGGCATCTGTGCCGGTGCGGGCATGGAGCTCAATATCAACCGCCGCCATAGCCTCTTGCTCGAGGGGCGTTTCTACTATGGCTTGACAGATGTCTTCTCGAGTCACAAGACCGATGTGTTCGCCAGCTCCAATTCAATGACGCTGTCGGTGACAGTGGGATATTTTTACCGTCTTAAATAAACAATTTTTTATAAATCATTATTGTTTTAAAATGAAGAAGATTGCATTACTTGTAGTTGCCATGCTTGCCATGGTACAGATGAACGCGGCATCCAATGATGCCCCAACCGTAGCCGAGGCTGCTGTCGAAGCCACCGCTGCTGCTGACGAAGAAACCACTAACTTGAGCTATGACCACCCCTTCAAGAGCGATGATGAGAAAACCAAGCACTGGTCTATCACTACCAATGGCTTCTACGTGGGCCTGGGTGTGAAACACAATTGGGATGCTATCAACAACAGCTTTGAGGTCGGTCTGCTCAATGTAGCCGCTGTGAACTATAACAGTCTCCATGGCCAGAACCTCTCGTTGGGTGTTGGTATCCACCACCGTTCCTATAGCATGAAGCGCCCAGTCATGCTTGTGCGTGACGATTTCTCGGATGCCGTCATCATGTCTACCTATCCCAGCAATGACGTTGATAAGATTAAGAATCGCTCGTCTAACCTGAACATGTGGACCGTTCAGTTCCCGCTGTTGTTCTCCCAGAAGATTGTCAAGAAACTTGATATCACCGTTGGCGGTATTCTGAACTGGAACACTTATGCACGTGTTGATAACCACTACGAGCTTGATAATGTGGAATATGACACCAAGTTCAAGGGGCTCAAGCAGAAGAAGGCCAGCGTTGACGTGATGGGGGCACTCACATGGAACGCGTTAGGTCTCTACTGCCGCTACAGTCCAGGCAAGTTCTTCGAGGGCGGCCATGGCCCCGAAATCAAGAACACTTGGACCCTTGGCCTCACGATCGGTCTTTAATTAACCGATATAACTATTAAAAAAGGAGAATCCGTTTGATGAGGGTGTGTCATAATGAAGTGCCCCCAAAAAGTTAGACGTTAAATACGTTTATAACTCTCTATGGTATTGAGCTCGGTATTG
>JBGUKK010000135.1:0-26743 GCA_045114435.1 Sodaliphilus sp.
ACCAGGGTTGCGGGGGTCATCCTCACCGATCTTGAAGACCACCTTCATCAGGTCACTGCCGATGTCGGCAATCTTGGTGAAGATACCGCCGGCGATACGCAGGGCGCTGGCACCGAGGCTCTCACCGATGGCAAAGCCGATCAGGCAGACACCAGCCAGGTCGCAGGGAACGTACAGCAGGATGACAAGCATGATGATGAGCTCAACGCACACCAGCATCACGCCGATGCTCATACCGGCATTCAAGGGGATATTGAGCAGGCGCAGCGGGTCGCGGCGCAGCGAGGCAAACGCCATGCGGGCGTTAGCGTAGGTGTTCATGCGGATACCATAGGCTGCCACGGCATAGGAGCCGAGCATACCAATCACGGTTGACAGGAGGATAATGAGCACTTCCCACACCTTCATGCCGCTCAGGCCACCAAAGTAGAAGGCAACCACCACGCCGATGAAGACGAACAGGATGGCCAGGAAACGGCCCTGCTGCTTGAGGTAGGTTGAACAGGTCTTGTAGATCACCTCACCAATCTCACGCATAGCCTCGTGAACGGGCAGGTTCTTGGTCTTGATGAAGTGATAGACACCGAACAGCATACCCAAGATGCACACGAGGAACCCCCAGTGCAAGAAGCTGAACTCATGCAACGACTCGGGCATCACCAAGTCGGCTTCACTGGCGCTCAAGCCGAGGCTTGAAGCCAACGCCAGCAAGAGAATTAAGGATTTCTTCATAGATTGCTAAAAAATTACTTGTGTTTGTTTATGTTGATTTTATGTTTGTCCAGGTTTTCACTTGACTTCATCTCTGAAATCGGGCGCAAAGATACTACCATTTTTTTTAATAGGTGTATTTTTATTGAGAAATTAACACTGGTAAGGCCAAAAAAAATGGGTTCACGTTTCTAAAAGCGCAAAAAAGATGGCAAAAGAATCGGTTTTTCGGACCTTTCACTGGCAAAATGCCGATTCTTCTGCCAAAACAGTGGCAAATTCCCAAATTACAATCTGTAACTTGACTGGGTGTTATTCAAACACATAATTAAGGAAATCGTTCAGTGGCTTGAGAGGTTGTAAGTCAGTGGCCACACGCTCAACCCAATCATCGCAGTCGAAGTATGGCTCATCAAGGTTCATGAAGAGCAGGTACTCCTTCATTTTGAGGTATTGGGCCATGGGATGGTCCTTGGGGAAGTTCTTGGGCATGGTCTTGAGCGAACGTGACGCCCAGTGGTAGCGTGAGGTGACATCAGGATCGTTGATGATGGCGAGGAACTCGTCGGGCTCGGCGTCAATGAGCAGGCGCAGCTGGTCCAGCACAGGTTTCTCGGGCCACCAGATTCCCCCACACAACATCATGTTCTCGACACCGAAGTGGACATAATAACAGGCTTGCATCGTGTGTCGCCCACCCTTGCCGATGACGCCCGAGAAATAGTCCTTATAGGGGCGCTTGTCGTGCGAGAAACGGATGTCGCGGTAGATGCGGTACACACTGTCCTTCACCGACAGTCCACGGGCTTGCGGGTCAAAGTCGGCAACGAGGCCGATGAGCCGCTCCATATCGTGTTCCCAGGGTGCACGCAGGGCATCATACTGATCCTTATGCGCCTTGAACCACGCGCGGTCGTTGTTAACAGATAGCTGGCGCAGGAAGGCCAGCACCTCATGCATATTGCTCGCTGATCTCATCGTCTTCTCTTTCTTGTTCTAGTGCAAAGGTACTCATCTTGGGCCAAACGGGCAAATATTCCTGATTCAAGTTCCTAAAGTGGCGGTGCTACTTTAGGAACTTGAAGGTTAAGGCTTAAAGGTTAATGAGATATATTTCTTGCCTTACTTGTTTTACTTGGACACTTTTCAAGAATTACTGTCTGCAATTCATTCAACTTTAACCTTTAAACATTCAACAGTGAACAAGTTAACAACTTGCGAAACTTTAAGTTAAAAAGAATAGTTCTCCCCAGCGCGACCATCCTCAACACTCACAGAGCGCCTGATAATAATCAATTAATCCTCAAGTTCTGAATTCAGAGCTTGAGGATTAATTCCTTTCTCCTTTTTCGGTATTCCAAGTCGTTGTACCGGCACAAAGATAGCGCCTTTAATCCACTCCCGCAAAAAAGTGTGCGTTATACAATGTGTTACAACAAACAGTGATTTTAAAAAAATTTCTTATAAAATTTGCATAATTAGCAATAATCCGTTACTTTTGGGGCATATTTCATTACATACCATTTTATCAACATATCCTAACTCACTTAAAATTAAACGCTTATGAAAAAATTATTGTTTTTCATTACCGCCATTCTTTTGGCGATGTCGTTATCAGCTGCCCCTGTAGACCAAGCGACAGCTATGAACAAAGCCAAAAAATTCCTCTCCGAACAACTCTATGCAGGTAAACTGATGTCGCCAGGCGCCATTAATCCGGTGCTGGTAAAAGTTGAGTTGAGCAATGTAAAGATCAACGAACCAGTTTATTACATCTACAACACCTCCACCACCTTCATTGTGGTTGCCGGTGATGACCGTGCCGAGGAGATCCTCATGGTGGGTGACCGCCCCTTGAGGGACGTGAACAATCTGCCCCCAGGCCTGCGGGACATGCTCGGCCAGTACAAGGACCAGATCATGTATCTGCAAGAGCACCCGAGGTTGCAACCCAACCTGCTGGCCAATCCTGCCAGAAACGGGCAGCTGCGCGCCGGCACCTACGGCCCGCTGCTGACGTGCAACTGGGACCAGGAGGCACCCTATTATAACCAGTGTAAGTTTGGCAGCTACCAGTGTCTGACCGGCTGCCCCGCCACGAGTGCTTCGATGGTGTTCTACTACTGGAAATACCCGACCGCAGCGACACCCGCTGTTCCCGGTTACAAATCGACCATCAGCTACTCTAGCTATGGTTCCACGAGCTACACCCACTCGGCACTACCCTCGACGACTTTTGACTGGGCCAATATGCTCGACAGCTACACGGGCAGTTACACCACCGCTCAGGGCACTGCTGTTGCCACGCTGATGCACTACGTGGGCCAGGCCGAGCGCATGGGATATGGCACGAGCGCTGCTGGTGGTAGCGGTGTGAGTGTTGACAGTGTGTGCAACATCCGCGACGCTTTCACCTTCTTCGGCTATGATGCCAGCACCACGCGCTTTGTCAAGAAGACCAGCGCCTACAGCGGTGGCACGACGCTCTACAGCGATACCCAGTGGGCTGCAATGATCCAGGAGGAGATGGCCGCAGGTCGTCCCATCGTGTTCTGTGCCGTGAGCTCCAACGCTGGCGGCCACGCCTTCAACGTTGACGGCTATCGCAGCAGTGACAACAAGTACCACGTCAACTTCGGTTGGAGTGGTGACGGCAACGCCTGGTGCTCGCTGAACTCCTTCGGTTACAGCAGCTACAACTTCAATGTATATCAGCAGATGGTGATCGGCATCCAGCCGCCCGCCAGCAGCTCAACGCCCACGCTGACGGCCACGCCCAACACGCTGTCCTTCAGCGCCACCGCTGGCCAGACCGCTACCAAGACGTTCACCGTCAAGGGCACCAACCTCACCGGCAACGTGACGCTGACCAAGACCGATGCCAACGGCGTTTACACCATCTCGCCCACGACCATCAGCGCCAGCTCGGCCAACAGTGGCGCCACCGTCACCGTGACCTACAATCCCACGGCCGCCGGCAGCCACTCGGGCTCGATCAAGATCTCGAGCAGCGGCGCAGCCGATGTGAATGTATCGCTCTCGGGCACTGCCACGGCAGCCGCGCTTGAGACCTACACGCCCGTGATGAGCGCTGCCACCAGCAGCTACATCACCACCAACAGCTTCCGCGCCAACTGGACCGACCAGACTCCCAGTGCCAATGTGGCCAGCTATACCCTGCAGGTGACCGAGAAGGGCAGCACCCCCGCCACTTCCCAGCTCGCCAACATCGACCTGAGCAGCGTGACCCAAGTCACTAACTCGGAGGGCTATCTCTCGGATGTGTCAAGCAGCATCTCCAGCTACCTGGGAACAGGCTGGACCGCTTCGACCTATGTGTATGCCAACACGGGCATGCTCATCACTGGCGGTAATCTGGTATCTCCCACCTACAGCCTGAGCGGTTATAGCAAGGTCACCGTCAAGGTTAAAGCTTACTCCTACTACTCAAGCTACTATGGCAACGCCACGCTGAGCGTGGGCACTGGCAGCCAGACCCAGACCCAGGCACTCACCGACAACAGCACCGAGTACACCTTTGTGCTGAATTGCTCATCGAGCGACAAGGTGACCATCGGCTCTACCAGCAACTACATCAGCGTGAGCAAGATAGAGATCTATGCCGGCGATGCCAGCGTCAACATGTTAGGCGCCAGCGAGACCGGCGGCGAGACCTCTCGCACCATTACCGGTATCACCAACAAGTACTACACGGTACAGAACCTGAAGGAGGGCGGCACCTTTGTATATAAGGTTAAAGCCATCTACACCGACGGCAGCGAGAGCGCCTGGAGCAACGAGCAGGAGGTTACCCTGACCCAAGCCGCTGTTGCCACCCCCACCCTCACGGTGACCCCCGCCACGCTGAGCATGTCGGCCTACACGGGCGAGACCGCTACCGCCACATTCAAGGTGACCGGTGCCGACCTTACCGATAACGTGACGCTGACCAAGAGCGGCTCGAGCATGTTCAGCATCACGCCGACCACCATCACGGCAGCTAATGCCGCTAACGGCGTGAACGTGACCGTCACCTACAAGCCCACCGCTACGGGCACCCAGACGGGTACCATCACTATCGCCAGCTCGGGCGCCGAGAGCAAGACTGTCACCCTGACGGGTACCGCCACCACCGCTCCCATCACAACCTACACACCCGTGATGAGCGCCGCCAACTCGAGCTACGTCACCAGCTCGGCCTTCCGTGCCGACTGGACCGACCAGACCGCTAGCGCCAACGTGGCCAGCTACACTCTGCAAGTCAATGGCCAGGGCGGTGGCACGACCCCGTCGACCCCCACCCTGCTGGGCACCATCAAGGGCAGCAACTACACTGGCAGCTACAAGACCATCACGCTGAGTTCGCCGTGGGGCGGCACCAACGTCAAGGGTGGTAACAGCGCCGTCTACTTCACCAAGAGCGGCAAGATCACCTTCACCATCCCCTCGGGCTACAGCAACGCCACCTTCAGTGTCAAGATCACGACCGTTACCGGCACCTACGGCACGGGTAACGTCACCGTGGCGTCGACCAAGACCAGCGCCGTGGGTCACACCTTCTCCAAGGGCGAGACCTACACCTGGACCGTGACCGGCAGCGCCGGCGACGTGATCACGCTGACCACGACCGACAGCAGCTACTCGCCCGACATGTCGCTCATCGAGGTTTATGCCGGCAACACAACCCTCAATGCCACCGAGACCGGCGATGCCACCAGCCGCACCATCACCGGCATCACCAGCAAGTACTACACCGTCCAGAACCTGACTGCCGGAGCCACCTACACCTACAAGGTGAAGGCCATCTACACCGACGGCAGCGAGAGCGCCTGGAGTAACGAGCAGAGCGTCACCCTCAAGGAGGACGAGCCTGCCGCCACCCCGACGCTGACGGTAACTCCCGCCAGCCTGAACATGACGGCCAACGTGGGCGCCACCAGGACCGCTACCTTCAAGGTAACGGGTGCCGACCTGACCGCTAGCGTCACGTTGAGCTTGAGCGGTGCTGACGTCTTCAGCATCACGCCGACCACCATCACGGCAGCCAATGCCGCCAACGGAGTGAACGTGACTGTGACCTACGCACCCACAGCCTACGGCACTCAGACCGCCACCGTCACCGTGGCCAGCTCGGGCGCAACGAGCAAAACCGTTGCCCTGACCGGTAACGCCACCATCGGCAAGTCGGATCCCGTGCTGACCGCCGCCACCAACATCTCCAGCACCGGCTTCACCGCCAACTGGACCCACGATGTTGAGGCATCGGCCGTTTCGAGCTACACACTCTACGGCACGCTGACGGCACAACCCGGCGGCGATGACGAGCCTACCACCAGCCTGCTGGGCAGCCTCGACGGCAGCAACTACACCGGCAGCTATGCCAGCATCACGCTCACCTCGCCCTGGAGCGGCACCAACGTGAAGGCCGGCAACGGAGCCATCTACACCAAGAACTCCACCTCGTCATGGTGGTGGAACTCCACAACGACCTACGGTTACATCTACTTCACCGTGCCCTCGGGCTACAGCAACGCCACCTTCACCGTCCAGATCACCACAGCCAACACCAGCTATGGTACCGGTAACATCACGGTGAAGTCGGCCAAGACCAGCGCCGTGGGCCACACCTTCACCAAGGGTGAGACCTACACCTGGACCGTAACGGCCAGCGCCGGCGACGTGATCACCATCTACTCGACCGACAGCAGCTACTCGCCCGACATGGCACTGATCAATGTCTATGCCGGCTCGGGCACGCTGAACGCTACCGCAACCGGTGACAACACCGACTTTGTCATCACCGACATCGATGCCGGTAGCACCGGAATCACCCTGAGCAACCTCGTTGAGGGTGGCACCTACAGCTACTACCTCGTTGCCAACTATGTTGACGGCACCACTGCCACGAGCAACACCCAGGAGGTAACCCTGGTTAGCCTCAACGCAGATCACACCGGCATCACCTCGCTGCCCGTTGACGGCGACGAAATCGAATCGGTCACCTACGTCAACATGTCGGGTGTTCAGAGCAAGGAGCCTTGGGAGGGCGTCAACATCGTGGTAACCCGCTATCGCAGCGGTGCGGTGAAGAGCACCAAGGTGCTGCATTAATGCACACAAGCGACCAGCTATTAGCGACTTGCAATCGGCTATTAGCGGTCAGATGACCCAAGATTGAGAGGGTGGCGCCCATTGAGGTGCCACCCTCACTGTATGTTATCAAATGTAAAGCTTCTTTCTGGGGACATAAAAAACCAAGAAAACTTTTGGAGTTTTAAAAGTTTTCCCTACCTTTGCACCCCGAAAACCAACAAGTATTACAAACCATCAACAAGAATGGATACAAGAGAACGCATTGTTACAGAATGTAGCCAGATGCTCATGAGCGTGGGTCCCACATCGATGACGATGGACGACGTAGCGCGCGCATGCGGCATCTCGAAGCGCACCCTCTACGAAACATTCCCCGACAAGCGGACGCTCATCGGGGAATGCATTCATCATGAGCATGAGGTCAAGAACGCGGCGATGAAGGAGATCTTCAGCACCTCGTCTAACTGCTTTGAAGCGATGTACAAGGTGTATCAACGTGCCCGCAAGATGTACAAATCGACCTCGGTAGCCTTCATCAACGATATCAAGCGCCTGTACCCCGACATCTTTGAGAAACATGTCGAGAACGAGAAAACCGTGATTACCGGTATCGCCTCGGTGCTGCGCCAGGCCCAAGAGGAGGGACTGGTCATCAAGCGCATCAATCCCGAGATTGCCGCCTACCTGTTCTCGCAGTCGATGCGCGCCCTGCACGAGAGTGACAACGCTGCCAAGTACGGGTTCAAGGAGGAGGACATGTTCGACCACGTGTTTGTGAGCTTCCTGCGCGGTGTGGCCACCATCAAGGGCATCGAGATGATCGAGTACCTCGAGAGCCAGCAACAACATGAAAATCAATAAACCACAAGATACAATGTTCAACAAAAAGCTTTTCTACATTATTTTATTAATGTTAACAGGCGGTGCCCTGAGTGCCCACGCTCAACTGGCCTTGTCGCTCGATGAGTGCATCCGCATCGCCCTGAACGAGAATCCCACCATCAAGGTCAAGGAGATGGAAATCACTCGCGTGGATTACAGCCGCAAGGAAACGCTGGGACAACTGCTGCCCAGCATCAACCTTGTCGGTCAATACCAGCGCAACCTCTCGCTGCAGACGATGTACATGGACACACCTAACGGCTCCATGGCCATCAAGATGGGTAGTGATAACACCCATGCCGCGGGACTCAACGCATCGATTCCGCTGGTCGTGCCGCAGCTGTGGAAGTCCATCAAGCTCAACGAGAACCAGATCCTGCAGAACATGGAGGCGGCACGCGCCAACAAGCTGTCGCTGGTGAACCAGGTGGAGAAAGCCTACTACGCCCTGCTGCTGGCACAGGACAGCAAGCGTGTCATTGAAGAGAACCATGCCACAGCCAAGCTCAACGCCGATATCTACCAGAAGAAATTTGACCTGGGCGCAGCATCAGAGTATGATGTGCTGCGCGCCAATGTCGCCGTGACCAACCTGGAGCCCTCGATTCTCGAGGCCGAGAACTCTATCAATGCCCTGATGCTTCAACTCAAGCTGCTCATGGGCATGGACGTGAGCACCGAGATTGTCCCGAGCCAACAGCTCAGCGACTTCAGGGGCGAGATGTATGCTCGCGCCATGAGCAACACGCTCGGCGCCGACACGACGCTGGCCAACAACACCAGCCTCAAGTCGCTTGACCTGCAGACCGATTACCTCAAAAAGGCGCTCGACGTGCAGAAGATGGCCTGGTACCCCACCCTCACCGGTAGTGCCAGCTTGATGTGGCACTCGATGAACAACGGCAGCCCGTTCACGGGACTGCGCTGGAGCCGCGCGTCTAACGTGGGTCTGGCCATCGCCTTCCCCATCTTCCAGGGCGGACAGCGCTATTACAAGCAGAAACAGGCCGAGATTGCCGTTGAAGAGATGAAGTGGCAGCGCGAGAACCTGGAACGCAGCCTGCACGTGCAGCTCGAGACCCAAAACGACGCCATTGCCAAGAGCCTCAAGCAGATCGAGAGCAACGAGGCTGGCGTGAACATGGCCGTGAAGGCTAACGACATCATGCAACAGAGCTTCAAGATCGGTGCCGCCTCGTTCATCCAGCTGCGTGACACCGAGGATGCCCTGATGGCAGCGCGCCTGGCCTATTATCAGGCCATCTACAACTACCTGGTGGCCGAGAGCGACCTGGAGTATGTGCTGGGCAACACCCACTACGTGAAATAATCGGGTCAATCCATAGAGAGAAAAACAAACAACAAAATATCACCTAACAAATGAAGACAAAGAGACTTTTACCTATCGTGATGCTCGCTCTGGCACTGGCATCCTGTTCCAACAAGGACGAGAAGAAGACCGTCGAAGTGAAGGAAGAACTGCCCATCGTCGAGGTAGTGACCATCGGCGAACAAGCAGTCAACCAGACCAGTGAGTACACAGGCACCGTTGAGGCCTTCAAGACCAACAACATCTCGTCGAACAGCGGAGCACGCATCAAGCGCATCCTGGTCGATGTGGGTTCACGCGTGGCAAGGGGCCAGCGACTGGTCATCCTTGACGACGTGAACATCGCCCAGCAGCAGATCGCCCTCGCCAACCTCAAGCGCGAACTCGACCGCGCCCGCGAACTGGTGAAAATCGGTGGCGGCACCCAGCAGACTGTGGACCAGCTGCAGGCACAGTATGACGCCAATGCGCGCGCCATCCGCACGATGCAGGAGAACACCGTGCTCACTTCTCCCGTGAGCGGCGTTGTCACTGCCAAGAACTATGACGCCGGGGACCTGCCCGCAGGGCTTCCCGTGCTGACCATCGAGCAGCAGAACCCGCTCAAGGTCATCGTCAACGTCAACGAGAGTGAGTATCCCAACGTCAAGAAGGGCATGCCCGTGACCGTCAAGTTCGACACCTATGGTGACGAGACCTTCAGCGGCCAGGTGTACCTGATTCATCCCACCATTGACGCCACGAGCCGCACCTTCCAGGTCGAGGTGACCATCACCAACCGCCAGGACAAGGTGCGCACCGGCATGTTTGCCCGCGTGAACTTCAACTATGGCACGACCCACAGCGTCGTCGTTCCTGACCGCGCGGTGCAGAAGCAGGTGGGCTCGGGCGTGCGCTACGTCTGGGTTTACCAGGGTGGAGAAGTCGAGCTGCGTGAAGTCGAGCTGGGTCAGCGCCTGGAAGACCGCTACGAGATCAAGGGCGGCTTGACGCCTGGCAGCCAGGTCGTTATCGCTGGCGCATCACGCCTGACTGATGGAGCAAAAGTTCAACTCAAGAAATAATCGTCTCCAGTCATGAGTCTATATTCCAGTTCAGTAAAACGACCAGTGACCACGACCCTGGTGTTCGTGGCGCTGATTGTGCTGGGTCTGTTCTCGCTCAGGAGCCTGCCTATCGACTTGTTCCCCGATGTGGAGACCAACACCATCATGGTGATGACCAGCTATGCGGGAACCAGCGCGTCGGACATCGAGCAGAACGTGACCCGTCCGCTCGAGAATGCCCTCAACTCGGTGGAGCACCTCAAGCACATCACGTCTAACAGTCGTGAGAACATCTCAATTGTGACCCTCGAGTTTGAATACGGCTACGACATCGATGCGTTGACCAACGACGTGCGCGACAAGCTCGACATGGTGTCGAGCATGCTGCCCGACGATGCCAACACGCCCATCATCTTCAAGTTCAGCAGCGACATGATTCCCATCGTGCTGCTCTCGGTTCAAGCGACCCAGAGTATGCCTGGCCTGTATAAAATCCTTGACGAGAACGTGGCCAACCCCCTGGCACGCGTCGATGGTGTGGGTTCGGTATCCATCGCCGGCGCTCCCAAGCGCGAGGTGCACGTCTATCTCGACCCACTGCGCATGGAGGCCTACAACCTGAGCGTTGAGACCGTAGCCGCCCTTATCGGTGCCGAGAACCGCAACATCCCTGGCGGTACATTCGACATCGGTAACGAGACCTACCCCCTGCGTGTGCAGGGCGAGTTCACCGACCCGCAACAGATGGGTAACATGGTTGTGGGCATGTCACCCTCGGGTGGTGTGGTCCACCTGAGTGACGTGGCACGCATCGACGACTCGCTCGAGGAGCGCGCCCAGGAGAGCTACAGCAACGGCCAGAAGGGTGCGATGATCATCGTTCAGAAGCAGGCAGGCGCCAACTCGGTTCAGATTTCGACCAAGATTGCCCAGGAGCTGCCCAAGATTCAGAAGAACCTGCCCAGCGACGTCAAGTTGGGCTACATCGTGGACACGAGCGACAACATCCGCAACACCATCGGCTCGCTGGTGGAGACTGTGCTGTTCGCCCTCTTGTTCGTGGGAATCGTGGTGTTTGTGTTCCTGGGGCGCTGGCGTGCCACCGTCATCGTGCTGGTGACCATCCCCATCTCGCTGATCGCGTCGTTCATCTACCTGTATGTCACGGGCAACTCGCTGAACATTGTATCACTGTCGGCCTTGTCCATCGCCATCGGTATGGTGGTCGATGACGCCATTGTGGTGCTTGAGAACGTGACGACTCACATCGAGCGCGGCTCGGCACCGATGCAGGCGGCCGTCAACGGCACCAATGAGGTGGCGCTGTCGGTCATGGCCTCGACGTTGACGCTGATTGCCGTGTTCTTCCCGCTGACCCTTGTTAAGGGTATGACCGGTGTGCTGTTCAAGCAGCTGGGCTGGATGGTGACCATCATGATGGTGCTGTCGCTCATCTGCGCACTGATGCTGACGCCGATGCTGTGCAGCCGCCTGTTGCGCCTCAACGTCAAGGACACCACCATCTTCAAGAAGGTTTACGGTCCCATCCTCAAGGTGCTCGACAAGATTGATGACTTCTATGCCAAGGTGCTCGACATCTGTGTTGCCCACCGCTGGATCACCACCGCGACAGCACTGGGCATCTTCATCGGCTCGATGGTCCTGATGAAATTCATCGGTACCGAGTTCTTCCCGACCAACGATAACGGCCGTCTGGGAGTATCGTTAGAGCTGCCCATCGGTTCACGCGTCGATCTGGCCAAGGACGTCAGCGAGCGCCTGTACAAGGAATGGACCCAGAAGTACCCCGAGATCAAGGTGTTCAACTACACCGTGGGCCAGGCAAGCAGCGACAACACGTTTGCCTCGATGCAGAACAACGGCTCTCACATCATCTCGATGAACATCACCCTCACCGATGCCGACAAGCGCGATCGCGGCATCACCGAGATTGCCGGCATGATGCGTGAAGACCTCAAGCAGTATCCCGAGCTCAAGAAAGCCCTCGTCAACGTGGGTGGCTCGCGTGGTGGCGGCATGAGCGGCCAGAGCACACTGAACTACGAGATCTACGGCTACGACTTCACCAAGACCGACAGCGTGGCCCAGCGGCTCAAACGCGTTCTGGAGTCAGTGAAGGGTGCCGCCGACATCAACATCAGCCGCAGTGACTATCAGCCAGAGTACCATGTGGACTTTGACCGTGAGAAGCTCGCGCTCTACGGCCTGAACCTGAGCACAGCGGCCAGCGCCCTGCGCAACCGCATCAACGGCACGACGGCCAGCTACTTCCGTGAGGACGGTATGGAGTACGACATCAAGGTGATGTATGACCCTGAGCACCGCCGCAGCATCAGCGACATCGAGAACATCATGCTCTACAACACGATGGGACAGGGCGTCCGCCTCAAGGAGGTGGGCACTGTTGTCGAGCGATTCTATCCGCCCACGATTGAGCGTAAGGACCGCGAGCGCATCATCACCGTCTCGACTGTCGTTCAAGACCGTCCCATGAGTGAGGTCATTGCCGATGCCCAGCCACTCATTGACAAGATGGAGAAGCCCAGTGACGTGAGTATCCAGCTGAGTGGTAGCTACGAGGACCAGCAGGATTCGTTCGGCGACCTGGCCATCCTGGGTATCCTCATCATCATGCTCGTCTATATGGTGATGGCAGGCCAGTTTGAGTCGTTCACCTATCCCGGCATCATCATGACGTCGATTCTGTTCGCCTTCTCGGGTATCGTGCTCATCCTGTTGATAACGGGCACCAACCTGAACATCATGTCGATGATTGGCGCCATCATGCTGATTGGTATTGTGGTGAAAAACGGTATTGTGCTCATTGACTACATCAACCTGAACCGCGAACGCGGCATGAGCATCCGCCGAGCCGTGATCAACGGTGGCCATTCGCGTCTGCGCCCTGTGCTCATGACCTCGCTGACCACCATCCTGGGTATGGTGCCGATGGCAGTGGGCACCGGTGTGGGTAGTGAGATGTGGCGCCCCATGGGCACCGCTGTGATCGGTGGTCTCGCCATGTCCACAGTAATGACCCTGCTGTTCGTGCCGACGATGTACACCATCTTTGCACTGACGGGTATCCGCCGCACCCGCAAGAAGATGAGTAAAGAGCATATGAAATAATAAGGCCATAGGCTTAATGTAGAAAACAGAAAACTGACAAAATATGAAAGCGATATTCATAGCATTTGACGAGGCCTATTATGACCGTATCGTCGAGAAACTGAATCTGCTCAACTGTCGAGGGTTCACCGGCTGGCGTGAGGTGCAGGGCCGTGGCAGCAAAACGGGCGAGCCCCACTATGCCACCCATGCCTGGCCCTCCATCGCCTCGGCGATTCTCACGGTAGTGGATGATCACCGTGTGGATCCGCTTCTCGATGAGTTGCACCAGATGGACCTGGCGACCCCCAAACTGGGGCTTCGCGCCTTTGTCCTCCCCGTGGAGCGCACCATCTGACAGCACCTGAAAGCTCCTGATTGACAAGGCAACTTGAACAGGGATAACAACTGTTTCTCTATGACGTGATTGTGAAAATAGTTGTTAGAGTTGTTCAAGTTGTCTTTTTTCATCATGTTGATGCAAAAAAATCACTACCTTTGCAGCCGTGAAGAAGATTCTGGTCATATTGACGATGTTGATGGCAGCCATGACGATGAACGTCGTCGTGGCACAGCAGATCAACCCTGGACGCACCAGCGCTAACTCCAAGCCGGGCAAGAGCAAGAAGCAGCGCGTGGAGCCGTCATTCGCCTGGAGCGTGAGCGAGCCGCTGGGCCTGCACTACCCCTCTACCATCGACACGGTCCATCTCGACTATCATCGCACGATGGTGCCATCGATGGTGAGCGACGCCTGGCTGACCACGGGCAACTATGGCGCACCGGGACAGAACCAGATCTTCTTTGATCGCCCCCTGACGAGTGAATTCTTCTTTGAGGACGCCATCGAGGCCTGGATGCACAACACCGGCACGATGCGCTACTACAACACGCGCATCCCCATGACCCTGCTCAGCCACTCGACTGGTGGCGACAAGTACAGCAACCTGGACCGCACCCAACTGGAATTCTCGGGCAATGTGGACCGCAAGACACAGGTGGGCGGCGGCATCGACTACATCTACAGCAAGGGCTCCTATGACGTGCAGGCCGACAAGGACTTCACGTGGCGCCTGTACGGGTCCCACATCGGCGACCGCTACGAGATGCAGACGTTCTTCAACCACTACAACTACACGACCAAGGAGAGCGGTGGCATCACCGATGACCGTTACATCACCGACCCCGCCGAGGTGCAAGGCGGTGAAACCCGTGTCGATAACAAGAGTATCCCCTCCCTGCTGAGCGCTGCCCACAGCCACCTGGAAGGCAGCCAGCTGTACCTGAACCAGCGCTACAAGGTGGGCTTCTACCGCTATCGTCGCGACAGCATCACCGACACTATTATCGACCGCACCTACGTGCCCGTGACGAGTTTCATCTGGACCCTTGACTTCAAGCACGCCAAGCACCAGTTCCTCAACAGTGCCGGCAGCGAGGACAAGAGTTTCTTTGACCACACTTATCTGGGCCTGGGTGGCACCGACGAAACGACGAGCTACTGGCGGCTGCGCAACACCGTCGGCGTATCGATGCTTGAGGGCTTTAACAAGTATGCCAAGTTCGGCTTTTCGGTCTATGGCACCCATGAGGTGAGACGTTACACCCAGGTCGTCGACAGCGTCACAGGAATGACACTGCCCGAGGGGCTGGAACCAGTGCCCGCCATCATACCGCACCGCACGACACAGAACCTGCTGTGGCTGGGTGGCCAGCTCACCAAGCAACGCGGCTCGCTGCTGCGTTATAATGCCACGGCACAATTCGGCGTGCTGGGCGACGCGGCAGGCGAGATAGACCTGACCGGCGATGTGACCACGCGCTTCAGGATGCTGGGCGACACGGTGAGCATCAAGGGCTACGGCTACTTCAAGAACCTGGCTGTGCCCTACTTGTTGAAGCACTTTGTCTCCAACCACTTCATTTGGGAAAATGACTTCAGCAAGACCAAGCGCGTGCGCGTGGGCGGTGAACTGGACATTCCCTTCTCGTGGACCAACGTCAACGTGGGCTATGAGACCTTGACCGACTACATCTATTGGGGCCAAGACGGCTTGCCCGCCCAGCACAGTGGAGCCATCCATGTGCTGAGTGCCCGTTTGCGCCAAGGCCTGCATTTCAAGGCATTCAACTGGGATAACAGCGTGACGCTGCAGACGAGCAGCAACGAGCAAGTGCTGCCCTTGCCCAAATTTGCCATCTACAGCAACTTGTACGCCACCTTCACCATCGCCCGCGTGCTTCACGTGCAGATGGGCGTTGACGGCAACTATTACACCAAGTACTACGCCCCAGTGTACAACCCAGCCACAATGACCTTCCATAGCCAGCAGGAGATGGAATGCGGCAACTTCGCCATCATGAACCTGTATGCCAACTTCAAGATGAAACAGGCGCGCTTCTTTGTCGCCTGGACCCACTTCAACCAGAAGATCAAGAGCGGTGACGCCTACTTCGCCACCCCTCACTACCCCCTCAATCCCGCCCGCCTGCAGATTGGCGTCAGTGTCAACTTCGTCAACTAAAGAACTCACACCGTGGGGAACGATGTCCCAACATGGCGTGAGTTACTGAAAAATAAAGCAGGTGTCTTATAGTCTGGCCTTCTCGCTGGCACCGGCACCAGTGCCCTTGTACTTGCTTTGAGCTGAATTGAACTTGTAGCGCACCGTGAATTCCACCTCACGCGTGTCTCGGCGCTGGTCTTGAAGCATCGTGCGCAATCCATAGCGCAGCCGGTAGTGTTCCTGAGCATTGAGCAGATTGTGTCCCGTCACCTGGATGGAGAGACGGTCGTTCAGGAAGGTTTTGGTGGCTCCGATATTGAGATTATAAGCAGCATCCCTCAAGGTGACGTTTTGCATATCACCGCTGCTCGTGAAGTGTAAGTTAACATTGGCCGTCAAGGTGGGCATAATCTGGATGTTGTTGTTGAACTGCACGAGGTAGATGGGGTCCTTGGGGGAGATGAAACCCACGGGTGACGGTATCTTGATCCACTCCTTCATCAGGCCCAACGTGAGTGACGGCTGGTAGAAGCCGAAACGAGGTGAGAAGGTCAGCATCACACGCATGGCGTCCTCGTGGTCAACATTCTCGACTATCATCATGGTGGTAGCTTCACTGCCAGGGATTTCGCGTGCCACATTGACGATCACATCACGGTCATGCTTGTAACCCAACATCAGGTTCACCCACTTGTACATGGCCATGAGCGACACCTCGTTGTTGATGGTGGGTTTGAGCAACGGGTTGCCACTGTCCCAGGTGAAGCGGTTAGCGTAGGTGACGCTGCCACGCAACTGCCAGTAGTAGGGGCGCCTGATTTTCATCGTGTAGTTGAGCATCAGTTGTACCTCGCCGGCCCGGGCCATCAGGCCCACGCTGGGGAAGAAGTGGTGGTCGTTCCGGCTTTGCTCATCAATGCGCATGCCCTGATTGTAGTAGTCGCTGTATACGTTCTCGTTGCGCAGGCCCAACCGCAACTGGCCGAAAGGCAGCGGATGCCCATACTCGGCAAAGAGGATGTAATTGTTCTCGCGCTGCTCGGTAAAGGTTGTGGGGACAACCTGTTCGGGGTTGATGTAGTCATCGTTGCGGCGCGTGTGGCTGAACTCGGTGCCCACCTGCAGGTTGCCGCCCCACAAGGGCCACGACAGGACGAGTTTGGCAGCACACAGCTGGTTGCGAATCACGCTGGTGCTGGTCACCGTGCGACTCTCCCACTCCCGGCTGACTTCGTCATTAAATTGGTACTTGCGGTCCTTATAGAAGACATAGTCGGTGTTGAAATCGATGGATGTCTTGCCCAGCTTGCCGCTGTAGTAGATGTTGAGGGTGTGGGGCATGTTGGACTTGGTGGTCTGGTACACGCTGTTATCCAGGTGGTCATAGAAGGCACCGTTGGCCATCACATCGGCAGTGAAAGTTCCCGAGGTTCGTTGCAGGAAATAGGCCTTGGTGTCATATCTGAAACCCATCGAGTGGTTGTCGTTAAAGATGCAGTTCACGCCCGCCGAGGCGTAAATCGAGTTGCTGTGGCTCTTAATCCTAGAATGCTCATTCAAGCGCCAGACGGTGTCGGCTTGCACATCAAAGACGAAGTCGTCGTTCTGGATGTGCCTATCATCATTGTACCACACGCTACCGAACACGTCCAGCCCGCGGTGGCGGTAGTTCCAGTTCATGCCCAACGCCAGGTCGGGACTCTTGCCCACATATTGACTGGCCTGGGTGTTGAAACTGAAGCCCTCGCCCTGCGGGCGCCTGGTCTTGATGAGGATAACCGACTCGACCGTCGCGTCATACTTGGCGCCGGGGCTGGTAATCAGTTCCACACTCTGGATATCCTCGCTGCTGATTTGGTCCAGTTCGGTTTGGTTCTGTAGTTTGCGTCCGTTGATGTAGATGAGCGGTGTGCCCTTACCGAAGACCTCGATGCCGTCCTTGTTGTGCTGCACGCCAGGGAGGTTCTCGAGAACGGCCTTGGCTGTACCCACTTTGCTCAACAGCGTGTTTTCCACGTCGGTCTTGAGGCCCTCGGTCGTCAACTTGAAGGCAGGTCGCTGGCTCTTGACAACCACCTCGCCCAGCATGGTAGCCTCGGGCTGCAGTGCGATGGTGCCCAGGTCGCTGCTTGCTACATCCAGCACTCGGGTTTTGTAACCCAGATAAGCGATTTTGATGATGGGCCTTGAGGCGTTGCCCGTAAGCGTGAACCAGCCTTCGGTGTCGGTTGTTGTTCCAGCGACAAAGGCGCTGTCGCTGGCATTCAACAAGAGCACATTAGCAAAGGGGACGGGTGCTTGTGTTTCATCGACCACACGACCCGTAAACGTGCCAGCAGCGGTGGTCAGTACCGCCAGCAGGGCCATCATCAGTGTGATAAAAATGTTGTTCATTGTCTATAGGTTTTTATTGAGTTATCATTTCATGGGCGACATAGCCACCCTGCCGTTTTCCCTATAGACGCACACCCACGGGTGAAAAGTTGCAAGGCTCAAGAGAAAATTGCACTTTCACCCTTTAGTGTGCTAAAACTGCCGCGGCAGAGCCGCAGCACGGGGGAGAGGACCGGTTGCCTGTGCCGGGGTTTTGCCCCGGCCATGGGGATTTCTCTCATAAAACTTGCCCGTGTGGGGCAATTGGGGTAATTTTGCACTATGGATTGGGATAGGTACAAGAGCAAGCAGCAATGGGCTGGCGACTTGAAACCGTCGATGAAACGGCGACGAGTGGGACATGACTACCAGGGGCGTTGCATCTACATGATCACACTGGTCGTCAAGGAGCGACGGCCACTGCTTGGCACGCTCACTGGCAACGGTGAGACAATACCTGCTATTGTGAAGCCGACACCGCTGGGACGTGCCGTTATTCAATCCCTTAAAGGTATTCCCTCATTCTATCCTGAGATTGACATTTGGACTTTCCAACTGATGCCAGACCACCTGCATGCGATTGTCTTTGTCAAGGAAAGGATTCCTGTGCACCTTGGCAAGGTAATTAATGGCTTCAAGGTGGGATGCAATCGAGCCTATAAAGAACTTGTCAAGAGTGACCTGACTGGATTGTGGGAGGATGGCTATAATGACATGATTCTTGATCGAGAAGGACAATTGGAGCACATGAAGGCCTACATCCTCGACAATCCTCGTCGTCTCGCCATCAAACGCAACCATCCTGATTTGTTCCAAGTACAGAGGAATATACACGTGGGAGACAACACCTTCGCAGCGCTGGGGAATGTCTTTCTCCTGGACGCCCCATGCTTGATGCAGGTGCAATGTACCCGCAAACTCACGACACAGCAAATCCACGACACCGTGCAGCAGTTCCTGTCACATGCTCAAAACGGAGCCGTTCTTGTTTCGCCGAGCATCAGCCCAGGCGAAAAGGCTGTGATGAAAGCAGCATTTGAGCATGGATTTCCCGTTATTGTGCTTCAAGAGAACGGTTTCGCCCCCCTTGCCAAGCCTGGTGGCCGCCGTTTTGATGCCTGCGCTCACGGGCGGCTGCTCATGCTGGCCCCATGGGAGCACCACAACGACAAGCGACTCATCAAGCGCAGCCAGTGCCTTGACCTCAACAAGATGGCGAGGGTGATTTGCACCACGCGACAGCTGTAACAGGCCGCGGCAGAGCCGCAGCACGGGGGACCAGGCTGCCGGGAGACCAACAGACTGCAGCCGCGGTACAGGGGACCGGGCTGCTGGGGAAATAACAGATTGAGGGGGTCAGGGGGATAACATTAGGGTTGTGTTTGTTGTTTGAAAAAAAAAGTGTAATTTTGCGGCGAATAATTAACGACTTCAAATATCATTATCAACCAATAACAAGAAACAAGGATTATGCCTAAACTTTCAGAACGCAGCGTGAAGATGCCGGCATCGCCCATCCGCAAACTTGCTCCGTTTGCCGCTGACGCTAAAAAACGCGGTATCAAAGTGTATCATCTGAACATCGGTCAGCCCGACCTGCCCACCCCTGAGGAAGGTCTGGAGGCCTTGAAGCATGTTGACCGCAAGGTGCTCGAATACAGCCCCTCACAAGGTTATCCCAGCTATCTGGAGAAGCTGGTGGGCTACTACAACCGCTATGACATCAAGCTGAGCGTGGATGACATCATCGTGACCTGTGGTGGTAGTGAGGCCGTGCAGATGGCCTTCATGGTGTGCTTGAACCCTGGTGACGAGATCATCATCCCCGAGCCCGCCTATGCCAACTACATGGGTTTTGCCTGTGAAACCGGTGCTGTGGTACGCACCATCACGACCCACATCGAGGACGGTTTTGCGTTGCCTCCCGTCGAGGAGTTTGAGAAGGTGATCAACGAGCGCACCCGCGCCATCATGATCTGCAACCCCAACAACCCGACCGGCACTCTGTACAGCCGCGAGGAACTCATGCGCCTGCGTGACCTGGTGAAGAAATATGACCTGTTCCTGTTTGC
This sequence comes from Sodaliphilus sp., assembly GCA_045114435.1. GTDB lineage: Bacteria > Bacteroidota > Bacteroidia > Bacteroidales > Muribaculaceae > Sodaliphilus. The sequence continues at coordinate 20,144 of JBGUKK010000135.1, forward strand.
CGACGAGGTTTACCGCGAGTTCATCTATAGTGACGCCCCCTACACCAGCGCCATGCACCTCGAGGGCATTGAGGACAACGTCATCATGATCGACAGTGTGTCGAAGCGCTACAGCGAGTGTGGTATCCGCATCGGTGCCTTCATCACCCGCAACAAGGAAGTGCGTGCCGCCGCCATGAAGCTGGCTCAGGCCCGTCTGAGTCCTCCCCTGATTGGCCAGATCGTTGCCGAGGCATCGCTCGAAGCTCCCCAGGCCTACCACAAGGCTGTCTATGACGAGTATATCGCTCGCCGCAACTGCCTCGTGGAGGGATTGAACAAGATTCCCGGCGTCTTTACACCGATGCCCATGGGTGCCTTCTACACCGTTGCCAAGCTGCCAGTAAAGGATATTGACGACTTCTGCCGCTGGTGTCTGGAGGAGTTCAACTATGAGGGCGAGACCGTGATGATGGCTCCTGCCAGCGGTTTCTATGCAACCCCCGGTCTGGGCAAGGACGAGGTGCGCATGGCCTATGTGCTCAAGATTGACGACCTGAAGCGTGCCCTCGTGGTGCTCGAGAAAGCCCTTGAGGCCTACAACGCTCGCTAAATCGATTGATGACAAACGGCCACGCCCAAGGCGAGGCCCATTAACTGATAACCGCCAGCCTCTGTATTGGGGCTGGCGGTATTGTATAAATCAGAAGTTAGTTGTATCTTTGCACAATAATACCTGGATGGCAATGAAGAGACAGCTACAACCCGCCAAGCGGGGCCAAATGATCATTTACCTGTTACTGCTCGCAGTAGTGGTGGGCTGCATGGTGGGCCTGAGTTTCTGTGACAAGCCTGTCGTGGATGCCCAGTCGAGTCCCAGTGGCGGCGACACGCTCGACATCGCCATCGAGTACTCGCCAGTGACCTATTACACCTATAACGACACCCTGGGGGGCTACAACTATGACCTGTTGCGCATGATAGCCGATAGTGTGGGATGCCCCATGAAGTTCCACCCGATAGTGACCCTCGAGAAGGCCTTGACGGGCCTTGAGGAAGGGCGATATGACGTGGTGGTGGCTCAGTTCCCGATGACAGCGGTCGACACGTCACGGTTTGCCTTCACCCAGCCCATCTACATCGACCAACAGGTGCTGGTGCAACGCCGCAGCACCAGTGTGATCCACTCCCAGCTGGACCTGGCAGGCGACACGGTGTGGGTGGTCAAGGGATCTCCCATGATTCAGCGCATCGCCAGCCTGAGCCGTGAGATTGGCGACACCATCTACGTCCACGTTGACGAGCTCTACGGCCCTGAACAACTGATGATGATGGTCGCTGCTGGCGAGATCAAGTATGCCGTTGTCAACCGCACCATCGCCCGTGCCATGTCGTCACGCTTACCCAACCTGGACCGGTCGGTGGCCATCAGCTTGTCGCAGTTCCAGTCATGGATGGTGTCCAAGAACCGTCAGGGCCTGTGTGACAGCCTCGACATGTGGCACAACCAGGTGAAACGTGACACGGCGGCCTACTTGGGCCTGCAACGTCGCTACTTCGGCGGCACCTTCCCCACGCTGTCACGATAGTTTCTTACCCACGTTTCTAATTATCGGCGGCACCTCAGCCATTGATGCGAGCATCATGGCGTTCGGTTGGCACGATAATTGCAGTATTGTAATACATTTACCCATATCACACAACAAATCACCACCACTCGTTATGTTCAATAGGAAAAAACAAGAATCTGTCACCAAGGACTTTGAGCGTTTCCTCAAAGACTATAAGTGTGAATTTACGGTGACCCAGGAGGAAGACTCCACCACTATCCCATTTGAGTTCCAGGCAGGCCACTTCATCGCTGCCATCCGCCGCCAAGATGACTGCATCGAGGTGAGTTACCCCAACATGTCGTCTGCACCCATGAGCCAGCTACACCTGATCCGCTCCAAGTGCAACGAGCACAATAACCGCAACATCCTGTTCAAGTACTCCTATTCCATTGATCAGGAGCAGAATGAAATCAACGTGCACCTGTCCTTCTTCAACAACCGCGTCACCAGTGAGAACATGGTTCACCAGTTGAAGGCCGCATTCCACTTCCAACGGGAGTGGCAACGTGACATTGACGAGGCTGCCTCGATAGCCAAGGACAGCGACAGCCTAGACCTGGAATGCGAGCTTTACAAGCATGAGCACGAAATGTTCATGCTGCGCCGCATGGAGCTGAAGCACCAGCTCGATGCCAGCGCCCAGGCTATCGCCACCGGCACCCAGCCGCTCACCTTGTGGCAGATGCTGGAAACCATCTCCCCGATTCCCGAATCGACCTTGCTCTTCATGACCGTGAACACGGTGAGTCACCAGGAGCGACTGGAAGACGAGGAGGCCATCCGCAACTTTGACTTGCGTCACGCGCTCGTCGAGGGAGAGGGCAAGGAAGCTCGCCTGACCCGTGATTACGCCATCCTTGACCTGCACTACAGGCAGGGCCAGGACAAGAAGCCCTTGACGGCCGTCATCGCCATCACCGCCGAGGGCGAAGACACCCATTCGATCTACAGCCGTGTGACAGTCACCTTGCCACCACGCAATGCCAGCCGCATCAGTTCGTTAAGCAACGAGATGCGCTATCCGCAAAGCACCAGCCTGCTCATCGCGCTCGACCGCAACGACGACAAGCAGCGCCAACAGGAATTTGAGTACATGTGGACCGATGCCCAGATTAAGGCCGAAAAGGGAACCGAAGAAATGACCGATGATCAGCTGATGCTCAATCAGGTGAATTCTTCTCACGTGGCCTATAACATGTACTGGGGGCTTCAATTCTTCAACAGCGGCCGCTATTATGAGGCCATTCTGCACCTGGAGAACGTGTTCTACAGCTATCGCGGCAGCTACTTTGAATTGAGCAACGACCAGAAGCGCACCTTCATGGAGGCGGCCTACAAACTGGGCTTCAGCTACAACGAGTTGGGGCTCTACAAGCAGGCATTCTACTACCTTGACCTCATGGCCAACGACGGCAACATCCGCCACACAATGGAACTGGTCAACTCGATGGCTAACAGCAAGGACCTGAGGCTCTTCAGCTATACCGATGGTGTCATGGAGGAAGTGAAACGCAACTTCGACCAGTCCGAAGAGCTGCCCGAGAACATCAGGCATTTCATCAACTTCCTGCGCCGTCGCCGCGGCTATGCCTACATCGACTTCAACCAGCTCGACCAAGCCGAGGAACTCTTCACCCAGATGCTTGACGAGGAGGAGAACGCCGACTATGCCATCAACGAGCTGGCCTACATCAAGAAGCTGCGCAAGCAACGCGGCGAACAGCCTGACGCCGAGGACATTGCCACCGAAGGGGGCGATGACCAGTCCAACGTCAAGGGCAGCCAGGGCGACCGACCCTTCTGACCCGGTCACCCTGGCAGAAGCAGTAACTATATCTCAAGAGCGCCTGATGGTTGAAGTCAACGATCAGGCGCTCTTGATATGGTGGCATCTGTTACTGCACTCACTTGGCGTGAAGGGCTGTGCCGAAGTAGCGAGGGATGGGTGTCTCGTAATACAGTGGCTCACCGGTGACGGGATGATGGAAGGCCAGACGGAAGGCATGCAGGCACATGCGGTTGCCCGGCTCGTCCTGATGACCGTACTTGCCGTCACCCACGACAGGGTGACCGATGTCGGCCATGTGGACACGAATCTGATTCTTGCGACCGGTGAGCAAGTGCAGGAACAACAGTGAGCGGCGCTCGGCCTGCTCAATGAGTTCCCACTCGGTAGCGGCCCACTTGCCGCCGTCATCGACAGGACTGCTCACGACCACCATGCGGTCGGTGTCGTGCAACCAGCTCTCCACCCTGCCCTGCGGCTCCTCCATGACGCCCTCGACCACAGCGACATAGCGCCGGTCGATGATGGTGGAGTGCCAGTCGGCAGTCATCTGTTGCTGCACATCGACACTCTTGGCATAAACCATCAGGCCCGAGGTGCGCACATCCAGGCGATGCACCACATGGGCCCTGCAACGCTGGTGCGTCTCAACAAAATGACGGTCCAGCAAGGTCTTCATGTTCAGGCTACCTGCTCCCACAGGCATCGACAACACCCCCTGCTGCTTGTCGACCACCACAATCCAGCGATCCTCATACACAATCTTGTAATAAGGATTATTGGCCGAAGAGGGGCGCGCGTGACGACGTATCTTCACGATACTGCCCTCGTCGAGCGGATAATCCACATGGGTCTGCACCCTGTCATCGACGGTCACTCCGCCGTGAGTGAGGATGGACTTGGCCTTGTTGCGGCTGATGCCGTCCAAGCATTGCATGACAAAATTGAGCAGTTTGTCGGGCTGCTTCACCTCGCGGACGATGGCTTTGTCATCGTTGCGGGGCACTCGGTGATCGTGACGACGAGGCATTGTACTTTACTGTAGGGAGTTAGGGGTTGATAGATTACACTTAGTCAAAGATGTGGCGCAGGCGCGAGAAGATGCGGCTCTTGTCCTTGTCGCTGGGCTTGACATGCTCACCAGCATTCTGGAGCATGGTGATGGCCTCCTTCTCCTTATCGTTTAACTTCTCGGGCATATAGACCATGACATTGATGAGCAGGTCGCCCGTGCCATAACGCTCGGGCGAGGGCAAGCCCTTGCCACGCAGTCGCAGGATGCTACCGGGTTGAGTTCCCGGCTTGATGGTGACACGCGCCTTGCCATCAACGGTGGGCACTTCCACCTTGCCGCCGAGCACCGCTGTCGGGATATCCAGCATGAGATTGTAGATGAGGTCGTTACCATCGCGGGTGAGATGTGCATCACGCACTTCCTCAATCACCACGAGCAGGTCACCCGGTATGCCGCCACCAGGGGCATCATTGCCCTGACGACCCATGCGCAGGGTCATGCCATCGGCGACACCAGCTGGGATGCTGATGTTCACCACGTCCTCCTTGCGCACCAGTCCCTTGCCGCTGCAATGGGGGCAAGTTTCCTTGATGCGCTTGCCACTACCGCCACAGGTGTGGCAGACGCTCTGGGACTGCATGGTGCCGAACATGGTGCGCTGCATGCGCACCTCCACGCCCGACCCATTACAGGTGGGGCAGGTCTCAAGTGCCGTACCGTCCTTGGCGCCGGTTCCATGACAATGGTCGCAGGACTTCATGCGCGGGATGCGAAGTTTCTTCTCGGCGCCCTTGGCCACCTCACTGAGTGTCATCTTGACACGCACGCGCAGGTCAGTGCCACGGTTCACACGCTGGGACTGGCCGCCGCCACCAAAGAAGTCTCCGAAGCCGCCAAAGCCACCGAAGCCGCCAAACAGGTCGCCGAACTGGCGCAGGATGTCCTCCATCGACATCGCACCGCCAAAGCCGCCGCCACCCATCTGCTCGCCAGCAAAACCATACTGGTCATAGCGGGCTCGCTTATCGGGGTCGCTGAGCACGTTGTAGGCCTCGGCGGCCTCCTTGAATTTCTCCTCGGCAGCCTTCTTCTCGGCGTCGCTCTTGCCCTGCTGCTTATCGGGGTGGTACTGGATGGCGAGTTTGCGATAGGCCTTCTTCAGGTCATCGGCAGTGGCATTCTTGTTCACGCCAAGCACCTCATAGTAATCTCTCTTCTGAGCCATTTTATCTTAATCCTTTCTAATCATTCATCTCACATCAACGCTGAGTAGTAGCGCGGTTTCAACTGCCGACGACCACCTTGGCATGGCGCAGCACCTTGTCGTTGATCATGTAACCCTTGATGGTCGTGTCAATGACCTTGCCCTTCATCGAGGGATCGGGGGCGGGGAACATTGTCACCGCCTCGTGAACGTCGGTATCAAAGTCCTTGCCCGTAGAGTCGATAGCAGTAACATGCTGACTCTCAAGATATTTCACAAACTTGTTGTAAATCAGTTCGACACCTTCCCTGAGGCTGTCAAGGTCTCCCCCCTTGTTGATGGCATCGAGCGCGCGCTCCAAGTCATCCACTACGGGCAAGAGGTCACGCATGGCGCTCTCGGCTCCGTTCTTGATGAGTTCGGCCTTCTCCTTGAGGGTGCGACGACGGAAATTCTCAAAATCAGCCATCAGGAAGAGGTACTCCTTCTTCTCATGCTCAATGGCTTCCTCGAGTTCTGCAATCCTGGCTGCAGGATCAACAGTCTCCTCGGCCTTGCCTTCATCAGCCAGCTGCCCGGCATTCATGGTTTCCTCGTTCTGTACTTCCTCTTGCTGAGCGGCTTTAGCCTCATCGTTTTGGTTCTTTTTGTTCTTTTTAGACATATCGTGGTTGTATTTCAATGCTTATTACCCAACAGGCACTGCAAAAACCAGTCCAAATTGTCCTTGTCACAGTTGCAGGACAAAGGTGTCGCAATCGGTAAATGTGTCAGCCGCGGCTTCTGCCAGTTTGTCACTGTTGAAGATGCCATAGATAGTTGACCCCGACCCCGACATGGCGGCATATTGTGCACCGGCGTCAATCAGCCGGGCCTTGATGAGCCACAATTGCGGCAAGGCGGCAAACACACTGGGCTCAAAATCGTTGACAAGCAGTCCGTCCCAAGCCTCGACCGGCCTGGCAATGGTGTGCAACAGGCTTGCCGTCGGCGCCGACGACAC
>JBGUKK010000136.1:0-12724 GCA_045114435.1 Sodaliphilus sp.
ACCATCTTCTACGTTAAACGAAGAAACCTAGAATCTTTAAAAATCCCCGTATTCAAAATATGAATATCAACTGTAAATTCCAATTTAGCAAAATATATGAATATGACATAGAAAGAAATTTTCTGCCGTTAAACACATATATCGTTGCTATGAGCGTGTAAAAACGTGCAGAATGTGTTGCATAAGAGTCGCCAGTACTTTACACTAACTCTGTAATTCGTTGATAATCAACATCTGTTTGCCGCCGCCCAGGCAGCCGTCGAGGCCGAGTAAATCAACAGAACAAGAATCCTATATCAACAAAGCGGTCGAGTCCCCGATGGACTCGGCCGCTTGCTGATTGTTGGGTGGTCGGTCATCTCGATTTCACGAGTTCATGTGCCGGTAAGCTTGTGGGTTCTCTGTGAATGATGCGTTGTATCGGTCTTCCTCGATATCATCGATGAGCCACTTGCCGTCCTCGCACACAAGGGTGAACGTGGCCCTGTCAAATTCCTCATATTCTCCGCCCGGGCCGTTATAGCACACGCCAAAAGTCATCTGGCACGAGTTCTCGGTGATACCAGTTACCGACTTGCTGACGAGGGTCGTGTATCCGTCGGTGTAATCCCCCCACAGCAGGTAACAGCCTGTTCCATCGGGTTCATCGTGACCATATCGTGCGTAGGTGCTCTTGAGGTCGGCTGTCGCATATCTCGCGATGATGGCTTTGGTGCCCCCCATCCAATCCCTGCCGTTGTTGTTGAAGGTGCGTGCAATCTTCTTCATCAGGCCCTCAAGCTCCCTGCCGTTGACCTCGCGGATGCTGTCGGCAATCCGTTCTCTTTCGGCCGCACGCAAGCGTGCCTCGAGGGCCAGGCTGTCGTTGACGCGCTGGCTCTCCAGTGCACGCATGCTGTCGACAATGCGGGCGCTGTCGGCGCGTCGTTGGGCTTCGATTTCGGCCTTGGAGGGGCCGCAGCCTACCATGGCGCAAAGGCCAAGCAGCAGGGTAATTGCAGATAATAGATTTTTCATAATGATTCTTTAGAGATAATAATTGAATGATTCTTATTGGAAGTCCTCTTCGTCGACACTGCAATCAATGCCAACACTGACCCGATAGCATCCGTTCTTTTCATTAAATGAGAAATACATGTCATCATTGTCTTTATCATATGATTCGGGCATAGATCCTGGGGTCAGTTTGAATCCCATCTCGATGACTTTGGCCTTCATCTCGTCGAACAGTTGTTTGTTGTATAAAAAGAATTCTATGAACCAGCCGTCGTAATGAGAATCGAGGATGCCGATTGCTGATTTATCATCAGGTGTGAACCACTGATTGAAATCATTTCCTTGATCATAGGCATTCTTGTTGAACTTGATGTGATGACCATAAACCGTAAGGTATTCGTAATAATCCCCTTTTCTCAATACTTTGAATCCCAACCCTTCAAAGTAGTTGACATCGCGTGTTTTGCAGTAAACATAATTGACGAGCGACGGCAGAAATTTGGCAGTCAGGTAAGGCTTGGGATTCTCGGCGTCGCGCGTGATGAAGTCCGAGAAACTGTTGCAACTCATGACCCAGCGCTTGGATGATTGGTCATAGACAAAATAGACATCGGCCTCGGGGTCATCATAATTCTCCGAGACCTTGACATCCAACCGCTGGAGTTGACGTTTGACCTGATGGGCGGCTTTCTCGTTGAAAACGCTCAGGTACACGGTCATGCCACCGCCCATCGATGATTCGAGCGACACGCTGCTGGTCGTTCCCTTGGCGTAGGTCTGGGGCAGCGGGGAGTTTCTCTTCAAGGTGCAGTTTTTGTACCACACGGTTTCGGCACTTCTTGTTTCTTGAAAGGCATACTCCTTGGGTCCCTGATAATCAATTATCGTAAGAAAACTGCCGAAATTTGAATCTTCTATTACCTCAGAACTGTTCATGTAGGCCTTGAAGTAAATCAGCAGGTTAGCGGCATCGACAACATCTTTAAGTTCATCGACATCGGCCTGGGTGGCGCTTGTGGCTTGAGCGGTGCCACTCGCGTTGCTGCTGAAGGCACCGGAAAAACAAGATAACAGCAAGGCAATGGTAAAAATCAAATGTTTCATCATGATAGTGTTTTGTGGGTCAGGTTATTGTCTGTTATTTTGAGGGTTGAAACCTCTTCAAGCCATCAATCATCAGTTTGTCGTTTTGGTTGATAACCTTGATGTCGTGCTCCGCTTTGGTGCCTCCGTCATTGAACTTGTAATGGTACCAGTCGCCGCCGATGGGCGTGACCGAAATGATACCATACTGGCTGTTGCCGTCCTGGGCATCCGAGCGGAACATCCAGCCGGCCAGGCAATCGCCATCCTCACAGTCGTATTCATAGTTGTCACGGAGGTATTTGAGCATCTTGGCGGTGCAATGCTTGTGCAGGAAACTGTAGTCATCATACTTGGATTTGTTGTACATGTCGGTGATGAAGGTGATGACTTGGTTGGTGTGCGCAATGCTGTCGGCGACACGGATGCTGTCCACAATACGTAGGCTGTCGGCCACGCGGATGCTGTCCACAATGCGGATGCTGTCCACCACGCGCAGGCTGTCGGCACGCTTCTGAGCATCAATCTCGGCCTTGGACGGGCCGCAGCCGGCCATCGTGCAAAGCCCGATGAAAACGGCTGCAAGTGATAATAGCTTCTTCATAGTGTCTAATTGTTGTCAGGGCATTTACTTGGTCATCAAAATCTCATTCAGGCGCTTGGCGAGGTCATCGCCCGTCAGTCCACGTGACAGGATGGTGCCGTCGGGGCCGAAGATGATGATGTGGGGGATGCCCTTGATGCCGTAGAGGTCGGTGGGCTCATCCAGCTGCTTGGTGCCGATGATCACGGGCCAGGTGATTTCCATCTGCTCCATGGCCTTGCGGCTGTCGTCGGGGTTGTCCCACACGGCAACGCCCAGCACGTCGAACCGGTCACCGTATTTCTCCTTCAGCGCCTTGATCTTGGGGATCTCGGCACGGCAGGGACCGCACCAGCTGGCCCAGAAGTCCACGAGGGTGATTTTGCCCTTGCCGACGTGGTCCGACAGCTTCTGCACGGTGCCATCGCCCACGGGGACCTCAAAGTCGGTGAATTTCTTGCCCTCGGCGGTGACAGCGAGCTGGCGAGCAGCGTTCTTGGCTTTCCCGACGCGCTTCAGCTGGGCGTACTCGGCAGGAGCGTCCTTGAGCAATGAGTCGATTTGTGCCTCGGTAAAGTCGTCATACATCAGGTAGTTGCAGAAGGCCCAAGGTCCGATGGCGTTGTCCTTGTTGTCCTGATACAGTTTCATCAGGTTTTCGGCATAGCGGGCTTCGCTCTCGGCCTCGCTGATGGTGGTGTCGCTGACGAGGGCCTCAACCTCCTTGTTCCATGCGGCCAGCTTGTCGTTGAGCGGACTGATGGCGTTGCCGGCGGCGATGTCAAGCTTCACCTCGCCCGGCTCCACGATGAAGCCGTAGCGGTTACCGCCGACGAGCACTCGTGCAAAGAAGCCATTGTCGGTGCTGCCCTCAAAGGTGCAGGCGTTGTTCTCGACGGTGGCACTCAACAGGGTGTCGCCCGTGTCATAGTTGGTCAGGAAGGCGGTCTCGCCGTTGGCGCTGTCGTCGGGGAAGGTGACGGTCACCTTGTAGCCCTTGCTGCACGATGCGAGCAGCAACAATGCGGTAAACAGGAATGCTAATTTCTTCATGTCGTTGAGTTGGATGATTGTACTATTGGTTGCTATTGATTCTATTGTGGCTATACGGGATGACCTCAGTCGCGGATGGCGCGGTAGATGAGCGAGTGGATGTGGCTGCGGGCACTGATGCGACCGAAGTTAGGGTTGTTGCGCGTGGGACTCACGCGGTTGCTCAGGAAGATGTAGAACATGTCGTTCTTGGGGTCCACCCAGAAGCAGGTGCCCGTGAAGCCGGTGTGGCCGTAGGTCTCGGGCGTCGCTTCGGCGCAGGTGTTGCTGGCTTCGGGGTCGCCCACGACAGGCTTGTCAAAGCCGAGGCCGCGGTGGCTGTTGGGACTCTTCTGGGTCGTGAAGGTCTCCACTGTCGAGGCCTTCAACAGCCTCACGCCGCCATAGGTGCCTCCATTGAGCCACATCTGGAAGAGCTTGGCCAGGTCGTTGGCGTTGCTGAACAGGCCGGCATTGCCCTGCACGCCTCCTGAGAATGCCGCCAGTTCGTCGTGGACGTAGCCGTGGATGTGCTGGCGACGCAGGTAGGTGTCCTTCTCGGTATAGGCGATCTGGTCGGCGGGGAATTTGCTCAAGGGCCTGTACATGGTGTGATAGGCGCCCAGGGGGGCGAAGATGTAATTGTTCACATAGTAGTTGAGCGGCGAGTGGGTCATGCGCTGCACGGCATCGGCAAGCAATGAGAAGTTGCAGCAGCTGTACAGGTATTTCTTCTTGCCCAGCTTGGCGTGGTAGATGCGGTTCATCACCGAGTCATAGGTCACCCGTCCGCCCCAGATGCCGTCGGCAATGGCGATGTTGAATCGGTCGGTCTTGACGGGCGACAGGATGTCGGTGCGCAGCTTGGCGTCCTTGTGTCCCCATGCTCCGTTCATGATCTTGATGGGGTGGGTGGCATCCTCGGCATTGGCGATGAGCACGCCGCTATAGGTCTTGGGGTCCATCATCATGTACCACATGTTGAGGGAGGCCGGCATGCCCGTCTCGTGGTAGAGCAGGTCGCGGAAGGTGATGTCCTGCTTGTCGCCGTCGCGCAGGCCGGGAATGTACTGGCTGGCCTTGTCGTCAAGCCGGAACTTGCCGTCGTCAAAGGCCTTCATCACGGCGCTGATGGTGCCTGTGGCCTTGGACACCGAGGCGAGGCCGAACAGCGTGTTGTCATCAACCTTGTTGGGGTTGCCGTAGTCGATGGCGCCAAAGGCCCCTTTGTAGACCACCTTGCCGTGGCGAGCCACGATCACCTGGCAGCCGGGGAAGGCGTGCTGCTGCACTCCCAGGCGGCACACCGAGTCGATCTGAGCCGTCAGGCGGTTATCCAGGCCGACCTCTGCGGGGATGGTGTAGCCCAGGCGTGTGGCGGGGTAATGGATGCCATGGCCGGCGTCGTAGCGGGTCTTCTTGCCGTTGAAGGCCAGTGAGATGGGCAGGTTGCCCCCGGCAGCGTTACCGCCGAAGATGGTCTGTGCGGCATAGTCCTCGGCCACCTCGGAGTTCTCGTAGGTGAGGACCACGGCCTTGACGTGCTTGTGGGTGATGGCTGTGCCAAATTTCTTGATGTCATAGGGCTTGCTGGTGAGCACGACCACCATGTTCTTGCACTTCTTGGCCACGGTGTTGAGCGCGGCGATGCTGGCCTCATCATCGCTGCCCATCTCGACGATGATGGTGTTGAAGTGGCCGTCGTGCAGTTGCTCGGCCAGCACGCTTGCCGTGCCGCTCTTGCTCAGGTCAAATCTCTTGACCTCGGCATAGTCGGCACAGCGCCGGGTGAACTTGGACGCCGTTCCCTGCTCGTTGCCGATGGTGGCAACGGCGATGCGGCGGCTCTGCAGGTTGTGGATGGGCAGGATGTTGTCGTTGTTCTTGATGACGGTGATGCTGCCGGCGGTGAGTTGGCGCTTGAGCGCCGTGGCCCGCTGTGAGTTGACCTGGCCCGCCAGGTTGCTGGTGTTGACGTGCTGGGGAGTGGTGAGCCCCAGGGCATACTTGTATCTCAAGATCTTCTTGCAACGCTCCTCGATGAGGCTCTGGCTGAGGGTGCCGCGACTGATGGCGTCCTTGATGGCTGCAATCTCGCTGCCGACGTGCTCGGGCATGAGCAGCACGTCGTTACCGGCCAGCAGGGCGTTGACACAGGGCGAGCCCTTGAGCATCTGGGTCGCCCCTTTCATGGCGAGGCCGTCGGTGAAGATGAGTCCTTCAAAGTTGAGCTGCTCGCGCAGCACGTCGTTCACGCAGTCGGGTGACAGGCTTGTGGGCGCCTTGCCGCCATCGATGGCGGGCACGAGCAAGTGGGCGGTGAGAATGCCGCTCAGTCCCGCGTCGATGAATCGCCTGAAGGGGACCAGCTCGCAGGTGTTGAGTTCCTGCATCTTCTTCTTGATCACGGGCAAGGTCTTGTGAGAATCCTCACTCGAATTGCCATGGCCGGGGAAATGCTTGCCGACGGCCATCACGCCGCCATCTTCCAGACCGCGGGCAAAGGCGATGGCGTGGCGCGCCACCAGTTCAGGACTCTCGCCGAAGGAGCGGTCGCCGATGACGGGATTCAGCGGGTTGTCGTTCACGTCGAGCACAGGGGCCAGATTCACCTGGATGCCCATGCAGCGGCATTGGCGTGCCACCTCCCTGCCGAACTCATAGAGCAGCATGTCGTCATCGACGGCACCCAGGATGAGGTTGCGCTGGAAATTGGGCACATCCTTCAGGCGCATGCCCAGTCCCCACTCGCCGTCGATGGTGATCATCAGCGGCACGCTGGCCAGCGATTGGGCCAGGTTGGTCACCGCGGCCTGCTCGGCCATGGTGCTTTTCTCATAGATGAGTCCGCCCACCATGTTCTGGGTGACATACTGGCGCACCAGATTGCGCGTCGGCTCGTTGTCGACCGGTGAGACGGCAGCAATAATGAGCTGGCCAATGCGGGCATCGGGCGACAGGCTGTTATAGACGCTGTCGACCCACCTGTTCATCGCTGCCATGTCCACGTTGTTGAACAGGTTGGGCATCCTGGCCGCCGTGCTGCGTGCCGAGACACTGAGCGAGCACAACGCCAGGACCGCGAACAATAATAATATATGTTTGAATTTGGTCATTTTTCAGTTGTCAGTTTTCGGTTGTTTTTACTGCTTCTTGAATCTCTTCTCGTCCTTGGCGTCGATCTTCTTGCCAGCGGCCTGCAGCTGCTTCACGTAGTTGAAGATGTGGTTGCCATACTTCTGCGTGTCGACAAAGAGGCGCTTGCAGCGTGTCATGGGTGTCATGTAATCACCGCCGTTGGCCAGGTAGTCGATTGTGGCGACGATGTATGTCTTGTTGGGGTCGATTTTCTTGCCGTGGATGGTGGCCTTGACGACTTTCCCCTTGCCGTTGTAGGTCACCTTCAACTGCTTGCTCACGGCGTCACCGCCGCGGCCGCACATCACCTTGATGGTCTCGAGGAGTTCGGCTCCCGGCATCTCCAATACGACAAAGCGGTTGTCAAAGGGGAACATCGAGCCGAGGTCGCCCTCGGTGACAACGCCTTCGGGCATGTCGATGCGAATGCCGCCCTTGTTCATGATGGCGCAATCGATGTTGTTGATGCCCGAGAGCTGGCCGATGATGTCCATCGTGGCGTCGCTCACCCAGTTCTGGAGGGCGTCGCTCGAGTTCTTCATGTAGCGGGCGCTGGTGCCCACAGGGTTGTGCATGATGCTGTCCACGCCATGGCGGTAGTGGTCGAGCCATGCCTCCATGGCGGTATAGCGGCTGGCCTCCTCGTCCCAGCGTGCATCCACGGGGATGTGGCTATAGACGATGTTTCCGTTGTCCAGGTTCAGGTCGTAGGTGGCAACCAGTTTGCCGCTCTTGCCGTTCTGGCCGATGGGGATCATCTTGCCGTCGGCATTGGCAATGCGGTCCATGCCGCCGCCGGGCTTGATGGTGGTGTGGGAGTGGGAGCTGATGACCATGTCGATGTAGTGGCTGCGGCCGATGATGAGCGTGTCGTTGGGCTCGCTGGGCTCATAGCTGCTGTAGCCGATGTGCGACACCATGATGGCGTAATCGACGTGTTGCACCTCCTTGAGATAGCGTGCTGTGGCATCGGCCACATCAGGCGCGTTGAGGTAGCGCAGACCCTCACAATTGGTAGCGGCAATCAGGCCCTCGGGGTTGACGTTGATGCCGAAGAAGGCCACGCGCTTGTCGCCGACGGCCTTGATCCAGTAGGGCTGTAACAAGCCGTCGAGCGGTGTGGCACTCGCGTCGTAGTTGGCCGAAATCTTCACGGCATCGACATTCTTGTAATGAGCTGCCAGCTCCTCCATGCCGTTGTCAAACTCATGGTTGCCCAGGATGATGGCATCGTAGCCCAGGGTGTCCATCAGCGCATATTCCACCTCGCCCTTGTAGAGCGAGAAGAACAGCGTGCCCTGGACTGCGTCGCCGGCATGGATGAATACCGTATTGGGGTTGGTGGCGCGCAACCGGTCGTAGATGGCGCGGCGGCGTGCCACACCGCCCATGCCGTCGCTGGCCGGGTCAATCTGGCTGTGGGTGTCATTAACAGCGATAATCATCAGGTGCTCGGCGCGCAGGCTGGGGAAAGCCATCAACACACACAGGCACATCAACAGGAAATTGCGAGTCTTTGCCATAATCATCAAAATCGTTTAATGTTATTTTCAACCTACAAAGATAGTGCAAGCCGAGCGAAATGCCAAATTTATTTGAGCATTTCCAAGGCGCCGCCTAATTTCGAGGGTTATGCCACACTAATGCCTCTTATATAATTAATCGCGCCACGCGCGAGAAATCAAAAAATTAATATTATTACCCTTTTTTGATTTCTCGGCCGTTAGGCCGATTAAAACTGAGTCATATAGAGCTTTGCAGCAACCTCAACGTAGTGTAAGCTCGTAAATAGAAGAGACACAGCCCCTGAAGGTTGTGTCTCTAAATCTATATCTGCGCCTTTTTGTGGTTAATTCCACGCTAGGCTAACGCGGCTCAATGAGCTTCGGCGATAAGTTCAATTTCAACGAGGGCGCTCTTGGGCAGATCGCGTACGGCAAAAGCGCTACGTGCGGGGAAAGGCTTAGTGAAGAATTCAGCGTAAATTTCGTTCATGGGACCAAAGTTGGCGATGTCACTCAGCAGGACGGTGGTTTTCACAACGTCCTTGAGGTCAAGGCCTTCGCTCTGCAGGATGGCACGCGCGTTCATCAGGCTCTGACGGGTCTGCTCCTGAACTCCGCCCTCGGGGAAGGCGCCAGTCTCGGGGTTGATGGGCAGCTGGCCCGAAACGAATACGATGTTACCGGTGCGGATAGCTTGGCTGTAAGGTCCAATGGCAGCAGGTGCCTTGTCGGTGTTTAATGCTTTCATTAATTGATGAATTGTGTTATAGTTAATAATGTGAGTTAATCAGATGTTGCAAAGTTAGTGTTTTTTCTTGAAAATGTCCTTAAAAAACGACAAAAACTACTGGCCATAGAGGTGGCGCTTGAACAGAATGTCGCTTGACGACGGGACGCACTCGGCTGTGGCATGGAGCGGACGACGGCTGTACATAAAAGTGTGCGGGAAATCCTTTTCGCCCACACCGATATCTGTAAAGTCATATCGGTGATAACCCATAGACTCCATCAACATTGCCATCTTGACATTGTTCGACATGACAAACACCACGTCACATTGCCCTTGCTTAACGGCCTCCAGTTGATTGTCGAGCATGGCCTGGGTGTACCCCATCTGCAGGCTCCAATACTTGCAGGCAGGCAGACTGCGGGCAGGGACGCCCTCGCCGTGGTCGTGGCACATGAGGTAGAGGGTGCGCGGCTTGTCATACTGGGCCATGAGCGAGGCATAGTAGTGCCAAGCCGTCTGTTCGGCAGAGCGCTGGTTGAATAACGACTCCCGGTCGGTCATGAAGAACAGTGACGTGAGCACGCCAATCGCCAGCAGGGCAACAACGCCCTTGCGCTGTAACCAGCGGGCTAGCGGGATGACAATGAGTCCGGCAAACAATACCGTGAATAGGGCCAATACATTGAAGTAAATGCGATCGGTGCCATTAAGCAAAACCACAGCCAGGAACCAAAAGAACACCAGCAGTGCATACCAGCGGTCCATGTAGGACTGCAAGAGGTAAACCAGCATACCCACCACAATGGCAAGCATGAAGATGCCCAGTCGCATGCCCATAAACATCAGCAGTATTCCCTTGAAGGTGATGGCGCTGCCATGCAAGTTGTCGAACGTGCTGGCTGTTACCAAGAAATACTCGTTGATGAACGCCCCAAGGCAACCCTGCAGTG
Source organism: Sodaliphilus sp. (assembly GCA_045114435.1). GTDB lineage: Bacteria > Bacteroidota > Bacteroidia > Bacteroidales > Muribaculaceae > Sodaliphilus. The sequence continues at coordinate 10,018 of JBGUKK010000136.1, forward strand.
CCAACGCAATGAGCATGGGCGCTACTGTGAGCATGCCAGCCAGGGCACACCACCCTGTAGCACGCCAGGCCGAATAGCCGCTGCGGCGTGGCACCACGATGCAGAAGTAGGGGATGAACACTGCAAGCATCAACGTGCAGCTATACTTGATCAGCAGGGTGACGCCGAGCGCTATTCCCAACACGATTGCCGCCCGCTTAACAAACCGACGGCTATGGCACCGGGCCACAGAGTGTTGCAGGAAGCGGTAGAACACCGCCAGCATCGGCGGATAGCAGTAGTCTTCGGTGCGTACCTCAACGTGGGTGAGACTGCCAAGGAAAAACAGCGCCGATATCACTACAGCAGCAACTGCCAAGACTTGGTTGCGGGTGTACAGGAGCGCGCACTTGTAGCACCAATAGAAGATGACCGTGTATAGAATACAGGCAATCCAGTAGCATCCCACATAGTCGTGAGGGCTCAACAGGTACCCGATGCCGTAGATGAGCCACAACAGCGGCCCCTTGCTGTCGGCAAAGTCAACGTAGGGGGTTAGCCCGTTCATCCAAGCCTTGCCACAACTGTAGAACCAGATCACATCGCGGTGTTGCCACAGGTCATAGAGGTAGGAGTCCCATGACGTGAGCAATAGCGCGAGCACGGCAAAGCATGTGATCGCTATAATGACTGGCAATTTGTAGCGGGGGCTGTCGTATCGGTCAATGGTCATGATAGTGCAATGATAAAAGCAATCAGCACAACAGATACCATAAACACTTTTAAGGGTAAAAGAAGTGTATCTGTTGTGCTGATGATTTCTTGTCAAACTGACAGAAGCGGGTCTTCAATTATTTCTTGATGCCCATCTTCTTGGCAATCTTGGCGGGGATGGCATCCTTGTGAACGAGGATGTTCAGGGTCTTAGCGCGGAAGAAGGCCTCACTGCAATAGAAGTAGCCCTCATAGAGCTGGTTGGTGTCCCAGCTGTTCTGAACCTTGAAGTACTTGTTGCCTTCCTGGTCAACGGCCTTACCCATGATAACCATACCGTGGTCGTCGGTGGTCTGTTTGTTGTCAAACATCTCCTGACGCTCCTCTTGGGTCACCCACTGCTCCTTCACCGGGCCCTTGATGTCCCAGAGTTCGGCCTCGCGGTCCTTGTCGCTGAGTTGAGCCCAGCGAGCCATGTCGGTACCAGCAGCATCGGGAACTTCCTTCTCGACGGGGAGGATGGCGTAACCATTGCGCCACTTGAAGCCCTTCTCGCTCACGTCAGCACCCCAAGCGATGCTGTAGCCGTTGTCGATAGCATAGTTGGCGATTTCCATCAATTCATCGATGGGCACATTCTGATAGCTGGACCACAACCAGTTGTCGGCCACCTCAAGGATGAAGGGCTGATAGTAGGGGTGGTGGTTGAATGAGCAGATGGGCACATAGTCATCCAGGTTGATGCCCAGACTGGCGGCCCAAGTCTGCGGGGTGTAGGTCTTGCCCTCATAGACAAAGGTTTCGGGCATCTTGCCCATGTAGCTGTCGAGGATTGCCTGCAAACCGTCCTTCCAAGCGGGAGTGAGCTTCCTGAGGCTGCGCTTGTTGATAGTGCCAACATAGCCGCTCAGCAGTGCGGTCAACTCGCTGGTATCGAACTTCTTGTCGCCATAGGTCATGCCGGTATAAACCTCGTTGGGCACCATACCGTAGTTGCGCCATACGTAGGGTACGTCTTCGGCAGCACCACCCTCGGCAAAGTTGATCTCGCCATCCATGCGGACGTACTTGATAGCCTTGTCATAGTAGCAGTGGTTAACAACAAAACCCTCGCTCAGGTGAACCTCCTTGCCTGTGAGGCGAATGATCTCATTCTCAAAGAAGGAGTTGGTCGAGTAGCACCAGCATGTGCCAGATTTGTTCTGGTCCTTGACGGGAGTGTGCTTAATCACCTTGGTATCGGTGAACTTGAATCCGGTGCTGTCGGGAATGACAACTTTGTCATCGGCCATGACGTTGATAGCAACGACCGAAGCGAGCAATGCTAAAAATAATTTCTTCATAAAAATTAAGTTAGTTATTAATGTTAGGTTAATTGTTTTTTTAGTTATAACTTGCAAATGTAGTTATTATTTTTGGAATCTCAGCCATTTTGCATGATAAAAAGAAAAAAATGCCCTGTGGTGGTCTGCTGAACCATCGTGAGGGCACCGTTTTCTCGGGATCAGATAGATAAGATTTGATTGATGATATAATGGGATTTCTCCCGATTATTGCTGCAAAGATACAAAGATTTCGCAGAATGGCGAAAAATGATTACTTTTGTCACATGATTTATCCCTCAAATTTTGAGAGCAAGATAGGCTTTGATGCCGTGAGGCGGGAACTGGAGCGACACTGCGTGAGCGCCTTGGGCACTGCCAATGTGCCGCGACTGCGTTTCTCGACCCGTCGCGACGAGGTGATACGTTGGCTCGAGGAGACCAATGAGTTCTTGTCTATTGTATTGACGGGCAGGGAGTTCCCGTTAAGTTACTATTTCGACCTGCGTGTGGTACTCAAGGAGGTTTCTACTCCTGGCACCTTCTTGTCGGCCGAACGTTTGTTCGACTTGCAACGACTGCTGGTGACCGTGAACCAGGTGGTTCGATTCTTTGCTGCCGATGGTGACGGTCATTCGCCATATCCGCGCCTGCGGCAGTTGACGAGCGGTCTGCAGGCCTTCCCTGAACTC
>JBGUKK010000137.1:0-82791 GCA_045114435.1 Sodaliphilus sp.
AGGATAGAGACGGATCTTGTCGCCCAACTCAAACAGGTAGTGCTGCTCGGCGTTGAGGTCAAAGCAGGACACGCCGTTCTTCTTGAAGTAGTAATTGCCCGAAACGGCCGAGCGCCAAGCGTGGGAATAGTTGCTCTGGAACTTCAAACCCACACCAGGCATGCTGCCCTCGGTGCCAAACACAAACTGTCCGCCTAGGGACCACTCGCCCACGTCGGCACTTGCCATCATCGAAGTGACGGCCATCAGCATGATCAATAAAACCTTTTTCATTGTAACTGAGTTTTTGAAACTGTTAATAAAATAATTATGGCATAATTCTATATCTTCTAAAGCCGGTAGGAAACACCTATCATGAACATAACCTGACCAACATCTTCACTGAAGAACCGCTGATACTTTATCTCGCTATTGAGCATCAAGTGGTCACCAATGAGGTAATCGATACCCACACCGCCATTTCCGATAAAATAACCTTCAACATCAGATTCCTTACCAATAAGCGTGTCGTAGTGGCTATGATAGTTACGCATTCCTATTCCCAACAAGGGATAAAGCCTCAGGTTGTCACCAAGGTGAACATGATAGTTCCACTCCAGGGCAAACTCACTGCCCCACACGTCGTTCTTCTTGAAATAATAATCGGCCAATAAGTTGATTCGGGTATGATAGGAAAAATTGTATTTCGCGTTTAAGCCAATTCCCATCACCTTATCATGAGTGCCATAGGCTGTTTGTACTCCGAATGAAAACTCACCGATGTCAGCCCTTGTTGCCATGCATGTCAACAAGATAAATAATGTAAATACTGTCTTTCTCATGTCTTTATAGATTGTTTTTGATTATTTCTTGAACACGATTTGCATGGTGGTGAACTCGTCGGCGGCATCCAGCATCTGCAGCAGGTCTTGCCACTGCGAGGCGGGATAGTCACCCTTGTCATATCGCTTGCTCACAACGAGCCGCAACTGCCGCCCTTCAACACTGGCAAGGGCAATAAACTCGCCCGCGCTGTTCTTGACGCTTCGACTCAGTTTGCTCAGACTCTCACTAGAGACCTCATAGCCATCGGGGATGTTGACCCTGATATCCCATCGCAGCAAGCCAGGGCTACTGCGGTTCACATCAAACATGCGGTTTCGGTTCACGCCCTCTACCTTGGCCTGTGAACCGATTAATTTGCCCACGCTCACCACAAGATTGGAGCCGGCTTTCTTAACCCAGCCATCCATCGTGTATTGCGTCTTGTAGGTAAACTCGGGATGTTGAGGGTCGATGCCCGTTGAGAGGATCTCGGTTGAGAGTACTCGGTCGGCAGCCACATCGTGATACATCTCAATCTCAGCCTTGAAGTCATCTTGCTGATCCTCGCTCTGCTTGGAGAACTGCTGCTGTGTGCCCTCACGCAGCCGCTTGTTGACGCCCTTGATATACTCCTTTTTACGTCCCAGGTACTCGTCATAGGCCTCGTATTCCTGCTCGTCAGTCATGATGGGAGCCGTGCCTTCTTTCATCGTGCCCGTTCGGGACTCGGTACGGTCAATCGTTAGGATTGTGCCATCAATGGTGGCCGTGAGTTGCACATCGTCAAGATTGTCGGCGGCAGTGGACTGAGGCAGCGTGATAAGTTCATATTTCGAGTTATTGTCGGCAAGCTTGGTGATCAGAGCAGCCTTGCGGCCCTGAAGATGTGCAGGCAGCAGTCCCGCTGTCATGCCTTGATAGGTGGGTGGTGCGAAATAGGTATTGCCCACCTTGAGGAGCCACAGGACATTTCCCACATGGATGAGCTTGTCCAACGGCTCATTCTCGTCATCGGTCGAGATGATAAACTGGTAAGGCACGTTGCAGCGGTCCAGCATCTCGCCCATCATGATGATGAAGTGATAGGGCGTATAGGCATCATAGTCGTCATGTGCTCTATAAGAATAGAGCAGACCCGTGTAGATGAGGCGTGCCGCTTCTTCCTTGTCGGCCAATTTCTTGGCTCGCGCGATTTCGTCCTTCATCAGTTTCTTGTTCAGTGGCCAATCATAGTATTCTTTGACTTTCTTTTTATGGGTGTGCAGGAAAGAGAAATCATCGCGCAGGATGAACTCATAGTCGGGGTTGGCCTGCAGGTCGCGGTTTTTGAGACTCTTTATCTTCTTGTCACTCACGCTCTTGTCTTGGACATAAAGCAGAATCAATGGCGACTGCTTGACGGGGTTGTACCACAGGGCGGGTTCCACGCGATCCACGTTTCTGACCTCGGTCTCCAGCACGGTGTTATCGTCGTCATCGGTACTGGCCTTGAATTCAGGCGCACCGTTCAGGCTACGGTACTGCACGGTGAACTTCTTGTCGATGGTGCAATTTACCTTATAATGGAGCATGGGGTATGGCGCCATGAAGGAGAACGTGAATTCAGGCACATTACGATCCTGGACCATCAATTCCTCATAGGTGAAGACGTCAAGCACATCACCCACTTCAAGTCCAGGAACTGCCAGCTTGTGACTCACGTCACTACCCTTCTTGCCTTCGCGGGTGATGGCATACTCTTTACTGTCCACGTTGACGATTCTGCCATCGGGTTTGATGACTCTCACGCCTAGCACCTGCTGCACTTTCTCCTCTAGTCCCCTGTAGTTGCGCCCTCGCTTGAATGTCGAATAATCAAACTCCGAGTACTTCTTCAGAGCCGCCGCATCATTGAGCTTGATGAGCATGCGGTTGAGTTCGTGGCGCCCGAGCATCTTGGGATTACCAAACATCATCAGTCCCGTCATGCGGATGTAGGACTTGCGGGTGACATCCACGTCGGTGCGTGCGGCAAGGATGACAGCCGAGTACAATTGGCTGTTTGTGTACTTTTCCGGACACTGGTAGTTGCTGAACATCGGGTCATTGTCGCTCCAGACCTTCTGCCTCAACTCCTCAGCGAAACGGGCGTAATCTTTTTCGTCATTGGCATTGGCTGTCAGGACGGTTAATCCTATCAACAGCATTACCACACATTGAATCGTTGTTTTCATATCTTTTATGACTATTGGGTTTCACATTTCATTTCAAGACGAGCGCCTCATGGCTGCTTGACTGCCATTTCTTGAGGTTGGCGTTCCAGGTCGTAATGTCCTCACGCTTGATGCGGGTCTGGCGCAAATTCATTACTTTGCGATAAGTGATCGAAGAACCTTGGCGTCGCCATGTGCACGACATGTCGGCATACTGGGTTCTCTCGTTGTAGTCCTCCGGCAGTTCGTCACACCCGATGCCTTCGGGCAGCTGCAGTATCACTTCTCGCACTTGGCGGCACGGCATCGGCAACGTGTAGTCATTCTCTCGTTTGGTCGTATCAATCGGATTGGTGAACAGCATGTTATCAGGATCAAGTTCTACATACACTTCTCCCTCGATCTGCTGGACTGAATGGGTATCGGTCATCTTACCCGTTAACACCGCCCACTCGCTGCGGCAGTCTCTGTCTACCCACGTCGCCTCCGAGACCTTGTTGGCATGGTCATCGTCGTTGAGGGCGTTCCGTTCAAACATGAGTCGTTGTTGCGATTCCCGACTGTCGTAGGCACTGAGGAGCATCTCTTTCATGTCGCCCTTGACACAACGGGTGATCGTCCCCGTGAGTTCGCCGGCCTTGCTGAGCATTAACGTGATGTGTACGCTGTCACAGTTGGCACTGGCGGGGAGAACGGGCACGGTGCGCAACGAGGGGACTCCTCCCGGCTCCTCGACCATGACTTCCATGCCCTGCACATTACTCGGAATGTGGCCCAGCGGGATGTGGTTGCAGGTGGCGTCCAGGTAATAGGTTTTGCCCTGCCACTCCAGCGTACAGATGGCATGGTTGATAGCTGCAAGAGTGGGAATCTCGCTCATCTGGCACGAGGCCTCACGGGTGCCCACGTCGGTCAAGCGGGCATCAAAGCCTTGGGCCACGAGAAGCGTTTTTAGCAACAATGCCATGCCCTTACAATCGCCGTAACGCTTGCGCACAACCTCAGCAGGCTTGTCTGGCTGATGGCCACTGATGCCTTCCTCAAAGGCAACATATCGAATGTTGTTTTGCACCCAGGCATAAGTGTTCTTGATCTTGTCCAGGTCGCTATGGCATTCACGGTTTATGTCAGTCAGGATTTCATTCAATGACGGAATTGTGGTATCCACATCCGACAGCTGCCGTCCCCAGGCAAACATGTCGGCGGCATCCTTGAAGGAACCTACGACGAACACCGTGGGATAGACGCTGGCCACGGTTGGCATGGCTTCTTCCTGCTTGATGGGCGCCATATCGTTGATCGTGTAGGTCACTACCCTACTTCCGCCCTTGTCTTTGTGCTCGATGGTAACTGCCGGTGACATGTTCTTGTCAATCAGTCGGTAATGCTCGAATTCCTTGGGCATGATGAAAGTGACCGTCTTTTGCTTGACAAAATATTGCTCGCCCAGCACAATGCGCGTGAAGTAGTGCAGGTCGGTGAATGTGCGCTCATAGGTCATCCTGCGCTTTCGGCCCCACTTGCCTAGGGTCACATCGAAATAGCACACGCGGGAGTCGTCAAAGAACACATTCTCAGGCGTCGCCGACCGATAGTTAGCGCTGAAGCCGTCACAGCGTGCCTCATCTAGCTTGATGTTGTCCCCATAGAAGACAGCGGGCTGGATCTTCACGTCATACTGCCGCAAGGACTCATACTCAATAACGGTCTTGTTCTTGACAATAGGCTGGCCGCCTTTCATCTTGAACTCATACACCTCGCTGCATTTGCTCACCATCACCTCGTCGTCCCGCGACTGGGCAACAAGCGGAATAGATGGCAAGACCATGGCACACACCAGCGACACCATGAGCAGGTGCCTGTAAAATGTCTGTTTCATTGTTATATCGTGTTGATGATGTTCTCGGGAAGATCTGTCAAGAACTTGACACCGCGAAGTTACTCAAAAACCATCAAACAATCACAATATCCGACTTCATTTAACAAATCCTAATCCATTGATTTTCAGCACCAATAAAAATAAAAAGTTCATTCCACATTAATTTAGGTTCATCCCCATACCCTCACCCCCTTAAACGCATGTCATTCTACCACGATTTGCCCGTTTTCCCCATCTGAGGCATGTATAGAAAAAGCCCACCGAGGTCATCGGTGAGCCAACAATACTGTAATTCTAAAAACGCAAGCCTAAGCCAATTGTGAGGCCGTGCATCGGACGCTTGCGTGGCAGATTCAACGGATGCCCCATGATGGTCACGTTAGGACCTACAGGCAAGTAATATCCTGCAAAATGACCCATAGGTCAAATTCAGATGCTTGTGTTTGCTCATGCTTGACCAGCGGCCAGCAATGGAGTCATCTCATGGAACAGGAGGTGATGATGCAGTCGGCGTGGACGAGGGTCGTGAAGCGGTAACCGTCGGTGTGTTCCAGCATGCGCGACACGCCACAGGCAAGCGGCACTCCCCTCAATTTGTAAAGGCTCTCTTTCATTGTCCAGAGGCGCGTGAAGGTGACTGCGGGACAGGCAGATGAGTTGATAGCGCGCAACTCGCTATGACTCATCACTTGCCTCGCCACTTCGTCACAATAATTGTCGGTCGTCTCGACATCAATGCCCACGGGCAAATCACTCACGGCACAGACGACGGCCTGTGAACAATGGCTAAGGCTGAAATAGATCTCGGGGAACCCTTGCAACGATGGTTTGCCATGACCGTTGTAAATGAACTTGGGCAGAATATGGATGCCGTATTCTGTTAGCAATGCTCGCTGCAACAGCTTGTAAGCCGCTACAGACAGGCGCTGATCCAATTCTCGCCGGTATCGCAAGGCATACCCCCTGCGCCACTCGCTGATCGTTTCAAGCGCGTGACGCAGGTCGAAGTCCCATATGTGATCGTCAATATAAATCATTTTTTTTAATTCAAGTTTTAAAGTGGCAGAGCCACTTTAGAGCTTGAATGGAGAATGGAGAGTGGGAACAAACTTCATTAACCTTTAACCATTAACCTTTAACCAGTGAGCAAGTTATCAACTTGCGGAACTTGAACCTTTAACCAGTGAGCAAGTTAATAACTTGCGAAACTTAAGACTCTGACAGAACGAACCGGATGTGGCGGCCCTTGTGCAGCGCCATGATGACAACGGCCTCAATCAGGTAAGCGACAAGGTAGCTGTACCAGATGTACTGGGGCATGTGCTTTGCCATGAGCCACAGCACGGGAATGACGGTCAACGACAGGGCAAAGGAGATGAAAAGCGCCATGCGGTGATGGCTGTATAGCTTGTAGACGATCATCAGCACATAGATGTAGCAGAAGGGGATGAAGCTCAAGGCAAACACGCGCAGTGCCGGGGCACTCTGGGTGAGCATCGCCGGTTCGTCGCAGCCGAAGAGCCTTGCGATGCCGTCGGGAAATATCCACACGAGCAGGCAGGTGACAACCATGGCTGTGGTGATGAAACGGAAGGCCCGACGAATGACCGAACGGACGCCCTCATGATCCCCCTTGCCCACCTGGATGGCACCCAGCGACTGAAGCGTCTGGCAGGTGCCGGAGAGGAAGAGGTTATAGACCTGCAGCAGGTTCATGCACAAGGCGAAGACAAAGATGCCCTCGCGTCCGGTGGTGGACTGGAAGATGCTGTTGGCACTGAACAGGAGCAGCGTCAGGCAGATTGATGCCACGGCCAGCGGTGCGCCCTGCGAGACAATGCGGCGCCACGATGCCGACAGGCCCTGAGTGGTGTACAGCGGTGTGAGGCGACGGCCCTCGGGTTTGCGCCAGTGGGTGAGCAGGATGGCGATGCCCACCAGGTGTCCCACCACCGTCGCTGCCGAGGATCCCGTGATGCCCCATCCACACCACTGGATGAACACGATGTCGAGCAACAGGTTGATCACATTGTCGATGATGACAGCCAGCGACACCAGGCGCGGACTGCCGTCCACCCCCACCATGGTCGAGAGCCCCCACATCAGGATAAAGGCCGGATTGCCGATGAGCAGCACCTGCATGTAGTCACGCGCCAGGGGCAGGATCTGGTCATTTGTACACAGCATGCGCGCCATCTGATTGGGGAACAACAGTCCGCCAACGATCGCCAGCACAATGCCTAACGACACACTCAGTCCCAGGGAGCGCGTGAAGAAAAGGCGCGCCTGGTCGAGCTGCTTCTTGCCCAGGGCATAGGCCACCAGCATGCCCGCTCCCGCATTGATGAGCAGATGCAGGGTGAAGATGAACTGGTTGATGGGCTTGGAGATGGTGATGGCACTCACGCCGTCCTCACTGATGAGGTTGCCCACGATGATGCCATCGACCACATTACCCAAGCACCCCGACAGGGCCACCAGGATGTAAGCCGACAAGAATCGGTAGAATTGTGCAGTGATGTCTTTATCCATTTTTCAGTTGTCAGTATAAGTTTCGCAAGTTGTTAACTTGCTCACTGGTTAAAGGTTAATGGTTAATGAAGTTTATCCATTATCCTTTACCCTTTATCCTTTCAGGTTTTCTCAAGTGGCGGTGCCACTTGAGGAAACTTGAATTTTGAATAAAAAAGCATTAAAAATCAAAGAAGCCGAGTGAACTGATGGCCGTGAGCATGCGCTCCACATAGTCCCATGATGTGGGCGACCAGGCGAAGCCCAAGCGGTAGAGCACCTGGGTCGTGTAGTCGTTGTCGCGCTTGACGTCGGCCGTCTTCTGCCCATGTGCCATGTCCTGATAAGCCAGCAGGCTTGACATCGAGCGAGCCTTGACAGGATCATCCTTGGCCAACTCCATGGCTTGGGCAAACTCCTCCTGCTCGACAAACCGCACCCCTTCTCCCACTGAGGACAGTCCGGTGAGCACATCGCCCAGGAACTGACCATGGATGTTATAGGGATGGAAGACGGTGCATGCCTCGGGCGTTGAACTCAACAGGACGATGGCATGAGCCACCTCGTTGATGGGCGAGAATTCCACTTGCTTGTTGCGCATGCTGTAGGGACAGCAGCCCAGCATGTTATAGACCTTGATACGGCCCATGAACGAGTTGGTGGAGAAGTTGGCCTGGAACTCGCCGTCGGTAGAACGGGCCGCCAGGTTGCCCACACGCATGATCTTGGCCTTGAGTCCGTGCAGGGCCACTGCGTTGAGGATCAGGCGCTCGGCCATGAACTTGGAGTAGATGTACTTGTTGCCCAGGAACTGTCCCATGTAGAGTCGTTGCTCGGTGAAGATGTCGCTCTTGATCTCACCAGCCCACAAGCCGCGTGTGCTCGCCGTGGAGACATGGATGAGCTTAGCGCCCGTCTTGAGGCAGTAGTCAACACAGCGTTGAGCGCCGCCAATGTTCACGTCCTCAATCTCGGTGCCCTCGCTGAAGTGTTTCACGATGGCCGCACAGTTGAAGACCGTGTCGACCTGCAGGCCCTCGCCGAAGTCGCTCGTCACATCGCCCAGGACGATGTGCAGGCGCGTGCCAAACAGGTCCTTGAAGGCATCCGAGAAGTAGTAGAACAAGAGTGTGCGCAGGCGGCTTGCAGCAGCCTCCTCGTTCTTGCCGCGCACGAGGCAGTAGATGTTAGGCGCGTCTGAGTCGATGAGCTCGCGCAGAATGTGAATGCCCAGGTAGCCCGTTGCCCCCGTCAGCAGCACATTGCCCAGCTGCTGGCGCTCACCGTTGCGGAAGTTGTCCAGCGTGTTGCGTTGGAGCAGGTTGTTGATGGCCGTGTAGTCAAACGCTGTCACCTCGTCGTTGCCCTCATCGCCGCTTTCACCCGTGATCAGACGTGCCAGCTGGCGCGGTGTGGGATTGGCAAACACGTCGCCATAAGCCACATGCAGTCCTGCCTTGTCGGCCTCGATGATGACACGGGTCACCACGAGCGAGGTGCCACCCAGCTCAAAGAAGTTGTCGGTGGCTCCCACCTTGTCCATCTGCAGGATGTCGGCAAAGATGTCGCAGAAGGTGCGCTCGGTATCATTAGCCGGCTCCACCTGAGCCGAACTGAAGGCCAGTTCAGGCTCCGGCAAAGCCTTGACATCGGTCTTACCGTTAGGCGTCATGGGCATCTCCTGCAGTTGCAGGTAAGCCGTGGGCACCATGTACTGCGTCAAGCTCCTGGAAATCTTGGCCTTGAGGGCATCCGGGGCAATCTCGCGGTCGGCCGTGTAGTAGGCACAGAGGTGCTCTTTGTCATTGATCTTGCGGATCAAGATAACGACCTTCTTCATGCCATCGACCTTGAGCATCACATTCTCAATCTCGCCCAACTCGATGCGCAGGCCGCGCAGCTTGATCTGGTGGTCGGTGCGCCCGAGAATCAGCACATCGCCATCGGGCAGCCACTTGGCGTAATCGCCCGACCTATAGACACGCGTACCGTGATAGTCGATGAAGCGCTCACGCGTCATCTCGTCCAGGTTGTTGTAACCATGAGCCACGCCTCGCCCGCCGATGTAGAGCTCACCGACGACGCCCACGGGCAGCTCGTTGCCGTCCTGGTCAACGATGAATTCGACAACGTTCAGCTGGGGCTTGCCCACAGTCACCACCTCGGCATCGGTCAGTTCCTTATTGTTTGAGGCCACCGTGATTTCGGTGGGTCCGTAACAGTTGAAGATGCGGGCCTTGGTCACCTTCTTGAGCTGCTCGAGCAGCTGGTCAGAGAATTTCTCACCACCGGCCCTCACGATATTGATGCGGCTGATGGCGTCACAGAAGTCCTCGCTCGTCAGCCACGTCGACCATCGTGACGGAGTGCCCGACACCATATTGATGTGCTCCTCGTTGATCAAGGCAGCGAGGTCAAGCGGATTGTTGGCCTGCTCCTCGGTGGCCACAATCAGCGTCTTGCCGTTGAAAAACGCTGTACCGATATCCTGGAGGGCTGCGTCAAACGAGATGGTGGTCACGCTCAAGATGCGCTTGGCATCGGTCAAGACACCATTAGCAAACACATTGGCCGGATGTCCATACAGGTAATTGCAGATGCCCTTATGGTGCAGCATCACGCCCTTGGGACGTCCCGTTGAGCCACTGGTATAGATCAGGTAAGCCAAGTCATCGGGCGTGATATCGGCCGTTACATTGCCCTCGCTGTCATCGTTGATAAGTTCCTCGACATCAATGGCCTTGACGGCAGGAACGGTGTCCATGCGGTCGGCCGTGGTGATGATGTAACGCGCCTCGCTGTCCTCGAGGATGAGTTTCACGCGGTCGGCGGGATACTCAGGATCACAGGGGATGTAGGCAGCGCCCGATTTCAGTACGCCGAACAGAGCCAGCACCAGCCTGCTGGTGCGCGGCAACAGCAGGGCGACACGGTCACGCTCGTGCACACCACGGCGGCGCAGTGCGGCAGCAATGCGGCTGGTCACCTCGTCCATTTCCTTGTAAGTGTAACGTGCATCAATAGCGACCAGCGCCTCGTGGTCGGGCTGCGACTGTGCAAAGTGTCCAATGCACTCATGGAAGAAGGTGAAGGGTGCTTCGCCTGACGCCGTCTGGCGCAGGTGGCTCAATTCCTCCTCCTGTGCACTGCTCACGATAGACAAGCCACGCAGTCTGGCCGCCGGCTCACTCATCATCCTCTCGGCCACAGCCACGATGCTCTCGGCCAGGCCACGACCCACACGCTCGCTATAGATTGAGTCGTCATATTGCACCACCACGCCACGAGATTCAATCTTGATGTTGATCTTGAATTTGGGCACATTCAACTCCAGCAGTTCCTGACCGATGGGCTTGCCATTGACAGTATACTGCGAGAGAACGCCCACCTGATAGGCGTAGGCGATAGCGGGACGGAATCCATAGTCGGTTGCGATGCGGGCAAAGGGGTAATCCTCGTGGCGCAGCGTCTGGTCAAAGGTGTCGCTGGTCTGCTGCAGGAATTCGCTCACAGTGACGTCGCTGATGTCCAGGCCCAATGCCAAGGTGTTGACAAACATGCCCACCGTATCGGCAATCTTGAGGTTGCTGCGCCCACTGCTGACGGTGCACAAATACACTTCTCTGTTGTTGGTGTAGCGGGACACGACGTAGGCTGTGGCAGCCAGGAACAGATGGGCCGGAGTCACCTCCTGGCCACGGCAGAAGGCGGCCGCCTTCTCCATATCGGCAGGGCATACCGCCTCGCCGATCATTCCCTGCTCACCCGTTCGGTGCAAGTCGGCAGGAATCTCGCTGGCTCCCTCACAGGTCTGCAACTTCTCGGCAAAGAACTGCTGAGCCGACGAGAACTCCTCGGTCTGCTCCGCTGCTTGCTGGTCGGCAACAAAGTCCAAGTAACTGTAGGTCTCCTTATCCACTGCCCCACCCTCGAGCGCGGCATTGATCTGGCGAATGAACAGGTCGGCCGAGCCACCGTCGAACACCAAGTGATGAACATCCAGCAACAGCCGGACGCCAGCTTCGGTTTTAACCACCTCGGCCCGATAAAGCGGAGCCTTCTGGAGATTGAAGGGCCTCACAAACTCATTCTTGTACCGCGACAGCTCGTCCTCGCTCATCTCGGTGATGCCCACCTCAACGGGAGCGCTGTCATCGGTCGTCTGCAGAATCTTCTCGCCCTCACTGGTGAAATGTACGCTCAACTCGGGATGAGCCTCGATGGCAAGCTTGACAGCCTCGGCAAGGCGGCCAGCATCGGTACCATCGGGATAAGTGAGCAGGTAAGGAATGTTATAGATCGTGGATGCCGGATTCTTCAAGCACTCAAAGTAAACGCCCGTCTGCGCGTAGGACAGCGGAGCGCTCGTCCTTGCCTCGGTGACTTGCTGACCTGGGGTGGCAGGTGAGGGACCACCAGCCAGCATCAGCTTCAGGATTTCGTTCTCGATGGACTGGATGGTGCCGGTCTTTACCAGGCTTCTGGAGTCCAGTGTCACGCCGTAGCGCTTGCCGACCTGCACAGCCAGTTTAATGGATGAGATGGAAGTCAATCCCACATATCCCAGCACCGTCGTCACCCCAAAGTCGGTGGTGTTCACGATGCCAGCCACCATCTGGTGCAGTTCCTGTTCCAGCAGGTTCATGGGCACGTTGGTCTCCTCGATAACCGCTGCCTTCTTTTCAGGCTTGGGCAGGGCGCGCTTGTTCACCTTCTGGTTCTGGTTCAAGGGGATGGCATCGATCTGCATCGTCACGGCCGGCACCATATAGGGCGGTTTCTGATCCAGGATGAAATTGTTCAAGGCTTCGATATCCACCTGGCTGTCACTCACGACATAGGCAGCGATAAACTTGCCTCCCCCATCGTCGTCAAATGCCTGGACTGTGGCATCCTTGATGCCAGGGAACTCGCGTATGATGCCCTCGACCTCCTTCAACTCGATGCGGAAGCCGCGAATCTTGACCTGCCCATCCCGGCGCCCCACAAACTGGATGTCGCCCGATGGCAGGTAGCGCACGATGTCGCCCGTGCGGTAGACGCGAGCATATTTCTCGTCGCTGGTGAAGGGGTTGGGGATATAGACCTCGGCCGTCTTCTCGGGACGGTTCAGGTAACCGCGGCTCACCTGCGGACCAGCCACCCATAGCTCGCCTGCAGCGCCCATAGGCAGGCGATGTCCCTGCGGGTCCACGATGTAGAGGCGCATGTTATCCAGCGGCTTGCCGATGGGAATTTCTTTCATCTTCTTGTCCACCAGATAGGTGGTGGTGAAGATGGTGCACTCGGTGGGGCCATAGCAGTTGTAGAAGCGGAAACCCTGCGGCGGCGCTAGCGAAGCGAGTTTCTCACCACCCGTCGAGAGGTGCAACAGCGAGTGGTTCTCTATGCTGGTGGCAAACTGATAGCCCACCTGGGTGGTCATGAACGAATGGGTGATCTTGTTCTTCTCGAAATAGTCGTTCAGGGCGATAAGGTCCAAGCGCAACTCTTCGGGAACGATATGAACGGTCGCGCCGCTGGTCAGGGCGGGATACATGTCCATCATGCAGGCATCAAAGCCGTAGCTGGCGTAGGCTGCCACATTGTGCTCGGGCAGGAGCTGATAGTAACGCCGGTACCAGTCACAGAAGGCAACCAGGTTGCGATGGGTCAACTGACACCCCTTGGGAATGCCTGTAGAACCCGAGGTATAGAGCATGATGAAGAGTTGGTCGGGCGAGATTTCTACCGCAGGAGCCGAACACTCGGGCAAACCCAAGATGTCACGGGTGAGCAGCACCTCACCCTGATACTCATCGACAACGGGCCGCAGGTCCGCATCGGCAATCAGCAGCTTGGCGCTGGCATCCTTCATCATGAAATTCAGTCGCTCCTTGGGGTAGCTGGAGTCAAGAGGCTGGTAAGCGCAGCCGGCCTTGAGCACGCCCATCGAGGCAATGGCCATCCACTCGCAACGAGGAATCAGCACCGAGACAACATCCTCGGTCCCCAATCCCAGACCAGCTATATGTGAGGCGATGCGGTCGCTGAGCTGGTCCACCTGAGCATAAGTGAATTGCTTCTCCTGATAGACGACAGCAACAGCATCGGGGGTCGCTTGGGTCTGCCTGCGGAACAATGAGACAATGGTCTGGCTGTCGTCATAGTCCACGTCATTGTTATTGAACGAGTCCAGGGTAGCCACTTGGCTATCGGTAGCCATGCTGATGTCCTTGAGAAAATCCTGGCCAAGAAAACCATTAAGGACTGCCTCATAGCTTTCCAGAATCTGGGATATGAACTCACGGGAATACTCATTGGCATTGTATTCGGCCTTGGCATGGCATTGATTGTCCTGAATGAAGACCTTCAGGTAGAATGAGGCTTCGAGCGTGCTGTTACCGATGCGCTGAGTCGTCATCGGCTTGCCTCCCATGGTCGCATTGTCAAACAGCAATCCATGCCAAGCAAACATCGAGTTACTCTGCAGGTTCAGGTCGGCCACAATGTCACTATAGTTATAGCTATCGTGCTCGCGGCATCCGCTCATCTGTTCCTGGCCCGCACGCAACAGGTCAAGCACCGTGGTCTCGGGGGTGAATTTGGAATAGACAGGCAACGTTTTCACTGTCATGCCCACCGAATGGGCAAAACGCTTGTCGGTGCGCCCATTAAAGACTGTGGTGAACAAGGATTCCTGCTCATTGTTGAACTTGGCCAGCAGGTAGGCATAGGCTGTGGTGAACAAGGTGCTCTTGTACACACCGTTAGACTTGCAGAAGTCATCCACACGGTTCATGTCGATTGACAGAACACGCAGCAGGCTACTCTCGCGAGGCTCAGCCTCCTCAACATCAGGCATGAATTGGGTGAAGGTGTCGCCGCAGTCAAAGTGGGCCGCATACCATTGCTTGGCTTCGTCAAATGCCGGCGACTCACGCCTGGCTTGTTCGTCGGCAGCCACATCCATGAGCGACAACTCCTCGGCGGGGAGTTCCTCGCCGCGGTAGGCCCTGTCGATGTCGCGAAGCATAATCTGCATCGAGGTGCCGTCAACGATGATGTGATGATAGTCGAGGAAGAGGTAATAATGCTGGTCGTCACGCAAGAGGTTGACGTGGAACAAGCGGCCGCCATCGATGTTGAACGGTTCCACCAGCCGCAGCTTTTCCTGTTCGATATCCTTGATATCCTCAATCATGAGCGACCAACTCTCGCGGTCCATGTCAATCGTCTGGAGCGGTTCTCCTTCCTCGCTGAGTTCAATGCGCGTGAACAGCGTGGGATGAGCCCTGAAAGCCGTTTCTATCGCTGCAAGCAGTTTCTCGCCATCGAGCGATCGGTCAAGTTCATACACGTAAGGGAGGTTGTAGCAGGGTTCACCACGGTGACCGGCACACTCCACATAGATGCCGAATTGTGATTGTGATAAGGGGGCTGACAGTTTCATATACTTGTGATTGGGTTAATAAATTAAGTTTCGCAAGTCGATAACTTGCTCACTGGTTAAAGGCTCAAGTTTCGCAAGTTGATAACATGCTCACTGGTTAAAGGTTAATGGTTAAAGGTTAATGAAGTTTCTCCTTTCTCCATTCTCCTTTCTCCATTCTCCTTTCAGGTTTTTAAAGTGGCACAGCTACTTTAGAAACTTGAGTTATGGCTACCACCTGGTAGAGAAGATGCGCGGATTGACGTTCAGCGAGATCCAGCTCCATCGCAGGATGTTGTGTTCACCACTGGAGCGCTTGAGACGTCTCATCGTCTCGCTGCCCCACATGTAGGAGCCGCCAATCGACACTTTCACGTCCCGCGAGATGGCATAACTGGCCTGGAGCTCAAGCTCGTGGCCCAGTGTCTTGTTCATGTCGATGAGCTGGGTGGCCGTGGCCAGAAAATGGTAGCTGGCGCCCACGTTCAAACCTCTCAACGGGCTGTACTGGCCGCCAAAGTAGGCATTCTGCAAGCCCGGGGTGAAGCCGTTAACATAGGCGCTCACGTAGAAGAAGTCCATTGCTCCATAGAACTTGTGGTGCGCACCATAGACTGTGCTGAAGCCCTTTATGACCTTGTGCTGAATCATGCCTATGGTGCCTGATGGCGGAACAGCAAACAACTGATCACCGCTCAGGTAGTCGTAGCCTGCCGTCAGGCTATAATTGGCCTGGGGCTTGAACGTGACCTTGCCACTCGCCATCCAGGCATCAATCTTTATTCCATTTTCCTCATGGCCGAACTGATGGTAATAGGCCCCCTCGATGCTCCAGCGCTTGGGATGGAATGACACATAGCCACCCAGCAGATGCTGGAACCAAGTTTGGTCCAGGTTCTGATCGTTGCCACTCTGCATGCCGATGTTCATGAACAACGCCGACACACCCAGCGGAAAGCGCGGCACGTCATAATGGTACCACAGCGTCTGCATCGTCTTGTAAGGTTGCGCGCCATTGCGGTACTCAGTGCCACCAGCGTTCATCACCTCGGCATTCTGGTTATAGGCCAGGATGGCATGAGCCTTGTGGCCATGCCCCTCATAACCCAGGCAGAGCACATCGTGGGACAATGCAGCCATCGCCCAATCATCGGTGCCGATGATGCGTCCGTCATCGTAGGTGAGGGCGACGCGCCCCACTTGGGCAAACATGCCGAAGCGGGTCTTCAGCTTGGCCCATGATTCATAGATGTTGAAGGCGCCCTTGCCAGCCTGTCCCCACACGCCCGAGTGCTGTGGGGTGACACGAACCTCGAGCCAGTCGCGCTTGTAGTTGATGGCCAGTCGCGTGCGTCCGAGGACAAAGTTGCTTCTTGCCACTTCATCATCCAGCTCATCGGCTGCCGACAGACCGCCATAGCGAGCCTCACCACGTCCCATGAACTGCAGGTCAACACTCAACTCGTTCTCCTTGACGGTGGTGCTGTCACTGGAGGGTTGCGCCACAACAAGCAGAGGGGACGCGACAAGTATCCCCAGCAGCCATCGCCTGATGCTAAAATGCTTGAATTGCATGACGGGCAACGGCTTACTCAAACGCGAACAGGTTGACGAATCCCGTGATGTTGAACACATTCTTGATGTCGTCGTTGACGTGGCGCAGGGTCACAGTCTTGCCCTTGGCCTTGGTCTTCTTGAGCACGTCGAGCAGGATGCGCAGGCCGCTTGATGCGATATACTCCAGTTCCTGGCATTCTATCACGACATCCTTGGCCTCCTCGGACGAGGTGACCGGTTTAAGCGTCTGTTCGGTTTCGATGGCCGCTGCAGTGTCGAGCGAGCCTGTCATGGTGACGATGATTTTCTCGTCAAGTTCTTGAATTGTCGTTTTCATATTCTGTATTCAGTTGTCAGTTAAAGTTTCGCAAGTTAATAACTTGCTCACTGGTTAAAGGTTAATGGTTAAAGGTTAATGAGGTTTTTCCATTCTCCTTTCTCCACTCTCCTTTCTCCTTTCTCCATTCAAGTTCTTACAGTGGCGCAGCTACTTTAGAAACTTGAATTATTCAGTTTTGCCAAAGGCCTTCTTCAGCGTCAGCACGTTCTTCCCGTCGTGACGCTCATAGTTGATGCTGTCCATCAGCGAGCGCACCAGCAGGATGCCCAAGCCACCGATGGGACGGTCCTCGGCACTGAGCGAGGTGTCAACATTGCTGCGTTCGGTCGGGTCAAAGGCCTTGCCGCTGTCGGTGATGATGAATGACAGGCAGGCGTCGGTGGCTCGGGCCTCGATGGTGACATCGCCCTGGGTGCCGATGGGATAGGCATAATTCATCACGTTGACCACGGCCTCCTCGACCGCCAGCATCAGTTGAGACTGCATCGGCAGTTCAAGGTTTAATCGCTCGGCAACCAATGAGACGAATTGGTTCAACTCCTTCACCTGGCTCACGTCGTTGGTCAAGGTGATGGCCTCGTCCAGCACGAGCGCATCGTCAAGACGGTGGTAATGAATGGCGAGCATCGTCAGGTCGTCGCTCTGCTCGGCCCCATCAACAAAGCATTGCGCCGCGTTGTAGAGGGTCTCCATCAGTTGGGCCGGTGCGGTCCTTCCTTGTTCCAGGGCAGACTGGGCTGTGTCGATGATGCGCTGCAGGCCAAACAAGTGGTGCTCCTTGTCGGCCGCCTCGGTCAGTCCGTCGGTATAGAGCAGCAACGTCGAGTCTGCCGGCAGCTGCACCTCTTGTTGATTGTACTTGAAGTCAGCGAAGATCCCGACGGGCAGATTGGCATTCACGGCCAGCGGTTTCACCCCTCCAGCGACAAGCAGCGGCGCGTCATGGCCAGCATTGCAGTAGCGCAGCCGTCCCGTGGGAAGGTCCAACACGCCCACCAGTAGCGTGACAAACATATTGGTCTCGTTATCCTCGCAGGCCACCTCGTTGATCGACTGCATGATGTAGGCAGGATTGCTCGCATGTTGCACCAGGGTGCGGAACTGTGAGTGCACCACCGCCATCACCAGTGACGACGGCACACCCTTGCCACTCACATCGCCGATGCAGAAATAGAGCTTCTCATCACGAAGGAGATAGTCATACAGGTCTCCTCCCACCTCGAGCGCTGTCACCTGCTTGCCATCAATATCCACGTCGCGCCGCGAGATGGCATGGCGTGGCAGCATTTCGCTCTGGATTGTTCTGGCAATGCTCAGCTGGCTGTCGGCACGCTCCTTGCTCAAGCGTGAGCGATGCAGCTGTTTCAGGTACTGCCTGACACGATACAGGATGAATCCCAGCAGCGAGAACACGCCCAGCATCAACAGCATGAAGTTGCGGCGCATGGTATTGAGCTTGCTATAGACCTCCTTGTCATAGCAGACCATCACCACCTGCCAGCGAGGTTTGCCCATCATGAATGCATAGTAGGCATAACCCTTTCCCTTCTCCTTGTCATTGAAGGTGATGATCTTGCTGCGACTCGAACTGCTGAACTTGCGCTGGCACGTGCTGTCGTTAATCATCTTCACCACCGCGTCCACATCACTGCCACTGGTGTGGCTCGCATCAGGACGGGAAATCAGCCGGCCGTCCTCGGTGAGCAGCAGGAAGAAGGTCGATGGCAGCATGTGCCTGGTGTTGAGCGTGTCGATAATGTCCTTGGTGGACAGGTCGATGCCAAAGGTGCCCACCACCTGGCCACCGGCATCGGTCAATGGCGTGGCGTGGGTCACCACTTGCTGACCACTGGCCAAGCTGTCGACATAGGGGTCGGTCCAGCACGACAGCCCCTGCTCGACGGCCAGGCTGTAGAATTCGCGCCGGGTATAGTCATGGCGTTCACCGGCAAGCTGGGTGGTGAGGATGCTGTCGCCGCGCCTGAAGGCGCAAGGCTCAAACAGATGTTCACGGCTGGGATAATAACCCGGCACAAAGGCCAAAAAGCTGCTCATCACGCCGTCGTTAGTCTCCACGAGGCGATACAGGGTGTGATAGACGTTGTCGGGCTTCACAATCTGTGTCTGGACGGGGTCCAGGTAGTTGCGCACCATCTTCTCGTTGGACTTGAGAATGCCGCGCACGCGCGATGCCTTCAACGTCAACTCGCTCTCCACACGGTAGTCGAGCTCCTCCTCGATCAGGCGATGGGCATAGCGGTACTGAATCAGCGACAACAGCTCGATGAGTGCCGCCGCCACCGCTATAATCATCAACGCCACGCTCATCCCTCGCATGCCGCCGCCCACCAGCCTATTGATCCATCGTCTGATAGACATATTCTTAATTCTACAAACCGCAAAGTTAGTGCAAACCGAACACAATGACAAGAAAAAAGCTTGCTTTTTTCTGTTTTCAATTATCAGTTTTCAATTGAATGCCGATGCCGCTGCAAGCCGCAGCCTAATCAACCACCTTGAAGTTGAGGAGCAATGAGCCGCCCAGGGCAATAATGTCCCCGTCGTGCAGAGGCTCCTCGGTGAAGGTGTCGCGAAGTTCCTTGCCCTGTTGGCCATGAAAGACCATCGTCTTGGCTCCCCCCTCGGCACGGCACCCTGATACCGTGGCACGCAGGTAGAAAGCCCCACCGTGGCAGAGCACATCGGCATGCTGGCTGCTCACCTGCATATTCATCGCCAGCAGGCGTTCATCGGTCTCCAAGTCATTGATGACAATGTCGTTAACCCTTATCGCTGCGCGCTGGCGCGCCACGCGTCCACGACCGATGCGATACACCTGTGACAACGCCGCGTCAAGCAAATAGCTCGGCTCGGCCAGCGATCCTGTTCCCTCGACGACAGTGATGACAGCACGCCCTGTGGCAGTAGGCTCTTCCCGAACGACATGACGACGTGACGCCAACACGAGCAACAAGCGGCCTCCTCCCGCAACGATGGCATTGGGGGCTGCTGGCATGGTGTCATCCACTGTGATTTCGCCGGCGGCAAGGGGCGAGAGCATATTGTTGTCAAGGGCTAAACGCACCTTCTTGAGGAAGGTGTCGCCCATCAGCAGGCGCGTGCGCGCGTCATCGACATGAATGGTCATGTCTAGAACCTCGGCGTCATCCAGGCCACCGCGTAGTGGCGCGAGTGCGTCAATGATCCAATTGACGAGTGTGGCGTGGGCAACCTGCACATGGTCACCCAGCGCCGAGTTGTCAGTGGCATGGACCTCGGTGTCGGCGATTGCAGGTTCCTCGGCAGGGGTGTCCCCTACCCCAGCATCGATGGCCTCTTCGGGCGAAGGGGCAGCCGTATCGTCCTGCTTGGAAGGCTGTGGATCGGAATCCACATTGGGATTGAAAATCTTCTTGAAAATGTTCATTTCAGTTGTCAATTTAAGTTTCGCAAGTTGATAACTTGCTCACTGGTTGAAGGTTCAAGGTTTGCAAGTTGATAACTTGCTCACTGGTTAAAGGTTAATGGTTAAAGGTTAATGAAATTTATCCTTTCTCCATTGTCCTTTCTCCATTCAAGTCCCTCAAGTGGCGGTGCCACATGAGGGAACTTGAATTTCAATTTTCTGTTCATGAGATGAAATTAAAGAACAGCGCACCGAGCAGGATGCCCAGAATGGTGGATACCAGGAGCACCAGCACCATCTTCCATACCGAATTATTGCCTCCTGTGTCATCGGGCTGTAACGGCGAATGAGCGAGGCTCCGTTCCAACTCGGCCACCTTGTTACGCAATGAGTTGCGCTCCAGTTCAGCCAATTGTGCACGTTTGTTGGCCGCCTCTATCTCATTATAAGAGTCTGATGGTGACATTGTCCTCGTCTCATCAAGTTCCTGGCGCAGGGCGGTGATGGTCTCCTGCATCACGGAAATTTTCTCGACCTTGTCGCTGATTGCTTGTTGCAAGTCGACCTTCTCGCGCCTCAATTCCTCAAGTTCCTCTTTCCAGTAGCTGTCGGCCCCTTGCGGCTCGACGTTCACCTCAATCACGTCGTCGGCCTCGGCAAGCGGTGAGTAGTGCCGGTTGAAGTCTTCCATCATCTGCGCCCCATCGGCATATCGGTCCTCGGGGTTCTTGGCCAGACATTTCATAATCATCCGCTCGAGCCAGTCGGGATAATCCTTCTTCCAGGTCGCGCCTTGGCCGGGATGAGCGGCTTCGTAGGCCTTGCGGCGCAGCGGTTCCAGTGGTGGCGGAGCCTGCTCACAATGCTGCTTGCGGATGGCGTTCAACGCCTTGAGCTCATCAGAGGCAAAGGTTTTGGCATCCAGTTCAAAGGGCACACGCCCCGCCAGGACCTCATACATCAGCACGCCGAAGCTGTAGATGTCGTTCTGTGCCGTCTCGACTAGGTCATTCTCCCATTTCTCGGGCGACTTATACTCAGGAGCCCCACCTTGTCTCGAGCTGCTCTTGACGGCATGGTGATCCTGGATGGAAAGTCCGAAGTCCAGCAAGACGTAGTTGCCATCGTAGTTGCGGCGCATGACATTGTTGGAATGCAGGTCGTTGTGGATGACGCGATACTTGTCGATGAGCTCGCTGCGCTTAGCATCGTCGATGAGGAAACGCCTGGCATCGGCAGGATCACACTGCAGGTGATCGTCCTCGACACTCATCAGGTCCTGATAGATGTCATGATGGCAATAGGCCAGGGCGCTGCCAATCTGGCTCATCATGCGCGTCACCTCGTCGATGGGCATGAAGTGATGTTCCTTCAAGTAGTCCAGCACGGTGCAGCCGTTCACGTAGTCCATCTCCACTAGTGCCCTGTTCTCGACCAGGTCGGGCTTATAGATGCGCACGATGTTAGGATGACAGCCGTTGCCAATCTGCAGCAACACGCGACACTCCTTGATGAATGTCTTGTAGGCCTTATCCTCCTTACTGGTCACATCGTCCTTCAAGACCTTGAGGGCGCGCACGTAGCCATACTCAAGGTGCTTCACCTTGTAAATTGTAGCGAAGGCCCCTCGGCCAATCACGCCCAGACTTTGATAATACTTCAAGAAAGCCATATTCAGTTATCAGTTTAAGTTTCGCAAGTTGATAACTTGCTCACTGGTTATAGAATGGTTAAAGGTTAATGAAATTTCTCCGTTCTCCTTTCTCCGTTCTCCATTCTTCGTTCAAGTTTCCCAAGTGGCACCGCCACATGAGGGAACTTGAATTTACTGCAATTCATATCCAGCGGCGTTAAGTGCCGGAATCACCACATCGGCAACAAAGGTGACGGCCAAGCTTGAGCCGTACTTGCTGCGTTCAAGTCTCACAGCAATGGCCAGCGGACCATGCTGCTTGTTGGAATTGATGAAACAGATGTACCAGGCATCATTCATGCGGCCGCCATTACGATAGGCCACGCGCTCGGGAGTGCCTGTCTTGCCGCCCATCCTCATCGTGCTCGACGGGAAGCCGGGCAATGCTTTGCCATTACGGCGGTGCTTGTCGCTCTCCAGCTGCATGTAACGGGACAGGTCGGCGGTATTGCTCACCATCGTGACAGCATCGGCAGGATGGGTCACCCTCTTGGCAGTGCCGGTGCCATAGGCGAGCACATAGCGCGTGGGCACAAACTTGCCACCCGAAGCCACCATCGACACGACCCTCGCCATATTCAATGGCGTGGCATAGATGTTGTGCTGTCCCCAGGCGTGACCGGTCTCGTTCCAATTGAAGCGCTCGTGCTTCTTGTTGCGCTGTTGCGACATGTAGGTGTTGTAACGCGACATTGCCCTGGAACGCAGCACATCCATCTCGCCATCATAGGAAAAGCCCTTGTCGAGGTCAAAGAAATAGGGCGTCACCGAATGGTTGCGGCCGTCGTTGATGTGCACGCGGATGCCTGCCATGCGGTAGATGCTGTCCAGCTCGCGGTACAGGTCCTTGTCGTTGGTCAAGTGAACGAAGTAGTTGTTAGACGACTTGACGATAGCATCCTGCATGGGCACATCGCCCGTGGGATCCACGCCAGCATGAACACCCTCGTCATCAAAGATGAAATAACGGTAGGAAGAAGCCACGTCGCCCACCTTCATATAGGCTGCCAGCGCGGACATCACCTTGGCCGTGGAACCGGGCTGGGTCTGGTAGGTCAAGCCTAGGTCCCTGTCGGTATAGGCCTTAAAGCCAGAACCGTAATCCTTGTAATACTTGGCACCCTCATTCAAGTGTTGCTCAATGATGCGATGGTCGGGCAGCGGATAGCAGGCCGACGTCAACAGGTCGCCCGAGCCCACGTCAAGCACCACCACGCTGGCACGCAGGCGGTCGTTGCCTGCCATCTTGGGTTGATGGCTGATGTAATCGGCCATCTTCATCTGCAATTGGCGTTGTAGCTGGGCGTCAACCGTCAACGTCAGGTCGCGCGTGTTGCGGTTCTCGTTCCATTTCTTCACCTCATCACTCTTGATGCCGCTCTTGAGCAAGGGCAGCAAAGCCGAGTAATCATATCGCTTGAAATGGTAGGTCCTCTTCACCGACGGCAAGAAACGGTCATAACGGTAAGCGACACTCGTCACCGTATCAACCACCTGCCGGCCCTCGTCGTCCAACTGGCGGTTCTCAAAGCCCCTCAACTCGGCCAGATGGCGATTCTCGGCCATGTAGCCGAAGGGGTCCTCGTCGTTATTGTTCCACAACAGGCGCGTGTTGTAGTCACCAATCATGAAGAACAGGTGGTCGCCAAATGGATAGTAGCGGCGCAACCGGGTGTGAGAGAGTTTCATCAAGGGCACCGGGTCAAGCCCCGCCTGCTCCAGTTTCAAGAGTTCCTCGTCCAGCTGCTCACTGCTGCTCGTGGCCAGCAACAGCCCGTTGCGGTCATAGATGTTGCCGGCATCCAGGCGATTGGTCAGCAGCCTGATGCGTGGATTATACTCGGGGATGCGTTCACCCTGCAGATTAGCCACATAGGCCGGGCGGATGAGTGTCGCGTCGCGTTTCACCACCTGGTAATAGAACAACGTGCCCACGAGCAGCAGCGACAGGGCGATGAACGTCAGGCTTGACGAGGCCACCACGGCGTCATACTGCCTGATGAACTCCCGTTGCCGCTCGGTGGCTCGCTGACGGCTGCACGAGATGACGATGCCAAAGGCTGCCAGATTCATGATCAGGCTCGACTTGCCGTAACTCAACAACGGCACAGCGACACCCGTCAACGGTATCAGCCCCACGCTACCCAGCACGATGACAAAGAACTGCACGCCAGTCACCACAGCGATACCCGACACCAGGAAGAAGAGGAACGGATGGCCGCCACGGCGCGCCAGCAACAGGCTGCGATGAATGATCAGCACCAGGCAGACGACAATCAAGAGCAGCACTAACCAGCCCATCACTTCGCCGATGCTGGACATGATCATGTCGGTGTTGAAAGCCGGTACCAGGCTCGCATTGCCCTTGCCCAGTCCCTGGCCTGTCATGCCTCCCGTCGCCAGGCTCCACAATCCCTGGGCCACCTGGTCGCCGCCAGGTGCTTCATTGTTCCAGACGCCCGACCAGGCGGCTGCCGTCCGCCCCTGCAGGCGCTGTCCCTCGCTCATGTGCAGGGCCGTCAGCCATGCGCCGGCTTGGGTGAAAATCACCATCAGCAGGTTCATCATCACAGCACTCTCATAGATTCTCTTGCCCTTGAACAGGCCATAGCCTATCCAGGCTGCGAGCCACAGCAGGGCAGCCATCATGATCGCTAATGGCGAGCCAATCCACGTCTTGGCCGCTATCATCATGGCCAGAAAAGTCACAACGCCGAGAACCAACTGCGGGAAATCGCCTCGAGCCACCGAATACAACAGGATGAAAGTCACCATCAGGACCAGGGCCGGGCCCATATCGCTGATGAGCACGACATAGAGCAAGAGCAAGAAGGCAATGGCGACGACCAGCGACAAGACGGCCCTCAGTTGGAACCTGAACTTCAGCTTCAGCTGGTTGACATCGTTGGCATAGGAGCGGATGCGGTCGGCATGAACGGCAAAGAACGCCGCCATGAACACGACAACGAGAAACTTGGAGATTTCGCTGGGCTGCAACGGGCCCAGGTTGACGCGCGCCCCACTGCCCTCGGGACCGGTGCCGAACAGGGCCAACAGCAATACCAGCACAAGGGCTAGCACAATGTAGCCGATGCCCTGTGGCCAATTGATGGCCGCAGGACGCCAGCCTTTTTCCTTCATGAAACCCAACGACTTGCCGTGAGCCCACCGCGCCAGGCGCCACAGCCACTCGACGGGCAGGAGCAGCACGGCGAGCAACAAGCCGGCATAATAACGCAGGTTCAGGAGCAGTTGCATCAACGGCTGCCGTTGTCTCGTGTGACGCAGGGTGTCCAGTTTGACCATGAACGGCAACACCATCCACCGCAAGCCCTGCATGATGAAGTCAAACTGCAGCACGCCACCCTGCAGGCGGCTCTGCCCGATGTGAAATTTCACATAATTGATTGACGACATCGCCACCAGAGCCATCACGCCATAGAAGGCGCCCCAAGCCATGTCGAGCCCCAACAAGCGGTCCACCAGTGGGTCTACGATGGCAAACATCGCCAGTAGGCCGATTGCCGTCAAGGCCATCAGCGCCACAGGCAGCAGATAGTCGCTCGACCGTCCCAGGCGGCGGTCAACGAGGATAATCACCGCCAGCCCGATCCACCATGCCAGCAGGAAAAGCGTGATGGCCACCACAAGCGCGTCCTTCCACTGGTCGGGCGTGCGCACGGTCAACGCGCGGTCCTCCTTGATGCGATGATAGCTCGTGGAGGACAGCGGAGTGAGCTTGAGCTCACGCTGGACAAAGTGATAAGTCTCGCCACCTGCACCCAAGGGACCACCGTCGGTGCCCTTCTCCCGGCCATACTCATAGCCCTCACTGACGGGCAACACGCTGTAATACTTGCCTTCCTCGACCCGAAAAACGGCCTTACCATCCTCGCCGGTAACGGTCCAGGCAATCACCGTGTCACGGGAGACCAGCTCGGCTGTGGAGTTGTCAAACTCGTCGCGCTCCACGGCGATGTGCTCCGTCAAGCGGACCGGGACACCTGCCACCGGCTTCATCGAGCGCCCGGTCAACTTGTTCCACAAGCCTCGCAGGCCACCCACCGTATCGCTGCAGGTCACCATCACCATGATTGCCGGGCCATCGGCGACAGGGCCTGTAGGCGACGAACGCAAGGCCGCGGTATCGACCTGCCCCAGGTGGTCACGGGCGGCCTGCAACCGTCCTTTCAGCTCTTCGCCACCAAGGCTTGAGGCCTGGGCAAAACTAATCTTGTTCACATTGCGGTTCAGCGCTCCCAGATTGGAGAATCCCCCGCTCTGCCCACACCGTTCCACAATCCAGCTGGCGATAAAACGGGCGTCGGTCGTGTCATTCACATAGTCGTGAGCCAGCAGTAGATCATACAACTGTGCCGCTGTGATGTTCTCGTCAAGATTGCAGGCGTCCTTCTGTTTGTAGGCATTGCTCACCTCATTGAGATATGGCGAGACGTTGCGGTAGAGCGTGAAGGCGCCGAAGAGAAAAAACACCGACACGAGCACCATCCCAACTATGGCTTTGTTTCTATTCATTACGGTTGTCAGTTTAAGTTTAGCAAGTAACTTGCTCACTGGTTAAAGGTTCAAGTTTCGCAAGTTGTTAACTTGCTCACTGGTTAAAGGTTAATGGTTAAAGGTTAATGACGTTTATCCATTATCCTTTCTCCATTCAAGTACCTCAAGTGGTGGTGCCACTTGAGGGCACTTGAATTATTTCACCGAATCGAGTTCCAGCGACTGGTCATAGATGCGTTCTTGCAGATGGGTGATGGAATCCTGCAGCACGCTGATGGTGCTGTCCTTGCTTTGCCGGAGAGCGGCCTCCTGATCGGCATGCTCGAGACCGCGATAATAGTATCCGCCATAGCATGCGGCAGCACATGCCACCATCGCCACCAGCAGCCAGAGCAAGGTATCCCACAGCGAGCGCCGCCTCGGGGGGCGTTCCGTGGCGGCACGCCTATATCCGTCCCCTTCGGGAGCAGTAGTCGTTTCCTTGGCCACGGGACGAGCAGTCATGCCATGGCGAGGACCTGGATTGGCAGGGGTTGGCGCAGGGGCTTCGGTCTTCTCGCCCGTAGCCGTTGCGGCACGCCTTGATGTGCCATCATCCTGGCAGCGAGCGACGACCACCGTCACGTTATCTTTGCCCCCATGGTCACAAGCTGCCGCGATTAACCCGTCTACACAGCCATGGAGGTTGTCCCGCTGTCGCTCGATGATGTCAGCAATCTCGGCCGACGTCAGCATATCACTCAAGCCATCGGAGCAGAAGAGATAGAAGGCGCCTGGCAGCAACGGGAAAATGGCTGCTTCGATGAAATTCTTGTCATCGAGCTGATGGAGCTTCTCACCCAGCACGCGTTCGACGATATTGCGCTGCGGATGGTTCATGGCCTGCTCCTCGGTGAGCTCGCCATTGTCCTCGCGATAGCCCACGAGCGAGTGGTCATGGGTGAGCTTGCGCAGGGTCGAGTCGTGATACTGATACAACCGCGAGTCGCCCACATGGGCAACATTGAGTCGTCCCTGTTCCAGGTCAAACAGTCCCGCTGTGACGACGCACCCCATCTTGCTGCGTCCGGGATCCTGGGCCTGCCGGTCAACAATATTATTATTGGCTTGAGTGACAGCCTGCTTGAGCAATTCCAGGCAGTCGCCCATGCGGTGTCCCTTCAAGTAGTTGACTATAGACTCGTGGGCAATCGCTGCAGCGACCTCGCCACCCTCGTAACCTCCCAAGCCGTCGATGGCCACACACAACACGTGCCTGTCATCCCACAGGAACTCGGAGATGAAGTCATCCTCATTATTGGTGCGAACTCTACCCGTGTCGGTAGCTCCATAAAATATCATTTCCATTGTTTCAGTCGTCTGTTTAAGTTTCGCTAGTTGATAAACTAGCTCACTGTTTAAAGGTTAATGGTTAAAGGTTAAAGGTTAATGAAGTTTCTCCTTTATCCTTTCTTCATTCTCCTTTCAAGTTCCTTGAAGTGGCGGAGCTACTTGAGGAACTTGAATTTCCTACACAATGACAATCGTCAATTGGATTTCGCCATTGATCAGAATGCGCGAATGGTTATACACCTCAAGTTCCTCGCCGGGCGTGGCACGGCACTCGTTGAGTGTCACGTGGCCCTGGGCAATCACGAAAAGCTTCTTCAGTTCGGGCCTGTAATGCAAGAGCACCTGTCGGTCCATCACCGTGTCGCTGTCCACACGGGCCACGGCAATGCCGCCGCTGGTGTCCGACAAGCCGCCCCGTCCCGAAATCTGCAGGTAATCGCCCATCATGTGAATAGTGCTGTGTCGCACACCGTCGATCAGGAAATAGCTCGGTTCAATCTTGATGGTCGCTCGGGGTTGGCCCGGGTCACGCCGGTTGTCCTCCTCATTCAGCGGGTCATGCCCCAATGGTCTGAAGTCGTTGAAAGGCACCTGAAAGCGGTCCTTGGCACGAATGTCGATCCCCAACAGAGCTCGCGCATTGATTGCCATATCGCTCATCGTCATGGAGTCCTTGGTGTGAACGGTGGCAACGATGCGCTCGCCCGACGATGCGCCGCGTGCACCCTGGCTCACCAGGGGGTGTATCGACGACAAAATGACCACCTGACCTGGCGGAATATCGTTAACGGTCTGCTGCATGCCGCTGACGATCGAGCCGGCCGAGTAAGGCACGAACTGAAATTGCCAGTATTGGGCATGGGGCCGGTAGTCAACGTAGCGCTTGCGACGCTCGGCGATCTCTCGATTGAACTTGTTGACGGCTTCTCTGACGGTATAGGCAAACGACTGTTCCCTCGCCTTGTAATCTTCCTCATTCAGGTAAATGTAGAAGCTCGTGGCAAACAGCAGTCCCTCGTCGGTCGTTTCCTCCCTCATGCTCTCGTCGAAGTGCGATTTCATCGCGTTGAGCAGCCCCTGGCGAGTCAACGTCTGCCTGGCCTTTCCCTTCTCGTCCCGGCTGCCGTCGCCGTCAGACCCGAGAAGTAACTTGATGATGGTCTCTTTCAGTTTCATTTCTTTAATTCAAGTTTTCTGAAGTGGCTGAGCCACTTTTTGAAGACGTTAGACTTTAGACGTTTGGAGAGGTCTGCCGAAGCTTTCAATATCTTGACAGATCACAAGAATCATGAAACTTTTCATCATTCTCCCTTCTCCATTCTCCTTTCTTCACTCATGTTTCACAAGTGGCGCCGCCACTTGAGGAACTTGAGTTTTTACTTTTCATTATCTCCCCCCACGAGCATCAGAGCGCAAGCCGGAAGCCAATGTCAATACCCTTGACCGTGTGAAGATTGTGGGCGCGAACCGTCACGCGACAATTCTCGGCAGGCTCATGCCAGGAGCCGCCGCGACACACCCGGCGGACATCGGAAGCTGAAGACGAGCCATTGCCCTCATGCTGATCTTGACACCACTCCCACACGTTGCCGCTCATGTCATAGAGGCCCAACTCGTTGGGCGCCTTCCCTGCCACGGGATGGGCGCCAATTTTTTCTTGCTTAGCCCAAGCGACGCGCTCGATGTCGGAGCTGCCGGCATATTGGTAGCCCTTGCTCTTGTCTCCGCCACGTGCCGCATACTCCCACTCGGCCTCGGAGGGCAACCTGAAGCGTTTTCCCGTCAGGGCGTTCAACCTGTCGATAAACTCCACGCAATCGTCCCACGACACATCGACCACGGGTCGCAGCATGTCGTCCTTCTTGACCTTGCGGTCCTCGCCCATGACGGCTTGCCACAGTTGC
Organism: Sodaliphilus sp.; assembly: GCA_045114435.1. Classification (GTDB taxonomy): domain Bacteria; phylum Bacteroidota; class Bacteroidia; order Bacteroidales; family Muribaculaceae; genus Sodaliphilus. The sequence goes on from JBGUKK010000137.1 coordinate 29,548, forward strand.
CAGGTCACCTCGGTCTGCCCGATGTGGTAATCGCTCATGGTTATCTGGCGCCCCTTGGAAGAGCCCATCGAGAACGAGCCACCCTTGACAGGCATCATCGTGAACTCCACGCCGTTCACCGTGAAGGATTCAACTCGGATTTCACGTGATATGCCGACATGGAATCTCGTGTGGTTCCTGTCCACAACGATTGTCCTGACATAATCTTGGCACCCCTTGGCCCTGGCAAGAATCTTGTGCTTGCCTGGCAGCAGGTCATTGCTGCCATAAGGGTTGCCCACCACTTTATCGTCAATCACCATCAACACATTGGGGACATCACAAGTGAAGGTCACCCGACACATTTCCCGCTCAAGTGTGAAGTCAAAATGATCATTGTCCCCACCGACGACTATCGTGCCCAGATAGTCATTGTAGCCCTCGGCGGTTACCCTCACCCTGTGCTCACCGGCGTCCAGGTTGCAGGGCTTGTCGACAGCACAAGTGATCCTATCATCGACTATGATGAGGGCACCAGGGACGTCGCAGGCAAAAGTCACCCGGCAGGAAGCCTTCTTCATCTTGAACGAGAACGTCTGATTCTTCTTAACTCCAATCTTCTCGTGACAGTCCTCATAACCGTCGGCCGTGAGCAGGACATCATGCTCACCGCCCGAGAGGTCAACCGTGATGCCAGCGAGACCGACATACTGGCGGTCGATGTACAAAGAGGCCTGCTTGACATTGCTGTTGATGGTCACCCTGTAGGTCACGGCACTGAATTGCGCCTTACCAAGCTGGGCGACAAGCGTGACCAGCACAGCCAGAATAATGAGCCGAGATTTTGTTATCGTCAATGTACAGTCCATAAAATTCATGTCATCAGTGGAGTTAATCTATCGGATTCCCTCGTTTATCATACCACTTGCCCGTGGCGGGCTTGTTTCCCACAAAGGAGCCCACAAAGTAGGAGCCATTGTCCCGCACGGTGTAACGTCCCTTGACAAATCCGTTATTGAATTGCCCCTCAAACACATCACCATTGTGGAAGACGAAGCGGCCAGCGTTGCTCACAGCATCGCCGTTGGTGAAATCCCCCGTATAGCGGCCGTCCTTGAACTCGGCCACGCCCTTGCCGTGGGGCTTCCCCTTGGCATTGACCTCGCCAGTGTAGGTGCAGGGTCCTAGCGTGAGCGTCATCTTTTTTCCGGTGACGCTGGTGGGTTGAGTTGACGGCTTCTCGGATATTGTAGGCGCAGGCGGTTCAGGTGCAACGGCATCGTGGTCAGGTTCAAGCCTCACTTGCTCACGGGCAATATCGACGTCCTTTTCCTGCTGCTGTGATTCCAGCGGTTCCCGCTCTGCCTCGGGCTGCACAACGGTTATGGAATCAGACGACCGAGGCTCCGGGGCTGTGGTCGCATCGGTATTCCCCTTGGTCAGCATGAACAGCAGAGCACCCACGAGCAGCCCCACACACGCCATGACAACAGGAATCAGCCACCTGGGCGCAGCGGACTTGCGCTTGGACCCGTGGCAATCAGCTAAATGGGTTGCAGGAGCCATCCGATGGTCATTCGCCTCTTTTTCCGCTGCCGGCTGGAGATGGGTGATATCGACATCATAGAGATACTGGATGATGTCATCAACGCTGGCAGGACGGCGTTGGCGGTCGGTCTGCATGAGCCACACGACCAGATCGCGCAGCTTGTGGCTAACGCCAGGCATGGGCAAGGTGAGACGTTTATCGTCGGTCGTATCGTCCAGGATCTCGCCCGGCATGGGAGGCTCACGCCGCGTGAGCAGGTTGAACAAGGTGGCTCCGAGGGCATAAAAATCGGTCCAGGGGCCGAACTTGTCAAACCGCCGTTCCATCTCCTCGCTGGGAGCATAGCCCGAGGTAAAGGTCACCATCGATGTCGCTGCTGCCCCACCGGCTGTGGCATCAAACTGCTTGCTAGCTCCAAAGTCGATGAGTTTAACCTGCCCCTGACGGTCCATCATGATATTGGCAGGCTTGAGGTCAAGGTGGAGGATACCGCTCGCATGAGCTTCTCGCAAGGCGTCAAGGGTCTGGATGAGCACATCCACCACGAGAGCTTCGCCAAGGGGTTGCTGAGTCGTGTCAAGTGTCTCCTTCAGGCTCTCACCATCGATGAAGTCCATCACATAATAGGTCGTGCCGTTCTCGTCAAACAGGTCATGCACCTTGACGATGTGCTCATTGTGGAGCAAACGCAGGCGACGGGCCTCTTTATCAAATTTGGCCCGCTGATCGTTGAATTCCTGCTCCTTGCCCTCGTTACTCACCTTCACGCCACACCCCGAAGCGTCACGCTCGGTGACCCCCTTGATGAAGAACTCCTTGATGGCGACTCTCTCTTGAAAACGTATGTGGGTCGCCACGTAGGTGTTGCCGAAACCACCACTCGACAAGTAACCGTCGATGCGGTGATTGCCATGAAGGATGGTCCCTATCGGGAGCATTGATTTTTCATTAATCCTGGTTGTCATCTTCATGTCTCGTTAAAACGGTGAAGGGCAATCTTGAAGTATATTGCTGAAGGGTCGCTATTCAGTTCAAACTGCAAAAATAATAAATATTTTCAGTAATGATATAGAAATTAATCAGTTTTTAGTCCTCAGCAGTCATTTGACAAGTGAAATTCAAGTTTCTCAAGTGGAGGTACCACTTGAGAAAACTTGAATGGAGAAAGGAGAAAGGATAATGGGGGCGGCATCCGCATTCAACTGAAAATTGAAAACCATTTTGTTGAATCCGGAATTATATCTAAATTTGTGACTCAAAAAAAACATGACATCACGAAACTATGAGCGATCGTATAATTCCTCATCCCCTTGTTGCCGCCGTCCCCGTTGTGGTGCTGATAGGCCTGCTGATTATCGTCATCAGCCTGTTTGGCAGCGACTCGTTGACAGGAGGCAGCCAGATTGCCCTGCTGATTGGTCTGGCCGTGTGTGTGACGATTTCGATGACCTGCTATCGTGTGCCGTGGAAGACGTTTGAGCGCCAGATGTGCAAAACCATCGGTGACATTGCCGTCACGCTACTCATCCTCTTGACGGTGGGCATGCTGTCGGGGTCATGGATGATCAGCGGTGTGGTGCCCACATTGATCTACTATGGCGTGCAGATTCTGTCGCCCAAGTTTTTCCTGGTGAGCGCCTGCATCATCTGTGCCCTGGTGTCGCTGCTGTCGGGCAGCTCGTGGACAACCATCGCCACCATCGGTGTGGCCCTGCTGGGCATCGGGCACGCATTGGGAGTGAGCGAAGCATGGACAGCCGGCGCCATCATCTCGGGGGCTTACTTCGGTGACAAGATGTCACCCTTGAGCGACACGACCATCCTGGCGTCCTCGTCGGTTGGTGTGGACATCTTTGAGCACATCCGTTATATGGTCATCACCACCACGCCCTCTATCCTCATCACGCTCGTCATCTTCTTTGTCGCCGGGCTGGGACATGGAGGCGAGGGCACCTTGCAGGTGGATCAGTACACCGGCGGGCTGGCCTCGACTTTCAACATCTCGCCATGGACCCTGCTTGTTCCCATCGTCACCGGCATTCTCATTGCCAAAAAGGTGCCATCGCTCATCGTGCTGTTTGCCTCGTCGATCATGGCTGGAATCATGGCGCTCATCCTGCAGCCGCATGTCCTCACCCAGATTGCCGACGACGCCACGCTCACTACTGCTGCGGCACTGGCCAAGGGGCTTGCCATCACCTTCTACGGCTCCACAGCCATCGAGACGGGCTATGATGCGCTCAACGAGCTCGTGTCAACGGGCGGCATGGCCGGAATGCTCAACACCATCTGGCTCATCATCTGCGCGATGTGCTACGGCGCGGCGATGGTGGCCAGTGGCATGATTGAGAGCCTGACGAGGGTGATTATCGGATTTGCTCGCAGCCGCATCAGCCTCGTGTCCTCGACGGTGGGCTCCGGCCTGTTCCTGAACCTGACAACGGGCGACCAGTTCATCAGCATCGTGCTGACGGCCGACATGTTTCGCGATGTTTACAAGCAGGAGGGATATGAGCCGCGGCTGTTGAGCCGCACCTGTGAGGATGCCGCCACGGTAACCTCGGTGCTCGTGCCGTGGAACACCTGTGGCATGACCCAAGCGACGGTGCTCGGTGTCCCCACCCTCACCTATCTGCCCTATTGTTTCTTCAACATCCTGAGTCCGTTGACAACCATCGTCATTGCCGCGATAGGCTGGAAAATCAAGCGACGTTAAGTTTCGCAAGCTGATGACTTGCGAAACTGGAGAATGGAGAAAGGTCTTCGGCAGACCACTCTAAGCTCTAAAATCTAAAAACTAAAGTCTAATATCTAAAATCCAAAACCCAGTAAGCGTTCTCTTTGAGTTTGTTCATCAGTGACGGCTCGAGATCGGGGTGCGTGTCAGTCCATTGTCTCACAATGGCTTTGGCCTCATCACTCTTGTGACCTGACAACAAGCCCGACAGCCAATAGCCCGGGAAGAAGATGTCGCCTGACTGCTGCACCTCCTCGAGGGCATCAAGGCCAGGGACGAGATAGCGGTTGCTGAGCGGTTCACGCGTGGGGTCGTTGAGCAGCGCCATCATATCCCGTGCCCAGGGCTCGACACGGCGGTTCTCGGCCTGCAGCAGCTGGTTGAACAGTTGTTGCTGCACCTGCGTGTCGGGATTACAGGCGCGAGAGATGAAGTCGAACTCACGCCGCTGATCCTCGTTGTTGAGGCGGCTACGTTGCACGTCGAGAATCTGTTGCCAACGGTCAGGCTGCATGATGGCCAGATGATAGGCCATGCGCATGTAATCGCGGCTGTTCAGGAAGGTGGCGCTTTGTTTTTCCCAAATGTCAGACAGCGGGTCCACGACTTCCGGGGACAGAGCACGGAGCGAGAGTTGGCGCAACAAGGTCTGGCGCACCGATTGCAGGTCGTGCTGCTGCGACATTTCAAACAGGCGTTGCTCGGTAATGACCCGCTCGTTGTGGTCAAGGCATGCCATCACGTCGCCGAGGTAACTGCATGTCGTCGAAGCAATCAGCTCATTTTTCTCATGGTCGAGGAATTGAAGCAAGACATTTGCCAAATCCTTGGCTGTGATACTGCCCAGATGGAAGTTCTCATAGAGGTTGAGCACGGCGGCATAGCGGGTCAGGTCATTGTCGGCCATCGTTTTCCAGGCTTCGGACATCCACGAGATGCCATCACTCTTCAGTTTAAACTGGCCGTAGCCCTCGGCGTTACTGTTGACAAACAGGCCATCGTTATAACCCACGTAGAACAGATAGTCGTTGTCGTTCATATAAATGGGTTGCTGGCAAAACCTGCCGTTCTCATCCACATAGCCGATATCAAAGCCTTGCCTCCACACCAGGTTGCGGCCATAGGGGTCGGACTGATGCACACGGACAAGGTCACTCATACGCATAGAATTGATGACCGGCATCCCCTTCTGCTTGACCCACACGTCGCTGAAGGATTGCGCGCTGTGCTCGGGGTTGAAACGGTCTAGTTCGACGATGAGGTCATCCCAGGTGGCATTGCTGTAGGCATAATGGTTGAGGTAACTGCGCAGTCCCTCACGCAAGGCATCGGCCCCTTTTTCCTTCTCGAGCTTGCTCATCATGATGGGCGCCTTGTGATAGATGATGTTGCCATAGAGCAGGCCAGCCTTGTTCATGTTGTCCAGCGGTTGCTGTATGGGGTGCGTGCCCTGGGTGCGGTCGGTGCTCATCGCCAGCGGATAGTGGGTCTTGACGAAAGCCAGGTCGTGGTCGATTTCGGGGAATTTTTCCCTAGCGATTTTATCGGCCATGAAGTTGGCATACACCTCCTTGGTCCACACATCATCGAACCACCGCATGGTCACCAGGTCGCCAAACCACATGTGGGCCGTCTCATGGGCTATGAGGTTGAGCCGTGACATCTCCTCGTCGGGCGTTGGCTCTGGACCGAGGAAGATACGCTGGTCGTTGAACTGGATACAGCCCGGGTGCTCCATGCCGCCGAACTGATAACCCGGTAGCACGACAAAGCCATAGTGCTCGAAGGGGTACGGAATGCCCGTGTATTCCTCCATCCACCTCAAGGACAAGGCCACCTGGTCAAACACGATGGGCAGTTGCGCCACCTTGGCAGGATCGGTCTCACGGTACAAGGCCGTGAGCAGGCGTCCATCACGGATTTCCCTGCTGATCTGGAATTTTCCTGCGGTGAACGAGAAAAGATAGGTGGGAATAGGCTTTCTGGTGTTGTTACTGATGCTCACCCACCCCTCAGGAATGTCCAGTTCCAAGTCAAAGACAGCCTTCAGGTCTGGCTGGTCGAAGCAGGGGAACACGCTGCGGGCATGATCGGGGACAAACAGCGTGTACATATAATCCACGTTACGGTTCAAGGCCTTGTCTCCGCTATAACCGCAGAGTGATACCGAATTTTCGCCCTGTACGAGATATTGTGAGGGGATCACGACATGCTCGTTGATGAAGGCCGTCTTCACCCTCTTGTCATTAACAAGAATCTCCTGGGACAACTGGCTGGCAGCGCCCTGGAAGTCAATCTGCAGGTCTTCGTCACCCGTCCAATCAAAAAACAGTGTCTCTTCAAAATAGACAGGTTTGGTCTTCTCGGCAGGCAACGTGAACGACAGGTTATAATTCACGTCGCTGATGTGAGCCGAGCGGTAAATGGCCAGTTCGTGGGACACACCATCCACAACAGGAATGGCCGCTACTGTCTCAAGAGCCGACAATAGCATGATGAGGACAAAAAGACAATATACGATTGGCTGTTTCATGATGGTTTCATTATAAAGATATCTGACCGAGTGGAACCGAAGCTGCATCTGGCAATACTCGTTCATATCGTTTCTGCAAAGATAATCATTTTCTTGGAACTTGATGATCTTGTGGAAATACTCACATAAAAACCCCTGCCTGACACAATGCATCAAGCAGGGGTTTTCTATTAAAACTATTGTATTGCTATGAAACAGCCTTGATGGATGGGATTACATCATGCCGCCCATGCCGCCGCCCATACCGGGAGCGCCAGCGGGCATTGCGGGCTCGGGCTCCTTCTTCTCGGCGATGACGCACTCGGTAGTGAGGAACATGCCGGCGATGCTGGCAGCGTTCTCCAGAGCGATACGGGCCACCTTGGCAGGATCGATGACACCCGTCTCAAAGAGCTTCTCAAACTTCTCGGTGCGGGCATTGTAGCCGAAGTCACCCTCGCCTTCCTTAACGCGGTTCACCACAACGGCACCCTCGAGGCCGGCGTTGGCAACGATCTGGCGCAGCGGCTCCTCGATGGCACGCTGGATGATGTGGATACCCGTGGTCTCGTCGTCATTGTCTCCCTTCAAGCCATCGAGGGCCTTGAGGCAACGGATGTAGGCCGTGCCGCCACCGGGCACGATGCCCTCGGCAACGGCGGCGCGGGTAGCGCTCAGGGCGTCGTCCACGCGGTCCTTCTTCTCCTTCATCTCGACCTCGCTGGGAGCGCCGATGTAGAGGACTGCCACGCCACCCGACAGCTTAGCGAGACGCTCCTGGAGCTTCTCCTTGTCATAGGTGGACTTGGTGTTCTCGATCTGGACACGAATCTGTGCGATGCGTTCGGAAATCTTGTCCTTGTCGCCGGCGCCGTTGACGATGGTGGTGTTCTCCTTGTCGACGGTGACCTTCTCGGCGGTACCCAGCATCTCGAGGGTAGCCTTCTCAAGGGTCAGACCAGTCTCCTCGCTGATGACGGTGCCACCGGTGAGGATAGCGATATCCTGAAGCATCTCCTTGCGGCGGTCGCCGAAGCCGGGAGCCTTCACGGCGCATACCTCGAGCGAACCACGCAGGCGGTTCACGACGAGTGATGCCAAAGCCTCACCGTCAACGTCCTCGGCGATAATCAGCATGGGACGATGAGCCTGCACAGCACCCTGGAGCAAGGGCAGGATGTCCTTCAAGCCCGAGATCTTCTTGTCAAAGATGAGGATATAGGGGCGTTCCATCTCACATGCCATTTTGTCGGCATTGGTGACAAAGTAGGGCGAGATGTAACCGCGGTCAAACTGCATACCCTCGACCACGTCAACGCGGGTCTCGGTGCCCTTGGCCTCCTCGACGGTAATGACACCGTCCTGTTTCACCTTCTTCATGGCCTCGGCGATGAGCTGGCCGATGGCATCGTCGTTGTTGGCGCTGATGCGTGCCACGTTCTCAATCTTGCCGAAGTCGTCACCCACTTCCTGAGCCTGTGCCTTGATGCCCTCGACAACGACCTTGACAGCCTTGTCGATGCCACGCTTCACGTCCATGGGGTTAGCCCCGGCAGCCACGTTCTTGAGGCCCTCGGTGATGATGGCCTGGGCCAGAACGGTAGCGGTGGTGGTGCCGTCGCCGGCATCGTCGTTGGTCTTGCTGGCAACCTCCTTGACGAGCTGGGCACCGATGTTCTGGAATTCGTCCTCGAGTTCCACCTCACGAGCAACCGTCACGCCGTCCTTGGTAATGTGGGGAGCACCATACTTCTTGTCAACGATCACATTGCGTCCCTTGGGACCAAGGGTGACCTTCACGGCGTCGCTCAACTGGTCAACGCCCTTCTTCAACTCTTCACGAGCCTTGATATCGAATTTAATTAACTTTGCCATTTTATTGTTTTTGTTTATATCAAACAACTTGAGCAATAGGTAACAACATCAACAACTTATAATAAGAGGTTGTTTCGGTCATTCATGGTTGTTCTGGTTGTTTGACAAGTTAATGTTGTTAGATTTTACTGATTATTCCATGACGATGGCCAGGATGTCGTTCTGGCGCATCATGAGCAGTTTCTCACCGTCAATCTCGATCTCATTGCCGGCATACTTGCCGTAGAGCACCGTGTCACCAGGCTTAACGATCATTTCCTCGTCCTTGGTGCCGTTACCTGCGGCACGCACTTTGCCCTTGAGAGGTTTTTCCTTTGCGCTGTCGGGGATGATGATGCCGCCGACCACTTCTTCTGCCTTAGCCGGTTCGATAAGAACACGGTCGTTTAATGGTTTAATAGTCATGATTTCTCTAATGTTTTAAATATTGTAGTAGTAATGAATTTTCGAAATGCCAACGTGCAACGAGTGTGCCAACGACATAAAAGCGACAAATTGTCACCCGACCCTGCCAAAACTCACACTATCGCACCCGACTATATGTTTTGCAGTGTCATTAATGGCAATACTCATAGAACCACAGGCATTCACCTGATATATAATCAATGTCGCACATCCAATCAAGGATGCGCGACATCATATCGGCAGTGATTATCTTGCCCTTAATGAATAATCATGCTCAATTAAGGCCGTTAAGGAGATAATTGATCAGGTCAATAGCATCTGAGAGATTCACTTCATGATCTTCATTGAAATCAGCGTTCTCAATCACGAAACCCTCGGCCTCATCATTGAGGATATAGTTGATGAAGAGGATAACGTCGGTGAGGTTGACATCGCGATCATCATTCACATCACCCAAAATGACATGATGAGTCGTGTCCACAGTGATGGTAGCCGTGAAACTCTCTGGATACATTACATTTCCAACGTTACCAACCACGCCATAGTTACCACCGGAGATGGTAAACGAGTAGTCACCACTTGCGTCCTCGGGAGCCACTACCGTGAGATTGGCCAGAATACCTGTCCAGCCATCAAGGATATCGTCATCGGCATTGAAATCTTCATTCATATATGGCAACATTCACTGCACCTGCTGGTGCGTAATAATTAAAATAGCCGAGCTCTCGGGAGGTCTCTTTGACTTTTGTCACAGAAAAACCGTCAGGGATACTCACCTTAAAGGCCAATGCATAGATAGGGTCATCACAAGTAAAAGTAATGGGAAGAACAAATGTCTCACCAGGAGCCACAGTCATGTCGGGCATATAGAAATAGCCCATCATTCTTGAACCCACACGATTACCATTCATCTCAACGTCATTGGCCTGGGCCGACAGTCCCATCAGTGCCAAGCCTAACAAAATAAAAAGTACTTTCTTCATAAACTTAAAACTTTATCAATTCCATTGCAAATGGAATCAAAAAAGGCAGAACATTCATTTAATTAAAGAGATTTAACAGTTTTACGTCCGTCAAGATGTTGTGTTCACCTAATTGATGATTGCATACCTCTTGAACATGGCATGGATTGACAAAAAAGCACAAAAAATGTTACACAATTCAATTATATTGGTCGGAACGGGAAAAAATGAGTAAGTTTGCCAAAAATTTAGCGAAACCACATCTATATAATAACAATGAAGTTTTTATCGAGAATCGCACTCGCCGCGCTGGCGACACTGCTAATGACCGCCTGTGGCGGCAACGAAGCCACCTATCAATACAAGACGCAATACCTGCCCGTGCAACTCGTGGGCAGCGAGAAATGGAGCATCCTCGACGTGAACACCGGTGAGGTGATCGCCAAGGACGCCTTCACCCACGCCCCGTCGCCCATTGTGTCAGACATGTTCTACGTGCAGAACGAGGATGGCAGTTACGACTTCTATGACGTGAGCGCGCCGACCCAAGCGGTAGCCGGGCACTTCGGCAGCGTGACCGCCTTCAGCGACGACGGAGTGGCCGTGGTGAGCAAGGTGGGAGGCCCGTTGTGTGTCATCGACCGCAAGGGCAATGTGGTCAAGCAGCTTCCTAAGGAGATTTCACAATGCTCGATGTTCTCCCGTGGAATGGCCGCGTTCCAGAACGACAATGGCCAGTGGGGATATATCGACGCCCGTGGCGACACTGTTGTCCCGGCCAATTACAGCAGCGCCAACCTGTTCCTCTATAATGACTATGCCATGGTCATCGATGAGAAACAGCCCAGCGACAGTGCTGTCAATTTCACCATCATTGACAAGACCGGCAAGGTCATGTTCACCAAGGTGAGCACCGAGTACCAGCCCGTACAGCCTTACTTCATCAACGGCGTTCTTCCCGTGGTGAAAGGAGACTCCCTGGTGTGCCTGAACGAGAATGGCAAGGAGGTGGCCAACCCCATCGATGACAAGGAGAAAGTAGAGAAAGGCGGATATGCCAACTTCTCGCGCACCCCGTCGGGCGATTACATCGTCTTCAAGGGCAAGAAGGTGGGTATGGTGGACAAGGACAACAAGCAATTGATCGCCATCGAGCACGACAATCTCATCGACATCAACGGCGAGCGGCTCATTGCCGTGGACGGTGACACCTATCACATCATTGACCGCAACGGCAACGCCGTGGGCAATGTCAAGTTCCAGAATGCCCACGTGAGCGAGGACAACCCCTATGCCACCCGCGGCTACATCGACACCGACCTTGCCGCCGCCTCGATGATGATGATGTTTGACGAGACCAGCTGCTGTGGCGCCGATGCCAAAACTACCTTGATGGACATGAATGGCATGGTGGGCACCGATGCCATGCCCTATGCCGGCAACAACACGCTGATACTGCCACAAGGCCCCTACATCATCCAGTATGTGTTTGACCGCGAGGTGGCCACTGCCAGTGCCGACACTACCAGCGCCGAGTTCAACTATGATGCGAAGGTGAAATGCGTCATCATCTCATTGAACGTGAGACACTGTCCCGCCAAAACCGAACCCGAGGTGGTGAAGAAGATTGAGAATCGCTTGGGCACCAAGGGCTTCGTGTTCGCTCGGGACGGCATCTTCTGCAGCGACTACCTCACCGCACTGACCATGGGCTATGACAGGGGAATCATCAACCTGTTGTACTACATGCACTTCAACGAGTCGGTGCCTCAAGAGAAGAAAAAAAGGAATTGATCCAGGGCGATAGACGGATGCCTCTGAAGACGGAACTAGAATGGAGAAGGGAGAAAGGGGCGACATCCGCATTCAACTGAAAACTAAAAACTGAAGACTGAATATGTACTACGTTAAAAAGACACTGGAAATCTCATCGGCCCACATGCTGTACCTTGACCATAACAGCAAGTGCGAGAACCTGCATGGCCACAACTGGATTGTGAACGTGTATTGCAAGGCCAAGGAACTTGACGATAACGGCATGGTCACCGACTTCACCATCATCAAGGAGATGGTGCACGGCAAACTTGACCACCGCAACCTGAACGAGGTGCTCGATTTCAACCCCACGGCCGAGAATATCGCCCACTGGATCGTGGAAACCGTTCCCAACTGTTACCGCGCCGACGTGCGCGAGAGTGCCAACAACCTGGCCATCTACGTCAAGGACGAGGATAACGATGTGGAAGATAAATGAGATCTTCCACTCGCTGCAGGGCGAGGGCTACTACACTGGCACCGCCAGCGTGTTCATCAGGCTGAGCGGCTGCAACCTGCATTGCGCCTTCTGCGACACCCGTCACGAGGAGGGCACGATGATGTCGCTACCCGAAATCGTTGAGGAGGTGATGCAGTATCCTCAGGCACCGCTCATCGTGCTCACTGGAGGCGAGCCGTCGTTGTGGATTGATGAGGTTTTTGTGATGGGACTCAAGCAGATGACGGGCAAGCGCATTGCCATCGAGACCAACGGCACCCATCCCCTGCCCGACGGCATCGACTGGGTGACCCTGTCGCCCAAGACGGGCCTTGGCAACAGCGGCGACCTGCCAGTGGTGCTCACCCGTTGTGACGAGTTGAAGGTGGTGTATCTGGGTCAGGACCTGGCCCAATACGACACCATTCAAGCCACCCACCGCTACCTGCAGCCCTGCTGGGTGGAAGATGACGAGCAATGCCGCGTCAACATGCAGGCTACCGTCCAGGCCGTACTTGACAACCCCCTGTGGCGCCTGTCGCTCCAGGCCCACAAGGTCCTGGGCATCCAATAGAAACCATATTCCTGCCAAAATAAAAAAAGGACTCAAGAGAATCCCTTGAGTCCTTTTTTATGGCTATAAGCCTTATTTCATCCAATTACTGGCGACCGCTCAGAACGACCTCACGATTGGTCTTGCCGATGAGGCCCTGCAGCACCTTACCCGGGCCCAGTTCCTCGGCCTCGGTCATGCCGTCGGCCACCATATTGGCAACGATGTGGCTCCAGCGCACGGGAGCGGTGAGCTGCTGCAGCAGGTTGGCCTTGATTTCCTCGGGATCGGTGTGAGGCTTGGCATCAACATCCTGATAAATCGGGCAACGGGGAGCCGAGAAGTCGGCAGCCTCGATAGCCTCGGCCAGCTCAACACGGGCAGGCTCCATCAGGGGCGAGTGGAAAGCGCCACCCACCTTGAGGGGCAACGCACGGCGTGCGCCAGCTTCCTTCATCTTCTCACAAGCGGCATTGATGGCCTCGATCTCGCCCGAGATAACCACCTGTCCGGGGCAGTTATAGTTGGCGGGAACACAGACGCCATCGATGGTGGCACAGATCTCCTCCACCTTCTCATCGGGCAGACCGATGATGGCGGCCATCGTTGAGGGTGCGGCTTCACAAGCCTTCTGCATGGCCAGGGCACGAGCCTCGACCAGCTTCAAGCCCTGCTCAAAGGGCAGCGCGCCAGCGGCAACCAGTGCCGAGAACTCACCCAGCGAGTGACCGGCAACCATGTCGGGCTTGAACTCCTCGCCCATGGTGAGTGCCAGGATTACCGAGTGCAGGAATACAGCAGGCTGAGTGACCTTGGTTTGCTTCAGGTCGTCCTCGGTGCCTTCAAACATGAGGTCGGTGATGCGGAAACCGAGCACCTCATTGGCTTTTTCAAACAATTCTTTGGCCTGGGGATTGTTGTCATACAGGTCCTTGCCCATACCGACAAACTGTGCGCCCTGACCGGGGAATACGAATGCTTTCATTACTTCTTTTCTATTGATATTGATAATTACGGAATTTTTTCTTTAAATGCGGCTGCAAAGGTAATTAAAAAAGTTTAGAGTTTAGCGTTTAGAGTTTAGAGATTTTTTTTAAAAGCCCCTGATAAGGACACTAAACCGCTCGCTTTGAAAAGTTTAGAGTTTAGTGTTTAGAGTTTAGAGATTTTTTTAAAAAGCCCCCGATAAGGACACTAAACTGCTCGCTTTGAAAAGTTTAGAGTTTAGTGTTTATAGTTTAGAGATTTTTTTAAGTCCCTGACAAGGACACTAAACTGCTCTTTTTCAACGGGCAATAGCTACACCAGGTATTCGGTGGGGTCATCGATGCCGGCCTCCTTGAGGGCCTGACGGCGCTCGGTGCATGTGCCGCAGGTGCCGCAATGCTTCTCGCCGCCCTTGTAGCATGAATAAGTCTCACTGTAGTCGAGGCCCAGCGCCGCGCCATGGCGCGCGATGTCGGCCTTGCTCAAGTCGGTATAGGGTGCATAGACCTTGATGCCCTCATAGGTTCCCGTCGTCATCGCTGTGCTCATAGCCTCGATGAAGGGGGAGCGGCAGTCGGGGTAGATCGAGTGGTCCCCGGCATGATTGGCAATCATGACGCGCTTCAGGCCGTTGCTCTCGGCGATGCCACAGGCAATGGCCAGCATGATGCCGTTGCGAAACGGCACGACGGTAGCCTTCATGTTCTCATCGTTGTAGTTGCCATCGGGGATGGCGTCAGGGCTCTCGAGCAGGGCGCTCTTGAAGTACTGGTGCATGAAGTCCAGCTTGATAACCAGGTGCTTAATTCCCAAGCGCTGGCAGTGCATGATGGCGCAACGGCGCTCACGGCCGTTCTGGGTGCTGCCGTAGTCAAAGGTGATGGCCAGGGCAATCTCGTCCTTGTACTCATAAAGCATCGTCGTTGAGTCCATGCCACCCGAGGTGATGATAACTGCGTCTTTCTTTGCCATTGTCCTTATTAATCGTTATGGAAGTTGCTGATGAGGCGCATGCGCACCATGTCCTGGTGCTCGCTGTCGCCATAGTTGGCAAACGGCTTGATGCTGATACCACCGCGTGGGTTGAACAGGCCGATGACCTCCAGATATTTGGGATCCATCAGCTTGACCAAGTCCTTCACGATGATGTTCACACAGTCCTCGTGGAAGTCGCCGTGGTTGCGGAAGCTGAACAGGTAGAGCTTCAGGCTCTTGCTCTCCACCATGCGCTGGCGTGGGATATAGTTGATGATGATGCGGCCGAAGTCGGGTTGTCCCGTCTTGGGGCACAACGAGGTGAACTCGGGACAATCGAGCGTCACCACATAGTCGTTCTCGGGGTGCTTGTTCTCGAAGGTCTCCAGCACGTCGGGGCGGTAGTCAAATTCATATTGCGTGCCCTGGTTGCCCAGCAAGGTCACACCCTTGAGCTCTTTTTCGTTTCTTGACATAATATCAAATGTTTAATGCGTTCAAGACCGCAAAGGTACTAAAAAAAACACACCCAAGAGCCATGAATAGCCCACAACCTTACCTGAGCAGCAGGTCAAGGGCAAATCGTGTGGCCTCTCGGCCTTGAGGCTCCAGCTCGTCAAGGCTCTGCAGGGCAGCCAGCCTGACGGCCTCGTCCAAGTCATCGCTGCAGTTGGTGAGCAGGTGGCGGCTATAGGCTACGGTAAACTCGGGATGCCCCTGGAAGGTGACCACCTGGTGCCCGATACGATAGGACTCATTCAGGCAGAAGTCGCTCGTGGCACAACGGGTGGCGCCATCGGGCAACACCGTCACCTGGTCGTGGTGACTGTAGAGCAAGTGCATCTTCCCGTCAGGGAAATAGGGCCTCATCTCTTCATCCATGACTTGAGAGGCACGCACCCCGGCACCAAATCCGCCCGGATAAGCCTTGACTTCACCACCCAGCGCCCGTGCTATCACCTGATGGCCGAAGCACACGCCCATCAGCTTGGCGCCACAGCAATAGGCCTGCTTGATCCATTGCACCAGGGCGACGATCCACGGCTTGTCGTCGTAGGCCGAGTCCAGGCTGCCGGGCACCAGATAAATCTCGTCGTTGTTGATAGCAGCTGGCAATTCTCCCTGCCACGTCTGGAACACGTTGTAGGATGCCTCAAGTCCAACCGAGGCGAACAGGTCCATGAACAACGACTCGTAGTTGGGGATGAACGCCGGCAAGCGACCGGGGAAGGTGTCACACAGCAGGATGTTGATGACAGGTGTCATAGCTCGTCGATTTCCTCTCCAGTGCGTTCCATGATGCTGGCAGCGAGGCCGTCGGCTGTCTGAATAATGGTGACAAGGGGATAGAGCTTGCGCGCAGCATCATAGTTGCGCACATCCTCATAGCTGTTCTGGTTGACACCCCAAGCGCCCATGTGCCAACGGATGGCGAGCATCTCGTCGTCGTTCAGCGGCAAGCCGCTGCACAGCAGCAGTGTCAATGATTTCTCGCCGTGCCCCATCGGGAAGCCCTTATAGGTGATCTTGTAGCCCTCGGCGTCCTCCCAGATGCCGAGTGAATTTTTACGTTTCTTGACCGTGCGCTTGTAGATGTCACACTTGCACACGTCATGCAGCAGGCTGGCCAGGATGATGCTGTCACGCTTCACCTCACGGTCCAGGGACGGTTCAATGGTTTTCATCGCTTCCCACACAGCGAGAGCCGCCTTGCAGGTGTTGAGCGAATGCCTTGCGAGGCCACCCTCCACATTCAAGTGGTGACCAGCCGACGCTGGAGCTGTAAAAAAGCCCCAGTCCTCTAAATCGGATATCACATCCTCGATGCCCTCGCGCTTGGTGGAACGCAACAGCTCGAGAATCTCTTCTTTACAGTCCTTATCAATAGTGCTCATTTTATCAATTTCTTAAGTTTCGCAAGTTGAATTTTAAGTTTCGCAAGTTGATAACTAGCGAAACTGGTTAAAGGTTAATGGTTAAAGGTTAATGAAGTAAAGTTTGCGGATGCTACCCCCTTCTTCATTCTCCATTCAAGTTTCAAACTTGAGTCACTTGTTCCTCGTCGGCTTGTATCCGTGTTCACGGCGATACTTGCGCACATCACGGAAGAGGTCGGTGGCATAGACAAAGTTGTTCAGGTCATCATTGTCCACGTTATAGACCTCGTCCTTATTGCCGATCCAGCCCACGTGCCCCTTGTTGATGAACACGATGTTCTCACCGATACCCATCACCGAGTTCATGTCGTGGGTGTTGATGATGGTCGTGATGCCAAAGTCGTGGGTGATGTCGCTCAGGAGCTCATCAATGACAATCGACGTCTTGGGATCAAGGCCCGAGTTGGGCTCGTCGCAGAAGAGGTAGCGCGGATTCAACGCGATGGCACGAGCGATGGCGCAGCGCTTCTGCATACCACCGGAGAGTTCACTGGGATACTTATTCTCACTGCCGGTGAGGTTCACGCGATCGATGCAGAACTGGGCACGGTCTTTCATCTCACTTGTTGACATGCCGCCAAACATCACGAGGGGGAACATCACGTTGCCCATCACCGTCTCGCTGTCAAACAATGCAGATCCCTGGAAGAGCATGCCAATCTCCTTGCGCAACTCCTTGCGCTGCTTGCGGTCCATCTTGGTGATGTCTCGCCCGTCATAGAGGATCTCGCCCTCATCAGGGTCAAACAGGCCGACGATATTCTTGATAAGCACAGTTTTGCCTGAACCCGATTGACCAATAATCAGGTTGGTCTTGCCGTCATACAGCTTGCAGCTCACATCATACAAGACTTGTCGCACGCCGGCGTCTTCCTTAAAAGACTTGGATAAATGCTTGACTTCTATCATTGTTTCAGTTTTCAGTTGTCAGCTTAAGTTTCGCAAGTTGTTAACTTGCTCACTGGTTAAAGGTTGATGGTTAAAGGTTAATGAAGTTAAGTGGCAGGTTACCGCCCTTCTCCTTTCTCCACTCTCCTTTCTCCCTTTCTCCACTCAAGTTTTCTAAAGTGGTTGCGCCACTTTAGGAACTTGAGTTAAAATTGTCATATCACAGCAGCAGGAGCGTGAGGATGACGTCGGCCACCAGAATCATGATGTTGCTCATGACCACGGTGTCGGTACTGGCCTTGCCCACCTCGACCGACCCGCCCTTGACAGTGTAGCCGTAGAAGCAGGCTATCGTAGACATCAGGAAGGCAAACACCAGCGACTTGATCAACGCGAACCAGACATACCACTCGATGAACAGCGACTGGATGCCAAAGATGAAGGTGTCGGGCTCGACAATTCCCGTGATGATACAGATCAGCCAACCGCCAAAGAGGCTGGTGGCCATACAGATAACGACCAGGAAGGGCAGGATGGTGATCAGAGCCAGGATCTTGGGCATGGCCAGGAAATTGGCGCTGTTGATGCCCATGATATCGAGGGCGTCGATCTGCTCTGTGGCACGCATCGTGCCAATCTCGCTGGCGATGTTGGAACCGATCTTGCCCGACAAGATCAGGCACAGAATGGTCGATGAGAACTCCAGCAGGATAATCTCGCGCGTGGTCAAACCAACCGTGTAACGCGGCAACAGCGGGTTGGAAATGTTGAGCTTGATGAGGATGGTACACAACGAGCCGATGAACAGCGACACGATGATGATCAACGGTATCGAGTCGATGCCCAGCTTGGCAATCTCGTCCAGGTAGCGCCTGAAGAAGACTTTCCACTTGTCGGGGATGGCGATGACCCTCCACATGAACAAGCAGTACTCCCCAAACTTATCAAGCATTTTAGTCAATAACATAATGATGATGTATCGTCTTAGTTTTTAATCGGCAAAATTAATGCAAGCTCCGAACAAATACAAATAAAATGGAATATAATTGACCGAGTGGCTACAACAGGGAGCTCTCATCAATGAGGTTGTTGAGCATGGCATAGACGGTGAGGCCCGCGACGCTCTTGATACCTGTCTTGTGGGTGATGTTCTTGCGGTGGCTGATCACCGTGTGGACGCTCACGTTGAGGGCATCGGCAATCTCCTTGTTGGTCTTACCCTGGGCCAGCTGCACGAGCACAGCGGTCTCGCGCTTGGTCAACTCGTAGTTGCTCTTCCCTGGCTCGTCCTCGGCTGGTGAGACGCCTGCCAGTGTCTCGATGATTGTGGCACGGCTGTCACGGATGTCGACCACTGCGTCAAAGCCCTTGAGCACATCGCGTTCCACATACTGATAGACCAATGCGACCACTGCGACATGGTGTTCTCCCCGCACACGACTCGGAGCATCGATGAGCGTAGGGTTGATGAGCACGATATCGGGGTGTGCCGCCACCAGCCGCTCGTCGAGCCGAGTGATCTCCATTTCAGGATCCAGCACCTTGAAGCGTATCTGTCCGTCAAGGACAGATTTCAATCCCTCGAGGATGACCTCAGAAGGCTCAACAATCAACAGTCGCTGTTTCATGACAAGATCGCTTTCTCGAGGTGCTTCACCAGCGGCACCATGATTTTCTCCTCAATGAAGGTGTGCTTCTTGAGATCCTCACTCAATCGCAGGATGTCATAGACGACATCCAGTACATTATCGTCATCGGCCTGCGGGGGCAGGTACTTGAAGACAATGTTCAACAGGTCATCGAGTTTCCCCTCGATGTCGCTGTGTGTGCCAATGAACTCGCCGATGCTGTAGGTCTTGTCGTGCTTGCCCGTCATCAACGCGCGGATGTGGGGGAAGACGTCACGCTCCTCGTGCTCAAAATGCACCTCGACCTCATGCTTGTAGTCCTTGAAGAAGCTGATGAACACCTGGCCGATGCGTCCATCAAGTTCCTGGGCAATGGCATCCAGGTGCCGCTCGATGTGTGGCAAGCGCTTGTCAACATAATACTTGTGAGACTTTTCAAGATAAGGCACCAGGCCGGACATGTCGGTCCCCAGGATGTCGGCCGTCGATGGCACGTAGTTGTTGAAGGTGTAGACATTGCAGATGAGCAGGAAAAACGTGGCGTTCACCCCGCTATCTTCACACACGTCGGCTATCGAACGGTCGCCGAAGCCCAGTGATATACCCAATCGAGGCAGCAATGCCAGCAGCGCAGGATGGGCGGTTATGAGGTCACTCAATCGGGCCTCGCTCGAGAAGAGTCGTGATTTCATATCAGTCGTTATTTTTTTAATGTTGTCGTTGTTTATCCAAGATGATGAGGCGGCTGATGTCCCATGCGCGGCGCTGGTGAGGAGTCAATGCCGTGCTGTCACCGATGACCGACATGTTGCGTGGCTGTATGGCACCTGTCACGGGATATCGCAGGATGCTGTAGCCCAACCCTTTCCAGTGGTAAGCATTGACCCCCATCACGTCAAGCAAGGTGGGGAACACATCCACCTGTCCGATGACAGGGTCGTAACGCAGGGTAGTGTCACAACCGGCAATGATCATCGGTATGCCCCAGTCGTCCGCGGTCCACTCATAATCAGTCAATCCCTTGACACGGTTCAGGTAAATCTGCGTGTGGTCACTCACAATCGCCAGCACAGTGTTCTGCCGCAGGCCGCGGCGGTCAAGTTCATCGATGAAGGCACCGATGCAGCTGTCGGTGATGTTGACACAGTTAAGGTAAGCCCTTGCCTCGGCATTCAGGGTGTCGCTTGCTGTGATCCATGAGGGGCGCATGTTGCCATTGGTGAACGGCACATGCATCGTCATCGTCACCATCTCCAGGAAGAACGGCTGGCGCAATCCGGACAAGAGGCTTGCCGAGAAGTCGGTGAGAGCTGCGTCATCGATATTGCGCCGACGTGCAAGCGCCCCGGCGGCAATCAGGTCATCACGCGTGTAGAGGGTATCAAAACCATAGGTGCGTGACGTCATTGTCTGGTTCCAATTCATCCCTGGCGTGCAGATCACCTCACGGCAGTCATATCCGTCGAGCGCCCCGGCCAGCGTGGGATAAGGTCCCGCGCCATGATCCACCGCCACCACGCCATCGCGCAGGGGCACCAAGCCCGTGTTATAAATGAAATGGGCATCGCTGGAATGGCCGTGACTCGTCTGGAACAAGACATGAGGGGCATAGATGACACTGTCACCGGCAACAAGGCTGTTGAGTATCGGCGTGACATCACGCCCATCAACCTGCATCCCGATGGGCCAGGTGTGCAGCGACTCGACAATGATGAGCACCAGATTGCGCCCAGTGTCACGGCAATAAGCGTTATCGGTATAGTGTGGGCAATCCTCGGCCAGGAAACGATCCACCATCATCCGCTCCTCGTCGCTGACCGCATGCATGTTAAAGACGCCCTGGTAGAGCGAGTAAATGCCATAGGGCACCAGACCGTTCTCGCAGACATAGCCCCTGTTGCTGAAATTGTGAAGAAAACGTTTCTCATAATTCTCGTTAAAATCAGCATATCCCATCAGAGCCGCCAGCACAAAAGCCAGCAGCGTGCACAGGAAGGGTTTCAAGCGCCTCTTCTCCTCGGTTTCCCGATTTCCCCTGACGCAAGCCCAGATGAGCATCAGGAAAGGAACGACAATCAGGAGATCGTGCCAGCGCAAGAGCGACAGCGCACTGTGGGCCAGCGTTGAATTGACATTATCGGTCAACATCAGACTCTGCCACGGCATCAGGTCGTCATAGGTGCGGCAATAGCACAGCTGCACGACACACCAGACGGTGAGCAGTGTCATGGGAATCCACACCAGCGGCCTCCATCGTCGTGGCAACAGCCAATATGGCGACAACAGCAAGAGTGCATTGGCAATCGACATGACAATCACTTGATACATATTCAAGCCCGCCATCTTGTCGCTCAACAAGTTCATCACGCCATTGAATGGGGTCAAGAACATCGTGAGATTGCCCAGCGAGAGCGGAGCCATGAGCCACTCTTGAGGTCCTCGTCCCATCACGCGCAGGTCAGCGACAAAAGCAAGGCACTGCCATGCCGCAACGATCACGCACAAGACAAAAAACACCTTGCCGTAGCGCAACTTATCAACAGGCCTTTCACTCATTGCTCGCTCCTCCCCAGTGTCATTCAGACACGTTTAATGATGTGAGACACGACGCCCCACACCTGGAAATTGCTGTCCTCACCGACAGGTATTTCAGGAAAATCGGCATTGGCTGGGGTAAGAAACACTCCATTATCCCTCACGCTCAAGCGTTTAACGGTGAAGTCGCCATCAATGAAGCAGACGGCAACACTGCCGTTGTGGGGAGTCAACGAGCGGTCGATGATGAGCAGGTCGCCCTCGTTGATGCCGGCATCTACCATCGAATTGCCGATGACACGGGCACAGAACGTTGCGGCCGGGTTGGAAATCAACGCCCTGTTCAGGTCGATGCTGTCGGCATACTCACCCTGGGCAGGACTGGGAAACCCCGCTTGCACCCTACCCTCAAAGAATTGCAAACCACTGGTCTGCTCATCGCCTTTCACCTGTGTGATCTTGACCTCGTCCATCGCAATTCTAAATTTTCACAATCAAGCCGTCATAGGCCAGTTCAACACCATCGGGCAACAGCTTGGGAGAATCGGCATGAAGGCCCATGCGGTCGCTCATGTGGATGAGGAGAGTGCGCCCTGGCTTCACCCTGTTGACAATTTCCAATGTCTCATCGAGGCACATGTGGGACAGATGCTCGCCCGACACACGCAACGAATTGATGACCAGCAGCGGGACGCCCTTGAGGCGATCGACGACATCGGGGTCAATCGTTTTAGCATCAGTGATATAGGCCAGCGGCCCGATGCGGAACCCGACAATCGCCAGCTTGTAATGATTTACGGGAATCGGTTCCACCCTCACGCCATCGACCAGAAACGGCTCGTCGCCGATGACATGCTCCTCAAATTGAGCCACTCCCGGATAGGGATGCGCCGCAAAGCAATATGGGATGCGCTGATGCAAATCACGCAAGACATCGGCACGGGCATAGACGGGGAAAGGGCGTTCAAAACAATAGGCGCGCAAGTCATCCAGCCCAGCCACATGGTCAAAGTGGATATGGGTCAACAGCACAGCGTCCAGATTATCGTCGCTGGCCCGCAGCATCTGGGTGCGAAAATCAGGGCCGCAGTCAATGAGAAGCCTCACCCCCTGATAACGCACAATGGCCGAGGTGCGCAAGCGCTTGTCCCGCGGATCGGCACTCATGCAGACGGGGCAATGACATCTCAACATCGGCACACCGGTCGAAGTGCCAGTTCCCAAAAATTCTATTTCCAGCGTTGTCGGTTCCATTATAGTCGATAATTGTTGAGGAGTCCATCAACAAAAAAAAGATAAGCCCCACCATCATAATACCAATATTCTCTCACCCCTCCCGGGTCATGCCCCTGGTTGATGCGCATAGGAGCGCCCAGTGCCAGACGGCACTCCTCCTTGGTCATTCCCACGATGACCTGACCATTGATGATGCGACCCCAGTTGGCATCGGTGATGGATGGATAAGCCAGACGAGGGTCGCTGGCGACAAACATGGCGTCAAAATCCCGTCCGTGCATTGTCGACGCGTTGTCGCTCATCCACACCATAGCCTTCTCGCCCGTGTCACACGTCGTGAACAAGAGCCTCATGGGCAAGACGGCATTGCCAGGCTGAACGCTGTCGATGTGCACCTTGATGAAATGACGGCCATCAGTCATCTGCCCATTCTGGCGGTCGTACCAGATGGGGGTGCGGATGTAGTAATCCTTGTTCACCACCTGGCGGGCGATATGGTCCACAAGATCCAGATCGATGAGCATCGGGATGGAAAACCCCGGCTTGAACTCATCGATTGTTTTTCCCGTGCGATAGATGAAGGTCTTGCCGTCCTCCGAGTCCCGGAACTTCAGGTTGACGGTCAAGCGGTTGTCATAGAGTCCGCCCGTGTCATAGCCCACATATTCCAGCACATGGCCAGCAAGGTTTACAGTATCGAGGTTATAGTCGTTGCTGATTGAGAACAACTGCCGCACCTGGTTGTCGGCCACCCAGAAGCGTTTACCGCTCCGCCATGCCGGGACAGAATCGGTAAATGAATCCAGAGTGACAACACGCTGGTGGTTCTCCATCTGACCGATGGCTTTGCGCACATCCTTGTCGGTCACGTGCTCGGTCACCTCAATGCCCGTCCCGCATGACACAGCCAGCAACGAGACACCATAGAGTCCCCAAGCCAGGACCGACAGCCTATTGACCATGGAGCGCAACAACCTCGACATCTTGACAATATTATTATTTTACAGAGTCGGCTTTAATGCCCTCGCTGATGGACTTGGTGATTGTCGTGATGTCACCATCGCCGGTCAAGGCATCTTCAATCAAGGGCTTAACAGCCTCATCGGTGGATGCTCCAGCCTGGACCTTCATGCGCGTGATGATAGGAGCATTGCGCTTCCGTGCCTCGTCGACAGCATTCCTGAAGTCGTTGATGTCGATGGTGTCGCCAGCGGCAACGATCTCCTGCTCGAGCGCACGGATGCTGTCGTCCATAGCGATGGCGGCTGCGGCATCCTGTTTCTGGCACAGTTCGTCCAGTCGGTTAGCCATTCTCTTGCCCTCGGCTTTGTACTTGTGATTGTGCTCGCAGCTCACCAGTGATAATGCAACGATGGCCATCATCGTCAATAAAACCTTTTTCATTTCTTAAAAAATAATTGTTATGTTTTAGTTATTTTTATTGTCATTCTGACACATGGTCACGAGCGGCAAGCGCCTCGCCCAGTGCTGTCGCCAGCTGGTCGGGGCAGGACGTGTTCTTATAGCCGCAACGGATGCCTTGCAGTTTGGCAATGACATCGGTGGCTTTCATGCCTCTCACGAGAGTCATGATCCCTTGCAGGTTGCCATGGCAGCCACCATAGAACTGCACATCCCTCAAGATGCCGTCCTCGTCAACCTCCAAATCAATCTGGGAGGAACAGGTGCCACGGGTGTAATAGGTATATTTCATTGTTCAGATAGCAGTTTAAATCGTGTTAATACTCCAACAGGCGTCGCACGTCGAGGATGCGCATCTCGTTACTGTCATACTCGATGATTTCCTGTTCACTCAATTTATCGAGAGTCGTGATCAGCGTCGTGCGTTGCGTGCCCAGCAAGGTGCACAGGTCACGCTGCTTGTACCGCAGCGTGATGTCGCTGGCATTCACCACCGCCAGGGTCTCAACAACCATCGCCAGTCGTTCGGCAACAGAGCCGTTCTTGAGCGAAGTCACTGATGAGAGGTAGCGCTGGCTGCCCGATGACAGGTAGTTCAAGATGTTGAACAGGAAGACCTTGTCGCTGTTGATCATCTTGATGTAATCGCTCTTGAGAAGCTGCAGGATGCCGCAAGGTCCCTCGGCAACAGCCGTGAACGGGTAAACCGTTTCGCGCCCGAAGAGGCACTCGGCGGCGAGCACATGAGGTGTGGACAGCGTCTGCGTCATTGACACACGCAGGTGGTCACAGGAGATGTTAAGCCTCACGCGTCCCGAGACGATGAACTTGATGTGGGTGCAGGGTTCACCAGCCGCCAGTATCTGCTCACCGTTGCGGAACTTGAGAAAATGAAAAGGCAGTTTCTCAACAAGTGCCGTGATTTTCTCGGTACTCACGCCTTGAAAGAGCGGCAGCTGCATCAACTGTTGGTACATGCTGTTCATCTCACGGCTGAATTTAATGGCCCAATTGCTCAATCACCTGATCAAGCGTCAGCGTCTGCTGCTCGCCTGTTGACATGTTCTTCAGGGCAATCGTGCCATTCTGCACCTCGTCGGCGCCGACAATGGCAACAAAGGGTATCTGGCGGTCATTGGCATAGTTCATCTGCTTCTTCATCTTGGCTCCATCAGGATACAGTTCAGCGCTGATGCCTGCCTTGCGCAGAGCCATGATGTGTCGCAGCGAGGTTGAAGCTTCCTGCTCACCGAAGTTGACGAACAGGACCTTGGCTGTTGCCATGGTGTCGGCGGGATAGAGGTCGAGCGCATTGAGCACGTCATAGATGCGGTCGGCGCCGAAGCTGATGCCCACACCAGACAATCCCGGCATGCCGAAGATGCCCGTCAAGTTATCATAACGTCCACCGCCCAAGATGCTGCCGATGGTGACATCGAGCGCCTTGGTCTCAAAGATGGTGCCAGTATAGTAATTCAAGCCACGAGCCAGCGACGGATCGAAGTCCACACGAGCCCGTGTGCCCAATTGCGACACATGCCCAAGGACATAGCGCATCTCCTCGATGCCCTTCATGCCCGTCTCGCTGCTTGCCAGCATCGCTGCCAGGGCATCAAGGCGCTGCTCGTTGGTGCCTTCGAGGGCCAGCAGCGGCTGCAGGGTGGCGATAGCCTGCTCGGTCAATCCCTTCTCTCTCAATTCATCATTGACATTGTCAATACCGATCTTGTCGAGCTTGTCGATGGCGACGGTGATGTCCACGATCTTGTCGGCAGCACCTATCACTTCGGCAATGCCGCTCAGGATTTTGCGGTTGTTGAGTTTGATAGCCACATTGATGTTGAAACGGTTGAACACCTCATCAATCATCATCACCAGTTCCACCTCGTTGAACAGCGAATCGCTACCCACAATATCGGCATCACACTGGTAGAACTCACGGTAACGGCCCTTCTGCGGACGGTCGGCACGCCACACGGGCTGCACCTGATAACGCTTGAAGGGCATCTGCAGGTCGTTGCGGTGCTGGACGACATAGCGGGCGAAGGGAACGGTGAGGTCATATCTCAGGCCTTTCTCGCTGATCTTGGTGGTCAAGTGCAGGGAATCATGTGCCGTGAGCAGGTCATCGGGGGCGTCCTTGAGGTAGTCACCACTGTTGAGGATCTTGAATAACAGCTTATCTCCCTCCTCACCATACTTGCCCATGAGTGTAGAAAGATTTTCTACAGCAGGGGTCTCAATCTGCTGGAAGCCATAGAGAAGAAAGACGTCCTTAATTGTGTTAAAGATATAGTTGCGACGCGCCATCTCGATTGGAGAGAAATCGCGCGTACCTTTAGGAATCGATGGTTTTTGTGCCATAATAAAAAATGTTCAGTCAAGTATTGATTAATTGCGTCTTCCTCCAAAGGCCAGTGACACATAATATAATAATGTGGCCAGTGAGCCGATGGCAGCGACGACATAGGTATAGGCTGCGGCATGCAGGGCATCCTTGGCTTGGGTCAACTGTTCACCGCTGGCCAATCCCGAACCCTCGAGCCACTTGATAGCGCGGCGGCTCGCATCCACCTCAACGGGAAGTGTCACAAAGCTGAATGCCACCGTGGTGGCAAACAATGCGATGGCAATGTATAGAGGAATCGCATTGAACTGCAGCAGCAGGATGCCGGCAAGCAAGAGCCACTGCACGATATTGGATGCGAAAGACACGATGGGCACCATCTTGGTGCGCAGTTGCAGCATGCTGTAGCCCACCTTGTGCTGCACTGCGTGTCCACACTCATGGGCTGCCACAGCAGCTGCAGCGATGCTGTTAGTGCCATAAACAGGATCACTCAGGTTCACCGTCCTGTTGGAGGGATTGTAATGGTCGGTCAACTGACCTTTGACACTCGTCACCTGCACGTCGCTGCATCCGTTCTGGTTCAGCATCTCACGAGCGATATCTTGCCCACGCATGGGGACAGCAAGAGGGACCTGGCTGTACTTGGCAAACTTAGACTTGAGGGAGTTCTGAACGACAATGCTCAGAATGAAGACGGCTCCCATTAAAAGGTAAATGAACATATCTATTAGCTCTTAATTTATTAATTGACCATGTTTTTACAGCTATTTTGGCACGGTTTTTGTAGTATAAAACGCCGGACAAAATTCTGCACTGCAAAGTTATATTTTTTTGTCCGCAAAACGGCCCAAAAGCCAAATAAAAGTATTAAAAAATGAAAATTAAGACCAAAAAATTTGTCAATTCAAAAATAGCCGTTACATTTGCGGCGTTGAAATTTCGTTTTATTATTAATTTTTAATTTTTAAGTTGTTTTATTATGAAGAAGTTTTTATTAATGTTTGCAGCTGTTGCTGCTATCGCATTTGTTGGTTGCAAGACCGAGACCAAGCCCGCTGAAGAGGCCGCTCCCGCACAGGAAGAGCAGGTAACCGAGGAGTACACTGTAGAAGGTGTTACCACCGACCTGATGAAGCTGGTAGAAACTGGTGACGAGGCTCAGACCCTGGGGTTCCTCGATGGTATCAAGGCCAAGGCTGATGAGTTCCTCAAAGCTGGTGAGAACGACAAGTACTTCAACATCATCAACATCCTGAAGACCGTTTGGGAGAACAACAAGGAAGCTATCCTGGCTAAGATCCCGACTCTGGCCGAGAAGATGAGTAACTATGTTACTGTTCCCGAGAACATGAAGGCTGGTTTTGACGCTTTCGTAGCTAACGCAACTCAGAACATTGCCAACAAGGCTGGTGAGGCTGTTGACAAGGCTGGCGAGGCTGTTGACAAGGCTGGTGAGGCTGTTACCGACAAGGCTAACGAGGTAGTTGATGACGCCAAGGCAAAGGCTGCCGATGGTCTCAACAAGGCTGCCGAGGAGCTGAAGAAGTAATCTGAAAAACAAGATTAATCCTTTATAACAAATCAGGGCTGACCCACACGGGCCGGCCCTGATTGTTTTTTATTAGTACTGGGGCCACGACACAGTCATGGCACAGAGGAAGCGCTACGGTCTTGACAGTTGATAGGCCAGACGTTCATCACCATTGAGCAGGTAGATGATGCCGCAATAGGTGAAGCCGTAACGGTCGATGACATGGCGCATGATGACATTGTCGCGGTGGGTGTCGATGCGCAGGGTGCCCGCGACATCCAGGCAGTAATCCATCACGTCGGCAAACACGCCATGGCTCGCCGCCGTGCTGGCCAGGCGATGCACGACATGATAGGGCTCGTCATTGAGCCATTGCCCTTGAAAAATCTCCTTATACGTCGGTTCCGGGCCGGGAATGAAGGCAAACGAGGCAATTACTTCCCCACCCTGCTCCACACACAGGTAGCAATGGCCATTGTCAATGTCGGCCTCAATGGTCTCTCGACTGGGATAGCCGTCGATCCACTGGTTGACGTTACCACATGATCGCATGATGCCACGGGCCTCCTCGATGAGCCGCATGATCATGGGCACATCCTCGACAGCTGCCGGTCTAATGATTCTTCCAGTCTTGTTCTCCATCGGCGGTGGAATGAGGTTATTTTTTAAGGATTGACTTCAGCTCGGCGTTAGTAAACTCGATTGTAACGTTCTTGGCTGAGTGATTTCCATCGTAGACAAAGTGCAAGTCACAACCCGCATCAGCTACCATCGACGCGAAATATTTAGCCTCCTTAACCGTTGTTATCTGATTCTCCAGCGTGGTCTTGAAAGGCCGCTGGTTGGCGATGACTTCGTCCATATCAATCGCATCCTCATCAACGACATATTGATAAGATACTGTCATCGACTGGCGCTTCAACGACATGAGCGTAGTGGCAAAATCCACTTGCATCGGCATCTGATGATTAGACAAGTCAATTTCCTTATCCAGCAACTCCATCTTGGTTTTGTCGGTGCCGGAGTTGGTTGAACCGGTGCCGCCGGAGCATGAGGGCATCGTCAGCATCATCAATGGGCATAACATCAGAACAAAAAATAACTTCTTCATAACAATACATTTATTGGTTAATCCTATTGATCACTTAGCAGGGGTGATACCGTCGCGGCGCATCATGGCCTCGATGCCGGGTTCAGCACCCCTAAAGCGCTTGTACAACGTCATCGGCGCTTCGGTGCCGCCTCTTGAGAGGACGTTTTCCATCCACGCCCGTGCGGTGTCACGGTTGAAGATACCGTCTTGCTTGAACTTGTCGAACGCGTCACACTCAATCACCTCGGCCCACTTGTAACCATAGTAGCCAGCTGCATAGCCCCCCGAGAAGATATGGGTGAACTGTGACGACATGATGCATCCCTCGACCGGCTCAAAGGCTTGCACATCCTTAACCGCCTGGCGCTCGAACTCAATGTCGTCGCCCTCATAGGGTTCCTCAATGCTGTGCCAAGCCATGTCGATGAAGCCGAACCCCAACTGGCGCACGCAAGCGTAGGCCGCGCCATATTGTGAAGAAGCCAGCAACTTGTCAATCAGGTCCAGCGGCACAGGTTCGCCCGTCTGATAATGGCGCGCGAAGCTGTCAAGGAATTCCCGCTCATAGACATAATTCTCGTTGAATTGCGACGGCACTTCAACAAAGTCCCGGTAGACGTTGGTCCCGGAGAGCGACTGATACTTGCAACGGCTCAACAACTGATGCAAGGCGTGGCCGAACTCATGCATGAACGTCTCCACCTCACGCACGGTAAGCAGCGACGGCTTGGAGTCGGTGGGACGGGTGAAGTTCATCGTCAAGGTCACCAGTGGCCTGATGTCATTGCCGTCATGATCGACATACTGCTCACGGAAACTCGTCATCCATGCACCACTCTGCTTGGTAGCACGAGGGAAGAAATCCAGATAGAGCATGCCGACAGTCTTGCCATCCTCGTCGGTCACATCATAGACCTCCACCTCGGGGTGAAACACCTGAGCGTCATGGTTGGGCAAGAAACGCAGGCCGTACATGCGTTTGGCAAAGCCGAAGACGCCTGCCGTCACCTGGCTCAACTCAAAATAAGGACGGAGCAACTCGTCATTGATTTCAAACATCGAGTCTTTCTCCTTGTTGCTGTAATAGCTGTAATCCCAAGGCATGATTTTCACTGGCTTTCCCTCCTGTTGGGAGGCAAAGGCCTCGAGGCGTTCCATCTCACGGCGCTCAACCGGCAAGTAGGATTCACGCAGGCGGTTGAGCATATCATAGACGTTGGCTGGCGTTTGGGCCATCGAGTGCTGCAACCTGTAGTGGGCAAAGGTCTTGAAGCCCAACAGACGCGCTTTCTCGAGCCTGGTGTTGGCGATATCGCGCAAGATGTCCAGATTGCAGTAGTCACCAGTGGTGCACTGCCGATTATACATCATATATAACTTCTCGCGCAAGTCACGGCGACTGCTGTATTTCATGAACGGCACATAGCTGGGTGCATGCAGCGTAACCAGCCACTGCTCCTCACGTCCCTTGTCCCTGGCCGCCTGCTTGGCGGCATCGAGGGCGCTCTCGGGCAGGCCGTCGAGGTCATCGGCGGTGAGCCACAGCTCATACTGGGAGGTCTCCTTGAGTGCATTCTGGTCAAACTTCAACGTGAGCTCAGTGAGGCGCTTGGACAACTGGCGGTAACGCTCACGGTCATCCCCCTCAAGATTAGCACCGCTGCGCACAAAGCCGTCATAGGTCTGTTGCATGAGCATCCTGTCTTCCACGTCATGGCTGCTAGCGTCGAAGTTGTCATAAACATGCTTCACACGTTGCCACAGGCGCTCATTGAGGGTGATGCTGTTGAAGTGTGCGCTCAGCAAGGGTGCCATGCGCTCACTCACTGCCAGCAGCTCGTCATCGGCATTGCATGACAACATGGGGTAAAACACACCCAGCACGCGGTTGAGTGTCGCACCGGCTCGCTCAAGGGCGACGACGGTGTTCTCGAACGTCGCTTCGGCCTCATTCTCGGCAATGGCCTTCACCTCGGTGTCATGCAGTTTGATGCCCTCACGGATGGCCGGCTCATAATCGGCCGTCGTGATGCGGTCAAAAGGGATGGCTCCGCCAGTCGTATTGAAAGGCTTTAAAAAGATATTGTTCTCTATCATCATTGGATTCTTTTATGTTGACTGATTAATCTGATTGGCCTGTCACTCGAGTTCCACGACAGTGATGCCGGCACCGCCAAACTGCACGTGCTCGTCACGGCAGCTCTTTACACCGTTGACAGTGAGCAAGTACTGACGGATGGCCACCTTCAAGGCTCCCGTACCCGTGCCGTGCAGAATGCGTACCCGTTGTGCATTGAATTGAATGGCGTCGTCGATGAAATAAGTAATCGCCTGCAGCGCCTCGTCGGCACGCATGCCGCGCACGTCGATGTCGGGCTTGAAATTCAGTTGCCGAGCCCTGATTTCGTCGGTCGTGGCACGGCCGATGGACTCGGCTTTGGGTGTTTTCTCCTTGCGCATGGTGCGCTCCACCTTGTCGGCCTCGATGCGCGTCTTGATATTACCAAATGCTACCAGGGCATATTTCTCGTCGATGCTGATGAGCGTGCCCACGGTCGTCGTGCCCTTGAGCACCACATTGTCGCCAGCCTGAAGCGGGCGCTCCTTGGCAACAGGTTTGGGCATGGCCTTTCTGGGTTGCTTGCGACGTGGTTTATCCTTCGGTGTCAGTTCCTTGAGGCGCGATGGTGCCTCCGGCTCCTCGGCATTAAGACGCTGCTTGAATTCGTCGAGTTGGCGCCGCAACTCCTTGGTGCGTTCCTTCTCGGCCTGCTGTTGGCGTATCTCCTTGATTGTTCGCTCGATCTGAGCATTGCTGCCGCGCAGGATTTCCTGAGCCTCAGCACGAGCGTCATGGATAATCTGCCTGTGCTCGGCACGGATATTGTCCAGGCGATCGTCGTAGTCGGCGATCATCTGGTCAAGGCGTTTTTCCTTGGCGCGCACGTCCTGACGCTTGTTTTCCCAGTAGCGGCGGTCGCGCACGATGTCGAGCAGGTACTTATCCATGTTGATGTAGTCACTGCCCACAATCTCGCTGGCCTTGTCGATGACCTGTTGCGGCAGGCCGGTCTTGCGTGCAATCTCGATAGCGAACGAACTGCCAGGATATCCCACCGATAACTGGAAGAGAGGCTGCATGCGCTGGCGGTCATAGAGCATCGCACCATTGACCACACCATCGGTCTCCTCGGCGAAGTGTTTCAGGTTCTGATAATGGGTCGTGACCACGCCCATGACCTGATGGTTATTGAGTTGCTCCAGAATGGACTGGGCGATAGCACCTCCAATCTGCGGTTCAGTGCCGCTACCCATCTCGTCGATGAGAATCAGTGTCTCCTTACCGCCACGAGACAGGAACAACTTCATGTTCTGCAAGTGGCTGCTGTAGGTACTCAAGTCATTCTCAATGCTCTGCTGGTCACCGATGTCGATGAAGATGTCATGGAAAATGCCGAAGTGCGAGTTGTCGTTCACCGTGGGCAACAGGCCACACTGCACCATGTATTGCAGCACGCCCACCGTCTTCAGGCAAACCGACTTACCTCCGGCATTGGGTCCCGAGATGACCAGAATGCGGTTTTGCTTGTCCAAGCCGATATTGAGCGGCACCACCTCCTTACCTTGGGAACGCAGCGAGAGCATCAACGCGGGATGCTTGGCATTATACCATTCTATCACGGGCTTGCGATCCAGATGGCACAGTTGAGCACCCACGTCCTGAGCGAACAAGGCCTTGGCGCGGACAAAGTCCAAGCGTCCCAATGTCTCCAAAGCGCTGGCCAAGTCATCGAGATGGGGACGAATCTGGTCGGTCACCGCAGTGAGGATGCGTATGATTTCACGGGCAATCTCGGCCTCGGTCTCGCGGATGCGGTTATTGGCCTCGACGATGGCATCAGGCTCGATGAAGACAGTCTTTCCCGTGGCACTCTCGTCATGGACGATGCCATGCAGCTTGCGCTTGTTCATGGCGCTCACGGGAAGTACCAGCCGTCCATCACGCAGCGAGGGCTGCACGTCGTTTTCAAGAATGCCGTCCTGCTTGCCCTGGGCGATGATGCGGCGCAGCGTGCCGTTAATGCTGCTTGTCACACGGGCTATAGCCGCACGCAGGTCGCGCAACTGGGGCGAAGCCGTGTCCTTGATGTTACCGGCCTTGTCGAGAACATGACCGATGGCGGCACTCAGCTCGGGAAACGACTGCAGTCCGCCAGTCAATTCCCGCAGGCGGGGATATGGCGTCTGCCCATCGCCATCGACAGCAAAGAAGCGCACCACCTGAGTCACCGTCAAGAGCAAGCGTTGCAGGTCGAACAAGCGTTCGGCCGACAAGAAAGTGCCCGGCGTGGCCACCTCCTTGAGCACCACGCGCAAGTCGAAATAATAACTCAACGGAAATTCCTTACCAGTCTGGACAATTGACAGGAACTCGTTAGTCTCCTCGAGCCACCGCATCACCTCGTCACGTCGTGTCGAGAATCGCAATCGAGGCACGTTGGCAACGCCCAAAGCGCTCACACAATGTCGTTCCAACTCACGCCTTACAGCATCAAAACCTATCTTGTTCTCAAAGTTTGAGGGATAAATCATAGTACAAAGGTAGTGAAAGATGAAGACAGAGGCAAGAAAAACAACATTTTTCTTGCAACCACGCTCGACCCGACACTAGCGTTCCCTCCCTATGGTCGGGCAAGATAGGCGGCGCCTCAACTATGCAAGAAAAAAACTAGCATTTTTCTTGCTATTGTTTTCGGCTTGCACTATCTTTGCAGCATCATCAATCAAATCTTATCTATCTGATTCATGAAAAAACGGTGCTCCAAGGATGGTTCATTCAACCAGAACGGAGCACTTTTTTCATTTTATCGCCTCAAAGCCCACAATATTCAAAAAAAATGACTTAATTTTGCGAGTTATATGTACCGAAACAATTCAATTAACCTAACATTAATATTTAACAAACATTTTTATGAAGAAATTATTTTTCGCATTGTTAGCTTCGGCTATCGCCATCAACGTCATGGCTGACGACAAGGTTGTCATCCCCGACAGCACTGGTTTTAAGTTCACCGACACCAAGGTTATCCCTCACACGGGTGTCAAGGACCAGAACAAGTCCGGAACGTGCTGGTGCTACTCGACCAACTCATTCTTTGAGAACGAGATTATGCGCCTTTCAGGCAAGGTGGTACACCTGAGCGAGGGCTTCGTGGTGAATCACTGCTATTATGACAAAGCCATCAAATACATCCGCATGGATGGCGAGATCAACTTTGCTGAGGGTGGTGCCGCCGAGGACGTCCCCTACGTTTGGCGCAACTATGGTATGGTGCCCAACGATGTCTATACCGGCATGACCTACGGCGACAAGAAGTTTGACACCAGCGAACTCACCTCCCTGCTGAGCGGCTATGTTGGCACCATCAACAAGCGCAGCCTCAAGAAGCTCACCCCGGCGTGGAAGGATGGTCTCCAGGCCATCCTCGACAGCTACATGGGCAAGATGCCCGAGACCTTTGTCTATGAGGGCAAGACTTACACACCGCAGACTTGGGCCGCCAGCCTGGGCCTGAACATGGACGACTATGTGCCCATCTGCTCGTTCAGCCACCACCCCTACTATCAGCCCTTCATCCTGGAGGTTGCTGACAACTGGTTGTGGTCGAGCTACCAGAACGTGCCCATCGATGAGCTGATGGAGATTGCCAACTATGCCATCGACAACGGCTACAGCATCGCTTGGGGTGCCGACGTCAGCGAGAAGGGATTCAAGTGGCGCAACGGTTATGCCATCCTCCCCGTCAAGAAGGATGTTCCCGACGCTGCCGGTACCGACATGGCCCGTTGGGCACAGCTCAGTGACCGTGACCGCGAGGCTGAACTCTGGGACATCAAGGGTCCGGTAAAGGAGCAGTGGGTAACCCAGGAGGAGCGCCAGGAGATGTTTGACAACAAGGAGACCACCGACGACCACGGCATGGTGATCATGGGCAAGGCTGTTGACCAGGAAGGCAACAAGTACTTCAAGGTGCAGAACAGTTGGGATACCAACCAGCTCTATGATGGCTACTTCTACTGCAGTGAGGCCTTCTTCCGCGCCAAGACCCTCAACATCCTCGTTCACAAGGATGCCATTCCCGCCAAGATTGCCAAGAAACTTGGTATCAAGAAATAATCATTCAAATTCATTGTTGTCAGTCTCCAATGCATGTCAATGGAGGCTGACAACTCTAAATTAATAAACTATAAACATTAAACTAATTAAAATGAAAGCATTAAACACCGACAAGGCACCCGCTGCCATCGGACCTTACAGCCAGGCTATCCGCACCGGTAATCTCGTCTTTGTATCGGGCCAGCTGCCCATTATCCCTGAGACTGGAGCCTTCCCCGAGGGAGGCGTACAAGAGCAGACCCACCAGAGCCTCAAGAATGCCCGTGCCATCCTCCAGAGTGAGGGTCTCGACCTCAAGAATGTCGTTAAGACCACCGTATTCCTCAGTGACATCGCCAACTTCGGCCCGATGAACGAGGTTTATGCAGAGTA
Organism: Sodaliphilus sp.; assembly: GCA_045114435.1. Lineage (GTDB taxonomy): Bacteria > Bacteroidota > Bacteroidia > Bacteroidales > Muribaculaceae > Sodaliphilus. Next base: position 65,506 of record JBGUKK010000137.1, read on the forward strand.
TTTCACTGCCCCCTACCCCGCCCGCTGCGCATTCGCCGTTAAGGATCTGCCCAAGGGCGCTCTTGTCGAGATTGAACTCATCGCCGAGGCTGACTAACCAACGCAACACATCAGACAGCTTATCAAACAGATGCGTGGCACCATGTGGTTGTCACGCATCTTTCCATCCTTGCCATAGCCAAAGCCGTAAAAGGCAAGTGGCGAAAACCACTATTCCAGCAGGATAGAGCCATCGTATCAATTTTTTTTGTAATTTTGCAGTCCCAAAAATCAGGTTTAATCTCAAAAATAGGTAAATTTCAATCATGGCAAAGAAAGCATTATTGATGATATTGGACGGTTGGGGCGAGGGTCCCAAGGGTCACAGCAACGCTATTTACAGCACTCCGACGCCCTATTTGGACTTCCTGCGTGCAGCATATCCTCACAGCACGTTGAAGGCCTGTGGCGAGGATGTCGGTCTGCCTGATGGTCAGATGGGCAATAGCGAGGTGGGTCACCTGAACATCGGCGGCGGCCGTGTTGTTTATCAGGACCTGGTGAAAATTAACAACAGCATCAAGGACGGGTCCATCCTCAAGAATCCCGAGATAGTGAGCGCCTACACCTATGCCAAGGAGCATGGCAAGTCGCTGCACATCATGGGCTTGACGAGTGCTGGCGGCGTTCACAGTTCGCTCGACCATCTGCTGGCGTTGTGTGATATCGCCAAGGAATATGGCTTGGAAAAGGTGTTGGTGCACTGCTTCATGGACGGGCGCGACACCGATCCCGAGAGCGGCAAGGGTTTTGTCGGTCAGGTTGTTGAGCACTGCAAGCACAGTGCAGGCACGGTGGCCACGGTTATCGGCCGATACTACGCCATGGACCGCAACAACAACTGGGACCGCATCAAGGTGGCCTACGATATGCTCACCCAGGGTGTGGGCAAGCAGAGTGACGATATGGTAAGGGCCATCCAGGAGTCCTATGACGATGGCGTGACCGACGAGTTCATCAAGCCCATCGTCAACACGACCGTTGATGGCCGCATCCAGGAAGGCGACGTGGTGATTTTCTTCAACTTCCGTAACGACCGCGCCAAGCAGATCACCATCGCATTGACCCAAGAGGACAAGCCCGAAGACGGCATGAAGGTCATCCCCGGCCTGCAATATTACTGCATGACCCCCTACGATCCGACCTTCAAGGACATGCATATCCTCTTCCCCAAGGAGAACGTGGAGAACACGCTCTCGGAGTACTTGTCCAGTCTGGGCAAGCGCCAGTTGCACATCGCCGAGACCGAGAAATATGCCCACGTGACGTTCTTCTTCAGCGGCGGCAGGGAACAGCCCTTCGACGGCGAGGACCGCATCTTGGTGCCCTCACCCGACGTGGCCACCTACGACCTCAAGCCCGAGATGAGCGCCTATGAGGTGCGTGACCGGCTCGTTGCTGCCATCGGTGAGGGGAAGTATGACTTCATCGTTGTCAACTATGCCAATGGTGACATGGTGGGCCACACGGGCGTGTATGACGCGATCTGCAAGGCCGTCAAGGCTGTTGACCGCTGTGTTCACGATACCGTCGAGGCTGCCCGTGCGGCAGGCTACGAGGTCATCATCATTGCCGACCATGGCAACGCCGATCACGCCATCAACACCGATGGTACAGCCAATACAGCTCACTCGCTGAACCCCGTGCCCATCATCTACGTGACCGAGGATCCTGAGTTAATTATCAACACCGGCCGCCTCGCCGACGTGGCACCCAGCATCCTCCAAATCATGGATCTGCCACAGCCCAAGGAGATGACCGGACACGGACTCATCGACGTGACCAAGTAAAGAAAGGCCACGGCAGATATAAAGATTGAGACATTCGGGCCTCAGGCGGCATTTTTCGCGTGAGGCCTAATTTTGATATGATGTTTCGTTCAGGATTAAAGAAATCAACGACGTCACGTCCGAGATGTTGATCCTTCCATCCTGATTCATGTCGGCAGCGTCGGTATAAATGAAGACCGTTCCAGGTGTCGCGACAAGATAGCTCACGAAGGTCACCAAATCCGAAACATTGACCACACCATCACCATTCACATCTCCCTTCAGATGCGCCAACCGCTTTAGAACCAGTTGCATGCCAGCCATCGCATCAATCTTTCCATTGGGGCCAAAATGATCACGGTTTTTACCGGTGGTGAACTGGTCGTGAATTGCCGACTCAGCGAGAATCCGCTTGACGTCGGCAACCGACAACGTCGGGTCGGCCTGAAGCCACAGGGCGATGATGCCTGCCACCGTGGGTGCCGCCATCGACGTGCCACTCATGACGCCCCACGAACTATTATCATAAACCATGACCGTCTGACTGCTGTTACGGCCCAAATAGGAATACTGGCTACCGGCAGCGACCACGCTAACGGCCGGAGCACAGATGGTGGGCAACGCTTCACCCGTCGGTCCAGCACCGCTCACCTGATAGCTGGAGAAAGAGGCGATGTCGCCCACGATAACGCTCTTGTCGGTCACTACGGTGTGAAGCGGCAAGCTGTAATAACTGTTGCGAGCGGCGTACCCTCCAGCCGAAATCGTTGAGTCGCCCACCGCATAGGTGCCGATGCTGCAAGAGTCGCTCGGCGGTGCATAGAAGTCACGTAACGGCTCGCCAGCGGCATTGATGACCGCTTTAGGGAACGTGCCGAACCGAGAACCCGTGTTACAAGCCCACGCGTCAATCTCACACTGAATATCCCTGCGCGGATAGATGGACAAGCCGAGCGCGTAACGGCTCACTTTCACTCCACCAAGGGTTGAGTAATTGCTGCTGATCAGATTGTGCAACACGATCTCGAGGTGATATTTCCTGCCTTGTGAGGCAAAGCTGGGGCTTGCTTGGATATAGCCTGCGGTATCGGCGGCTGTGTAACAGGTATAAAAACCCGCCAGTTCAGATGCGTCGATGGTGACTTTCTTGTTATATTGCTCTGATTCCCACACGATTTCGCCAGTCATCAAGTCGAGCACATGAAGCTTGAAGTAGAAATTCTGGTCAGCCTTCCGCATCCAGACGTCGGCAATGACACCACCATAATAATAGGTGGAATCCCCACCGAGGGTATTGCGGCACTTGAACATGAGGTTAAGGGGTGATTGCGGGCTTGCCTGCTTGTGTGCGTAGGACAAGCGGCCGGCATCATTCCCCGCCGAAATCACGAACAGGCGGCCAGGTCCCGTCATCTGTTTCACCACATTGGAGAGGTAGTCCAAGCCGTCATGCTGCCCATGAGGCGTGCTCACGCTGAGGCTGATCACACAGGGCTGTCCGACGCTGTCGGCATAACTTTTGATATAGCGCACACAGTTGGCGACCTCAACGGCCGACATGCTGCCATCCAACACCGAGACGGCACACAAGACGATATCGGCACATGGCGCCATGCCTCCATAGCCGCCCACGTGTGAACCAGCAGCGATGCTGGCGGTGTGAGTGCCATGGGTGGAATTCATCTTATCGGTCGTCAAGGAGTAGATCCTGTCCCCCATGAACACCGATCCTGGTAGTCTGATGTTGTTATTGTAGCGAGCAGGCTGCCCCGTGTTGTCGGTGGTGCTATATACCCTGACAATGCGAGAGCGGCTCGTGTCGTCATTATCCCTGAAGGCGCGATGCTGATAATCAAAGCCTGTGTCAATCACCCCGACGATTACCCCCTTGCCGTCATAGTTCTGGGGCAAGCCATAGGACAGCCCGTTGAGCAGCTGGCCGGCATGGGTGACGCTCAATGTGCTGTCGGTGCACAACTTGAGCCTGCGGCTGATTTCCACATCCTTCACGCCACGCATCATCGCCACCTCTTGTAGACAACTCACAGGAACCTGAGCCGTCACAAATCCATCAAACACGCTATTTACCGACACGCCAGCGCCCTGAAGGGATGAGATCACGTTCTCGTCATCCATCGCAATGAAGGCGTCAACCATCTCGACACCGTTCACCAGGCGAGGTGAGACAAATCTCAACTCAGTCCCCATGGCCGTGAAGCGTTCGCTGTAAGACTGCTCATTCAAAAACTGCTGGACAGTTGTCGGCAACAGCCACTGTGCCTGAATGCTGAACACCATCAACGACATCAGCACAACGAGGCAAAATCTGGGTCTAATCATATTACAGTTTTTAGTTAATAGCTTTCAGTGGCCAGCTTTCCAGTTTTCGGTGGCATGCGCATACAGCTGAAAACCGTAAAGCTCTATTCACATCAGATGGTATTCAACAAGTGATCAATCATGTCGATGGCATCAGTGACATCGATTGTTCCATCTTGATTGTAATCGCCATTCTTCACATCAATTTCACCAACGGTGTTCAATAGGCAGTTGATGAGTTCAATCAAATCCGTCAAATTGATTTTACCATCCTCGTCCAGGTCGCCAGGTAACGAGTCATCCTCCCCGATGCCCAACAGTAATCTGGCGCCAGCCATGGCATCGATTTTGCCATTAGGGCCAAAGCGCGCCCCATTGGTGGGATCCATCGTGAAGGAGTCCTTGATGGCCGTCTGTGCAATGATGTTCTTCACGTCAGAGGGTCCCAGATTGGGATTGATCTGCAGCCACTGAGCGATGATGCCAGCCACCGTGGGGGCCGCCATTGACGTGCCGCTCATTGCACACCAGGCATTTCCATCGTGTCTCATCACGAGTTGAGGATGCCACGTCGTGTTATAGCTGGAGTAGCGGCTTGCCGCAGCCACGACATTAACGCCAGGTGCCGTTACCGTCGGCAGGGGCTTGCCCGTCGGCCCGGCGCCAGCTACTTCATAGCTGGTGAGGTTATAATAATTCCCCACCGTCGAGTTGTCATACATGACATAACCGTTGTAGTAGGAGTACCAGTTGTTACGGCCGACGTAAGCGCCTGCCGAGATGGTCGAATCGTTCACCGTATAGGAGCCGATGCTGCAATCATCCCTGGGCCAAGCGTAGAAAGCATCAATTCCGTCATACACCGTGGTCGTTGTGTCGCCGTCCTCAGAGACCTCGTCCACATAGACCGCATCGTGGTAACGTCCCCGGCATCCATTGACCACCCACGAATCGACCGTCAAGCTATCGGCCATCTGGGGATTCTTGATTGATGGCGGATAGATAGAAATGGCCGTCATGTAACGGCTGATGCGCTTACCACTGGAGTTAACCGTATAGCTCCGGCACTTCAGGTTCTGGGCATAACATTGTATCTGATACTTTCCCGACGAGCCAGTTGACACGAGCACCCGCAGATAGCCGCTATTGCTCACCGTCGAGTCCGGCTCATAGTACTCGCTGATCTCGGTGGACTCAATTTTCCGTGTTGTCGGAATCAGTTCCGACTCCCAGACGATGCGCTTCGTCAGGTTGTCAAAGATATGGAACTTGACATATGGCCGCACATATTTCTCCCTGACCCACGAGTCAAAGAACACACTGTTCAGGTAGTAATAATCATCGGCGTCACTCTGGTAGCACCCCAGCAGCATATTGAACGGCTTTTTTGATCTGGCCTTGCCAGTGCTGTATCTGAATCCGCTACCGGTATTGCCTGCCGCAATCACAAAGATGCGGCCTGGTCCAGTCGTCTGGGCGATGGCCTTGGAGATCCTGTCGTTGCCGTCATGCTGTCCATGAGAGGTGCTCACGCTCACGCTGATGACACAAGGTTTGCCCACGCTGTCGGCGTAAGAATAGATGTACTTGATGCAGTTCGCCACCTCGACCTCGGGGATATTGAGGTTCAGGTAGCGGCAGACGCACATCACAATGTCGGCATTAGGCGCCATTCCTCCATATCCACCCACGTGCTTCCCTGCAGCAATGCTTGCCGTGTGGGTGCCATGAGTGTTCGGGGATGAGTCTGTTGTCAAGGTGTCGATCTGCTCACCCATAAACACCGAGCCAGGCAGGGCATCGCCACCTATCAAGGCAGGATGACCAGTCGTGTTCTCCGGGTCATAGACCCTCACGATGCGCGACCGTGTGCTATCCTCGGCGCTCTTGAACGCCTCATGCTGGTAATCGAATCCATTGTCAATGATGCCGATAACGACGCCACTGCCGTCATAGCCCTGGGGAAGGCCGTGTTCGAGACCGTTAATCACCTCTCCGGCATGAGTGACCCGGAGTGTGGTGTCGGTACACAACTGTACCATGCGGCTCACCTCAACGTCAACCACACCAGGCAGCCGCGAAACAAGCGCTAATCGGTCAACCGGGATCAAAGCGGTCACAAAATCGTCAAATTCGCAATTGACCTTCACGCCCTGGGCCCTCAATACACCGATGGCCGCGTCACTGTCTATATCGATGAAGGCTTCGACCATCTCAACGCCATCGACGTTAATCGTCGGTGCGAATTCAGAATCGGTCATAGTCAATGTCGGTGCGGAGCCACTTTTCATCATTTGTGCTTGATCGGAACGCAGTTCCAGGAAGCGTTGAACCGAAGCTGGCAAGCGCTCTTGCAACGCGGCGAAGACAGCCGTCAACGACATGAAGGCAACAATGGCCAGTGAAAATCGTTTCATATTAATTATTAATCAAGTGAGCATTAGTCAAAATCGTCTGCAAAGGTAGTGCAAGCCGAACACAATTCCAAAACTTTTTTGAGCCGAATGCCATAAAAGATCTTTTAATGGCTGAGGCGCCGAAGAGGTTTGAGAATTGTTGAGGCGCAGCCTACCTTCGACCCCGAAGGGGTCAAAGTAATCAAATATCCCGACTTGACAAAAAACAGAGCAAGTCGGGATAGGAATTTCCATTTATAAGTTCAGAATCATGTTAATCAAGTCGATAGCATCGGTAATGTTGTAAAAACCATCGTCGTTGAGATCAGCATTATTCTCGTTGAAGGCCGATGGCGGGGTGTCTAACAAATAATTGACGTAATCGATGACATCGGTGATGTTGACAAATCCATCACCGTTGACGTCGCCCAGCATTACCGGTTCAGGATTCTCGACAACCTCGATCATGAATGTCAACTGATCGGCATTGAATGTGAACTTGTAGTCACTGCCATCGCCAGCAAAATAATAGGAATAATGGTTATTACGCTTGGCCGTCGTGTACTGGGTGCCGGTCGCGACCGTCATCGTGGCAGCAGGTCCATAACGATAGGTGCCATTGAATGTGTCCCAGTCGTCCTGCCAGTCATCGGGGTCGCCATCGGCAAACACAAAATAGATGGGCGCACTGATTTGCAAGGTGTCCACGTAGGTGCCATCACCCCGATTGGTCAACTTTCCGAGGGGTTGGGTAAGGCTCCAGGAGCCTTCTCCACCAACGATATAGAAAGTGGCACTGTCGACAGGTTCATCCGTTGAGCTGCCCTCAAGGAAACGCGCCATCTCTAAGAGAGCGTCCATGACTTGTCCATTCTGGTTGTCCCACCAGCCGCAGTTATACCAATCGGTGGTCACGGGGTTGGTGTAGCTGATGCCATACTCGTTGGCCTCGGGGAACCACCAGTATAGTCCATTGACCGACGAATGGGCATTGAGGGTTGTGATCAAGGCCTGGGTAAAAGCGAGCTGGCCGGCCTCGGTAGCTGGCCAGACCGATTGCAGGTCATAACTTGCTCCTGATGGGTAATAGGCATGGGGATAGCCTGTCTCGACGATTTGTATCTTCTTGGCAGGATAGGAAGTTTCCAGCGTGGTCAACAAATCGTCAAGCACACTCAGGTCACCATGCCAGTAAGGATAATAACTCAAGCCGATGATGTCATAGTCGGTGGTATAGCCGCTCAGCGTCCGATAGAATGAGATCACATTGCTCGTGCGACTCATCTCGGTGTGTACCACGACCTGTGATGAGGGGCACACCTCGCGGCATGCCCTGAGCAAGGTAGTTGGCGAAATTGGCAAATGTGCCGCTGCCGTAGTTGCCCCCATTGGGGTAGCAATGGCCCGTTGGCCACAGCATACCGTAAGTCACCTCGTTGCCCACCTGGATGAAATCGGGTTCAGCTCCAGCGGCAATCATGGTGGTCAACACGCGCTTGGTGTAGCTGTAAACGCTGTCGGCCAGAGCGCTGGCGACAGTCCATGACGCGGGTGTGGCGTGCTGTGCCGGATCGGTCCAGGTATCGCTGTAGTGAATGTCAAGGAGCAGTTTGAAACCCGCATCCTTGATGCGCTTGCCGAGCGCTGTCACGTAGGGCAGGTCCTGGCAAACGCCCTCCCCCTGGTCCTCACTGCCTGCCATCGACGGGTCGACGAACAGACGGACACGCATCGCGTTCAGGTCTTTGCTCTTCAAGTAGCTGAGCATGTCGGTAATCCTCGCGCCATCCTCATTATAATAGCGCGCTCCATATTGCTCATACTTGGTGAGCAACGAGATGTCTCCACCCACAAATTTGGGGCCAGCAGAGCCAACAAGGCCACTCAGTGCCGCCAGGCCAATGATTAATAACAGTAATGATGATTTCTTCATCGGTGAATGTGATTAGTGATAAAAAATAGAGAGAGATTCAGACTGCTAAGCGTGCAGTATTTTATATATCAGTTCCTTGAGCAACGCATGCTGGTCCTGCCGGGAGCCGATGCCCTTGCTGCGGGTGTCACACTCCCTGAGGTAGCCGATGATATTGACCAGCGAGCTAATATCGTACATGCGCGCAGCCTCCAGGAGCTTGCGTGCTCGCCAGGCGCTACGTGTGCCCACCGCTTCCATGATGGCCTCAGGCGACTTGTTATGCGCGGTGGCTGCGAGCAACACGTTGGAGAAGAACGAGAAGAGTATCGCGACGGTTATCATCGTCGGGTTGTTCTTGGGGTTGCGTTCAAAGTAATCGACAATGCGGAACGCCTTGACGGGATCCCGTTTGCTCAGGGCCTCTTCCAGCTCAAAGTTGTTGAAGTCCTTGCTGATGCCGATATGCTTCTCGATGAGCAAGGGTGTGATGTTCCTCGCGTCGGTGGCACTGCCATCGGCCAGCATGGCCAGTTTGTCCAGTTCGCTGAAGAGCCTGGCGATATCGGTGCCGATGTGGTCGGCGATCATGCTTGTCGCCTTGCTGTCGATGTTGCAGCCCAGCGAGGAAGTGTAGCTGACAATCAGATTCTCCAAGTCACGCCCCTCCCGCAACTTGTTGGAATCGAAGACGACACCCGTTCCGGCAGCCTTAAGCGCAGTGGTAAAGGGTTTGCTCTTGAGCGACGCGCCCTTATGACAGATGACGAGTATGGTCGATGCCAGCGGCTTCTCGGCATAGGAGGCAAAGAGGTCCAAATCGTCCTTGTGGCCCTGCTGTTTGGGGATGAGCTGTGCCTCACGCACCACGACAACCTTGTGCTGGGAGAAGGCCGGATACTGGCGACAAGCACTGATGACCTCGCGCACATTGGCCGTGTTGCCATAGAACAACGACAAGTTGAAGTCGCGCTGGTCTTCGGTCAACGCCGTATCGATGATGAGTTGCTGCAAGCGATCAATATAATAGGGCTCTTCACCCTGCAGGACATAAATCGGCCTGAATTTGCCAGCCTTAATCTCCTTGTTAAGCGAAGTGAATGTTACTGTTTCTCGTTTTACTGCCATGGAACCTGGTCGTTATTAATTGGACAAAGATAGTGCAAGGCGAGCACTAAAACAAATCTTTTATTGATGATTGTCAAGGGGATGGCCTATCTTGGCCACAAGCCTCGCATCAGCCGAACAGACAATTAATGGCTGGTGTAGAAATCGGTGATACGCTGGATGGCACGAGAGCAAACGGGGCAGAAGTTAGTCACCTCGTTAATCTTCATGCGGCACTCTTGGGCCGGGCGGTAAACGCCCCGGGACTGGTATCCCCCACCCTCGAAGACACCGACACGCTGTGTGGCGGCATCAAGCAGACGCTGCTCTTTCTCGTTGGTGATCTTGCGGTAGTTGGGCACCTTGGGGTCAGGAGGCGTGGGTATGGAAGTACCCTTCGGCAACATGTCGGCCCACTTGCTCTGGAAATCGACGAGCGTGGTGAGGTTGGGTTCCCACGGCTCGGTATCGGCTGGATACATCGACTCGTAGGCATCATCGTAGAAATACTCATCGCCCAGGCCGGCGTAAGCATGGCCGAACTCATGAACCAGCACTTGATGGAAAGTGGGATGGTCACTGGTGGTGACAGTCAACTGGTTATAGATGCCACCGCCGCCATAGGTGTCGCTATTGACCAGCACGATGATGTGCTCGAAGGGAACACCCGACAGCACATCGTAGAGGCGATGGATGTCTTGGGTCATCAAGTAGCGGTCGCTATAGAAGGTGTCATAGTGGGTGCCAACAGGCGTGGCGCTCCATCGTCCCAAGTGAGGCACACTCGGCCCGCTGGTCAACGACTCGGCAGCCACAGCCACGACGTTAAAGCGGTCTTTCATTGATGTGAACGGCTCGTGGGCGAACAGCGCATCCACCACGCGCTGGCAGTCGTGGTAGAACTTGCCCATCTGGGCACGGGTATAGCCCTCGGCAACGATGGCCAGGTCGATGCACTCGGTGATGTCGGGCAGGCCGTCAAGCGGGCCTTCGGTGGGCGTGTAGTCACGCTTTCCAGGCGCGTCGACGTCCTTCTGGCTTGCTGGCAAGGTCTTGCCTTTCCAGATATAGTGATATGGGATGCCATTTTCACCGATTTGACGGATGAGGATGTCGGCAGGGTCTACAGTATGCGTCAGGCTCGTGACAACCTTGCCATGAAAATCGGTCAATGAGACAGTGATGTCAATGGGTTGCTTGGGCATCGGCACGTTATAGCTTGTGGCGAACGCCTTGCTCACCCGGGTCGCTTCCTCGGTAGCCAACCACTCCTGGAAGAGCGTGGAAAAAGTGTGGACGAACAACAGCTGGCCCGTGGCATGGTCCATCACCTGAATCTGGCCATTGCCCTTCAACGGCACATCGCCCAGTCGGCTCTTGCGGCCGGCCCACTGCGGCGTGACGCTCATCTGTTCCAGATAAATGTGCTGGGCATCGTGATTGCCCGCAAAGATGTAGTCAAGACGCAGTGTGCGTCCATCAAAATACTTGTCAAACTGCTGGCCAATGGCAGTCAATGACATCAGAACAAAGGAAAAAGCAAGAATGAATTTATTCATAGTCTTCATTTTTCTTGCAAAGGTAACACTTTTTTTTGTACTTTTGTAATTAATTCAAGTTTCTAAAGTAGCTGCGCCACTTTAGGAAACTTGAATGGAGAAAGGGGAATGAATTCAAGTTCCCTCACGGAAACTTGAATGGAGAAGGGAGAATGGAGAAAGGAGAAAGGAGAAGGGAGAAACTTCATTAACCTTTAACCATTAACCTTTAACCAGCGAGCAAGTCAGCGACTTGCGAAGCTTGAACCATTCTCCAGCGAGCAAGTTATCAACTTGCGAAGCTTAAATGTAACAGAAACGATGGTGGAGTTGAATTTACCGGAATATGAGTACAAGGTGAAGAAGCGGGAAGATGGCTCGTGGGCCATCTGGGACCGGCTGCGGGAGCGCTGGGTGGCGCTGACGCCCGAGGAATGGGTGCGCCAGCACTTTGTCGAGTGGCTCATCACCGAGAAAGGATTTCCCGCTGCGCTGATGGGCAACGAGGTGTCGCTGACCCAGAACGGCATCGCACGGCGCTGCGACACGGTGATTGCCGACCGCACCGGACAACCGCTTGTCATCGTCGAGTACAAGGCACCCCATATCACCATCACCCAAAAGACGTTTGACCAGATCGCGCGCTACAACATGGTGCTCAAGGCCCGTTACCTCATCGTCAGCAACGGCCTGAACCACTATTGCTGCCGAGTCGACTACCAAACGAACAGTTACAGTTTCCTCGAAGACGTGCCACCGTATCAAGAACTCTGATTCGGAAAAGGCCAATTTTCCCAGCATCGTCCACGAAGTTCTCCTTCAAGGCACAACACTAATAGACTGTCATTCAGCAAGCTACGCGGTGCTTTAACCCACTCGCATGGTGTTACTCATTGAAGTCGGTTCTACGACCCGTCAACTTCTTCGAGGTCAATCTACTTTGAGAAACTTAAAGAATAAATTCACGACTGTTTCTTTAACTTTTTAAGGTTTCGGCCTTTTTTTGAACTTTTTTCTTGTTTTTATTGTAATTCTTCTTTAAATTTGCGAATAATTAGACTCCTTTAGGCTTATGAAAGAACCATTGATTTGTTTTTTCATCATGGCAGCGATTGCTGCAACAGCTTCAATTTCGGCCCAATGTCAAGCAGTCGAGACGGGGCAAGCCATCATTTCCCGTCCCTGCAAGACCTGTCAACTGAAGGAGTCGCCGGCGGCGTTATTTCCTACCATGGCAAAGAAGCCAAGTGCTGTAGATTGTATCGTAATGCCCATTATCCAATCCATTCAATGCAAATGACATGAAAAAGTTTCTGTTGAATATCATCTTGTTGTGCTTGTGCACTGGTGCACAGGCCCAAATGATTCATGGGGGGGATATCTATCGTGATCAAGAGACCGGAGCCATTTACTATGTGATACATGGCGGAGATGGAGACTTTATCACCTTGACCGACGAGAGCGGTTCAAACCGAATCAGTCTGAACAAAGTGTCAAAATTAAGCGAGGATTATACATTGGCACCCAGCAGGCACAATGATGAGCCGCCATTTGCGGGTGTCGAGTTTGGATGGCCCGTGAAGTGCGTCAGCCGTAACGGCATGGGTGTGCTCGAAGTGTACTCGCCAGAAGACGATCTGGTACACACATTGGTTGAGGTTTACACACCAACAGACCTTCCCAATCGTGAATTTTACCACTTTGACCTGTCATTCATCAACGATGATGAGGAATACGTTGACATGATTTTTGTCAGGGGTTACGTGGGACGTAATGAAAAACCGTGTGTGATATTTGAAGAAGAACTGTATCAAAGGCTTGATGAATTATCAGACTCCCCCTATTCCATAGATTGGGTGGACGACAAGACAGACATCAACTTTGACAGCATCCCAGATCTGCAGATTTATCTCGGTTGCGACGCCAGTGGCCAGATGCCTAAGAACTACTATGCAGGTTATGTATGGGACAATGACATTAAGCATTTCGTCAAGGTCAAAAATTATGACCTGATCAGCAATCCCGTTGTTGACCCCGACAACCGCACTATCACAGGAACCGTCCAAAACAACTTTAACCAACTGATTACCAAGTACTATGAGTGGGAGGATGGTCAACTAAAACTCACTGATCAAATAACTAAACTCATCCCTACCCCATTATAATCGGGACGAGTTAATTATTCATCAATCATCAAACAGCCCCTAAATGAGAGGACAGAAAATAAATTAATCTATTTTTGCTATGATAAAGTATAAAAAATTACTGTTTCTGCTGACTATCGGCGTTATTGCCCTGGCGGCCAACGGCAAGTCCAGCGACAAGCATGACCTGCCCCCGATGTTCCTGAACTACACCAGCAATGGAATGATGGAGATGGTGTACTGGATTGACTATGACGAACCCGCAGCCGACGACAATAACTACGAGTCGTGGGTGCTGCAGCAACGAGTACGCAAAAACCTGTCGAAATACACCAATCTGGTGGGACACGATAAAACTGTATTGGGCATGAAGTATGTTGACGAGATGCTTCTGGACCCCGACGGTGGGTCTCTCACCCCCGGCGTACTGCATGGCAGACTGGACATACCCTCTGCCGGAGCCCGATTTGCGTTCAATGGTCCCGTCCCCGACGATGATGAGTCGGTAGGCATGGTTGTGGTCACCGACCAATACCTCAAGAGCCACAAACCCATGGAGATGATACCGACCTCCCTGGAGGAAGAAATGCCCCTGCCGCAAGTGGTTGTCAAGCAGATGGAGAATAAATACGGCATGAAGGCTGGGCGGTCGGTAATGGTGTGCACCGTCGGCAACCGCTACACCTATGGCATCATCCAGTTCGAGGGCGAATACACGGGTCCTGACTACACCAATGACCCCTACACCAAAAAGGCGCTGGCGCTGGAAGTTGTCACCGACGGCGACAAAATCTATTCCTATCCCGTGATCGGATGGCTGTACGATGACGGTCCCACCTGGAACGCCGATGATGACGGGGAATACGCCACCAGCAATATCGCAGCGGCATTTGAGGGTCCGCAGGGCCCCGAATTTTGTTTCGTCCGCTGGGCTCCCGAGAGTGCCACCATGGGCTTGCTGCGCATCAGTGACGGAAAACTCGTGCGTGAGACCTACGCATCCTACATATCGCTGTTTGACGAGGATTCGCCTCTATGGAAAGTCGACATTGCCGAGATGAAACGCCAATATGTTGCCGAGGACCCGGGAGAGAACAAGAACGTGGAACTGACCAAGTGGACCCACGTCTATATCGACTACGATGGCGAACAGATCTGGATCAGTGACGAGGAGGAAGAGAACGGGGCGTTCTTCATCCGTGAAAACGGGCGGCTGCAGCTGATAACGACCGTGCGCGCCGGATTGAAACCCACGTTCCATAAGGACTCCGAAGGAAATTACCTGATGCTTCAAGGCCACTCTGGAGGACCGTCCTACTACTACGAGGTCTTCAAGTTGAGCGAGGGCCGCGTTGTGGAGAAATACGTCGAAATCGACGTGTATGGTGAGATTGAGAGTTGCTACCTTAACGGGGAGGAAATCAGCGCGGAACAGGGCGAAGCCTATATGAAAGCCCTTCCCGAGGCCGAGGAGTATCACCTTGATTGGCAAATTATTAATGACTAATATACAGAACTATGAAAAGATTGATTACAATGATGGCTTGCCTGCTGGCACTGATGATGATTGCTGAAGGCAAAACGTCCCAAAAGCGCTCGCTGGCCGAAATCAATGCAGGATGGATGAACAAGACCATCAAGGTGAAAAATGGTAAAGATACGCCTGATGTGATGCAGCTGTTAAGGGCGTTTCATGCTGCCTGGCCTACCAAAGCCGCGGAATCGTTAATTGCCGAGGCTGGCAACAAACGATATGTCTCTAACGATGTCACAGAATGTGACGACTGCACAGGCCATACGTTTGTTGACTGCGAAGACTTGCACATCGCACAGTATGATAACAGTCCATCTGATTCACAACGCCTTGACGCCCGCGCCTTCGAGCGAGATGAAGGCCACATCCTCTTCGCCATCTGCCTGTATGAAGGTTACACCACGCAGATGCCTGTGTGCTGCTACTATGACTACGACCCGGCCACCAGGACGATGACGCCCGAGCAAGTGCCTTACGGCACCATACACCGCCATTCGCCCGACTCTCAAATCTATTGCCACCTGGGTTACGGCTATGACCAGACGGTGATTGTGCAAGAGTCATTACCTGAAGGCGGTGATTGGTATCACCATTACGTCTATGACGGCAACACGCATATCTATCACCACTCGGGCGAAGATTCCTTTGACGATGAGGAAGAGGAGAATATGTTGGAAATTCCCGACGGGTCTGTCATGAAGGATGAGACCGATGAAATGGAACTCTACCTGCATGCAGCCAGTGTTGAGACAACTGAGATTTCGATGTGGGTAGTGGATAAGAAATCCGGTGATATAACCCATGTGCTGAACACCAATGATGAGGTTGAACCCAGATGGGAACAGATGTCAGGAGGACGCGGCGTCAATGTGCCCATTGATGAAATAGCCATTGGAGACTGCTATAACTGCTTCTTCATCCCCTGGAATCACAATTATATCTACATTGAAGGGTGTCCCGATGGCCGAAACGTCTGGTCCTATGTCATCGACTTTAAGGATGAAGTGGCTTTTCAGTTCCCCTCCAACTCGGGTATCTACAAGATTGATCCGGAAAATAGAGTATTACACATGAGTTCTTACGAATACTATCCCGAAGGAGGTCGATACACTCTCGTGCGCACTTATACCATTGACGACTACCCTTCATATATAGGTAAGGATTATATTATAGAAGAAGAACAATAAGAATTCAAGTTCCTAAAGTGGCGCGCCACCTTAGGGACTTGAATGGAGAAAGGAGAAGGGAGAATGGAGAATGGATAAACTTCATTAACCTTTAACCAGCGAGCAAGTTAACAACTTGCGAAGCTTTAACTCAAATCCCAAAACGGAACAAATGATGAAAAAGATTGTATTCACACTGTTAATTCTCAGCACACTCGTCATGCAAGCTAAGCCCCTTGAGCATGGCAGCCATTGGTATAACGGAGTGCTTATCTTTGAAGCGACCCTGCATCAAGGCGGAAATATAGTAATCAACGCCATGGATGAGGGCCAAGAGATGGAATTCATGCTCGTGCCCGTGAAAGGGAAACCCGAGACCTACCGCATCGCCCATGGTTCAAACGATGCCATGATGATATATGAAAATTGCGAGACCGCGAAACATGTCCAGCAAGAAAGGCTGGATGTGATCTGCCTATACAATCATGACGGAGAACTCTACACCATCTTCTCCAAGTTAACCGAGAACGATGCCGGTGACCACCAACAGCTAAATATTGAGCACTGGATGGCCACGCTCAGGGGACGTTACACCATGCAAGACGGCACCCAGGTGACCATAGACTGGACTAAAGCCCATGTGGGCGGCACCTATATACCTATCGAGCCCGTCACCTTTAACAGCCATATAACCGGTGTCATGAGCTTTGACGGCGACGGAACGCCGTTGAACGGCACGATGGAAGTCGAGCCGACCATCGACGGCCTTCGGCTCTATCCCGTGGCCTTTGACGAGTACGGTGGCCACCACAGGCTCGGTGATCAAGCCATCACGCTGACAGAGTCGGACCCCAACAGCCCCCGTTTCGACTATGCCAACCACACACTGCTTCATGGTAATGAGCTGTATGACTACAGCCCGGAGATGCTCCGGGTGATGCGCAATTCCATCTATGCCCGTCATGGACACGTGTTCCAGACTGCCGACCTGAAGGATTATTTCAGTCATGAGCCATGGTACAAGCCAGTCAACAGCAACGAGAGCCAGAAACTCTCATTACTCGAGCAATTGAACGTTGACATCATCAAAATGCGAGAGGCTGAACTGAAAAAAGAGAACAAGAATTAATCTCCCGTGCGACGCACGGCTATATAATCAAGTCACTATTATTGACCTTCGTTGCCTTGCAGCGAAGGTAGGCGTCGCCTCAACAATGCTCAAATAAATTTAGATAAACTTTTCGGCGCCTTAGCCATTAAAAGAACTTTTATGGCATTCGGCATTCTATGTTCATATGCAAGAAAAATGATGATTTTTCTAGTTTTTCTGAATTTCACCATATAAGGTGCCATTCTTGACCA
>JBGUKK010000138.1:0-15261 GCA_045114435.1 Sodaliphilus sp.
CGCCTCGGCGTGAAGATTTTTGGTGGTCAGTTTGCCAAGGCCGGTAACATCATCCGCCGTCAGCGCGGTACCCAGCATCGTCCCGGCATGAACGTTGGCATGGGCAAGGACCACACCCTGTATGCTCTGGTTGACGGCACTGTAGAGTTCCAGCACCGCGCTGGTCACACCTACATCAACGTGATCCAGGCTCCCAAGGAGGAACAGAACTAAGGAATTAATCCCAACCCTAAGGGAACTTCGGGTGGACACCGTGACGCGGTGCCCACCCGAGTTTTTTTACATATTATTTTGCCAAATGATTTATTCTTCATATCTTTGTTCACTCCAGTCATGACAGATCTACCTATGTAACACAAAAAACGCTAATGATACTGCACTTTTATTAACTATTTAAAATCGCCAAATGATGAAAACAAAATCGATTAAAACATTACTGGTTGCCGCCATCACCATGGCAGCAATGAGCGTTCCCGGAACAGCCAATGCCCAGCTGGGCGGACTGGTGAATAAGGCCAAGAAGAAAGCCGAGCAAGTCGTGGACAAGAAGAAAGAGGATGTCAAGAAGGAAGCCAAAAAGGCCAAGGAAGAGGCCAAAATGCAGGCACTGGAGACCCAGCGTCCTCCCCTGCCCTGGGTCATGGCCCCAAACGGCACGTACAACGGCATCGGCATTGAGGAGTTTGTGGATCGCATGGCCGAGATGGACATCACCGAGGACGGACTGAGAGAACTCAAGGCCCAGATGGATGCCCGATTCAAGCACAACCATGAGCTCGACAAGATCAACTCCGGACCAGATTATGACGTAAAACTCATGGAAAGCATCCAGAAAGAGAATGAGCGCTATTGGCAATTCTATGACAAAATCAGTTCCTGGACCCTCGTCTTGATCAACAGCACGAAAGTCACCGAAGATGCTGATGGCGCTGTGAGCGTTTCAACCAAAGGGAGCAGGATGACAGCGAACAAATACCGTGCAAAAGGTTCGGCTCAAGGCATAACCCTAGTGAGTCGTAACGGCAAATATGTCTTCGCCACCCTCGGCGGACAAGGTTCCTACCTGAGCGCTGCAGACCTGGAAGGTGCCAAAAAATGTGCCAAACAGATGCACCTGTTCCAGATTTTCACCAAGGACATCCATCTGCTGTGGGATGAAGTTGGCGAGAAGTACAGTAATACTAAAAAATACATGTACTACAATCAAAATATATATGCCAAAGCCTGTGATGAAGCCATCGCCCAGAACACCCCCGAGAACATCGATTACAAGGCCATGCCTAAGGCCGGCTCGATGCACGCCAAGTTCAAAGCCGAGGCGCTGGCCATCGCCAAGGCCGATGACCCCAAGGTCATTGATGTCATCATCACCAGCAGCGACTGGGATGTGCTGATGAAGGGTCTGGTGCCCGAGCGCCGCAACATCTACGGCTATATCGTCACTCAGGACGAGCTCGGCAAGAAATGCTCAGAGCGCGTGTGGACCCAGAAGTATCAGGGCAACGGCAACTACGGCAAACTGAAAGCCGGCGGCGTGGGCGTCTCCAGCGACTTCTATGTGAAATAGACAATAGATACTATAGATACTATAGAGGCTATAGAGGGCGATTCCTCTACAGCCTCTTTTATTTAGTACTCCTCGGCCTCTACATCAATGATATTCGGCCCGTCGGTGTCAAAGATGACAAGGTCGGCGGCATCGATCTCATCGGAGCCGAACCACTCTTGCATGCGTTGGCGAGCCTTCTGCTTGACCTCGGGCGTGATGTACTTCTTCATCTTGAAGATGGCCCACACGAGTGCGGCCAGGTCATCGGTAAATCCCAGCCCCAGAATGGCGTCGGGGATCAGGTCGATGGGCAGGATGAAATAGCCCAAGGCTCCCAGAATCTTGAGCTTCAAGCTCGAGGGCACAGCAGGGTCCCGTGCCACATAATAGAGGACAAGGACATAATAGACGACCTTGCGGCCAGCCTTACGCGCCACCTTTTTCAACTTCTTCCACAACCTGCTGTCGTTGAAATGCTGGGCATAATCGTCAAGGTTGATGTTGAAATTCTTGTTTACTGCCATCCTGATTCACAATAAATGGTTAATACTGCCATCCATTGCTGCAAATCCCATGCCAAATACATTTTTGGGGACAAGGGGACGGTTCTTTTGTCCCAATCTTGGCGTCAGGCGGTTTCTTCGTCCAGGGAGACCTTGACCTTGGCGATGCGGTACTTCACGACCTTGATGACAGTGAAGGTGAAACGGCCGTGCTTGATGACTTCTTTTTCCTTCAAGAACTCTCCCTTGATATCGAGCAGGAAGCCGGCGATGGTCTCGGCTTCCTCGCCGTGCTCGCCCAGTTCATCCTCGTCAATGTCGAGCACGCGCGCAAAGTCGCTCAACAGCGTCTTGCCGTCAAACATCCAGGTGTTCTTATTGATGCGGTTATAGAACTTCTCCTCGGTATCATACTCGTCATTGATGTCGCCGACGATCTCCTCGAGGACGTCCTCGAGGGTGGCAATGCCCTGCGTGCAACCGTACTCGTCGACGATGATGGCCATGTGCATCTTCTTGCGGCGGAAGTCCTCGAGCAGGTCGTCGAGCATGCGGGTCTCGGGGACAAAATAGGCGGGGCGCATCAGCGTCTGCCACTTGAAGGAGTTGTCGCGGTTGCCGATGTAGGGCAAGAGGTCCTTGGCATAGAGGATGCCCTTGATGTTGTCGGGGGTATCCTCATAGACCGGCATGCGTGAATATCCCGTCTCGATGACCTTGTGCACCACCTGGTCGAAGGTGTCCTCCTGGTCGATATCCACCACATCGACACGCGGACGCATGATATCGCTCACCGTCTTGTCGCCAAACGAGAGGATGCCCTCGAGCAATTCCTTCTCGTCGGGGTTCTTGACCTCGCTCACCTCGAGGGCGCGCGTCAAGTCATCGACCGAGAGTTCCTCGGTCTGCTCGGGCACCACCTTGCTCACCAGGCGCGTGCTGCGCACCAGCAGTGCCGTCAACGGGTTGAACAGCTTGACGGCCGCCTTGAGGGGAGCCGATGCCATGGCAGCAAACTTGGTATTGAAATTAGTGGCATACAGCTTGGGGATAACCTCCCCGAAGAGCAGGATAAGGAAAGTGAGAATAACCGTCTGCACGATAAAGTCGAGCACGGTGCTGTTGAAGTCAAAGATCTGGTTCATCGCGAAGTTCAGTACAATGGCAATCATGATGTTGACCAGATTGTTTCCCACGAGAATCGTTGCCAGCAGCTTCTCGGGCGCAGCCAGCAATTCCCTCACCCTGTCGCGACGGTGTGTGTCCTCAATTGAATCTATATCATCGCTGGTCAACGAGAAATAAGCGATCTCGCTGCCCGAATTAAATGCCGACAGGAACAATCCCAGAACGGCGACAATGATGGCAATGATGCTGCCCAATGTGGGCGTGTTGAATGTTACAAGCGGATTTCCGCTCACTGTGCAAAGTACCGATAACAGGCACGATAACGGGTCTGGGTCCAAAATAAAAGTCGTTTTGTTGAATAATGCGACAAAGATAATGAAAAAGCAGACAACTTGGACAAGTAAAACGATTTTTTAACTACGAATTACGCAAATTAAACAACGGCACTGGCTTTCATCAACAAAAACAGAGAGAAGCACTCGGCCAAAACACCTGTGAATGAATCTCACGCCAGGGCGCTAAACTTATTGCCAACAGATGCTATATTCTGTGTGAGCAAGTTATCTACTTGCGAAATTCTAGTTGAAAATGCGTATTTCAGTAGTTCCTCGGATCTCGCTTCCTTACTTCATGGGCTCGACGGTGTAGCCTTCGTCGCGCAGCAGCTGCAACACACCCTGGTCTCCCACCAGATGACCAGCGCCGACACAGACGAGGCAGGCTCTCTCGGGCATGATGGCCATGAGTTTAGGCACCCAATTGCGGTTGCGGTCATAGATGAGCGCATCCAGCTCCTCGGGGTTGTCGCCACCAATCTCGGGATCAGCAATGATATCCTTGATCTTGTCAAGGTCTTGAGCCATATAGGCCTCCACGAGGGCCGAGGATTGCACGACAAAGTAGTCGTCCTTCTTGCAAGCCTCCAGCAAGCCCTCGGCCTGCTCGGTCAATGGTGCATTGAACAGCAGGTCGATCTGCTCCTGAATGGTCTCGAGGCCCTCAGACGGGCGTCCCATCTCGTTAGCCCTGTTCTGAACGCCCATGTCGATTTGTTCGTTCACGTTAAAATTAGGGAAGTATTTCACAGCCTGCATGGCCTGCATCTGCACACTGATGGCGCTGGGTTTGAGCATATTCATTTGGCTGAGTGTCACACCCATTCCACCAAAATACTTGTTGAACACATCCTCGACGATGGCATATTGCTCGGGGGTGAACAGCTTGTCAAGGGTGCTGTCGGGTGGTGCGACCATGGCCATGCCCATCTTCATCTGGGCATCCTGGCTCATCATTTCCTCATTATCTATCTCACCGAAGACGACATCGCACCCCTCCAGGGCCTGCTGCATGCCGGGAATCTTATCGATCATCGATGCCGGAGCAAAATGATAGGTTCCCATGATGTAGCTGGGTCGTGCCAATCCGTTACCACTCACTTTCCAGAGTAATTGCGCCTGTGATGCCAAGGCGAGCATCAGCAAGGCAAGCATTAAAGAGTATCTTTTCATATTCATCAGGATTTTAAATGTTATTTTCTCGTTCACAAATGTACTAAAGAACTGAAACATGTGTCAAGGAAAAACGTGAAAAAAACGTTTGCTGTCTCAAAAAAAGTCGTTTTGGGGCCTAAAAAAAGGACAGATTCGGTCCAAAATCCCCTAATATGATGATGAAATACAAGGAATTTGACCAATTATAGCGATTGTGTGTCCCCTGGAGCTGCAGTAATTTTGCATCATGAAAAAGTGAATTAGTTATTAGTTGATTCATCAAGAAACAGTAAGTAAACAGAAATAAATTGCCGCACCGATGTGATATCGATGCGGCTTTTTAGTTTTGGTTCTTTGGTCTTCAGCCCTTAATTAGTGTTTGGCTTTGTCTTTTTCTTCCAGCCACACCGGCTCTTCGACCTTAAGGACCTTACCGGCGCCGTCAAGGTCATTGATCTGCATGTCGTAGTACTCCTGGGTGTAGCCGGCGAAGGTGGGCGATGCGGGCGTGCCGTACTCGTTGCGCATGAACTTGCCGTCTTTCTCCTTCTTGATGTTGCCGTCGAGGTACTTGACAAACAAGTATTCGCCCAGCTTGCGGTAGCGTGCGGTGGCATCCTGGCCGGCATTGACCGAGTAGTTGGTGAGCAGGCGGATAGCGGCGTCGCGGTCGGTGGTCAGCAACGATGTTGCCTGAGCCTCGATGACCGACTGCTGCTTGGCGAAGTTGTCCTCGATGTCACCTTGCACCTTGCGGATGTCGCCAATCATCTGTGAATAACGGTGATAGGCCTGGTTAGCTACCCAGTTGTTGACCCAGAAGGCGCAATCCCAGTCCAGGGTGTACATGTCGGCCTTGCCCTGGCGATAGCTCTCGGGCACCTGGGTGATGCTGCAGTACATGGGCACAAAGACCGCCGTGTTGGCATCATCCACGCCAAACCAGAAGCAGCCGCCCACCTCATCGGGGAGCCATGAGCGCATCTGAGCGGCAAAGACCCAACCGGTCTGCTGCGTGGCGATGGCTCGCTCCTGGCTATAGGTCACACCGTCGACCTCAAAGTCCATCGGACGCCAACGGTAGGGCACGCCATAGGCGGTCTTGGCAGCGGCATCGGTGGTCATGTCGAACGGTGTGCCCTCGAAGTGGTCACGCATCATCTCCTGCATGTCACGCACGCTGACCTTACGGTCGGGCTTGACATAGAGAGGCATCACATCGGCATCCTCGCGGGTCTTGCCGTAGATGAAGGGCAGATAAGCGTCCATGCCCTGGTGGAAACGGTTGAAGAAGCTCCACACGCGTGCGTCACAGCCACGCAGGGCACCAGCATCAAACTTCTGGTAAACGGGAGCGAAGGCAAAGTCGGCGTCCTTGCCGCTGTAGAGGCCTTTCTTCTTGGCGAAGGAGATGACGTCCTTGCTGTACATGACGTTCTTCTTGTCCTTCATGTTGAACTTCCAGATGCGCGGATTGTTGGCATGGCCGGCGATGCAGTCGTCGGGGATGCGGATGGCCACCCAGACAGCACCGAGCTCATCGGGACCCTTGCCAATCATGTCCATGATCCAGATCTCGTTGGGGTCACCAATCGAGAAGGACTCACCCTCGCTGGCATAGCCGTACTTGGCCACCAGCTCGGTCATCCACTTGATGGCCTCGCGTGCGGTCTTGGAACGCTGCAGGGCGATGTACATGAGGCTACCGTAATCGATGATGGACTTGCCACTGGTATCCCACAGCTCTTCCCGTCCGCCCCAGGTGCTCTCGGCGATGGTCACCTGATGCTCGTTCATGTTTCCCACGACGGCATAGGTGTGAGCCACCTCGGGAATCTCACCTAACGGCTTGCCGCTATCCCAATCGACGATCTTGCGCATCGAGCCGGGCGCATGGTCGGCTGCAGGCAGGTACTGCAGGTCGCCGAAGAGCGTGTGGCTGTCGGCGGCATAGGTAATGATGGTCGAGCCATCGGCACTGGCGTTTTTACCCACCAGCAGATTGGTGCAAGCATCGGCGGCAGTCCACCCCACGAGTGTGAACAATGCTGCCGTTAAGAACTTAATTGACAAATGTTTCATCTTTTCTTGTTGTGTATTTAATGATTATTGAGTTGTTGTATTCTTGTCAGTTACCCACCAGGATGTCATAACCCGTCAAGCGGTAAGCCACCTTGAACGGCGTGGCCTGCTTGCGAGGCTGCGGCCCGGCATAGTAATAGAAGAGCCGCTGCACGTCAAATGACTTGATGCTCACCAGCTTGGTCTCCCCCGGCTTGAGGCTCACGGGTACGGTGACCGAGCGCTGCGTGAGCATCTCCCCGCTCATGGTTGTGTATCGCAACAGCAGCCTCACCGCACTCATGCGATGGCTGGTGTTGTTGGTGATGAAGAAGGACTCCTTGCTCTCGCTGGCCCGCTTGTTGAAGCCCTTGATGGTCACAGCGCCGGGGTCGATGGTTGCCAGGCTGTCGGGCAAGAGGCCATCGCTGGTCACGAGCTCGGCAACGGGAACTTCGGTTGAGCGCAGGTTCTTGCGCGTTGTACGCGTCCGCGCATCAACATCTAACGCACTGACGCACAGCACCGACAGCAGCACGACCAGCAGGGTCGGAAAAGTTAAAATATGTTTATCCCACCATCTCATCACAGGTATCTGATGCGGTTAAACGGGTTCCCGTCGCCCCCCTCGGGATAAATCTTGCGGAATCCCACGGGCAGTTGTTCCTCCTCCTTCTCGGGGGTGATGCTCACTCCCCGGAACAAGGTGGGCAAGAAGCGGGCGATGTTGACACGCACCTTCACTTTCCAGTGGGGCGGGTCAAAGGTGAGTGTTGAATGGGCGGCATTGAGTGTGGCCACACACTCCAGGGGCTTGATGAGCGTCAAGCGGTCCCGCTGGCTGTACAGCCAGAGCCGGTACTTGCTGTCCACCGCGCTGGAGGCGATGTATCCGATAACGGTGCCAGGCACGAGCGAGATGTCGTGGCTGTCGAGCAGGATGATGCGGTAACCGATGTTGTGGTCGCCCCTGTAGCGCTCGATGCCCAGTGTCATCTCCTCGTCGGGATAATACCAGATGCCCTCCAGGGGCTGCATATCGGTCTCATCGAGCCTGAGGCGCATCGAGTCCACATCAAGCCCGTCGAGGACAACCGACTTCTTGGGCACATGACTGCCAGCCGCTGCCGCCAGTGGCAGCACAGCGAGCATCAGGCCGATGAGTAAGACGCGGAGTTTCATGCTGACTTAGTTGACAGTTGCGAAACGATATATCACACCGAGGCTGAGGATCTCCTTGAACTGCCAGTAATTCCAATCGTCGTCACGGGCGCGCGAGCGGTCAAACCTCAGGTGGGTATAGAGCTGGGTAGTGAGGTACTTGCCGACGGAGAGGTCGAGCGTGTTCTCCCAGTCACCCTGCACATACTCGTAGTTGGTGAACATATAGAGCCTGGAAGTCAACATCACGTTGGGCGTGAAACGCCACAGCCACTTGGCCTCGAAGTTGCTACCGAAGGTGCTCTTGCTGTGATGTCCCGCATTGATGCCGAAGCGCGTGGGATCGATATCGGTGATGTTGCGGCAATACTTCAGGTTATAGGACAGCGGGGCGATGGCGAGGGTGAACATGCGGTCATCGGCCTTCTTGTAGCTGTAGGTCATACCGAGACCGATATTCAACTCGGCCGGGGAGAGGAAAGCGGCGGTCATCGTCCGGGTATTGACCTTGTAGTTGTTCAGGAACTGGGTCGTGAACTGCAGCATGGCGCTATAGTACCAGTTTTTCACCGCCTTATAACCCAGCTGTGAGGTGAACAGGAAGTTGTCCTCGTTGATCATGTACTTGCGGATGCTGTCGCCATGGGTGGTGGCGACGCCCAACTTGTAGGACAAGGTGTTGTTGAATAACCAGTTGGGGTGGACATCCTGGTTGAGGTTGCAGTTCCAGTTGATGGTTCCCAGCAGGGCAAGGTTGTTCTCACCACCCTGATACCAGTTGCCACTGATGTAGGCCTGGGTGAACTGCAATGACGCGTTGAACACATGCAGCCAGTCGTGAATGGGCTGCACCGGAGCATCGGGAGGCGTGACGTCCTCGACAACAACCTGGGCGGGGGCAACAGTGAGGAGTCCCTGACGCGGGTCAACAGTGATGACACCTTCGGGCGGCGCTTCGGGCAGCCGATTGGCGTTATAGGCCACGAGTTGCGGATTCTCAATCATCGCGCGTTGTCTCACCTGCTGGACGTGCTGCGAGTTGTCCATTGCATCTTGCAGCCACTGGTCGCCGGCATCGAGATGATAGAGGTCGCTCCCGGCAGCAGGTGTGCCCTGCTGGGCAGCGGCCGATGCATAGTGGTCATAGACCAACGGAGCATAGAGCATGCCGGGTTCCACATCGGGGCCATCGACAGCGGCCACAGGGAGGCACATTGCCGTGCAGGCGGCAATGGTCAAGCAAACTTGTAGTGTAATGTGCTTCATATCGGATGTATCTTTATTGGGTTGATTATCAGGGTTAAATATCAGGCATCATAGAGTTTCTCCTTCTTGGTGGTGGGCGGCTGCTGCTCTTTCTTCTTCTCGCGCTCGGCTTCCTGCTTGCTCTGCACCTTCTGCCGCTTGCGCTGATGGTTAGGCTGGTCCTTGTGCTCGGCGAAGCTCTTGATCATGTCCTCGACGACCTCGCGATTGCCGTAGAGGTACACCACGGTGACCTCGACGATGAGGTTCTGCCGCTTGGAGACCAGGTCGGCAATGATGGCCCGCGAGCCATCGGGCATGGTTCCGTCGATGCTGTAGGTTTTCTTGAATCCCTTGACCTTGATCTTGGCATCGTGCAGGTCATACATGTTGTATCCCAAGGCCTTGCGTTGCAGATTCTCGGTCAACAGTTTCTTCTCGTCGCCCTTGTCCTGGCTGTAGAGTTGCACGGTCATCACCATGTCCTCCCACTGCACCTCAAAGCGCGTGGGCGAGTTGAAGGTGACAAAGCCGCCCTCGGGAGTCTCAAATGAGAGGTCGTAGCGGCTCCACTGGTACACCGTCGCTGTCGCCGTCAAGGGTGCCAACAGTGCCAGAATCATCACAGATGCGAGTGCTATGGATTGATACAACTGCCTCATGGTCGTGGAGAATTTATTGTTTTAACGGTTGTTTCACCTGGTCGAGATAGTCTTTCCACTGCCGCTTGCTGCCGAGGAAAACATTGAGGTCGACATCGCCGTTCACGCCATCGACCTGGCCCTCGTGGCTATACTGCTGGATGCGGTGTCCCAGGTGGGACTGCAGGTCGGGGCTTGTGAATGAGCACAGCCACAGGTCGCAATCGGTGAGCATATCCTTGTAATACTTCTTGTAGCCGTCCATGTTGGTGTAAATCATCACCTTGTAGCCCTTGTCGTTGAGGCAGTCGATCATCTCGAGCAGGCGGTGCACCGCGACATCACGGCTGGTGGTCGCCCCGTTGCCCCAATCGTCCTCGAGGTCGATGACCAGCGGGAGGTCAAACTCTTTTCCCTTGATGACACTCAACAGGTTGTCGGCCTGCTCGCGGCCAGTGCGGTTCTTGCGGAAGAAGTGGTAGGCGCCCACCTTCAGCCCCGCGTCACGCGCCGCCCTGTAGTTGCGTGCAAAGGCGTCGTCCTTGTAGGTCTTGCCCTCGCTCGCCTTGATGAAGACAAACTGGTAGTCGTCGTCTCTCACCTTGCTGAAGTCAATCTTGCCGTTGTGCTTCGACACGTCGATGCCCGCCACCGGGAAACGGAAGCGGTCCACGGCGACCGAGTGGGGCAAGACATAGTGCCAGATCACATAGCCCACAAGCGACACACCAAGTGCCACCGCTCCTGCAAGGAGCAGCCACTTGATGAAGTCGGGTCTTGTCTTCTCCTGGCGTCTACCCATAGGCAATCGGGATTGAGATGACTACAATATCGGGAAGTCGGTGGGGCAATTCACCCACTTGCGCTCAAACTCCTCCTGGGTCTCGGTGAACATCAGGATGCCCTGAATGAGGGAAAGGATTGCCGTGATGGCAGCAAGGAAGCCACACGAGAGGACGGCAACGAGCAGGAAGACGATGCCTGCCGTGGTCTTGCCCAGGTAGAAGTAATGGATGCCCAGCGAGCCCAACAGGATGGCCAACAGACCGGCCAGGCCACGGCTCTTGCCCGAGGGTCCCTCGTCAAAGATGTTGCCCGAGCTCGCTGGCTGCTGGTAACCATATTGCGGCTGCTGGTAAGGCGGCTGCTGGTAACCTTGCTGGAAAGGCGGCTGCTGCTGGCTATAGGAGACATCGGTCTCGGCACCACAATAGGGGCACTTCACGCGATTAACTCTCTCTTCAGTGCTGTATTGTTTTCCGCACTGGGGACAATTGTGAATATACATAGCTTCTAGTGTTTAATTGTTAGTCATTTT
The DNA here is from genome assembly GCA_045114435.1 of Sodaliphilus sp. Taxonomy (GTDB): domain Bacteria; phylum Bacteroidota; class Bacteroidia; order Bacteroidales; family Muribaculaceae; genus Sodaliphilus. The sequence goes on from JBGUKK010000138.1 coordinate 11,097, forward strand.
GCTATTAGACTCAACTGGAGCCCAAAAAGTTTCATCGGCAGCTGCTATTTTTTATCAGCAAGATAGATGCTATAGATACTATAGATGCTATAGATGCTATAGATGCTATAGACGCTATAGATGCTATAGACGCTATAGATGCTATAGCGCTTGAGATTCATCAGCGACGGCGCTTACCGTTGCCGCCCCTGGCCTGCTGGCGCTGTTGCTGTTGCTGCATCTTCTGTGCCTCCTCGAGGCGCTGCATCCACTTGCTTTTCTTTTTAGGCTTGTTGGCATTGGCAGCGATGGTGGCGCGCACCTTGTCCTCGGTGACAAACAGGCGGCAGCTGTAGGTCTGGATGATGGTGATCAACAGTGAGATGAAGTAGTAGTAGCTCAGACCCGACGCGTAGCCGTTGAACCAGAAGAGGAACATCAGGGGCATCAGGTACATCATCCACTTCATGCCCGGCATCGACTGCGACGAGGCCTGCGACTTGGTCGTGATGTAGGTGTAGATGATGTTGGTGACCGTCATCAACAGGCAGAAGAGGCTCAAGTGGTTACCGAACAGGCTGGAGATGAAGGGGATATTGGTTGACCACTCCACGATCTTGTCAGGGGCGCTCAGGTCATTGGCCCAGAGGAATGACTGTCCTCGCAGCTCGATGCACGAGGGGAAGAAGGTGAACATCGCGATGAGGATGGGCATCTGGAGCAGCATGGGCAGGCAGCCGCCGAAGGGGCTGGCACCAGCCTGACGGTAGAGTTCCATCGTCTTCTGCTGCTTCTTGAGGGCATCCTCCTGATTGGGATACTTCTCGTTGATCTGGGCGATATCGGGTGCCAGGATGCGCATCTTGGCCTGCGAGATATAGCTCTTGTAGGTGAGCGGCGAGAGGACAATCTTGATGAGGATCGTCAACAGCAGGATGATGATGCCGTAGTTGCTGATGAACTTGCCGAGCCAGTCAAACACGGGAATGATCACGCCGGTGTTGATCCAGCGGAAGAGCTTCCAGCCCAGGGGGATGAGGCGCGTGAGCTTCAGGTCCTCCTTGGGCGAGAACTTGTCGTAGCTGGCCAGGGTGTGGTAGCGGTTCGGACCCAGGTAGAAGTAGAACGAGGCGGGCACGGGCTTGTCGCTCGAGTAAGGAACCATGGTGTGGATGTCCACGTCCTTGAGGTACTGCTCATAGTCTGCCGCGTCCTTGCTGATGGCGCGGCTCTTCATCTGAGCCGAGCTGAAGACGCTGTCGCTGATGAGCACCGTCGAGAAGAACTGGTTCTTGGCGCTGACCCACTTGAGCTTGTCCTTGACTTCCTTCTCGTCGTCGCCGCTCTCGCTCGTGGTCTCGACGTCACCGCCCTCGCCGGCAAACTTGTAGCTGATGCCGCTCCATCGCTCCTCAAAGGTCTTGCCCTCCTCGTGGCGCGAGATCTTCTGGTGCCAATCGAGGTCCACCAGGTTGATGTTCAGCGGGATAATCTGATTCATCCCCTGCTGCACCATCTCCATGCGCACCATGTAGCTGCCCGGCACGAGGGTGTACTTCAGTCCCCACTGCGCGCCGCCCTCGAGCTGCAGATTCATCAGCACGGTGCTGTCGTTGAGCTTCTTGGGGGTGAAGTAGAAGTTCTTGGTCTCGAATCGCTGGGTGTTGTTGCTCAGCGTGAAGCTGTAGTCGTTGTCGCCCTTGTCAAAGAGGAGCATCTGGGGCGACTTGAACGTCTTGTAGCCCTTGAGCGTGGCGCGGGCGATGATGCCGCCCTTGGTGCTCAGTTCCACCTTGAGGGAGTCGTTCTCGAGGGTGACCATCTGCTCGGTACCCGTCAGTGAGGCGGCAAAGGAGCCGTTCTTGGCATACACGTCGAGGGCTCGCTGCACGGCCTGCACGGCGAGGTTGTGGGTGGCGGGGTCGGCGCTGGTGGCGCTGTTCACCTCGTCCCACTTGACGGTCTTGTTGCCGACGGTGACTGTACCGTCGATCTTGCCGTCCTTCAACGAGAGGATCACGCCGCCGTTGTTGATCGTGGCATTGTCCTCGGGCATATTCTCGAGCACGCTCATGAGGTGCGTCAACTCGTCGGTCGTCAGGGTATCGACGGCACCGGCGGTGATGTCGCGTTGCTGTTCAGCCTTCTGAACCGCTGCGATGGAGTCCATCTGTCGCTGCTGCTCGGCCAGCTCGGCCTCGCTGGGTCGGTTGAGCCACATGAAGCCGAAGATGACCGCAGCCATCAGCAACATTCCAATCAAAGTGTTTTTATCCATATTTCAGTTTTCAGTTGTCAGTGTTCTGTTGTCAGTTGTCATTATTGATGCTGGGCATCGATGATGGCCGCGATAAACGACATGAAGAGGGGGTGCGGGTTGAGCACGGTGCTGCTGTACTCGGGATGGTACTGGGTGCCGATGTACCAGCGCTTGCCGGTGAGCTCTATCACCTCGGCCAGTCCACTCTCGGGATTGACACCCGCAATGGTCATGCCGGCGTCCTCGAACTGCTTGCGGTACTCATCGTTGAACTCGAAGCGGTGGCGGTGACGCTCCTCGATGTCGGTCTTCCCATAGGCCTGTGCAACCTTCGTGCCAGGCTTGACCTGACAGGCATAGGCTCCCAGTCTCATCGTCCCGCCCATGTTGGTGACCGTCTTCTGGTCCTCCATGAGGTCGATGACGTTGTGGGTGGTCTTGGAGTCCATCTCGGTGCTGTTGGCATCGGCCATGCCGAGGACGTTGCGCGCGAACTCGATGACCATGCACTGCATGCCCAGGCAGATGCCGAAGGTGGGCACGTCGTGCTCACGGCACCACCTGAGGGCGACATACTTGCCCTCGATGCCGCGCTGCCCGAATCCTGGCGCCACGACGATGCCGTCGTGCCCAGCGAGCAGCTGCTCGACGTTGCCGTCGTTGATGTGCTCGCTGTTGATGTAGTCGAGCTTGAGGCGACGGTCGTGGTAGGCACAGGCATGGAGCAGACTCTCGTCGATGCTCTTGTAGGCATCCTGCAGGGAGACATACTTGCCCACCAGGCCGATGCGCACCTCTTGTTCGGCGCCCTTGAGCTTGGCGAGGAAGTCGTTCCACTTCGTCATGTCGGGCTCGCCCTTGACCTCGAGGCCGGTCTTCTCGATGATGATGTTGTCGAGGCGCTGCTCGTGCATCTTGAGGGGCACCTCATAGATGGTGGGCACGTCGAGCGACTGAACAACGGCATCGGCGCTGACGTTGCAGAACTGTGCCACCTTCTTCAACATCGCCGGCGGCAACTGGTGCTCGGTGCGCAGCACGAGAATGTCGGGCTGGATACCCTCCTGCTGGAGCAGCTTGACGCTGTGCTGCGTGGGCTTGGTCTTGAGCTCCTTGGCAGCGCTGATGTAGGGGACATAGGTCAGGTGAACACAGATGCAGCGACGGCCGAGTTCCCATCGCAGCTGGCGGATGGCCTCGATGAAGGGCAGTGCCTCGATGTCGCCGACGGTGCCGCCTATCTCGGTGATGACGAAGTCATACTTGCCGGTCGTTCCCAGCAGCTTGACGTCGCGCTTGATCTCGTCGGTGATGTGGGGAATGATCTGCACGGTCTTGCCCAGGTAGTCGCCGCGGCGCTCCTTGTCGATGACACTCTGATAGACGCGTCCCGTGGTGACGTTGTTGGCGCGTGTGGTCTTGATGTTGGTGAAGCGCTCATAGTGGCCCAGGTCCAGGTCGGCCTCATGGCCATCGACGGTGACATAGCACTCGCCGTGCTCATAGGGGTTGAGCGTGCCTGGATCGATGTTGATGTAGGGGTCAAACTTCTGGCACGTGATGCTGTAACCGCGCGAGAGCAACAGGCGCGCGATGCTCGAGGCGATGATGCCCTTGCCGAGCGACGAGACGACGCCGCCGGTGACAAAAATATATCTTGTTTCCACTTCCTTACTCATTAATATATATAATAACTTGCAAAGGTAGTAAAAAGTTTTCAGTTCTCAGTTTTCGGTTTCCAGTTTTTTGCTGCACCGGCATGATGATGGTGCATCCGCAGGATGAGAGTGGGGGCGGCAGCAATTGGGTTAATTAACGTGATGGGTAGAGGGGGGGATGAAAAAACAGGCGGCCCCGGGGTGGGGTCGCCTGCTGTTGTGTCGCTATCGGCAGTAGCCGATTAGCTTGGAAGCTCGATTACTTCAT
>JBGUKK010000139.1:0-14769 GCA_045114435.1 Sodaliphilus sp.
CGAGCCTTCAAAACTCAAAGCCGTCAACGAGGAAGGAGATGCCGATTATCGCTTGATTACCGGTATTACCCCCGACAAGTTCTACACTGTAAGGAACTTGACTGCTGGCGGCACATACTTCTACAGAGTGAAGGCCCATTACATCGACGACTCGTGGAGTCCTTGGAGCAAAGCCAAGACCGTCACCCTCTTTGGCGAGGATCATGGTTATGAACTTGGTGATGTTAACCATGACTACTTGATTAATATCGCTGACGTAACAATGCTTATCAATTATGTGCTTGCAGGTGGCAATATCTGTGAGATTTGTGCTGATGTAAATAATGATGGAAACATTAATATCGGAGATGTGACACTACTGATTAATTTAGTATTGCAACAGTAATTGATATGCTATAATTTCTTCTGAAGCCGAGGCCCAAGCATACACAAAAAAAGCTTGGGCCTTTTTACTGGCGTTAGTAACTTGCTGAGTAAAGACTCAGGCGACACCACGTGAGGTGGTGCCGCCTGAGTGTTGATGTGATAATGTGTTACTTCATTTCACAGCCCTGGAGGAATGTCCTCGCGATGATGGGCGTTGTGTAGGAGTATGGGATGAAGTCAATCGAGGGGATGGGGTCGGTGATGAAGAAGTTGGCGACCTTACCCTTGGCGATGCTGCCGTAGTCCTTGCTCAGGTCCATGGCTGCGGCCGTGTTGATGGTTGCCGCGTTGATGGCCTCGGCGGGCAGCAGACGCATCTTGATGCACGCCAACGAGACGACAAACTTCATGTCTCCGCTGGGCGTGGAGCCGGGATTGTAGTCACTGGCAGTGGCTACAGGCAGTCCGGCCTCAATCATCTTGCGGGCGGGAGCGAACGGCATATTCAGGAAGAACGAGGTGCCGGGCAGACCCGTGGGGATGGTGTCGGTGCCCTTGAGCATCTCGATGTCCTCGTCGATCATGCTTTCGAGATGGTCAACCGAAACAGCATTGTGTTTCACACCGACCTCGACACCGCCTGACGGAGCCAGCTCCTGAACGTGGATCTTGGGACGCATACCCCACTTGGCACCAGCCTCAAGGATGCGCGATGTCTCGTCGGGGGTGAAGAATCCCTCGTCGCAGAAGACGTCGATAAAGTCGGCCAGTTGCTGCTTGCCCACCTCGGGAATCATCTCGCTGATGAGCATATCCACGTACTCGCCCTGACGGCCAGCGTACTCGCGTCCTACGGCATGGGCGCCCAGGAAGGTGCTGACCACCTTGATGGGCGAGGTCTCGCTGATGCGACGGATGACACGCAACATCTTCAGCTCGTCCTCTGTGTTGAGGCCATAGCCACTCTTGATCTCGACAGCACCGGTTCCCTTGGCGATAATCTCATGCACGCGGCGCATCGCCTGAGTGTAGAGTTCATCCTCGCTCAAGAGGTGCAGACGATCGGCCGAGTTGAGGATGCCGCCACCGCGGCGTGCGATCTCGGCATAGGAGAGGCCGCGTATCTTGTCCACGAATTCGCCCTCACGGCTGCCTGCATACACGATGTGGGTGTGGCTGTCGCACCACGAGGGCAGCACGGTGCCGCCATGTGCATCGATGACCGTCCATCCATCCTGGGGCTGCGGCATGGATGCCATTTCTCCCCATGACTCGAAGCGGTCGCCCTCCACCAGCAGCCAAGCGTTGCTGATGCAGTTCAGTGTTGCCATCTCGCTGCCACGCAGGCAATGCTTCTTCTCGTTGTCCGCGCCTGCCAGACAAGCGATATTCTTGATTAATGTTTTCATCATGTCAATGCTATAAAGATTCCTCACGCTAAGGCGCCCGTCGCTAAGCTCTCGTGTTAGAATTGTTCTTAGCGTCCTGGCGACTTGGCGTGAGGGATGGAGTTGTTAGTCAATCTTGTTGTTCTGCAGGAATTCTACCGACTTGGCGATGTGTGGATACATCGGCTGGTCCTCGTTGACAAAGGGGACACACTTGCGGTAGTCGGCGAAGACGCGCTCCAGCACGGGCGACGACTTCAACGGGCGGCGGAACTCAAGTGCCTGGGCCGCGTTGAACAGCTCGATGGCCAGCACGCGCTCGGTGTTCTCGACGACCTTGCACAGCTTCACACCGGCGTTGGCACCCATGCTCACGTGGTCTTCCTGACCCTGCGAGGTGGGGATGGTGTCGGCACTTGAGGGCATACACAGCGTCTTGCTCTGGCTGGCGATGGCTGCGGCGGTGTACTGGGGAATCATGAAACCGCTGTTCACGCCGGGCTGTGCCACGAGGAAGCTGGGCAGGTCACGGGTGCCGGACACCAGCTTGTAGGTGCGGCGCTCCGAGATGTTGCTCAGTTCGGCCATGGCGATGCACAGGAAGTCCATGGGCATGGCGATGGGTTCGCCGTGGAAGTTGCCGGCCGAGATGATCAGGTCCTCATCGGGGCAAACGGTGGGATTGTCGGTAGCCGAGTTGATCTCGGTGTCGATAACCGAGCCGACGTAGCGGATGGTGTCCTTCACCGAACCATGTACCTGGGGGATGCAACGGAACGAGTAGGGATCCTGCACGTTGACCTTGGGTTGGCGGATGAGTTCGCTGCCGTCAAGCAGTTCGCGCATGCGGGCGGCCGTCTCGATCTGTCCCTGGTGGGGACGCACGGCATGCACGGCATGGGTGAACGGCTCGATGCGGCCATCATAGGCCTCGAGCGAGATGGCGGCGATGACGTCGGCCCACTTGCTCAGGCGCTCGGCCTTGATGAGAGCCCACACGGCGTGAGCGCTCATGTTCTGGGTGCCGTTGAGCAATGCCAGACCTTCCTTGGAACCTAACTTGACAGGTTCCCAGCCCATCTTCTTGCAGATGTCGGCACCACTCATGCGTTCGCCCTTGTATTCCACCTCTCCCAGACCCACGATGGGCAGGCACAGGTGAGCCAGCGGCACGAGGTCGCCCGAAGCACCTACCGAACCCTGCTTGTACACCACGGGATAGACGTCATTGTTGAACAGGTCGATGAGGCGCTCGACGGTATCGAGTTTCACACCCGAGTAACCATAGGAGAGGGACTGGACCTTAAGCAGAATCATGATCTTGACGATGTCGTTGGGAACGCGCTCGCCCACGCCACAGGCGTGGGACATCATCAGGTTGATCTGCAGCTGCGACAGCTGGTCGTTGCTGATAGAGATTTTGCACAGCGAGCCAAAGCCCGTGGTCACGCCATAGATGGGCTTGTCGCTCTCGGCGATCTTCTTGTCGAGGTATTCGCGGCAGTGGGTGATGCGCTTGATGGCATCGTCACTGAGTTGCAGCGTGTGATGGCCTTCGATGATCTCGGCGATCTTCTGGACCGTGAGATGCTCGGCACTGATAAGATGTGTCATATCGTTGTTTTGAAGCTAATATTTCGGGTTAATCAATTAATCTTGTTTAGAAGATGGTCACGGCGTTGTCAATCACGTCGTCGTCAACCAGGTTGGGCATGGTGACGGTCAACTCGGGCGTGCGTTCCATTTCGCGACGGATGGCGTCCATCGAGCCCTTGTTGCGGGCCCAGCTGCGACGGGCGATACCGTTGTTCACGTCCCAGAAGAGCATCTCGCGGATGTGACGGGCCGAATCCTCGCTGCCGTCAATGGCCATGCCGAAGCCACCATTGATGACCTCGCCCCAGCCTACACCGCCACCGTTGTGGATGCTCACCCACGTGGCCCCGCGGAAGGAGTCGCCGATGACATTCTGGACAGCCATGTCGGCGCAGAACTGCGAACCGTCATAGATGTTGCTCGTCTCGCGGAAGGGTGAGTCGGTACCCGACACGTCGTGGTGGTCACGACCGAGCACCACGGGAGCGCTCAGCTCGCCGCTGCGGATGGCGTCGTTGAACGCCAGGGCAATCTTGGTGCGACCCTCGGCGTCGGCATACAGGATACGGGCCTGTGAACCCACAACCAGGTGGTTGGGGCCGGCCTCCTTGATCCAGTGGATGTTGTCGTCCATCTGGCCCTGGATGTCCTCGGGGGCGTTCTTGCGGATTTCCTCGAGCACCTGGGCTGCCAGGCGGTCGGTGGTCTCCAGATCCTTGGGATCGCCACTGGTGCAAACCCAGCGGAAGGGACCGAAGCCGTAGTCAAAGAACATCGGGCCCATGATGTCCTGCACGTAGGACGGATAGCGGAACTTGCCGTCGGCCGTCATGATGTCGGCACCGGCACGGCTCGACTCGAGCAGGAAGGCGTTGCCATAGTCAAAGAAGTACATGCCCTTGTCGGCCAACTTGTTGATGGCGGCACACTGGCGACGCAGCGATTCACGCACGCGCTCCTTGAATTGCTCGGGCTGCTCAGCCATCATCTGCTTGCTCTCCTCGAGGGTGAGTCCCACGGGATAGTAGCCGCCAGCCCAGGGGTTGTGCAGCGACGTCTGGTCGCTACCCAGGTCGACGTGCATATCCTCGTCGGCGAGGCGTTCCCACAGGTCAACGACGTTGCCCACATAGGCCATCGAGACGGTCCGCTTGTCGGCCACGGCCTTGCGGATGGCGGGAATCAGTTCGTCGAGGTTGTCGTGCAGTTCATCCACCCAGCCCTGCTCGTAACGCTTCGTGGCGGCGAGGGGGTTGATCTCGGCGGTGACGCTCACCACGCCTGCGATATTGCCGGCCTTGGGCTGAGCGCCCGACATGCCGCCCAGACCAGCTGTCACGAACAGCATACCATGGATGTCGCCACCCTTCTGGCCGCGCTTCACGAGCTGCTTGCGAGCAGCATTGAGCACCGTGATGGTCGTGCCATGGACGATACCCTGCGGTCCGATGTACATGTAGGATCCTGCGGTCATCTGGCCATACTGGCTCACACCCAGGGCGTTGTCACGCTCCCAGTCATCGGGCTTGCTGTAGTTGGGGATAACCATACCGTTGGTGACCACCACGCGGGGCGCGTTCTTGTGCGAGGGGAACAGTCCCAGGGGGTGTCCCGAGTACATCACGAGCGTCTGCTCGTCGGTCATCTCGCTCAGGTACTTCATCACCAGGCGGTACTGTGCCCAGTTCTGGAAGATGGCGCCGTTGCCGCCGTAGATGATGAGCTCATGGGGATGCTGGGCCACGCGCGGATCCAGGTTGTTCTGAATCATCAACATGATGGCAGCAGCCTGGCGTGAGCGTGCGGGATACTCGTCGATGGGACGGGCATACATCTCATATTTGGGACGGTAGCGGTACATATAGATGCGGCCATACTTCTTCAACTCCTCGGCAAACTCCGGTGCCAATGCGGCATGGAGGTGCTTGGGGAAGTAGCGCAGGGCGTTCCTCAAGGCGAGCTTCTTCTGCTCGGGGGTGAGGATGTCCTTGCGCTTGGGCGCGTGGTTAATCTCGGTGTCGTAGGGCTGCAGTTCAGGCAGTTCCTCGGGTATGCCGGCCCTGATGTCGGCAATGAATTCTTCTTTGGTCATGATATATTATCTTTTTTGTTAGTCTCTAAATTCTGAACTCTAAACTAAGCCGCAGGCTTACTTAATCTTCTCCTCAACCATTGCAGTGATCTGGGCCTCCTCGGCGTTGGCCTTGGCAACCAGTTCATTGGCCTCGGCGATGAGCTTCTCGGCAACCGAGCGGTCGGTCAGGCTCGATGCGTTGATCTTCACGTTCATACCGGCACCGATGACGGCGGCACGAGCAGCGAGGGCTCCCACGCCAGCGTCGGTCACACTGTTGGGGTTGCCGGTCTCGACCATGGCACGGCAGATTTCGAAGGTCTTGAACGAAGCCTTCATCGTGCGCAGGGGCACCTGGGTGGCATAGAGCGTGGCGTCCTGGATGGCAGCAGTGCGTGCGGCCTTGTCCTCGTCGGTCTTCTTGGGCATGCCGAAGGCGGCCATGATCCTGTTGAAGGCGTCGGTGTCCTCGTCAACGAGGTGGAGCAACTCGACCTTGAGCGCCTGGCCCTTATCGGCCCACACGCTGAACTCGTTCCAGCGGTCGTCCCAGCCGGGCTTGTGGCTCGACAGGTTGGCCACCATGGTGCCGAGCGACGCTGCCAGGGCGCCCATGTAAGCGCTGATGGAGCCGCCGCCGGGAGCGGGTGATTCGCGCGAGGTCTCGTCGGCAAATCCCGTCACGGTGAGGTCCACGAGTCGGTTGCTGGTCTTATTGTCGGCCTCGAGCATGAACTCGATGACCTTCTCGTTGGGGTCAAAGGGCTTCAAGTCGTCCAGACCCATCGAGTGGATGGCGATGTTGATGATGTCCTCCTCGGGGATACCCGTCGAGCGCTGCTGCTTCTCGAGGAAGTACTTGCCGGCCTCGATGAGGCAACGCTTGGGCATCAGGCCCACAATCTCGGTGCCCGTCACGCGGATGCCACGGTTCTGGGCGCAGCGGCACACCTCGTCAAAGGCGACGTGCAGCGGTGTGACGTTGATGTTGGTGATGTTCATCGACACCTGAGCGATCTTGTACTCGTCGATGTACCAGCCGATGGCCTTGGTGCCCTTGAGCGTACCGGGCTTCATCACGTTGTTGCCGTTCTCGTCCTTGACGATCTTGCCGGTGATGGGGTTGCCCTCACGCACGGGGCGGCCCTTCTCGCGCACGTCAAAGGCGATGGCGTTGGCCCTGCGGGTCGAGGTGGTGTTCAGGTTGTAGTTCACGGCGATGAGGAAGTCGCGGGCACCGACGGCGGTGCAGCCCGTGCGGGCCACGCCCTCGTCGAAGGGGCGGTCGCCGAAGTCGGGTCCCTTCTCGGTGTTCATCTTCTCGGGCAGCGCCTCGTATTCGCCGGCGCGGCACACGGCCAGGTTCTGGCGGCCGGGCTTCATGGCAGCAGCCTCATAGCAGTAGCAGGGGATATTGTGTTCGCGGGCAATGCGCTCGGCCAGTTTGTGGGCCAGTTCGGTACACTCCTCGAGGGTGATGCCGGCCACGGGGATGAGCGGGCACACGTCGGTGGCACCCATGCGGGGGTGGGCACCATGATGACCGCGCATGTCGATGAGTTGACCAGCCTTGCCGACGGCCTGGAAGGCAGCCTCGAGCACGGCGTCGGGTTCACCCACGAAGGTGACCACCGTGCGGTTGGTTGCTTCACCCGGGTCCACGTCGAGGAGCTTCACGCCCTTGACACGTTCAATCTCATCGGTGATTTGTTTGATAATGGCCATATTGCGTCCCTCACTGAAGTTAGGCACGCATTCCACAATTTTCTTCTCCATACTCATTGATAATCAGTAGTTTAAGTTGTTATTTTATGTTAGTAGGTTAATTCTGCAACAAAATTAGTGTTTTCCTCCCGACTGAACAAGAATTGAATGTTTTTTTTATGTTATCTTCCCCAAAACCAGTGCAGCCCCGGCGGATATAACTACCGAGGCTGCCAAAAACAGTTATGTTACATTTTTTATTTCTCGTGGAGCCAGAGGGAGGCGACCTTGCGGCGGATGGCAATGACGTTGCCGGCAGTGATGGCGGCCATGATGATGAAGCCCACAAGGATGGCGACCCAGACGCTGGAGGTGCCGACGCCGAAGGCCTGTATCATGTCCATATAGGCCATGCGGCCGACGAGCATGAGCACGATGGCGAGCACAAGCACGGCGGCGTTGAGGCCCACAACGAGCTTGATGTAGTGCTGTGATACCTGGTCGGGGGAGTAGCCGAGCAGGAGGAGGTCTTGGATCTTCTGGGTGTTCTTCTGCAAGAGCAGGTAGATGCTCAGCATGAGCACAAAGAAGGACAGCAGGCTGATGAGGATGCCCACGGCGATGACGATGCCGCTGATGACGGTAAGGAAGTAGTTGGCCTTGCTCGACGACATCTTGTCGCCTGCCACCTCATAGTGGTGCTCGTCCATGTATTGCTCAATCTTGACATCACCGGGGCTGTTGACCTCGACGATGAGGCGGCTGGGCTGCATGGTGGCGCCCGTGCCGTAGCGGCGGTTGGCCCATTCCATGAATTCCTGGGGCACGATGACGGTGTTCAGGCGGTTGGAGAAACCGACGATGTGGCCCGGCATGTTGTCGCGCACGCCGTTGCCGCTCAGTGTGAACTCCAGCGGAATCATCTCGGCCTGTCCCTCGCTGATGCGAGGCATGCCCTGCGTGGTGGCGAAGCCGAAGTTGTAGAGCGAGAGGTAGTCACGCGAGATGATGATGGGCACGACAGGACGGGTGGGGGAGAATCCCCACTCGCTAGGGTCGATATCGATGAATTCATCGGGGATGGACTCAAAGAAGAACTGCGTGTGCATGGCGTGCCCACTGCCGACGCCCAGGCGCGCGTCGATGGCATAGTCGCTGTTGAGGAACCGGCCCACCTGTCGGCACCAGGGCTGCGCTTCCAGGTCGCTGATGTCCTCGTCGCTGAACTCGCTGCTGCTTCCCATCAACGCTCCCGCTCCGGTCACGGTGCGGGTGATGATGAGATAGTCCTTGCGGATGAAGCTCTCCTCGTCGTTGAACACGGGTCTCACGTCGCGGTAAAACTGCACGGCGAGCAACACGATGGTCAAGCCGATGAGATTGGCGATGGCAAAGCCGATGAGTTGTCCCTTGCTGATGTGCTGCCGCAGCAGTTTCCAGATGATATCTTTCATTGGTCGGTTGTCAGTTTTCGGTTGTCAGAGATTGAAGGTTTTATCCACGTCCATCTGCAGGTGGTTGCCCACCGAGGTGGCTATGACGCCGGCACCCTGACGGGTGGCCTCGTCGGTGATGATGCGCGCGACGACGCGGTTGTTCACCTCATCGAGGTGGCTGACGGGCTCGTCGAGCATGATGAAGTCGCATGGCTGGCAGAGCGTGCGGATGATGGCCACGCGCTGCTGCTGGCCGATGGAGAGTTTGCTGGCCAGGCTGCCCACCTTGTCGGGGATGCCCAGAAGCTCGAACAGCCGCAGGATTTCCTCGCGGCTCTTGAAGCCGGTGAGTCGGTTTTTCAGCTCCACGTTCTCCATCGCCGTGAGTTCGCCGAACAGGCGCATGTCCTGGGGCAGGTAGGCGATGTGGCGCTGGCGGATGTCGCACCACTGAGCAATGCTCAGCGAGCTGATGTCCTGGCCGTCAAAGGCGATGATGCCGCTGTAGTCCTGGCGGTAGCCGTAGATGTAGCTGCACATCGACGACTTGCCGGTGCCGCTCTCGGCGCTGATCAGGTAGCGCTTGCCGCGCTCCATGACGATGTTCTGTTGCCACACGTCGCTGTGGATGCCGTCATGGCCTGCAAAGACGCGGGGCAGGGTGTTATTGAGTTGTATTGTTTCCATTCTTTTCACATTGATTATTACCGTGGTAGGGTTCGACGTGGATGTTGGTCATCACCTCGCCGAGGGCGTCGGTCAACTGCTGTTCGATTTCACGGGTGATTTCGTGGGAACGCGCCACGGTGAGGTCGCCCTCCACCTTGATGTGGATATCCACCACGCGCAGGTTGCCGTTGCGGCGCGTGCGCAGGTTGTGGAAGGCTTTCACGCCCGCGGTGTTGTTCACGATGGTGGCAATCGTGTCCCGTTCCTCCCGGGGCAGGGACACTTCAAGCAGCTCCTCGACAGCGGGGCGTCCCAGGCGGTAGGCCAGGACGAGGATGAGGATGCTCACGGCGACAGCAGCTATCGGGTCCAGCACGCGCCACCGCTCGCCCAGGAACATCGCGCCGGCCACGCCCAGCAGGGTCGCTGCTGTGGACAGGGCGTCGGCACGGTGGTGCCAGGCGTAGGCCTTGAGGGCGCTGCTTCCCGTGGAGCGCCCCTTGATGCGGGTGTAGTGGTACAGTCCCTCCTTGACGATAACCGCGATGATGCCCACTATCAAGGCGATGCGGTGCGGTCGCTCCAGCGTCTCCCCCTGGATGGCGCCCCACACGTCCTGCACGCCCTCGCTCATCAGTCCCAGTGCCACCACAACCAGGATGAGGCTGATGAGAAACGCCGCCAGGGTCTCAAATTTTCCCCTGCCGTAACGGTAACGCTCGCTGACTCCCTTTCCCGAGAGCCTCACCATGGCATAGACCAGGGCATCGGTGACCGTGTCGCTGATGCTGTGGATGCCGTCGGCGAGGATGGCGCTCGAGTGCCCGAAGATGCCTGAGGCAATCTTTACCGCCGAGAGGCACACGTCGCTGGCCATACCCACCAGGGTACAGCGCTTCTCCTCGCGATTTCGACGCGAGGGAGCCTCATGGATGTGCTGTAGTTCATTCATCTCACGGTGGTGATTGTTGAGCCACAAAATTACACATTATCTGGCTAAAACCGGGCACCGATTAACTTAATTTACACATTTTATTATACCACTGTGACTATTCAGCGAATGTTCCTGAAACTGAATCATACGCTTAGCTGCAACGTCGCTGAGTTTTTTAGGGTCGCCCACAACCCCCTGTGACAGGTTTAGCATCGGAGAGGTGGTAGGGTCGAAGGCCCTGCTAGCCAGCTGCTCCGATGGCGCTCAAGATCTTCGGGCTGCACATTTTGCGAGCCCCTTGCGAGCAAAAAATATATTTAGCCACTTAGCGACTTGGCTTGAGGTTCGGTATCAGGCTAGTGGGCCGGAACGCTCTGGGGGGAGTAGTGACATTTGTCCAGACGGTGGACGCTGTGTTGATGGGCAACGGGGTGGTTAAATATCTTTTTGCTATAATAATTGGGTAATTGGATGAATTGAATAATTATTTAACTAAAAAAGTTTGCAGATTGCTCATGATGTATTAATTTTGCGTTCAAAATCAACGTTTAAACTATTATTAAAACATCTTTTTTACACTAAATTATGAAGAAATTCCTTCTGATGTTGGCAGTAGCCGTGGTGGCGCTGTCAATGAGTGCTGCGCCTGTCGATCAGATGACAGCCCAGCGCAAGGCCAAGCAATTCCTTGTGGAACAAGTGAGTGCTGGCCGCATGATGGCTAGCGCAGCCATTAATCCCGTGCTTGTGAAAACCGAGATGGGCAACAAGGTGAACCAGCCTGCCCTCTACATCTACAACACAGCATCCTCATTTGTAGTGGTTGCCGGTGATGACCGTGCCGAGGAAATCCTCATGGTCGGTGACAGCCCCTTGAAGGATGTGAACCATCTGGCTCCGGGCATGCTGGACATGCTGCGCCAGTACAGGAATGAGATCTCGTTCCTGCAGGAGAATCCCGACTTGAAGGTGAATCCCATTGTGAGCCCGAGGAACAACTCCATGCTGCGTGCCGTCACTTATGGCCCGCTGCTGACCTGTAACTGGGACCAGGAAGCACCCTACAACAACCTGTGTAAGTTCAACTATAATAACACGACCTACACCTGCTTGACGGGTTGCCCTGCTACCTCGGCCTCGATGGTGATGTACTACTGGAAGTACCCGACCACAGCCACCGGAACCGTGTCGGGCTATACCGGAATCCTCAATACCAGCTCATCGGGTTCGAGCGATTATAATGTGTCTTACACATATGCTGACCTGGAGTCGGTGACCTTTGACTGGAATAATATGAAGGACACCTACTACACCTCCACGACGGCCCAGAAGACGGCCGTGGCCACGCTGATGCGCTATGTGGGTCAGGCCGAGAATATGGAGTATGGCGTCGGCGGCAGCGGAATCAATGTGATGAATGCTGCTAACGTTGTCACCATGTTCAGGCGCTTCGGCTACGATTCCAGCACCCTGCGACTGGTGAAGAAGAATAACATGTACTCGGGCTCCGAGATCTATTCCGATGCACAGTGGGCAGCGATGATTCAGACGGAGATGGCTGCCAGCCGTCCCATCGTTTTCATGGCTGTGGATGAAAGTGCTGGTGGTCATGCCTTTAACATTGACGGCTATCGTGACAGCGATAACAAGTACCACTGCAATTTCGGTTGGAGTGGAGACGGTAACGCCTGGTGTGCACTGAACTCATTCGGCTATAACCTTGGATGGCAGAGTGCGACTTTCAACCAGTACCAGCAGATGGTGATTGGCATCAAGCCCATGGGCCAGGATGCTCCCACGCCCACTCCCGTGCTGACCGTTGAGCCCA
The DNA here is from genome assembly GCA_045114435.1 of Sodaliphilus sp. Taxonomy (GTDB): domain Bacteria; phylum Bacteroidota; class Bacteroidia; order Bacteroidales; family Muribaculaceae; genus Sodaliphilus. The sequence goes on from JBGUKK010000139.1 coordinate 11,996, forward strand.
CGTCGTTGAGCTTTACCGGAGAGACCGGCACGACCTACACCCAGACCTTTACCGTTACCGGTACCGACCTCCAGGGTAATGTGACGCTGAGCGTTGGCGGCACCAACCCCAGCTATTATTCAGTATCTCCCTCGACCCTGACTGCAGCCCAGGCTCAGGCCGGTGCCACCGTCACCGTGACCTACAACCCCACTGTGGCAGGATCGACATCGGCAAGGGTGACCGTCGCAAGCGCCAATGCCGAGAGCAAGACCGTCAACTTGTCGGGAACGGCTACCACAGCCCACAGGATCACCGTCGACCCCACATCGCTGGACTTTGAGACCGAGGTAGGCACACCGGTGACCAAGACCTTTACCCTCAAGGGCGTTAACTTGACTGCCGCCGTATTCTTGTCGGCATCGGGCACAGGCTTCTCTGTTGACAAGACTAACGTGACCAAGTCTGCCGCCAACAATGGCATCACTGTCACCGTGACCTTTAACCCCTCGGTATCAGGAACCTTCACGGGCGCAATCACCCTCACCAGCAGTGGCGTCGAGACCGTGACACTCCCCTTGACGGGTACCGCCACCGCTGCTCCTGTCATCACTGCCAACCCAACGTCGCTGAACTTCTCGACCACCGTGGGCAACGCAGTCACCAAGTCGTTCACGGTTACCGGTGTCGACCTCACGGCAGGTATCTCGCTGGCCGTGAGTGGCACGGGCTACACCATCAACAAGACCAGCATCACCAAGGCCGAAGCAGCCAGTGGTGCCACCGTCACCGTGACCTATAACCCCACTGCTGGCGGCACCCATGCCGGAACCGTTACCTTGAGCAGCAATGGCGCGCAGCCCGTTACCGTCGCCCTTAACGGCACGGCAACCACGGTGCCCTCGCTCACCGTCAATCCCACGTCGCTCAGCATGGATGCTGTTGTGGGCACTCCCGTGACCAAGACGTTCACCGTCACTGGCGTTAACCTCACTGCTGGCGTGACGCTGGCCGTGAGTGGCACGAGCTTCTCGATCGACAAGAACAATGTGACCATGAGCGCTGCCACCAGCGGTGCCACTGTTACCGTCACCTATAATCCCACGGCTGCGGGCAACCACACTGGTACCGTCACCCTGACCAGCACTGGTGCACAGACCGTGACCGTTGCCTTGACGGGTACCGCCACCGAGCCGGTGCGCACCATCAATGTGAATCCCACATCCCTCAATCTGTCGGCACTGACGGGAGGAACCGCCACTGCCACCTTCACCGTGGGCGGTGAGAACCTCAACGGCAACCTGACGCTGGCCCTGACCGATGCCAGTGGCGTTTACAGCATCAGCCCGACGACTATCAGCGCCACCGACGCTATGGCAGGTAACGTGCCTGTCACCGTGACTTACAATCCCGCCACCTTCGGCACCAACAATGCCGTTGTCACCATCTCTGGTGGCGGCGCGCCTGCAGCAACCGTTAACCTGTATGGTATCGCCAGCCTGGCCAAGGCTCAGCCCGTGATGCTGCCCGCCATCGAGCAGTACATCAGCCGCACCAAGTTCCGCGCCGACTGGACCGACGAGACTCCCGAGGCCAATGTGTCCAGCTACACCCTTGAGGTGTCGCCCAAGCCCGTCCAGCCCGCTGAGCCCGTATTGCTCCACTCGTTGAGCGGCAGCTCTTATACCGGCAGCTATGTTGATCTCACCCTGACAGAGCCTTGGGGCGGCGTCGGTGTGCGTGGCGGTAACAATGCCATCTACATCAAGAACAACTACAACGGTGTTGCTCAGGGTAGCCTGACCTACACCATCCCCGAGGGTTACACCAATGCTACCTTCACGGTGAAGGTCACCACGGCCAACAGCAATTATGGCACTGGCGACGTGACGGTCTATTCGCAGCAGACGTCGGCTGTCAGCCACAACTTCACCAGTAACGAGACCTACAGCTGGCTTGTGACGGCAAGCTCCGGTGAGAAGATCACCATCGTTTCCAATGACGCCAGCTATTCACCCGACCTGACCCTGATCGCCGTCTATTCAGGCGACGCTACCGCTGTCACGCTGAGGGCCAGCGAGACCGGTGACGAGAACAGCCGCACGATCACGGGCATCACCGACAAGTTCTACACCATCGAGAACCTCGCTGCCGAGGGCTCCTTCCTCTACAGGGTGAAGGCGCTCTACATCGACGGCACCGAGAGCGACTGGAGCAACATCGAGGAGGTGACCCTGTTCGGTCCCGAGTATCAGCTGGGCGACGTGAACCACGATGGCGAGGTGAACATCACCGATGCCACCGCCCTGATCAACTACATCCTCAACGACGAGGGCAGCATCTTCCTGGATCAAGCCGACATCAATGGGGACGGCGGTGTCAATGTCTCTGACGCTATTGAGCTGATTAACATCATCCTTAACAACGTGTGAGAGAGACAGTGAACTGATCCTGTTGCCACACGATAGTGGCATTATATTATAATTTTGCGGGGTGTTCCTCCAACCGAGGGATGCCCCGTAAAATGTTATTTTGATTAAAAATGTAGAGGATTGTGTCGTTTTATCAATAAAAAATAAAGTTTATTGGGAGAAATATCTATTAATTGTTGTAAATTTGCGGTCGCTTTTTTCAATCAGATAATACAACTTTAAACATTTTTAATTAATACCTATTCGTTTATGAAGAAATACTTTTTACTGTTGACAGCCGCAGTCGCGGCATTGTCACTGTCGGCAGCCGATGTGTCCACCTCTCAGGCACAGGCTGCAGCCAGCGCGTTTATTAACAAGCAA
>JBGUKK010000140.1:0-1644 GCA_045114435.1 Sodaliphilus sp.
AGCGTAAAGACCGGCGCTTATGTAGCTCAGGTCAACGGCGTCAAGTACGAGACCCTCGAAGCAGCATTCGCTGCTGCTCAGGACGGCGACACCATCACTGTTCTGGCTGACTGTTCCGGCAACGGTATCAAGGCGCCGCAGGGCAAGTTTGCTACCGGTTTGACGGTTGACTTTGGCGGTCACACCTACACTATAGACGGCGATACTGTCGGCTCCACCGGCACTGAGACAAACGGCTTCCAGCTCCTGAAGGATAATAAGATTACCTTCCGGACCGGTACTATCACCTCTACAAAGGCGAAGATTCTGGTTCAGAACTACAGCGATCTGACGCTGGACGGCATGACCTTGACTCTTAACAACACCGGCTACAACGGTGCGTACACCCTGTCCAACAACAACGGCGATGTAGTTATCAACAATACCACTATCAACGCTAACCCCACCACCGGCAGCTTTGCGTTTGACGTATGTCGCTTTAGCAGCTATCCGTCTGTTAACGTAACTGTTACCGGCAACAGCACAATCAACGGCAACGTTGAGATTTCTGCTTCCAAAGGCGACGCTAAGGAAGGCTTCTCCCTGACTCTGGAGAGCGGCACCATGACCGGCGACATCGTTGTTGACGCTTCCGCCAAGAATTTGATTAACAATGGCGGTACTGTTAACAAGGCAGCGTTCACCAAAGCTGCTCCCGAAGGCTTTGTTTGGGTAGACAGCGCTACCTCAGGCGTTCAGACGCTGGCTAAGGCTGTTGCTAAGATTGGCACCACCAACTATGCAACCCTCGAGGCAGCATTCGCTGCTGCTCAGGACGGCGACATCATCACTGTTCTGGCTGACTGTTCCGGCAACGGTATCAAAGCGCCGCAGGGCAAGTTTGCTACCGGTTTGACGGTTGACTTTGACGGTCACACCTACACCGTAGACGGCACCACCGTTGGATCTACCGGCACTGAAACACAGGGCTTCCAGCTTCTGAAGGGCAATAAGATTACCTTTGAGAACGGCACAATTACCGGCAGCTCCGTAAATACATCTTCTCTGTTATTCCTGATTCAGAACTATTCCGATCTGACGCTGGACAACATGGAACTGTCTTTGGCCGGTAAATACTATAACCAGTACACACTTTCCAACAACAACGGCAATATCGTGATCAACGATTCTAAGATCAATGCGCCGACCTATGGCGGTGTTGTTAGACACGATGTTAACAGCTACGCATTTGACGTATGCCGCTATGCAAGCTATCCGTCTGTAAACGTAACTGTTACCGGCAACAGCACAATCAACGGCGACGTTCAGGTTTCTGCTTCCAACAGCGACGCAAAGGACGGCTTCTCCCTGAACCTGAACGGCGGCACCATGACCGGCAACATCGTTCTCGATGATTCCGCTAAGGCTGCAATGGATGCAACCCCCGAAACGGCTTCTGTCAACAAGGCTAACACCTTCAATCAGGATGCTCCCGAGGGCTACCAGTGGGTAGCTAGCGGCGAGGGCAAGCAGACGCTGGCTAAGATTGTAGATCTCTTTACTGCTCACTCCATCACTCTCAACGGCAACATCGAATTGAACTTCTTTATCAATCCTGACTATGCTGATTTTGAACATGCAAATTCCGCTAAAGTGAAATTCAGC
>JBGUKK010000141.1:0-26020 GCA_045114435.1 Sodaliphilus sp.
ATCTTTGACGAGATCACCAAGGTGCCCCGCCCCAGTGGCAATGAAGAAGGCAAGTTAGACAAGATCCGCGCATGGCTCGTGGACTTCGCCAAGAAGCACAATCTGGAGTACAAAATCGACAAGACGGGCAACGTGGCCATCTTCAGGCCCGCCGCTCCCGGCTACGAGAAGTGCAAGGGCATCGTGCTGCAAGGCCACATGGATATGGTCGCCGAGAAAGGCCCCGGCTCGACCCACAACTTCGACACCGACCCCATCGAGACCATCGTTGATGGCGAGTGGGTGCGCGCTAACAACACCACACTGGGTGCCGACGACGGTATGGGCCTGGCCATCGCACTGGCGGCCATCATCGAGCCGACGCTGCAATGCGGTCCCCTGGAGGCGCTCGCTACCGTTGACGAGGAGACCGGCCTGACCGGTGCCAGCAACATCGAGGCCGACATGCTCGTGGGCGACTACCTGCTCAACCTCGACGAGGAGGAAGACGGCACCATCACCATGGGCTGCGCCGGTGGTCTGGTGAGCATCTTCAAGTTCAACTACAAGCCCGAGGCTGCTCCCAAGGACTTGACCTACTTCGAGATCAAGTTTGAGCACTTCCACGGTGGCCACAGCGGTGCCGACATCCACCTGGGCTACGCCACCACGACCAAGCTGAGCTCACGCCTGTTGTGGAACATCGGTGACGAGATGGACTATGTCCTGGCCAAGATCGACGCCGGTAACCTGCACAATGCCATCGCCCACGCCGCCACGCTCGTCATCGGCATCAAGCCCGAGGACAAGGAGAAGCTGAGTGTTGTGCTCAACACCTTCATCGCCGAGGTCAAGAACGAGTACAAGCGCACCGAGCCCAAGATGGAAATCACCTGCCAGAGCGTTGATGCCCCCGAGACCATCATCGACACCGACACCGCCCGCCGCGTTGTCAATGCCGTCTATGCCGCTCCTCACGGCATCGATGCCATGAGCATGGAGATTGAAGGACTCGTCGAGACCTCGACCAACCTCGCCAGCGTGAAGATGCGTGAGGGCAACCAGATTGTTGTCGAGATGTTCCACCGCTCGTCGATCGAGAGCGGCAAGTATGACCTGACTCACAGGTGCGAGACGATCTTCCGCATGGCTGGTGCCGACGAGATCATCAGCGAGGGTGGCTACCAGGGCTGGGAGCCCATCAGCGACAGCCACCTGCTCACCGTTGCCAAGGAGCAGTGGGAGAAACTCTTCGGTGTAAGTCCTGTGGTTCGTGCTATCCACGCCGGTCTGGAGTGCGGTCTGTTCCTCAAGGTTCGTCCCGACATGGAGATGATCTCCTTCGGCCCCACCCTGCAGGATGTGCACTCGCCCGCCGAGCGCTGCCACATCCCCGCCGTGGACAAGGCATGGAAGCAGGTACAAGCCGTCATCAAGGCCCTCGCCGAGGAGAGCAAGTAATTCATGTGAGCAAAGCTCACAGGTTAGAGGTTAAAGTCAACCCTAACCTCTAATCCCTAAACTCTATAACACGAATATGGACATTAAAGGTAAAATCATACAGAAGCTGGACCCCCAGAGCGGCGTGTCCAAGGCTGGCAATAACTGGAAGAAGCAGGAATATGTCCTCGAGACCATGGACAGCTATCCCAAGAAGGTGAAGTTTGACTTCTTTGGAGATCGTGCCGACCAGTACCAGTTTGAGGTGGGCGACGTGATCACGCTGAGCTACGACATCGAGAGCCGCGAGTTCAATGGCCGCTGGTACACCGACATCCGCGGCTTCAAGGCCGTCAAGGAGGATCCCAACATGGCTGGTGCTCCCGCACCCTATCCCCCTGCAGCAGGTGAGCCCGCACCGGCTCCCGCAACCGACGGCATGGCAGCTCCCGCACCTCCTATTGACTCGACATTTGGCCAGGGCGGTGCAGGCGATGACCTGCCCTTCTAAAGCCAGGCCCTCCTGACTGATCACGACAAGGCCGCTGGACGTGTTGGTTCCAGCGGCCTTGCTATTGTTGTCTGCCGGCAAGGGCTATGCCCCCACGATGAGGCACTGGCCGTCGTGGTACTGGAGAGCGACCACGCCCATGCCATGGAGTGCCACGACGATCCGGATGGCGCTCTCCTCGCTGATGTGTGCCAGCTTCATGTAGCCGTCGAGTGTTATGCCGCCATGGCCCCGCAAGTAGTCGAGCAACACCTCCTCGCGCTTGCTGAAGCTGATGGTCGATGTCTCGGGGTCACAGGTCAACGACTCCTCGGCGCTCATGATGCGCTCATGCAAGCGGCTGGCGAGGACGTTCTCGTCGGCGACACGGTAATAAGCGTGCCACACGCCATTGTCATCGGGGGCCTCGACAGGCTTTTCCTCGGCCTCGGCAATATCGGCCTTGACGACCGACTTGCCGTTGATGTTGAAGACCTTGAAGGTCACATGTTGCTCGGGGCGGCAGTACATCTGAGCCGCCGTCTCGATCATGTAGATCTCCTCGTCGCTGCGCACGCCGGCGATATTGCCGTTGTCCTTGACCCCGATGAGCAGGTGCCCACCGCTGTTGTTGGCAAACGCGGCGATTGAGCGCGCAATCTTGCGCGCATCGGTAATCTGGTATTTAAAATCCTGGTGCTCGTGTTCGCCCTCCAGAATCAGGTCTTGTATATAATGGCTTTTCTTGGTCTTCATTGTCTTGAAATTGAAACTACTGATTACGCCGATTGAACGTTTCCATCCCGCCAATGGCACTTGCAAGACGCGCGTAATTAGCAGTTTACTTAAGTTTCGCAAGTTGGTAACCTGCTCACTGTTTAGAAATCACCAGGGATCGTCAACGCCCGCCTCCTGCGGAATCGTGGTGCCGTTGAGCACCGCGCGCAGGTAGGGCTCCAGCTTCTGGGCATACCACCAGAAGCCGATGTCGGTCAGGTGGATGCCATCGACGGTGCCCTCGTTGTTGGGGCCGTAGAGGTCCTTGCAGGTGATATAGTAGAGGTTGGTGGGATTATCGGCCTTGAGCTTCAAGTAGTTCTTGTGATACTCATAATTCTTCTGGGGCAGGTACTCGCTATAGAAGGCGCTGTACTTGGCGTAGCTGTACATCTGTCCCTCGACCATGAAGATGGGCACCTCGGGGCGCAACGTCCTCAGGATATTGACAAAGCCGTAGGTCAACGTGTCGCACATGTCCTTGGTGCAATTGGGGATGGGGTCCAGGATATAAGCGGCCACGTCGGGTATCGTCGCCATGGCACGCGCCATGCACGAGTCCATCTTGCCCTCACCGCTGAATCCCAGGTTCACGCACTCAACGTCCAGGTCCCGCTGGATGATGCTCGTTGCCACCATGCCTGGCCGGCAAGCACAACCACCCTGCATGATGCTCGTGCCGTAGAAGACAAATTTCTTGCCCTGCTTGGGAGAATCCAGCACGGGCTGCGTGATCACGGCAGCACTGTCAACACCGATCTCAATCCATCGCACGCCGTCATACAGCGGCAGATAAATCATGTACTCGTGCATCTTGCCGTCGAGGCGGTCCACATAGACCTTGCTCTGTATCGAGTCCTGACGGGGACGGATGTCGTTGTCGATGCGCACCGGGCGATTGCAGTTCACAAACTGCCAGCTGCGAGTGTCCTCGTCCCAGATGTAGAGGTCCGTGCCCTTGATGCCCGTGTCGGCCATGTGCATCATGTGCATATTGGTCAGCAGGTTGTAACGCACGGCAATGGCCGTCGAGTTGGTGGCAAAGCGGAAACCCTTGCCGCTGGTGCAGTAGGCACGATCCCACAGCGTGGGGCGCACGCTATCCTTGAGGTTCAACGGGATGCGCGATGCCAGCGTGCGGTCAAACGCCCAGTTAATCATCCGGTACTGCATCGCGTCCACATATCGCAGGGTGTCCTTGTTGGTGAAGTCCTGGGCGCGCATGGCACCAGGCAGCATGGCGAGAAACGCCATGGCCACAAGCCAAATTCTCACATTCTTGCTCATAGTCATATATCTCTTGAATTTCATTATGTTACAGGACGTTGAGGAGCTTGAGAGCCTCCATGCGGCCATTGTTGAGCAGGGTGGGATAATGAGTGTCGCTGTTGACCACTACCGGGGCATTGAAGCGCTTGAGCATCCCGAAGTACTTGAGGTTGGGATAGAAGCGGTTGCGCTGCAGCCAGGCCTTGGTGTTGACCTCGATGACAAGGTGATGATCCATGATGTTCTCGAACAGGTCGATGACGAGCTTGTCATACCACGGCTCCTCATCAATGTCAACACAATACTGGCTGGCGTTGTACCCGATCTTGTCCATGTGCCCCACGATGTCAAATCCGCCCTCATCGACCATCGCCATCATCTGTGAGAAGAAACGCTTCACCACATACTCGATGTCGCCATTGAAGTGCTTGCCCATGCGAGCCTTAAACGCCGGGAACTTGCCATCGATATCCACCATCAGGCTCGGGTCCCCGATGTCAGGGATGAAGTGAACCGATCCGATGCGATAGTCCAGCGGCAACTGCCTGAAGTAGTCGCTCCCCGGTCCGTCGCCCACACCGACGTAGTCAATCTCCATCGACGTGTAGAGGTGGATGCGGTCGCCATATTGCCGGCGCAGGCGCTCCATCTCGTCAAAATAGACCTGGACGTTCTCCCGGCTCATGTTGCACGAGCTCTCGACCGATATGGGCGAGTGGGGCGTGAAGCCCAGGTGAGTGAAGCCTTGATTGATGGCCTCCACGACAAATTCCTCCATCGTGGCATGGCCATCACAGAATTGAGTGTGGGTGTGAAGGTTATATAAGTCAGTTTCACTGGTTATTCTTCGGAAGTCAAACATGATCAAAACATTTTTGTTATCTGTTCCATGGGAATGACGGTGATGATGGTCTTGCCGTCGGGGGTATAATTAGGCTCGGGGAGCCGCAGCAGGTCGGCCACGAGGACATCCATCTCTTCCTGCAAGAGCGTGCGACCGACAGGAATAGCTGCCGCACGGGCCATCGTGATGGCCAGGTGCTCCATGATGCGCTTCTTGAGCGGCATGCCTCCGTTCTCCACCGAGTCGATGAGCTGATGCACCATCGCTGTGGTGTCCACCCCGTCAAGTCCTGAGGGCACTGCGCTAACCGACCAGTCATCACCGCTGAGCGGAGAGATCACAAAGCCCATCTTCTCCATCTCGGGCAGCAGCTCGCGCAGCACGACGCTCTGGTCGGCGCTCAAGTGCAGCACCTCGGGGAAGAGGATGGCCTGGGAGGAGAGCTTACCGCTGTGAATGCGGTTGATGTAGCGGTCAAACAGAATGCGCACGTGGGCACGATGCTGGTCAATGACCATCAGGCCCGACTTGGCCGGCGACAGGATAAAACGGCCCTTGAGTTGCAGATAGACCGATTGCAGGTCACCCCAGGGCAAGGCAGGAGATTGAGGACCATCCTCCAGCGGGGGCTCCAAGTCACTAGCAGACTGGTCCGACGCCAGCTGCTGCACTCCTTCCCGCTTCTTGCGCTCAAAGTTGGCAAACAGCTCATCCCAGTTGCTCATCGCATTGTCATGAGCGTGCTGCTGCCTGCCTGATGTTGACGACGGCTTGCCCTGATTGAACGGGTTATAAGACTTGTCCACCTCGATTTCGGGGCGGTGCAATTCCACATGAGTGTTGTAGGCAGGGATCTCTGGGGCGCCCTGCGTGTCAAAGTCGATGGCTGGCACCTCGCTGAATCGCCCCAACGCCTCCTTGACGCCAGCTGCCAGAATCTGCCAGATGGGCATCTCGTCTTCAAATTTAATCTCGGTCTTGGTGGGATGAATGTTCACGTCAATCGTCTGAGGGTCAACGTTGAAACGCAGGAAGTAGTTAGGCTGTTCTCCCTCGGGAATCAGTTGCTCGTAGGCCGACATCACCGCCTTGTGGAAATAGGGGTGACGCATGTAGCGCTCGTTGACAAACATGTACTGCAATGCGTTGCGCTTGCGCGCGTTCTCGGGTTTGCCGATGCAGCCCTGCACGCGCACCAGCGACGTGTCGATGTTCACCGGCAACAGCTGCTGGTCGATATTGCTGCCCATGAGGGCCGCGATGCGCTGGCGGAAGGTCCCCTTGTGCAATTTATACATCAGGTTGCCATTGTGCATCAGCGTGAATTCCACCTGATTGTTGACCAGGGCCAACTTCTCAAATTCCTTGATGATGTTGCTCAGCTCCACTTGATTGGACTTGAGGAACTTGCGCCGTGCAGGGACATTGAAGAAGATGTTCTTGATCATGAAATTGCTGCCGACGGGACACATATCAGGCTCCTGGCTCTCACACTGCGAGGCATTGATGACCAGGCGCGTGCCCAGTTGTGCATCACGGCGGCGCGTGCGCAACTCGACCTGCGAGATGGCGGCAATAGACGCCAGCGCCTCGCCGCGGAAGCCCATGGTGTGCAGCGTGAAGAGGTCATCGGCGGTGCGTATCTTGCTCGTGCTGTGCCGTTCAAAGGCCAACCGGGCATCGGTATCGCTCATCCCCACCCCGTCATCGATGATCTGGATGAGGGTGCGACCGGCATCCTTCAAGATGATCTGGACATGGGTCGCCTGAGCGTCAATGGCGTTCTCCACCAGTTCTTTGATGACGCTGGCGGGGCGCTGAATGACCTCGCCGGCGGCAATCTGGTTGGCCACCGAATCGGGAAGGAGCTTGATCACGTCACTCATGGCTTGTTGTTTCTTGAGGGGTGGATGAACTGGACTCGCCTGGGGTTGCCGAGTCGAGGACTTTGGCATTGCTGCCCGAGCGGCGACGCGTGCCGCCCTGGATGGTCTGAATGACCTGCTTGAGGTCTTCGCTCACGTCGTAGATGTCGTCGGGCGACTTGGGACGCAGGGCGTCATACCACTGGAACTGCGGCAGGTACAAGTCGGAATTCCTGGCCAGGAACAATGGTGTCACCTTGCCCGACACATCGGGCCACATGGTGATGCGGTCCACTTCCTGCTTGGGCTTGAGATTCAGTTGCATATATGACGACTCGGCACTGACCATCTTGTTATAGGTCGAATCCTTCTCCTGCGGGAACATGATGACCTGCACATTGCCGTCAACATCGAGCCGCCGCAACTCCTTTTCCTCAAACCACGCTTTCATCTTCTTGCCGCTCAACTGGTCATAGTAGATCTCGCCCAGATGCTCGGCCATGAAACCGCCCGTGGGCAAGGTGGCCCAGTCGGCAGCGCTGTCGTTGAGGTGCACATTGATCTCGTCACCGAAGATCTGCCGCTCCAGGTTCCACACCACAGCGTGATGATACATGTTGATGATGGTGTCGGCCTCGCTCAACTGCAAGGAGTCACAGATGCCCTGCACATCGTTGCGGAAGAACCTCACCTGATTGAAAGCCCGCAGCACGCGCACCGAGTCGTTCAACGAGTCGGTAACGACATGGTTGATGAGGGTGCACAGCGTGTCGGCGTGCAGGTAGATGGTGTCCTTCTGCGAGAATTCGCGAGCGCGGGCACGCCCTGTCACATAGCTGTAATGGGCATTATCGTCATGGTAGCCGTAATCACCGTCGAGGATCACCTTGTTGCCGGGATCGGTGATGACCACGTTGCCGCGAGCCTCGCCGAAGTTGCGGCTACGGTTGTAATAGACCGTGTCGCCCAGCAGCGTCTTGCCGTCCTTGGCAGTGATGACCGCGCGCTCATACAGCGTCGCGTCGTCGGCACTGGTGTTGTACCACCCATTGGTGGTGTTGATGGTGTTGCTGTCACTCACGATGAGTGTCTCGCTGGTGATGTGGGCGATGTGGGTATAGGTGTTGTACTCGAGCAGGTCGGTGAACATCTCGTAGCGGTCATTCACCAGATGGACATTCTGGGAAAACTCGGCCTGCTTGGTATCCAGCTCATAGCGGCCGAACTGTGACCTCAACTCGGTGTTGTTGCGGTTGTCGACAATCGTGCCGCCGTCAAAGTAGTAGCCCACATTGGAATTGATCTCATAGTCGAGCGCATCGGTCACCAGAGTGGTGCTGCGGTTCTCCAGGCGCACGTTGCTGCGCAACTCGGCCACGCCCTGGTCACCATAATAGTGCAGCACATCGCTATAGACCCACAGCGTGTCGCCCTGGGTCATGCGCACGTTGCCGAAGGCGTCGAGCGAACTCGTCTCGGCATAGAAATAGGCACTGTCACAGAACATGTACATCTCGCCACGGCGAAAGCGCACATTGCCCTTCAGCACCTGATAGTCGCGGCTGACGGCCTCGTCGGCCTTCAGCAGGTCGGCATTCTCGAGAAACACCTTGTTGGTCTGATTGCGGTCGGCCTTGGGGATCTGGGGGGTGATGCGGCTCACCTTGGGACCCTTGGCGCCCTTGCGCGCAGCATGTGGCGGCTGCGGATTGGTCGGCCGCTTGGTGGCCCCCTTAGTCGAGCGGGCCGTCACCCGCGGCTTGACCGCCTTGACAGGCTGCTGAGCCCACATCACGGGAGACATCATCAACACCATCACGCAGCAAGCTGCCAACAGATGGCGAGCGCGGCTGGCGGCACCGCTCGTGCTGCCGCCATGCCTCATGGGCTGGTGTCGCTGGTCTTGTGAAACAGGCTTCATTCAGTTTTCAGTTGTCTAATATCTTCTAAAATCTAACGTCTAAAATCTAAAATCAATGCTTCACATCCTTCTTGAGCCAATCATACTTGAAGTCGCAGTTGCGCCACCCCTCCTCGATGTAGACATAGACGCTCTTCTGCTTCTCGATGACCCAGTCATGGATAATCTTCTCCTTCTCGTTGGCCTCGCACATCTCCTTGATGATCATGTAATCATCGGCGAGGTCGGCCTTGTGGCCGTCGATGCGCTTAACGAGCTTGACGATGGCCACCTGCTCACGGCGGGTCTTGGGATTGAGCATGACAAACGGCTCACTGATTTCTCCGGGCTGCAGCGTGCTCACTTTCTTGCCCACCTCGGCAGGCAGGTCGGCCATCTCGAAGCGGCCGCTGTGGGTTTTCTCGTTGAGCATGTTGCCGTTGTTGTTGCGAGAATCCTTATCCTGGGAGACGTACAGTGCCACCTCGTCAAAGGTGTGCTTGCCGTTGATGATGTCGGTGCGCAGCGAGTCGAGGCGCGCCAGCGCATCGGTCAAGTCCTTGTCGCTCACCTTGGGGCGGAGCAGGATGTGGCGCGTGTTGATGCGGTCACCGCGTTTCTCGATGAGCTGGATGATGTGGTAACCGTCATCGGTCTCGACAATGTTGGACACGCGCTTATTGTCATTGAGATTGAATGCAGCCGTGGCATATTCGGGCAACAGCACCGAGCGACTCTGGAAACCCGTCTCTCCGCCATACACCGCTGTTGACTGGTCCTGACTGTAAAGGATGGCCAGCGTCGAGAACTCGCGTTCACCACTGTTCACCTGATTGGCATAGTCGCGCAATCGGGCCTTCACCTCATCGATCTCCTGCTGGGGAATCACCGGGTTGATGGTGATGATCTGAGTCTCGACTTGCAAGGGGATATAAGGCAGGGAGTCCTTGGAGAGCCCGTTGTAGAACCTCTGCACATCGGCAGGCGTGGCCTTGACATTCTTGGTGAGCTCACTCTGCACCTGCTGGATGCAGTACTGGTCGCTGTACATCTCGTTGAGTTTCTCACGCAAGCGAGGCAGCGGCATGCGGAAGTACTCCTCCACCTTCTCCTTGCTGCCCAGGTTGGCGATAAAGAAATTGATGCGGCTCTCCACCTCCGACGAGATCGCCGAGGGCTGCACCTCGACCGTGTCGATGCGGGCCTGGTCCAGGAACAGCTTGTCGATGGCCATCTGCTCGGGGATCACACAATAGGGATTCCCGTCGATGGCGATGCGCTCATAGAGCGCCTGCTGATACTGTTCCTCGATATCACTCTTGAAAATCGGCTCGTCACCGATGACCCATGCAACTTCCTCAGCCACATTGTTTTGAGCCAGCGCCGCCAGGGCGGCAACAATCGACAGCAATGCTGTAAAAAATCTCAGTTTCACTTCTATTGTCGTTTTAGTTTGTTTCAAACTGCAAAATTAATGAAAGAATGCCGCCAGACAAAGAGAATTGACAAAATGTTTGTTAATGGGACTTCGATGTTACTTCTTGGCGGGTTTGGTCAGGTAGATGTCGTCTTTCTTGACCTTGACGATGGTGCCGTAACGGGCAAGCGCCTTCATGTCGAGTTTCTTGACGTCGCCCACGATCATCAACTGATAAGGCTGGCCCTGGATGTGCTGACGATAGAAGGCTTCAACATCGGCTTGGGTCAATGCTGGCAGCTGCTCGGCCAGCGCGGTGTTCTTGTCACAGGTGTAGCCCAACTGCTCCATCATGGCCACCATGTAGGGGATACCGCGGAAGGTGGGATAGCTGTTGTTGATGTCGTTGAGCAGGCTCTGCCGCGCCACCGCCAGGTTTTCAGCGTTGATGGGCATGTCGCTCATGAGCGAGTCGAGCAACGTGATAGCCTGCATCGACTTGTCGGCCTGGGTGGCCACGAGCGACAGATAGCCACAAGGATTGCTGGAATGGGCCCTCTCGGGCTTAACGGCCACACCTTGGGAGGCATAAGCCATCGACCGGAACTCGCGCACTTCCTGGAAGAGCACCGACGACATGCCGCCGCCGAAGTACTCGCCCCAGAATGCCAGGCAAGCCTTGTCACGCTCACTCACCACGCCCTGCAATGGGCGGTAAAGTCCCACGATCGTCTGGCGCGACTTGGGCATGTTGAACACATAGACTGTGGGCGACTGAGGCGTCTGGAGTACGTCGTCCTCGATGGCATAGTCACGGGTGCCACCCAATTGGGGCACGAGACGTGATATCATGTCAGCGACCTGGGTGGGCGCCAGTTTGCCGCTGTAGCTGATGTCGCAGCGGCACGCATACAGCTGCTTGAAGGAATCGATGAGCGTGGCTGGTTTCACCTTCTTCAGCTCCTTGGTGGTCAAGCGGTTGAGGTAAGGTGAGCGCGCGCCCTTCATCACCTTGGCGGCAAGGGCGACAAACACATTGGTGTTTTCTTCCCAGAAGGATTTCTCCTCAGGACCGGCAGCATCCTTCAACGTTTCCAGTTTGTCCTCATCGACCTTCATGTCAGCGAGGAAGTGGCCCAGCAGTTGCAATGTGGCTTCCAGATTCTTGTCCTCACCACTCAACACCATCGTCGTGCTCTTCTCGTCAACGGCAATGTCCATCGTCGCACCCAGCTGCTGCATGGCGGCGCCAAAGGCCTTGACATCGAGCGAATCGGTCCCCAGCTCACCCACATATCCGGCAGCGGCCTCGAGCAGCCTGTCCTGCTTGGTGCCCTTGTGGAAATTGATGATCAGGCTGAAGTAGTCATTGACGGGGTTGGTCGTGGCATAGAGCGTGCTGCCGGCGGCCGTCTTCACCCTGTTCACATCGTGCTCAAAGTCGATCAACTTGGGCGCCACATCCTGCACGGGTATCTCCTCCAGACGGCAGGCAAAGGCCGACTTCTCGCCCGCATGCTGCGGCTTGACTGGCGTGTACTCGGGCTTAGCAATCTGCTCCACTGGCAGGCGACCGTTTTTCTTGTGGAAGCGATAGAAGTTGTCGGTAAAATACTTGCGGGCCACGCGGGTGACATCGTCGCGGGTGATGCCATTGATGCTCATCGACAATCTCATGTAATCCTCCCAGCTGATGCCTGCCGCCATAGCGGCAACCATGACATCGCTGCGCTTGGTGATGGACTCCAACTGCTTCTCCTCCTCACTGGCAATCACCTTCTTGACAGCGGTCAACTGCTCGTCGGTGAATTCGCCGTTTTTCAACTTCTCGATCTGCTCGAGGCACAGGTTCTCGGCCGTCTTGACCTTGCAGAAGACCTTGGGCACCACCATCACGGCAAGGGCCGACGCCTGGTTCATGCCCGTGTTCATGGCCATCGACATGTAGACGCGGTTCTTGTTGGTCAATTCATCCAGCAGGCCCGTCTTGTTATCGTTGCTGAGCAGGGCCAGCGCCACCTTCATCGCCGGGGCGTCGGCATCATAGTCGGTCGGACCCCTGAAGACCATCGCGCTCATGCCGATGATCGGCATCGGGAAGAGGAACTTCTCCTCGGGCTGCCCCACGATGGCGGGCGCGCTGATGACGGGCCGCTCGGGCTTCACGCCACGTTCCAGCCTGCCGAAGGTGCGCTCCAGCACGGGCATCAACGTCTCGGGATTGATGTCGCCGGTGAGCACGAGGCCCATATTGGAGGCCACATAATACTTCTTGTAGAAGGCTTCCATGTCGGACTGACGCGGATTCTTCAGGCTCTCGGTGCTGCCGATGATGGGATAGGCGTAAGGGGTGCCGGCAAAGAACTTGCCGGAGATCTGCTCCAGCATCATGGCGCCAGGATTATCGGTGTACATGTTCTTCTCCTCGTAAACCGTCTCCAGCTCGCCCTGGAACAGGCGGAACACGGGGTGGATGAGGCGGTGGCTGTTCAACTCGCACCATTGCTCGATGAACTGCGACGAGAAGGTGTTGTGATAATAGGTGAAGTCGTAGGAGGTGCCGGCATTGAGGTCTGACCCGCCATAACGCGTGATCAGGCGGTTAAACTCGTTGGGGATGGCAAATCGTGAGGCCTTGATGTTCAACTCGTTGATCTCGTGCTGAATCGCCTTGCGGGCTCGGGCATCGGTCGTGCGGGACAACTCGTCATACTTCATCGAGATGGAGTCGAGATAGACCTTCTCGGCCGCATAATCGACTGTGCCCAGTTCATCGGTGCCCTTGAACATGATGTGCTCAAAGTAGTGGGCGATGCCCGTGTCCGGGCAATCCACCGAGCCGGCGCCCACAACCACGGCGCCGAAGACCTTGGGCTGGCTGTGGTCCACATTGAGCCACACCTTCATGCCATTACTCAACTCCATTTCCTGCACCTGCAGGGCGGTGTTCACCTGAGCCATAGCCACGAGGGCAGCCAGGACACACAACATGTTCAATAGTGAGAATCTTTTCATATCCATCGGGTATATTGATTATTTTCGATTTGCAAATATACAAAAATTTTGTGTAAGCCGGATGCAATGACGCTTGCTTCAATTGTTGAGGCGCCATCAGATTTATCCCAATGTTCCCATTATCGCCACATTCTCATGCGGCCAACAAGACGTCCCCACGAGTGCAATGAACTGCCTCGCGGGGACGTCCTGTCTTTATCGCAGCCTGAGGCTGTCGTTTATTTCACTTGCTTGAGCACTTTCTTGTTGATCTTGGCAGGATACTTGGCCTCCAATTCCTCTTTCCAGCGCTGCTCGAGCACGTCTTGATAGTCGCTGGTGACGGCACCACGCACGTCGGACATCTCCTCGGGCTGGTTGATGATGCCACCCTCGAGAATCATGAAGGAGTCAAAGTTGGCACGCTTGGGCCTTTCGCCCTTGTGGAAAGCGAGGTAGTCGGCAAACGTGTTCTCGCCCTCCTTCACCACCATGCGCTCCATGCGGATGTTCGTGCCATACTTCTGGTGCAACGCGTCGATGAGGGCCTCGCCAGACATCGTCTTCATGTCGGCCTTGACCAAGTCGAGGACAGAGTCGTTCTTGGCGCTGAGGATGATACCCTTGAAGTGGGGCTCGTCCCAGGTGTACTTGTCACGGTTGGCGGCATAGTACTGCTCGAGGCCCACGGTGTCCTTGCCGGCAGCCTTCCACACGCGGCGGTTGCTGATTTCAAACAGCAGCATGCCGTCACGATACTCGTTGAGGATGTTCTGGTATTCGGGATTGTTCTTGACCAGTTCGCGGCCATTGTGCTCGGTGAGCACATTGTCGGCAATAGTATTCACCTTGGAGAGGATGTATTTCTTGGCGCCCTCGGCGTCGGCGAAGCGGGTCTTGGTGTTGAGCAGGGGCAGGAGGTTGGCAACGGGCACCGACTTCTTGTCAGCATAGGTGAACAGCGGCATGGTGATGCCCTTGATGTTCTGGGCAACAAAGGTTGAGTCAAGCTTGCCACCGTTGGCGGTAAGGGCCTTGGTCAGATACGTATCCAGGGCCGGATTCAGCTTGTAGTTATACTTGGTCTTGAGTTCCTCGATGCGGCGCTCGTTGATCAACGTGTTGCGCTCGTCACGGCTGATGGCGGTCTCGATGAGGGGACGCAACTCGCCAATCGGCATCACGCCATGTGCCACCTTCTTGACGATGTGATAGCCATATTGGGTAGCAAAAGGCTTGCTGATCTCGCCATCGGCAAGACTGAAGGCGACGTCCTCGAAGGGCTGCACCATGCGGCCGCGACCAAACCATCCCAGCTCGCCGCCATTGCGGGCGCTTCCATCCTGAGACTCGGCCTTGGCCAGTTCCTCGAAGTTGGCACCTGCCTTGAGCAAGTCATAGATGGAATCCATCTGCTGCTTGCAGACGGCCTTCTGCTCTTCGGTGGCTCCCTGAGGGAAGAGCTTGAGGATGTGCTTGGCATGAACGTCGTTGCGGTCACGGACGCCGTTGACGCGGATCATGTGGATGCCATAGGGCGTCTTGAACGGGGCCGACACGCTGCCGACGGGGGTGTTGTACAGCACATTCTCAAACGAGTAGGGGAACATGCAGGCGCTCACGTAGCCATAGTGCCCCTTATTGCGGTCCTTGGAGGGGTCGCTGGAATATTTCATCGCCAGGTCTTCCCAATTCTCGCCGGCAAGGATGCAGTTGCGCAGGCTGTCCATCAGGTTCATGCCATGCTCGGTGGCCTCGGCGTAATTGCCCAGCGGCAGCATGAAGTGGTCGATGTCTATTTCCTTCTTGTAACGTTCGTAGGCTTCAGCGACCATCTGCCAGTGGTAGGTCGTGTCCTCTGTCATATAGGGGCCGGCAAGATCCTTCTGGTAGCCTTCAAATTCCTTTTTGAACACCTCGGTGGTATCGATTCCGGCAGCCTCGGCATCGGCGACCTTCTGCTTGTAAAGCACAAAGCGGTCAACATACTGCTCGAGGGTTTCCTTCTCGACCTGCTGCTGATTGTTCTTGTGATAGAGGTACTCAAACTCCGAGAGTTTGATGTCTTTGCCGTTGATGGTCATGAGGACAGGATCCCCCTTTGCAATGGCGAGGATCGCAGTTCCCAACAGCAACGAAGAAATCAAGAGTTTTACTTTCATCTTTGTTGGTTTGAAATCTATATTTTACGTTTTTTCATTCTCTTTTACTAATGTATAACGCACGCACACACGAAAAATTATATCACACCCCGTTTTTTTAATGTTTTTCCTCGGCTTACCCCTTCCTCAAAAAAAACGAGCAGCAACCGATGTCTTCACATCACTGTTGCTGCTCGCGTTTCATTTCTTCTCGCTTCTAAAATGGCAATGGTGTCTCCTCGATCACTGAACCATCAGGATAAATCGTGGTTATCTTGCCGTAAGGATTGACCTTCACAATACGACCATCAGGATAATACGTTGAAATTGCGCCATCTTTATAGCGAACCTCTTTGCTCCCATCAGGACAATAACTGGTTGTTGTTTCTTGCTTTTCATCGACATAGACCCGGGTACCATCGGGATAAATCCTGGTGGGGTTTTTATAGCCCTCCTCGTTGATCCACAGGTCCTTATTCAGCGAGTTGTTATCATCATCGATGGGAATATCGAGAGGCTCGATGAGCGAACATGAATCCTCCTGGGGGCTCGCTTTCTGTGCTTTACCCTTTTGAGCGGCAGTCTGCTGACGTTGCTCGGTGCGGGCTTTACGGTTCTTGGACGTTTTGCCTTTTCTGGTCTGCCCCATTGCAGCACCTCCCGACAGCAGAGTTGCCACCAAAACCAACAGCAAAAATCTCTTCATAATACTTAAATTACTCGTTATCAGCCAATTGATAATAGCCAGTTCAATCAGTCTTCATTCAACTTGAAGGTGATGGGCAACGTGTACCACACGCGCACGGGCTTTCCATCCTGCATGCCGGGCTTGAACTTGGGTAGAATCTTGCACAGGCGAATGGCCTCATAGTCAAGATTCACTTCCACCGAACGGAGGATTTTAATCTCGCCGACACTGCCGTCTTTTTCCACAACAAACTGGACCAGGACTCTTCCCTCGACGTTATTGTCGTAGGCCACAGGCGGGTAAACGATGTTTTCGCTCAGGAATTGTGACAGTCCTTCAAGCCCTCCAGGGAATTCGGGCATCTGATCAACCTGCTTAAAGACGACGTCGCCATCGAGCCTGGGCTGGGGTCGTTCTCCATTCATGTCACCGACTACCGGCGCCAGAGCTGCATCCGAGTCGAGGGTCTGGTTGACCAGCGGTGCGTCCTGTGACACCATGGGGGCGTCAACCTTTTGGGACTCAACACCTTTCACCTTTTCACTCTTAACTTTGGAGACTTGTTTCTTGCTGACGCTCTCGGTGCGCTGTTTAGCCTTTGCGGCACTTTTGTGCCGAGTCCTGGTTTGCCCCATGGCAGTCACGCCAGCCAGCAGGGTCACCATCAGGAATAATGCAACAATTCTTTTCATCAAGTAAAGCTGTTTAATGTGAGTAAGGGGAGTTCTATAAATATCAGTTGCCCATCTCGCTGAGGAACTTGATGCGCACGAGGCGGATTTCCTCCTCGGTGTAGTCGTCGCCCAGCTCTTCCATCGCGGTCTCGATGTCGTCGCTCTCGCTCTCCTTGAAGTACTCAAAGATGTCCTGCTCGATGTCGTTGTCGATGGCTTCCTCGATGAAGTAGGAGACGTTGATCTTGGTGCCGCTATAGACGATGGCCTCCAGCTCGTCGAGCAGCTCGTCAAAGTCGAGGTCCTTGCTCTCGGCGAGGGCATCGAGAGGCACCTTGCGGTCGATAGCGGTGATGATTTCCACTTTGAGCTTGCTCTTGTTGGCCACGGTGCGCACGCGCATGTCCTCGGGACGTTCAATCTCGTTCTCATCGACATATTTCTTGATGAGCTCGACAAACTCCTGGCCATAACGCTTGGCCTTGCCGGGACCCACACCGGGGATGTTCTGCAACTCGTCGATGGTGATGGGATAGGTCGTGGCCATGGCGTCGAGCGAGGGCTCCTGGAAGATGACATAGGTGGGCAGGCCATGCTGTTTAGCGATTTTACGTCTCAGGTCCTTGAGAATGCTAAACAACTGTGAATCAACAGCGCCACTGCCACCGCCACGGATCTCCTCGTCGAGCATCTCGGTGTACTCGTTGTCCTCGACAATCCAGAATTTCTCACGGCTGTTGAGAAAGGCTTTGCCCGCGGGGGTCACCTTGATGACACCATAGTTCTCGATATCCTTGGCCATGTAATCGGCAAAGATGCCCTGACGGATGACAGCCAGCAGGAATTTCTCGTCGCGCTCCTCGGCGCAGCCGAACACTTCGAGCTCATTGTGCTTGTAGCCCAATATCTCGTTAGTGGCATCGCCCATCATCATGTGGGCAATATACTCGGGCTTGAAGCGCTCGCGCAGGGCGATAATAGTCTCGATGGCGGCGCGCAGCTCCTCGCTGGCCTCGACACGCTTCTTGGGCTTGAGGCAGTTGTCGCAGTTGCCGCAGTTGTCCTTGTCGTAGGTCTCGCCGAAGTAATGCAGCAAGGAGCGGCGACGGCACACCGACGACTCGGCATAGTCGCGCGTCTCGAGCAGCAGCTGCTTGCCGATTTCCTGCTCCGAGATGGGCTTGCCCTGCATGAATTTCTCCAGTTTATCCAGGTCCTTGCGAGAGTAGAACGTGATGCACTTGCCCTCGCCACCGTCACGACCGGCACGCCCCGTCTCCTGGTAGTAACCCTCCAGGCTCTTGGGGATGTCATAGTGGATGACGAAGCGCACGTCGGGCTTGTCGATGCCCATGCCGAAGGCTATCGTGGCTACAATCACGTCAACATCCTCGCTCAGGAAGGCGTCCTGATTGGCGCTGCGCACGGCGCTCTCCATACCGGCATGGTAGGGCAAGGCCTTGATATCGTTGAGCCTGAGGACCTCGGCCAGTTCCTCCACCTTCTTGCGGCTCAGGCAGTAGATGATGCCCGACTTGCCCTCGTTGGCCTTGATGAACTTGATGATTTCCCGATCCACATCCTTGCTCTTGGGACGCACCTCATAGTAGAGGTTGGGACGGTTGAACGAGGACTTGAACACGGCGGCCGACGTCATGCCCAGGTTCTTCTGGATATCGTGCTGTACCTTGGGCGTCGCCGTTGCCGTCAGGGCGATGATGGGACGCTCGCCGATGCGGTTGATGATGGGGCGGATATTGCGGTACTCAGGGCGGAAATCGTGTCCCCACTCCGAGATACAATGCGCCTCGTCGACGGCATAGAATGAGATGGGCACATCCTTGAGGAAGGCGACATTCTCCTCCTTGGTCAACGACTCGGGGGCAACATACAGCAACTTGGTGCGGCCGCTGCGCACGTCTTTCTTCACCTCCTCGATGGCCTGCTTGGTCAACGAGGAGTTCATGAAGTGGGCGATGCCGTCTTCCTCGCTATAGCTGCGCATGGCATCGACCTGGTTTTTCATCAGTGCGATAAGGGGTGAGATGACGATGGCCGTGCCTTCCATCAATCGGGCCGGCAACTGGTAGCACAGGGATTTACCGCCCCCCGTGGGCATGAGCACAAAGGTGTCACGCTCGGCAAGGAGGTTCTCGATGATCGCTTCCTGGTTGCCTTTAAACGTCTCAAAACCGAAGTATTCCTTCAGTGCCGCCGTCAACTTACTGTTCTTCGCCATAATAATTAGGTTTAGGGTTACAATGATTTCACAAATATACGGCTATTTTGTGAACCGCACAATTAATTTTGCAAAAAATATTTTTCGCCCCGGGCAAGGGGGGCTCCAAAACCCAGGCTGTGCCCTTATCGATTCTTGTTGAAAAGACGATATTGACACAGCCCGGGGTGAGCATGCTATCTGCTGGAAGCCAGCAGGTCAAAATTGGACTTCTCCAGCTGCTGTTGAGCAAATTCCCGCGTGAGGACATAACGTTTCTTCTTGAGCGACGGTGCCTGATACATCACATCGATCATGATCGTCTCGAACAGGCTGCGCAGGCCGCGCGCTCCAAGTTTGTACTCGATGGCCTTGTCCACGATATAGCCCAGCACGTCGTCCTCGATGACCAGTTCCACGCCATCCATCTCGAGCAACTTCTTGTACTGGCGCACGATAGCGTTCTTGGGCTCGGTGAGGATGCGCAGCAGGGCATCGCGGTCGAGCGGCTCCAGATTGGTGAGGATGGGCAGGCGGCCGATGATCTCGGGGATGAGTCCGTAGCTGCGCAGGTCCTGCGGGGCGACAAAGTGCAGGAGCTTGTCGCGCTCGGCCTTGCTCACGTGGTTCTCGGCGCCGAAGCCCACGACATGGGTGTTCAAGCGCTGGGCAATCTTGCGCTCGATGCCCTCAAAGGCGCCACCGCAGATGAACAGGATATTCTTGGTATCGACAGCTATCATCTTCTGCTCGGGGTGCTTGCGACCGCCTTGTGGCGGCACGTTGACCACCGAGCCCTCGAGGAGTTTCAAGAGTCCCTGCTGGACGCCCTCGCCGCTCACGTCTCGCGTGATGGACGGGTTGTCGCCCTTGCGGGCAATCTTGTCGATCTCGTCGATGAAGACAATGCCGCGCTCGGCCTCGGCCACATTGTAGTCACAGGCGGCCAGCAGCCTCGTCAACAGGCTCTCGATATCCTCGCCGACATAGCCGGCCTCGGTGAGCACCGTGGCATCGACAATGGCAAAGGGGACCTTCAACATGCGGGCGATGGTCTTGGCCAGGAGCGTCTTCCCGGTTCCCGTGGGTCCCACGATGATGATGTTGCTCTTCTCGATGTCGATGTCATCGTCACGCTTCTGGTTCAAGCGCTTGTAGTGGTTATAGACAGCGACCGAGAGGTAACGCTTGGCGGTCTCCTGGCCGATGACATACTGGTCCAGATAGGCCTTGATCTCGGCGGGCTTGGGCAAGGAGTCCATGTCAAGGTCGGTCAAGGTGGACTGGGACAGCTTCTTGAGATACTCGTGGGACAGTTCCACGGCACGCTCGGCGCAGTCGTTGCAGATGCAGCCGTTCATGCCGGGCAACAGCAGCTCCACCTCACGGTCGCTGCGCCCACAGAAACTGCAATACAGGCTGTTGGAATCTTTCTTCTTAGCCATGATTGAACTTCACTCTGTCGCTGATTGGGCCTTCTCGCGGATGAGCACCTTGTCGATCATGCCATAATCCTTGGCCTCGGCAGCTGTCATCCAGTAGTCACGGTCGCTGTCGGCATACACCTTGTCGTAGGGCTGACCCGAGTGGTCGCTGATGATGGTGTACAACTCCTTCTTGAGCTTGAGAATCTCGCGGGAGGTGATCTCGATGTCCGATGCCTGGCCACTGATGCCGCCCATCGGCTGATGAATCATCACGCGGCTGTGCTTCAGCGCGAAGCGCTTGTCCTTCTGGCCGGCAACCAGGAGCACGGCGGCCATCGAAGCGGCCATGCCGGTGCAGATGGTCGACACGTCGCTCTGGATGAACTGCATCGTGTCGTAGATGCCCAGGCCGGCATAGACCGACCCACCGGGCGAGTTGATGTACAGCGAGATATCCTTGCCAGGGTCAGAGCTGTCGAGATAGAGCAGCTGGGCCTGGATGACATTGGCGGTGTAGTCGTCGACCTGGGTGCCCAGGAAGATAATGCGGTCCATCATCAGGCGCGAGAACACGTCGAGCTGGGTGACGTTGAGCTTGCGCTCCTCCATGATGGTCGGGGAAATGTAGTTGTTGGACACGCCGGCAGCAAACTGGTCAAGAGCCAGCCCGTTCATACCGAGATGATGAACGGCAAATTTTCTGAAATCGTTCTCCATAAATCAAATAGGTTATAAAAATTATTTTTCTTCAAAGATACTATCTTTTTTTCAATCGGCCACACAGGATTAGCCGTTTTTTTTTCGATAAAGGGATTCTTTCTACTCCTGCCCAGCAAAAAGCGAGCCAAACGACTTTTTGTCATGCCTTGCGCTCCATGGCACCCGCGGCAGACAAAAAAAAGCGAGGCAGGACTGGCCCGTGGCCTCCCTGCCTCACATGACTTTCAGGATCTTGTGTTACTTGGCGTCGTTCTCGTAGAGCTTGCGGAAGTCCTCGACGCTGATGGTCTTCTCGTTGACCTTGACAGACTCCTTGACAGCGGCATAGAACTTGTTGTCGATGGCATGCTCCTGGATGGCCTCACGGGCGCGGTCGTCCTGCATGAAGCGCTCGGCCTGCTGCTTGACGAGGTCCTCGGGGGCATTGTAGATGCCATACTGTGACAGCTGCTGCTGGGCGAAGACAAATGCGGCATTGTCGATGTCTTCCTTCTCGACCTGGATGCCCAGCTCGGTGGCGATATGATCCTTGACAATCTGCCAACGCAACTGCTTGAACATCTCCTGGGCCTCCTCATCGGTGACCTCGGTGTTCTCCTTGCCCTCCTGAGCGCGGCGCTGCTTGAGGAAGCGCTTGAGGAACTCCTCGGGCAGCTGCAGCTCGCCAGCCTTGTCGGTGAGCACGCGCTGGGCGTCAACGGTGAAGCGGTAGTTGCTCTCGGGCACGTTGGCACGCTGGATCAGCTCGCGAACGGCCTCGCGGAAGGCGGCCTCGTCCTTGACCTCGGTCTCGGTGCCAAGCACGCCCTTGAAGAACTCCTCGTTCATCTCGGCCTCCTTGTTGACCTTGATCTCCTCGATGGTCACGCGGAAGTCGCTCTTCACGTCGGCCTCGCTGCGGTCCAAGTTGAGCATGGCAGCCAGTTCGGCGATGTTGCCGCCATTGGCCTTGTGGGGATTGAAGGTGAAGGTGTCACCCACCTTGACGCCGACAAACTTGGCAGCCTCGTCGTCATCGACCATGTAGCGCGGCGAGATCACGGTGCGCTCCACGCTGATGCCACCCTCCTTGTCGTTACCCTGCTCGTCGAGCTCGATCATCGAGCCACGCAGCATCGACTCCTTGTCGCTCACCTCGCCATCGACGAGGGTGCCCAGGCGCTTGCGGTCATGGGCGATGGCGTCATCCACCATCTGGTCAGTCACCTCAATATTGTAATAGGGCACGTTGATGCGCTTGTTGAGCTTGAGCTCCACAGCGGGAGCCAGACCCAGGTCAAACTTGAATGCCATCTCCTCGTCCTTCATCAGGTCCACCTTGGTCTCCTCGTTGGGCAGGGGCTCACCCAGGACAGCGAGCTTGTTCTCGCGGATATAGTCATACAATGCACGACCCACCTTGCGGTCAACGACATCGGCCGTCACGCTCGGTCCGTAAAACTTCATCAGCAACGACTTGGGGGCCTTACCGGGGCGGAAACCCTTCAACGGGTGGCGCACGCCCATCTGTGCCACTTCCTTAGCCACATCGGCTGCAAAATCTTCTCTCTTGATGTCAACGGTGACAATCGCGTTCACCGCATCAATTTGTTCAAAACTTACGTTCATTACTTGGTTTGTATTGTCTGTTAAAGATATAATTCTCAAAAAGCGGCTGCAAAGGTACTACATTTTAATAAGATACGAAAATATCATCACCAAAAAAATGTAAACGACTTGAGTTTGGCGACCTGTTGACTTGATCACTGCCTAATCAACAAGAAGCACAATAAATGCTACTGCGCCCCATTGAGCAGCAATGGCATTTATTGTGTCTCGTGTTTTTACCCCCCTGATCGAAGAGCGGCTACAGGGTCAGGGCGATGTTGTGCTCCACGGCCAGGCGGCGCATGTTCAGGATGGCATAGCGCATGCGCCCCAGGGCGGTGTTGATGCTCACGCCGGTGGTGTCGGCAATCTCCTTGAAGCTCATGTTCTTGTAGTAGCGCATCTCGAGCACCTCGCGCTGGCTTGCGGGCAAGGCCTTGACCAGGCGACGCACGTCGGCATGAATCTGATGGGTGACCAGGTTGTCCTCGATGGTGCATTCCGAGAGGTCCTTGCGGTTCAGGATATTGACGTCGGCATCGTCGGTGGACTGCAGGTTCTCGGCCTTGGTCTGCCGGAAGTAGTCGATAATCAGGTTATGGGCGATGCGTGTGATCCAAGCCGGGAAATGGCCGTTTTCCACATAGCGCCCCTGCTTGATGGTCATGATCGCCTTGACAAAGGTGTCCTGGAAGATGTCGTCGGCGAGTTCCTCGTTTTTCACCGCGTGATATATGTACATAAAGATTCGGTCCTTGTGACGCTCCAGGAGCTCATCAAAGGCCTCGTTCATGCCATCGACATACAGCGAGATGAGTTGCTCATCGCTCTTGTCTTTGTAAATCTTCATTACTTATTCTGTTTTGGTCAATAATGAGTAATGTTTGTCGATAGGCAGTCTGGTTTTTAGTTCTTTATTATCATTAATGTTATATACTCTCTCGGGTCGAAATCAGTTGATTTCGGGCTGCAAATATAGGCAAATTCAAAAAAAACAACAATCTTTTTAAAAAAAAAGTTACTTTTTGATAAAAAATGCCTTAAAACGTGGGGAGTAAGGACACGCGCGCGAGGGGGGCAGCTACCTCCGGTGGCGCCACAAGCCCATCAGCCAGCGGGTGAGGCGAAATCCGAGCACCACATAGTCCACCGTCTTGAGATGGGACACGGTGCCGGGGCTGAAGAAGAGCGCGCGCACGCCATTGTTGGCCACATTGGTCTTCATCCCGTCGATGCTGTACTGCATGGTGGCACGACCCACCTCACGACGGATGAGCGCCTTGGCTCGTGCACGGCGCAGCTCCTCGAGCGTCATGCCGCGCCAGTCGCCGGGAGCGCCGGGCACCGCCACGGGCGACTGCGGCGGCTCGGTGGCGTTGACGGTGTTGATGTTGTCGATACTGTCGATGCTGTTACTCATTGTCTTCAGGTTTTAGGAAGAGTTTGCTCACAAATCGGGTGACAGGATCCACGATGAGCTGCTTCTTGAAGGCCACCACCACCAGCAGCAGCACCAGCAGGATGGCGACAGCGATCAAGTGAGCGCCCCATTGCGAGCCGATGGCCGACGCCAGCACGGTCACCAGTGCGGTGAACAGATGGAACAGCACAAACGTGCCGATGATGAACACCACGGCAACAAAGGCTATTGCCGACAGCAGCACAGCGAGTTTCTCGACCGCAGTGAGCTTGGTGTAATCCAACTCGAGCGAGAAATACTTGCGCGCCTCGGTAAACAGTTTTTTATAATCTGTCTCGTTCATAGCTTCAGATTCAAGCCCGCCACGCGGACCTGAAGTTTAGTGGTTTGTTGGATATCATGAGTGATGACAACAGCAGTCCACGGCCGATGGCAGGCGATGTCACATCAGGGAGTGACATCACCTGTCACGGACAGTGCAATTTTGTCAGTCATCAATCTGAGCGCTGATCTGCTTCACCAGCTGCTCCACCTCGTCGTCGCTGAAGTCGATGCCGTTCTTCTTGAGCATCTCCTTGATGCGGCTGCGCAGGTCGGAACCCTTCTCGGGGGCAAACAGGATAGCTGCCGAAGCGCCCACCAATGCGCCACCGAGGAATGCGTACAATAAACCTAATCCTTTCATGTCTTTATCTGTTTTTTATCAATCTAACTTGTCCTTGATCTCCTCGGCAATGTCGTCAACCAGGTTGTCGAGCTTGGTGCCTTTGAGCTTCACGCCCTGTTCACGCAGTGCGTCGGCAATGCGTTTGCGCGTGTCATCACCTTTCTCCGGGGCAAAGAGCAAGCCCACTGCAGCGCCAGCGATAGCACCGCCCACAACTGCCATAACAATGTTAATCGGTTTCATATCTGTCTGTAAATTTAAGAGTTAATAATGCCTTAGTAATGTCCTGACAAGCAAAAATCATGCCAGCCGTGTGGCAGGACGCTTGATTCGGGCAATAAAATTACTCCTACTTTTTGATTTGAACAAATTTTTCCAAAAAAAAGTCCAATCCATACCCAAAAAACGTCTCGCTACAGCCGACAAATGCCAAACCTAGCGCCCCTACTCGCCCAGCAACAGCCGCTCCATCAAAAGCAGGTCGAAGGCCTGCACAAAGCCAACGGCCTTGTCAAGGTCTTCGACCCTATAAGATGCCCAAAAGAGCAGGTCGTGGGCAAGCCCAGGCGGAGCCCAGGGCGGATGCCCTCTAAACCCTAAACCCCAAACCTTTAACCTGTAACCTTGCTAGTTTTAAAGCAGCAATCGGGATGAATAATCTTACTAAATATCATAGTATTATTCGCATGTTTTTACATCTATTGACTATCTCTGAGAAAAAAAACTACATTTTTTTTTGCAATATTAAAAAAACGACATATCTTTGTCCCATGAAAAGATAAACAAAAATAGAAACATTATTTATTTATTAACTTTTAAAACCCTATTTATTATGAAAAAATTCTTTACTTTAATCGCTGTGGCCGCTATGGCATTTGCCGCTCAGGCCAACGAGTTGACCGTTTGTGATAACGGTGTAGTCGGTGAGGACGCCTGGGGAAGCATTCCCGTTTATGGCTACTGGTATGATGCCGAAGGCATGACCCAGCAGATCTATCCTGCCAGCATGCTGACCGAGATGGCTGGTGGCAAGATCACCGAGCTGAAGTTCTACACCGCTGCCACTTGGGGCGATGAATATGCAGATTACACGATCGCTTTCAATGGCGGTGAGATTCTGCTCTCGCTCAAGGAGGTTGAGCAGACTGCCTTTGACGAGACCGATCCCATGATTGGTGGCGCTACTGTAGTTGCCCATGCCGTGCCCGAGTATGGTGGCCTGTACCTGACTTTCGTTCTGGACGAGCCCTTTGAGTACAATGGCGGCAATCTGCTCGTCGAGGCTTACTGGGAAGGTTCCGGTTCCTGGGGCCGCACCTACTTCCTCGGTGAAGAGGTAGAAGAGAACACCGCTTATTATGCCTTTGACTACTATGGTGAATGGACCGAAGGCGTTTTCAACGTTCTGAACAAGGTAACCTTCACCTATGAGGCTGGCCAGGTAACTCCTCCCACTCCCACCGAGAAGACCGGTGCTCCCACCTTCCTGGGTCACACCGAGGA
>JBGUKK010000142.1:0-2165 GCA_045114435.1 Sodaliphilus sp.
GATCCACATCATCATCAACGGCGGTGGCAGCGGCCATGGCCATGCTCCCGGCGATGATGACGGTACACTGGTTGGTGACATCAACGGCGACGGCGAGGTCAACATCGCCGACATCAACGCCGTCATTATCATCATCCTCAAAACTAAGTAACAAAGCAGAAAGCATGATGAAACGGACAATCCTCAATATGACCTTGACTGCCTTGCTGCTCCTGTTGCCGACAGCAGCCATGGGCTATGACTTTACGGTCGATGGCATCTTCTACAACATCAACGAAGATGGCAATTCGGTCTCTGTGACCTATGAAACAAACGATTACAGGAGTTACAGCGGTGATGTGGTAATTCCCAATGTTGTTACCCATGAGGGGACAACCTACTCCGTGACTGCTATCGGTTCATACGCATTCAGGTATTGTATCAACATGACCCATGTGACCATGCCAGGCACAGTGACGGATATTGGCGACTTTGCCTTTGGCAACTGCACCGCCTTAACAAGCATTAAGATTCCCGAATCGGTACGGCACATCAGTGTGCAGGCGTTTTATATGTGCACTAAGGTCACCAGCATCACAATCCCCGACTCGGTGACAACTATCGACAACTATGCCTTCTCGTCATGCTGGGCACTGGACACGCTGACCATAGGCAAATCGCTCACCACGGTTGGAAGTGGCGTTTTTTACGAAAGCAATCATGTGAGGACGCTGATATTCAATGCTAAGCGGTGTTCAACGACGGTGATGGGACAACCCTATCAAGTTGAAAATGTTGTGATTGGCGACGAGGTGGAGATGATTCCCGATAATTTCATTAAGGGTTCCCTGGTCACTCATGTTGACTTGCCAAGTTCGGTGACAAGTATCGGCAGTTATGCCTTCAGTGGCTGCAACGGACTGACCGAAATCACACTGCCTGATGGGGTTACGGCCATCGGTAATGGTGCGTTTCTCGACTGTCAAGGTCTGACGCAGATGGTCCTTCCCGATGCCGTGACCACCATCGGTGATTATGCGTTTAAACAATGCATGGGACTCACGAGCATCACCCTGGGACATGCCTCAACGATAGGGAGAGAGGCATTCAAGTCCTGCACGGAGCTCACCAGTATCACAATTCCCGAATCGGTGACCCAGATAGGTGCAGATGCTTTCACGGACTGCACCGCATTAAAATCGGTAGCATATAATGCTGTGAATTGTCAGGATGGCTCTCCCGAACTGTTCAATAATTGTCCCATCGAGTGCATCACGTTCGGCGAGCAGGTGCAGCACATCCGCAACAGCCTGGCTAATGGCAAGACGTTGTTGCAACAGGTGACCATCCCCTGCTCGGTGACCTCTATCGGCACCTATGCCTTCTCAGGTTGCACGGGGCTGACCGAAGTGCCACTTCCCGAGGGGCTCATCACGATTGGAGAAGGTGTTTTCAAGAACTGCACGGGGCTGACCAGTGTAATCCTGCCTAAGTCGCTCGTTACCCTGGGTGCCCGCGCATTCGAGGGCTGTACCACATTGACGGGCATCATCATCCCCGATGCTGTGACCACCATGGGCGCTAATGTGTTTGACAAATGTTACGCGTTGGAGTACGCGATCATTGGCAATCATGTGGCATCGATTGGTGACTATGCCTTCAATCAGTGCTTTGCCATGGAGAGTCTGATCATCGGCAACTCGGTGACATCGATCGGGAAATATGCCTTCCTGGACTGTTATGGATTGACCAGTCTCACGATTCCAAACTCGGTGACTACCATCGGCAATTGGGCCTTTGAGGGCTGCAACGGGCTCACCCGAGCAACTATAGGTAGCGGAGTCACCTTCATCGGCAACACCATTTTCTACTGGTGCAACCAGTTGACCGATGTTACCTGCCTGGCGGCCACACCACCCGTTTTTGATTATAACGGATTGTTTATCAACCGTGAAGATTATGAGCATGCCACGCTGCACGTGTTGCCGGGCTCACTCGAGGCCTATCAGTCGGCATTATACTGGAAAAATTTCTCCCAAATCCTTGGCGATGCTGTCATCGTTATTCCTGGCGACGTGAACGGTGACGGAGAGGTTACTATTGCCGACGCCAATAGTGTGATCCACATCATCATCAACGGCGGTGGCAGCGGCCATGGCCATGCTCCCGGCGATGATGACGGTACA
>JBGUKK010000143.1:0-13080 GCA_045114435.1 Sodaliphilus sp.
CGGCATCGCCACGGGCAACAAGATGAGCGACAAGTTTGAGCGCACGGGCTACACCGCCGTCAAGAGCCAGCACGTGCAGGCTCCCATTATCGACGAGTTCCCAGTGGTCATGGAGTGTGAACTGGCCGATGTGGTCAGCACCGAGCACATGCACTGCATCGTCGGCAAAATCGTGAATGTGGCTGCCGAGGAGGCTGTGCTCTCAGAGAACGGCAAAATCGACCCGATGAAGGTCAATGCCCTCATCTTTGACCAGTTCCAGCATGGCTACTATGTCACCGGCGAGAAGGTGGGCCAAGCCTGGAACGCCGGCAAGGACCTGATGAAACCCTAACCCGGTTGAGTGGCAGATTGATTGCCCTGAACCCCAGTTAAAAAAGGGGCTGTGTCATCATTGCGAAGCAGGCTTTCGTGCTAACGCACGATCCCTGTGCCAGGCTCGAATGATGACACAGCCCCCTGAATGCGTATGATTGAGGTTTGATACAGTTTCCGGTCTACTTTAGAAACTTGAATTATAGGCAGATCGGCATTTGAGGGTTAACTGTATTGTCTCATTTCTTCTTGAATCTGCTTTTCAAGCGTTTATAGCCCTCGACCCCGAGTATGGTAATCCCACCGTATTGGCAAGTCTTGGCCAGACCGAAGAGAACAGTCCACAATACACCCTTGGCCGCCGCACTGATGGGAAGCAGCATCTGGGCAAAGGACAGCACATAGAACGGGATGCAGCACGCCAGCACGATTACGCCAGTGCGGTAGGACAGCGATTGCAGCCAGTGTTTTATCTTCAGCAGTGTTTTCTTGAAATCCATCTGATTGTTCTTTTGCGCCAGGCTAACGCCCGGGCTGAGCAAAGGAATCCACTTCTTTATTTTGCAAAGGTAGCGATTTTTTCGCTAAACGCCTCATTTTCTTCTATTTTTCGGGGATTTATTGACTTCGTCTTCAATGCTCACGCTCGGCAATATTCATGCAAGCATGACATTGCGCTCGTTTACTCGCATTGGTGTTCATCAGGCGCTGGCACTCCTATCAACAAACCTTTCTTCAGCGCCACCTGCATTCCGTTTATCGACAGTATTTCAACAGTAAGCAAGTTCAACTTGCAAAACTTAAGACAGTATCATAATAATAGCGGTTGATTTCCTCTATGGAAGGTAAATCAACCGCTCTATGTCTGCAACGACGGGGCTTTTTCTTATCATCAATGGCTTAGGATGATATCGATGACCGTATTCACGTCGGCGATGTTAACCTCATGGTCGCCGTTCACATCAGCGGCTGTGAGATTACCGCTACCACTCAAGATGATGTCGATAACGGCATTCACATCGGCAACATTAATCTCGTTGTCACCGTTGACATCGCCTGTTATGTTACTACCACCATTGCGCGAGATAATGATGTGAGTGGCACGATTTCCTGAGCCTTGAGCGATGTAGTAGCCATTTTCTTCGTGTTCGATATAGGCATCCTCGGGATAAGTGATAGCGCAGTTCAGGAAAGTAATGGATTCACCTATTCTCTCCACTACACCATTGATGTCTGCTTGAACGTTGTCAAACTTAAGCGCACACAGCACTCCATTTCCATTATTCATAATGCCCTTGGCTGCTTGCAAAGTGATATCTTTGATAGTCAAGCGAGTGCATACGAGATAAATGCCACGCATTCTGCTGTCGAAAAAGAGATTGCCATCACCTTGAATAGTGATACTCTTACTATTGGTGCCATCTAATGACATGGCAACAAAACCCGTTGTGGTCAGTTTGCATTCACCTTGAATGACAATGGTCGCATCCTCTGTAACACGTATAGGTGAAACGTAATCGTAGGGTGTCTCGCTGCTGTAATCAATGACCGCGTTATCCAGGGTGAGTGTCCTGCTGTTGATGTCCCATGTAATGGTTCCGCTCTTGATGAAAGGGCAATCAAAATGTCCGTTTCCATCGGGGCTTACGTCGCAAACGCTAATTTCGGCAACAGCACCGAGGGCCGCTACCAGTGACAGGCAAAAAAAGAATAGTTGTTTCATATCGTTGTATATTAATTGGTTAATCGACTAAAGCACACTCGCTTCGACGGCAGCCGTCGAGGCGAGGTGAAATTTTTAGGATGTGCAAATATAGCGAAAATTTTCGCCTCAACGCTCTTTAAACACTCTTTTAGTTTATGTCCGTGATAATCACTCCTTGTGGAAGGTGTCGGAGAAGAGGGTGCGGTTGAGGATGGAGCGGCCCAGGGTGAGCTCGTCGGTGTACTCGATCTCGTTGCCCACACTGACGCCACGCGCCAGGATGGTGATCTTGACATCGGGGTAAGGGGCCAGACGGCGGAAGATGTAGAAATTGGTCGTGTCGCCCTCCATCGTCGCGCTCAAGGCCAGGATGACCTCCTTGACGCCGCCAGCCTTGACGCGCTGCTCGAGGCTGTCCACCTCGATATCGGCGGGTCCGATGCCATCCATGGGAGAGATGAGTCCCCCCAGGACGTGGTAGAGGCCGCGGTGCTGGTTGGTGTTCTCGATGCTCATCACGTCCTTGACATTCTCGACGACACAGATGGTCGACGCATCGCGCGACGGGTTGCCACAGATGGGGCACACGTCGGTCTCACTGATGTTGTGGCACACCTTGCAGTAACGGATTTCTCGCCTCAGCCTGATAATCGCCTCGCCGAAGTTGACCGCCTCTTGTTCGTCGCGCTTGAGCAGATGCAGCACGAGGCGCAAAGCTGTCTTGCGCCCAATACCCGGCAACTTAGCGAACTCGCTGACCGCCGTCTCCAACAACCGTGAAGCAAATTCCTGTTCCATCACTGATTTCTAAAACAGCGGCAAAAATAATGTTTTTAACCGATTGTGGCAAATATCACCGACTACAATGCCACCAAAAAAGCACAAAAGGACTCCGATTTTGGTGATTCAACGATTTTTTACTATCTTTGCCGATTAGTAATAAAACCTTCCAGGCATTATGAACAAATTTGTAGAACTCATACCAGCCCAACGTGCCAAATATGGCGAACGTGAAGCATTGCGATTCCGTGACTATCAGACCCAGGTGTGGTCGTCCATCACATGGGTCGGTTTCAGCGAACTGATTGACCGTGCTGCCGGAGCCTTGCTGGTAAACGGCGTGGAAGAGCACGGCCGCGTGTGCCTGTTCACTCAGAATTGCCCCGAGATATTAATTACCCACTTTGGAGCGTTCTACAACC
The DNA here is from genome assembly GCA_045114435.1 of Sodaliphilus sp. Lineage (GTDB taxonomy): Bacteria > Bacteroidota > Bacteroidia > Bacteroidales > Muribaculaceae > Sodaliphilus. The sequence goes on from JBGUKK010000143.1 coordinate 3,223, forward strand.
GCGCCATCCCCGTTCCCATCTATGCCACGAGCAGCCGCGACGAGGTTGCCTACATAGTCAAGGACTCGGGCGCAACCATCCTGTTCACGGGCGACCAGCGCCAGTATGACATCGCCCGCCAAGTGATTGATGACTGCCCCACCCTCAAGTTCATTGTCACCCTCCATCCCGACGTGAAACGGCAGCCTGGCGACAAGTCCACCCTGACGTGGGAGGAATTCCTGTGCACGGGCGACAAGCTGGGCAAGGAGGTGACCGACAAGCTGGAACGCCGCAAGCAGACTGGCGTGGACAGCGACATCATGTACCTCATCTACACATCGGGCACGACGGGCGTGCCCAAGGGCGTGATGCTGTCTCACAGCAACATGAACAACGCTATGGATGCACACATCGAACGCTTCCAGGGCATCATCGACGACCAGACCGACGTGTCGCTGAGCTTCCTGCCCTTCAGCCATGTATTTGAATTGGGATGGACCATGGTGTGCCTAACCAGCGGCATCCGCGTGGCCATCAACTACGACCCGAGGGAGATTCAACGCGCTGTCAAGGAGGTGCAGCCCAACTACATGTGCAGCGTGCCCCGCTTCTGGGAGAAAGTGTATACTGCCATCAACGACAACCTGCAGAACGCCAAACCTGTTGTGCGCATGATGGTCAAGCAGGCCATCCGCGTGGGCAAGGTGAGGAACCTGAAATATGCCCGCTTGGGCAAGAAAGCTCCTGCCTTGATTGAGAAGCAGTATGAGTATTTCGAGAAGAAGGTGTTCAAGAAGCTGCGTGGTGCCATCGGCGTGACCGACGGCAAGATGTTCCCGACCGCCGGCGCCATGCTGAGTGACAACATCACCGAGTTCCTGCACGCTGTGGGCATCAACATCTGCATCGGCTATGGCCTGAGCGAGACCAACGCGTCGGTAAGCTTCTTTACCGAGCCTGGCTGGACCATCGGCACCGTGGGCATGCCCATCTCGAGCATTCAGGTCAAGATAGGCGAGCAGAACGAGATCCTGGTGAAGGGCCCCACTGTGATGCAGGGCTATTACAACAAACCCGAGGAGACCGCCAATGCCATCGATGCCGACGGTTGGTTCCACACGGGCGACTGCGGTGAACTGGCTCCCACGGGCGAGATCATCCTCACCGAGCGCCTCAAGGACCTGTACAAGACCAGCAATGGCAAGTACATCGCCCCTCAAGTGCTGGAGACCATGCTCGGCCAGGACAAGTACATCGAGCAGGTTGCCATCATCGGTGACGGCCGCAAGTATGTGTCGGCGCTCATCGTGCCCGACTTCGAGGAATTGAAGGCCTACGCCGTCAAGAAGCACATCGAGCACCACACCATCGAGGACCTCGTCAATAACCCCGACATCCACAAGATGATTGAGGACCGCATCAATGACTACCAGAAGGGCCTGGCCTCATATGAGCAGATCAAGCGCTTCGTGCTCCTGCCCAAAGCCTTCACAATGGAGAACGGCGAACTCACCAACACGCTCAAGATCAAGCGTGCCGTGATCAACAAGCGCTACAGGCCGCTGATCGACGCGATGTATGCCGCCGACTACCGCAAGAAGAACAAGTCAACCAATAAACCGGCTGATGATCAGTGATTAGGAATTAGAGATAAGTGACATAACTCAAGTTCCTAAAGTAGCTGTGCCACTTTAAGAACTTGTAAGGTTAAGGGTTAATGGTTATAGAGGTTTTATTTCTTGCCTTACTTGGTTTCTGGGGAATCTTTTCCGAAATCACCGGCTGCTATTCACTGAACTTTTAACCTTTAAACATTAAACAGTGAGCAAGTTGACTACTTGCGAAACTCAAGTGACATAATAGATGATTACACAAGAACAACTCAAGGAATTACAACAACGCAAGGAAGACCTCAAGCGCTATCTTGACATCGACGGCAAGAAGATTGAGGTGGAGGAAGAAGAACTGCGCACCCATGTGCCCGACTTCTGGCAGGACCAGAAGGCCGCCGAGGCCCAGATGAAGAAAATCAAGTCGCTGCGCAACTGGATCAACGGTTGCGAGGAGGTGGAGCTCGCTGTAGACGAGGTTGCCACGGGCTTTGACTTTGTCAAGGAAGGCCTCGTCGAGGAAAGCGAACTTGATGCCCTGTACAGCAAAGCGATTGGCATGGTAGAAAAACTCGAGTTGCGCAACATGCTGCGCCACGACGAGGACAAGATGGACGCCATCCTGAAAATCAACTCCGGTGCCGGCGGCACCGAGAGCCAGGACTGGGCATCGATGCTGATGCGCATGTACCTGCGCTGGTGTGAGCGCCATGGCTACAAGACTGCCATCGAGCACATCATCGACGGTGACGAGGCGGGCATCAAGAGTGTCACCATCAGCATCGAGGGCGACTTTGCCTACGGCTACCTCAAGAGCGAGAACGGTGTTCACCGCCTGGTGCGCGTCTCTCCCTACAATGCCCAGGGCAAGCGCATGACCTCGTTTGCATCGGTGTTTGTTACCCCGCTGGTCGATGACACCATCGAAATCACCCTCGACCCGGCAAGGATCTCTTGGGACACCTTCCGTAGCGGCGGCGCTGGTGGTCAGAACGTGAACAAGGTGGAATCGGGAGTGCGCGTGCGCTACCAGTACAAGGACCCCTACACTGGAGAGGAGGAGGAAATCCTCGTTGAGAACACCGAGACGCGCGACCAGCCCAAGAACCGCGAGAACGCCTTGCGCAACCTGCGTTCTATCTTGTACAACAAGGAGTTGCAACACCGTCAGGAAGAGCAACGCAAGGTTGAAGACAGCAAGAAGAAGATTGAATGGGGCAGCCAGATACGCAGCTACGTCTTCGACGACCGCCGCGTGAAGGACCACCGGACCAACCACCAGACGAGCGACGTGGGCGGTGTGATGGACGGCGACCTCGACGACTTCATCAAGGCCTACCTGATGGAGTTTGCCGAGAGTTGATTCTTTTCAAGCGACAATGGCAACATGATGATTGAACTGAACACCGCTTTATCGAATCATCAATCATCCTATTGTCCGTGACGAATAAGAAATGTTTGAAAACCAAGAAATCATTACTAACAACATAGGAATCTCATAATAAAGCAATGAACGAGAAATTCACCATCGTCAAGGTCAGCGGCAAGATCGTTGAGAAAGCCGACGAGTTGCGCACCTTTGTCAAGGCCTTCGCCGCCATCAAGGGCAAGAAGATGCTCATCTTCAGCGGCAACATGATGGCCCAGGAAATCGGCAACAAGCTGGGAATCAGGACCAAGCTCATCGATGACCGTCCCGTGGTGGATGCCGGCACCCTCAAGTTGCTCACCATGGTCTATGGTGGACTGGTGAGCCGCCTGTTCGTCTCCTTGTTGCAGGGCAACAAGGTCAACGCCCTGGGTGTCACTGGCGCCGACATGAACCTGATCACAAGTGTCCGCCTGCCCAACAGCAAGCTCGGCGACACGGGACAGGTGAGACACGTCAACACCGAGGGCATCGCCCGACTGATCGAAAGCGGCATCGTGCCAGTGCTAGCCCCCATCACTCATGACGGACGCGGCAACCTGCTGTTCAACGAGACCGACTCCATGGCCGCCGAGATTGCCCGTGCCCTGGCCCTGCGCTATGACATCACGCTCATCTATTGCTTCATCAGGAAAGGCGTGCTGCTCAACACCGACGACCCCGACAGCGTCATTGCCAACCTGCGCCGTTCCCAGTACAAGGCCTTGCGCGACATGGACATCATCAAGGACTGGTTCAACAACAAGCTTGACAACGCCTTCAGCGCCCTCGATCACGGCGTGAAAGACGTGTACATCACCTGTCCGTCCCAGCTGGGTGACCCCAACAAGGGCACGCACATCCAGTCGTGACCGGATGGCACGCGATTTGCACAGGCATAGCCACGAAGTATTAACTCTAAACTGTAAACTCTAAACACTCAACAAGAAATGAAGGTTGCTATTGTTGGCGCCAGCGGCGCAGTGGGACAGGAATTCATGCGTGTCCTCGATGAACAGAACTTCCCCGTTACCGAACTTGTCCTCTTCGGCTCGGAACGCAGTGCAGGACGCATTTTCACGTTCCGTGGCAAGGACTATGTGGTGAAACGGCTGCAACACAACGATGACTTCAAGGACATCGACATCGCCTTTGTGGCCATGGGTGCCGGACCGGCGCGCGAGTTCGCCCCCACCATCACCAAGCACGGTTGCATCATGATTGACAACAGCAGCGCCTTCCGCATGGACGACGACGTGCCCCTGGTAGTGCCTGAGGTCAACGGCGAGGACGCGCTGAACACTCCGCGCAACATCATCGCCAACCCCAACTGCTCGACCATCATCATGGTTGTGGCTCTCAAGCCACTCGACGACCTGTCTCACATCAAGAATGTGCAAGTAGCGACTTATCAGGCCGCCAGCGGCGCCGGCATGGAGGCGATGTACGAACTCGCCTTGCAGACCAGCGAGATCGCCGTGGGCAAGGAGGAACTGACCGTGCGCCACTTCCAGCACGAGCTGGCCTACAACGTCATCCCCCACATCGACATCTTCCAGGATAACGATTACACGCGCGAGGAGATGAAGATGGTGAAGGAGACTTGCAAAATCATGCACAGCGACATCCGCGTGAGCGCCACCTGCGTGCGCGTGCCCGTCATGCGCGCCCATAGCGAGGCCGTGTGGATCGAGTGCGAGAAACCCATCACCCCCGAGGAGGCCCGCGCCGCCCTGCAACTGGCTCCCGGTATTGTCGTGGTGGACGATCCGCGCAATAACCGCTACCCCATGCCCATCGACTGCTCGGGCAAGGATCCCGTCTATGTGGGCCGCATCCGTGAGGACACCAGCAGCGACAACGGCCTCACCTTCTGGCTCTGTGGCGACCAGATCAAGAAAGGTGCCGCCTTGAACGCGGTCCAGATTGGCCAGTACCTCATCGCCCACCGCAAGAAGTAGTCATCCATCGTGATAAATGAAATAGCGTGACGAGAGAATCCCATTCTCCTGTCACGTTTTTCTGTATATGTATGGGCCTTACACGCTTGGGCTGATGCCGATCCATCAAGGTTCTCTAGCTCGACTTCAATGCGGACGCCACTAAAGAGAAGAAAGCAAGAACCCTGAATCACTTGTGAGCAAGTTGACAACTTGCGACATTTAAGTCACATGTAGGAGGTGTCGAGTTTGTCGGTCGGCGGCACCTCGTAGCGAGTGCCGGTGGACTCATGAATGCGGCGGCGCGCTTTCTTGCTCATGCCGGGACGGCTGAGCTTGGGGCGGAAGCCGCTGGAGTTGCGCAGGTATCGGCCATTCTCCTCCTGACGGACGACGCCGTCGTTATACTTCACAATCATGTGGTAGGCCATCTGTCGCCATCGTTTCACCATCTGGTCACCCACCTCACAACTGTAATCGGTCAAGTGAGTGATGGCCGCTTCACGGTCGCTCTGCATCAATTCCATGGCGCGAGCCTCAACCTCGGCTTGCCGCGCGAAATAGCTGTTCTGCAACGAGTCGCGCACCTGCTTCAGTTCGGGATAGAGCAGGCTCCAGCGCGGATAGACCATATTGCTCACCCAGTTACACACCCAATAGGCACTCTCTTCACTGAAGGTGTAGGCATCGGCCTTGGGGTCGTTGTAGCAGTGCGGCACGCGGTCGGCGCAGCAATAGACGGGCGTGTAAGCCACCATGCCGCTGTCATCGTTACCCCACCAGATGACGCCACCCACCTCACGCGGCAAGAAACCGCGCAGCTGGCACACCCATGTGAAGGCCGTGTGGGCTGTCGCCACCGAGCGCTCGTTGAACATGGCCGTGCCGTCGTCATCGTAGCGCAACGGCTGGGGACGGAACGGGCTGTCATAGACGCCCGCGCTGGGATCATCGACATTATCAAACGGTGTGTTCTCGAATCGGTCCTGCAGGCATCCTATCACGTCACCCAAGCTGACCTTCTTGTCGGGGATGATCCACATGGGCAACGGCTCAACCTCTCGCATGGGCTTCACACCCTCGACATAGGGCAGGTAGCGGTCCATGCCCGTGGTCAGGCGACGGTAGATGGCCCACACGCGGGAGTCGCCCAAGCGCCGCCCGCCGAAGGTGGGTGGGTTGTAGGCGTCACAGAAGCTGAACTCGCTGTCGAGGCCCTTGAAATAGCCGCGCTTGCGTGCAAAACTGATGCAGTTGGGCGAGATCATCACATTGGCCGTGTCGGTCAGGTCCACCCGGCGGATGCGGCTCTGGTTGGCATGCGCCATCACGGCGTCATCAGGCACACGCACCGCAATCCACACCACGCTCTTGCTGCCAGGACCACAGCCCGACATCTCCAGCACCCAGGCCTCGTCAGGATCGCACACCGTGAACGACTCACCCGAGCTGCAGAAGCCGTATTCCTCGGCCAGAGTGGTCATCACTGTGATGGCCTCACGCGCCGTGCGCGCCCGTTGCAGCCCCAGGTCCATGAGCGACCCGTAGTCGATGGTGCCCTTGTTGTCAATCAGTTCTTCACGGCCCTCAAAGGTTGTCTCACCGATGGCCACCTGCCACTCGTTGATGTTGCCCGTGACCAGATAGGTCACCGGTGCCTCGGGAATCTGACCGTGATAGACGCGCGAGTCGCGATCATAGATCTTTCTAATCGTGCCGGCAGGATGCGTGCCAGCCTCATAGCGGTACATCTTGTGGCATGCTCCCCAGGAGTCTATATTGTAGGTACACATCACCGAGCCGTCAACACTCGCCTTCTTGCCCACGAGGATACTCGTGCAGGCGCCAGCCTGGGCCAGGCCCAGCACGATTAACGCCGTCAGTAGCCAAAGTCTCTTCATCAGTATCATTGTTTCAATTGTTTCAATCGTTTTCATGCAAAGGTATACCAAAATTCCCATTGCGAGAGAACCATGAGGGAGAAATCTCACTGGTGGTTGCGAGAAAATCACCATAACCGAGGCCGATGGCGCCGGCAGCATTGCCATTTTCTTCATGATGAGCGTTTACCTTTTGCCATTCTTTGACATCAAGAGACAGAGAGGTGCAATGATCGCTCCAAAGCGTTTGTTCTTGCATGTCGCTAACTAATATATGGTCAATGAAACATATATTGGGATTTTGCACTATTTTTGCAGTTGACTTTAAAAAAATCGATAATGCCTACAATTCCATTTCCTACCGATAGCCGTTTCCTCGAGGAGGTGCGTGAGGCAGTGCTGCAATATGCCCGCCGGCGATTCGGCAACTCCGGGCTGTCTCTCGAGGACTTGACCCAAGAGGCCATGCTGGTGCTGTTTAACAACGTCCAGTCGGGGAGCCTGACTGAACTCTCCTGTAACTTGAAGACCTATGCCATCAGCATTCTCGAGCGAGTCGGGTTAGCGTCGTTAAGGAAGCAATCCAAGGTCCCCTCGGCTCCCATCAATGTCGGAGACGATGATGACGATGTGGTGCATCCTGTGGATCTTGCCATAGCCCGTGATGCCATCCAGCGGTGGCAGGACGAAGAGGACAACCAAGCGGCACTCATGGTGCAAGCCATGCAGCAGGTCATTGACAAGATGATGGAACCTTGCAAGACCATCCTGCGGCTCTTCTATTGGGAAAACAAGAAAATGAAGGAGATTGCCGAACAGATGAAGTACAAGAGTGACGACGTCGCCAAGACCAAGAAGAGTCATTGCATGACCAAGGTGAAAGCCGCTATGGAAGAGACTTTAAAAAGAATGAGATCATGAAGATAGAAGAGAGACATATCCACTATGACGAGCGCATCGACCGCTACATGCGAGGGATGATGGACGAGCAAGAGAAGGCTGCCTTTGAACAAGAAGTGGACAGCGACCTGGAGCTGCGCGAGCGACTGGTAGCAACCGCCATGCTCGCCACGGGTATCGCCAGCGAAGGGATGAGACAAGAAGGTCAGGCACAGCTCGACGCCATCAAGCGGATGAGCAGGGACGAGTTCATCACCGCCACTCAGGGCAATGATGGCGAGAAAGTCAAGAAGAAGGGAACGCCGAGAAAACCCATGTTTCCCCTGTTCATGAGATGGGCTACGGGCATCGCTGCGGCAGCTCTCGTGGCCATTGGTTTCTACGCCCTGCGCCCCTCAACAGAGCCATCGCTCGAGGAGGAGATCACCACCGAGAACGTCGACATCAAGAATACAAAAACCGTCAAACCCGCCAAACCCACACTGGCAAGCATCGCCGATGAGTACAACAAGTCATTTGACAGCGAGCCTGAGGAGTTCAAGTCCATCAGGCAGCAACTCAAGAGCGGCAGGCGCACGGACATGACGGCCCTGGTCCACAATATCGACAACATCCCATGGCCGACAGCCAAGCATGCCGATAAAGGCGCCGACGACGGTGATGAGATCATCATGACCACCGGCAACTACAGCGACTGCACCCACTGGTACAAAGCCCTCGCCTACCTCAAGATGGGCGATAAGGACAGCGCCATCACCGAACTGAACGCGCTGAAAGAACACGGCAGCAATGACGAACTGATGAAACGTGCCGCCAGCCTGCTCAAGAGACTCGGACAACAACACTAAGGCCGTTGCACATCCCCACAGGAATTGCCTGTAAAGCCCCCGAAGACCGGCTTTACAGGCAATTTTTCAATCCTTTTTTGAAAAAAGCGGCAAAGGGAAAACCAGGTCGGATGTTATTTTTGACAACCACATTTTGTTCGTAATATTACAGAGGGAAGTTGCGGAATATCACTTACTGACAAATCCTGCCAGTCCTGACCCATGATCCAATAATCGGTCTCAAAAAAGCCTATCTCACCGCTATCGACCAGCGGTATGTCTCTCACCATGACATCCGTATATCAAATCCTTCCATTCATGCGAGCAATACAATTCAAGGACGCCCGATTCGGCAGTATCAAAGCGCTGGGCCACAAAGAACAACATCAAGAAACAAAAAGAACGCCCAAAAAACCAAAACACAAATGACCTCTCACTCCATAAAGCCATCAACAACACAAAAAAGAAACGCAACCGACTGATTTCTCAGCGATTACGATCTCTTCTAGTGATCCCTACAGGCTTGATTTTATTACAGCATATTACAGAAACATAAACAATAGCCATCTGTTTCTCAAACATATACAACACAGCTGATGTGCAAGCTCCTGTAAGCAGGTGTAATCGACAGTAGATTTCGGTTGTCATTTTTGACAACCGTCATTTAGTCGCTTATGCTAACGACAAATTACCCCATTGTGTATTGTCAGGCCATTAGAATTTCAATACTTTTGTCGTGAAATCGTTGTTTTTCGAAAAAAGTCTCACGTGAGTGTGAAAAAACGTACCCTTCATGTGTCATTGATATAGACAGAAGACACTGACATTAATGACAAGAGCATACTTGAGGGCCTGTTCAGGCAACATTACGGCAAGATGACACATCTGGCCAGGACCTTGCTGCACGATGATGCCGAGGCCCAAGACGTGGTCCAGGACGTGTTTGCCCGCCTACTGGAGAACAGGTACCAGATGACGGGCAGCAAGACTGAGGCCTACTTGATGAGTGCCGTGCGCAACGGCTGCATCAACCACATCAGGAAAATGCAGTTGCGTGAGCGCTTTAAGCACCTCCATCCACTGGACGAGGCGGATGACACTCGCCCTATCGAGGAAGTGCTGGCCGACCTTGACCAGATTAATGCCATCGTCGATGGCCAAATCGAGGAGCCGCAACGCACCATCTTCCGCCTGCGTTTTGACGAGGAGTTGACCTTCCAGGAAATCGCCACACGCCTTGACATGAGCGTGGGCGCCGTCTATAAGTACTTGCGTCAGTGTATCAATCGCATCAAGAGTTTAATCTAATGA
>JBGUKK010000144.1:0-7192 GCA_045114435.1 Sodaliphilus sp.
CGACCTTTTGTGATTTGCGGTGCAAATTTACTGCGACTTTTTGACCTGTGCAACTTTATCGGCACATTTTTTTGCAGAATTTTTCTCAGGCTTCTCGCAGAAGTCCTTTAATTTACAGCCAGCACAAGCAGTTAGCGCTGTTTTCTTGTCATTGACAGTCCTCACCACCGTCCTCACGGCAGCGATCACCGCCGCTGCCACGATCAGCCCCACCAGGACATATTGAAACACCTCACTCATTATTATATAAGGGTCTACTTTTTGTTGAAATTCTTTTTTACCCGACTTGCAAGCTTGGCGGGGGACAGATCGGCAGGATACTCGTCAAACGACAACACCGTGTGGCAGCCGTTTTTGTACTCACTGCAACCGAAGGCATTGTTTCCTTTCATCAGATGGCCCTTGCCACAGACGGGACACGGAATGTCCTCGAAGCGCTTGACGCGCGCAGCTCGCGGCTTCCTTGGTTTTTTTTCTCCTCCCGATGCAGCCGGCGCCTTGGGCCTTGCAGGCTTTCCCTGCTCGACCGCGATACTGCCGCTACTGTTGTCACGGAGCACATTAAGGACGATTTCAGCCATCATCTTCTTGAGTTCATCGATGAACTGCGCGGCGCTGTACTCGCCACGTTCAATTTCTCTCAACTTTTTCTCCCACAACCCAGTGAGCGATGCACTCTTAAGTAAAGGTTCATGTATTGTGTCTATCAGCTGTATCCCAGCCAGCGTGGGAGCAATGCTCTTGCGCTCCTTGCGGATGTAGCGGCGCTTGAACAGTGTCTCGATGATGGCCGCACGCGTTGATGGCCGTCCTATGCCGTTCTCCTTCATCGCATCACGCAGCTCATCGTCGTCGACCGTCTTGCCGGCCGTCTCCATTGCTCGCAGCAGGGTTCCCTCGGTATAAGGCTTAGGAGGTTGCGTGGTGCGCTTGAGCACTGACGGCTCATGCGGCCCACTCTCCCCTTTCTCGAAATGCGGCATCACGCCATTATCCTCTTCCTCAGCCTTTTCCTTGGCCTCATCCTCAGCATTCTTGTCTCCAGGCTTATTGAAGAGTTCCCGCCACCCCGGCTTGAGGATTTCCTTGCCAGTAGCCTTGAAGCCGTATTCACCCACCCGTGCCATCACCGTCGTCGTGTTGAATTCACAATCAGGATAAAACGCCGCGATAAAGCGCATGGCAATCAAGTGATAAACCCGTTTCTCGTCGGGCGTCATCGCCACAGTCGCCGGGTTGACATTGGTGGGAATAATGGCATGGTGATCCGTCACCTTGCTGTTGTCAAAGACCTTTTTGCTCTTGGGCAACTTGTTCAGCGCCAGCAGTGGATCGGTGAGGCTGGCGTAGGGCACCATGGCCTGGAGGATATCGGGAACCTGCGGATAGATGTCATCGCTCAAGAAGGTGGTGTCCACGCGGGGATAGGTAGTCGCCTTTTTCTCATAGAGCGACTGGATTGTCTTGAGGGCCTCGTCGGCCGACATGGCAAACTTCTTGTTGCACTCCACCTGTAGGCTCGTCAAGTCGAACAGACGCGGTGGTGCCTCTCGGCCCTTCTTGGTCTCAACCGAGGTCACCTCAAGGGGCAACCGCTTGATCTGCTCAACGATATCACCTGCCTCGTCCTCGCTCTTGAAGCGACCGCGCGTGCTGTTGAACGTCACCCCCCTGTACTTGGTCTTGAGCTCCCAGTAGTTCTCAGGGACAAAATTCTCGATTTCGCGATGGCGTGCAACAATCATGGCAAGCGTGGGTGTCTGCACACGTCCCACCGACAGCACATCGCGCGAACGCGAGTATTTCAAGGTATAAAGACGCGTGGCATTCATTCCCAGGATCCAGTCGCCAATGGCGCGTGACAGACCCGCAAAATACAGGTTATCAAATTCCCCGGCATCCTTCAGCCCATTGAATCCCTTGCGAATGCTCTCGTCGGTCAGCGACGAAATCCACAAGCGCTTGACAGGCTTGTCGCATCCTGCTTTCTGATAGACCCAGCGCTGGATGAGTTCCCCCTCTTGGCCAGCATCACCGCAATTGATGACCTCATCGGCTGCAGCGATCAAGGCCTTGATAACATTAAACTGTTTCTTGATACCCTCATCATCTTTTAGCTTGATACCAAACCGTTGCGGTATCATAGGAAGCTGCCCGAGGCTCCATCTTTTCCACTGGTCGATGTAGTCGTTAGGCTCCTTGAGTTCACACAGGTGGCCGAAAGTCCACGTCACCTGGTAGCCATTGCCCTCGAAGTAGCCATCGTGCCGGTCGTCGGCACCCAGCAGGCGGGCAATGTCACGCGCAACGCTTGGTTTCTCGGTGACGCAAACTCTCATTACTCAATAGTTAACAGCTCTTGGTTTAAAGTATTTCTTTAGGCTTTATTCTCCCAATTTCAACCCTTTAGCCTCATTCCAGAGTTCATCCATCTCGGCCAGGGTGAGTTCATTGACGTGGCGTCCCTGCTCGTTGGCCTTCTGCTCAATGTAGTTGAACCGGGCGATGAATTTGCGGTTGGTTCGCTCGAGTGCATTGTCGGGGCGCACGCCATAGAGTCTCGACGCATTGACCAGCGAGAAGAACAGGTCTCCGAACTCCTTTTCACGGTCCACCTCACTGTTTCCCTTCAATTCCGTTTCCACCTCATTGAATTCCTCGCGCACCTTGTCCCAGACGTCCTCGCGCTGCTGCCAGTCGAAGCCCACATTGGCGGCCTTCTCCTGGACTCGCTCGGCCTTGATGAGTGCCGGCAGGCTACGGGGCACTCCGCTGAGCACCATCTTGTTACCATCTTTCTCCTTCATCTTGAGCAATTCCCAATTCTGGAGCACTTGGGCAGCGGTGTCGGCCTTCTCCTCACCGAAGACATGCGGATGACGGAAAACCAACTTCTCGCACAGCGCGTCACACACGTCGGCGATGTCAAACTTGCCCTTCTCGTCCCCGATCTTGGCATAAAAGACGATGTGGAGCAGCACGTCGCCCAGTTCCTTGCGGATTTTATCGTCGTCCTCGCCCATGATGGCATCGGCAAGTTCCATGGTTTCCTCGATGGTGTTGGGTCGCAGGCTCTCGTTGGTCTGCTTGCGGTCCCACGGGCACTTCACGCGCAGCTCGTCCAGGATGTCGAGCAGGCGTCCAAAGGCCTCCAGTTTCTTTTCTCGGCTGTTGTTAGGCATTTTTTCTCAATATTATTGACTTTTAGGTGGTGCAAAATTAGTTATTTTTTTTGATTTTGCACCAAGGAGGGTGGGAATCGGTTCGGAAGGCGCGCCACAATGCGACAGCAGGCGCATGGTGGCCAGCTGCGTCATTGACGAGAAAAAGCTCAACTTCGGCTTACCAAAATTTGGCTGTGTGCATGACTTGCAGTACCTTTGCAGGCAATTTTAAAAACCACATCACGAAAACTACAAATGAAGAGAAAATCTATGCTATTTGCCCTGTTGGCTACCCTGCTGGGCATCAATGCCATGGCACAAGGCAACAACACCCGCATGGGTGGAGCCGAGGACCCCGACACCGAGTCGCTTGCCGAGCGCATCTTCAATCTGGAAAAGAAGACCGACGCCTTTAACTTCCACATCAACTTCGCCTCGAGCCTAATGGCCGAGGACGCCAATCATGGCGAATGGGACAGCAAGTTCATCTGCCGCGACCTGCGTCTCGACATCAAGGGCGACATCACCCCCAAGGTCTTCTACCGCATCCGCCACCGCTTCAACAGCAACCAGACCGCCAAGGGTCTGGACCGTTTTGCCAAAGCCACCGACATCATGATGGTGGGCTATCGCCCCAGCAGCAAGGTAGATATCGCCGCCGGAAAGTTATGCCAGATCTGGGGCGGCTTTGAGTATGACCAGAACCCCATGGAAATCTACCGCTATAGCGACCTGATCGACATGATGGACATCTTCATGGCTGGCGCGATGGTAAGCTACCGCCCCATTCCCAGCCAGGAAGTTGCATTCCAGATCACCAACAGCTATAACGGCACGTTCACCGAGGACCTGGGCGACTCTCCGCAGATTGTCACCAGCGACCTGCATCAGCCCGAGAAACTGAGCCGCAGCCGTGCCCCGTTCACCTACATCCTGAACTGGAACGGCAACTTCCTTCACGACCAGCTGCAGACCCGCTGGGCATGGGGTATCCAGACCCAAGCCAAGCACAAGTACTCCCGCATGGTCACCCTGGGCCAGCGGTTGAACCTGCCCAATTATCAGCTGTACTTTGACTACTTCGGCGAGTGGGACGACGTGGACCGCCTGCACTATGCCACAACCGACCTGCAACACATGATTGCCCCTGGTTCAACCCACCTGGGCAAGGTGCATAGCCACACCTTCATCGCCAAGATGAACTGGCAGTTCGCTCCCAAGTGGAACCTGATGCTCAAGGGCACCTACGAGACCACAAGCATCGCTAAAATTAAGGACCTGCACAACTACCGCAAGTCCATCGGCTATCTCGCTAGCATGGAGTACTGGCCGATGCCCAAGAAACTGGACTTCCGCGTGTTTCTCGCTTACCTGGGTCACAAGTATGACTTCAACAAGCCGTGCGGCCTTGAGGACTACAACACCAACCGCGTGGAGCTGGGCTTCATGTACCGCATCAAGTGCTATTGAGCAATGACAGCGGCGGAGCCGCTGCCCACGGGACAAGTGGTGCCGACAAGGCTGTAACCGGGACAAGAGGTGCCGACAAGGCTGTCACTGGGACAAAGCTGTCGCGCGAGTTTTTTTGATCACATGACCTCAAGGGGGCTGTCGCGAGTGAGCGATGGCCCTTTTTACATGGGTTTTAATAATTATTTTGAGTTATTATTTTATAATGTGGGGAATTTGGCTTACTTTTGTGGGAAGTTTAGAAAGACGTGATGAAATACCTGAGTCTGCCTGACAATGCGACACGCATTCTTCCGTTCTACTTGGCAATGGAGGAGTATGCCGCACGCATCATTGGAGAGGAAGACATCTTCTTCATGTGGCAAGTGGAGCCGACGGTCATCTTCGGTCGCAACCAGCTGATTGCCAGCGAGGTGAACGTTGACTATTGTCGAGAGCACGGCATCGCCTTCTACCGTCGCCGCAGTGGTGGCGGTTGCGTGTATGCCGACCTGGATAACATCATGTTCAGCTACATCACTCGCAGCGACGAGGTGCAGATGACCTTCACGCGCTACACCAGCGCTGTGGCCGAGATGTTGAGGGGATTGGGGCTGAACGCCATTGCCAGTGATCGCAACGACGTGCTTATCGACGGTCGCAAGGTGAGCGGCAACGCCTTCTATCACGTCCCGGGTCGCAGCATTGTGCATGGCACGATGCTGTATTCCACCAACATGGCGCACATGTTGAACGCCATCACCCCATCGCGAGAGAAGCTGACAAGCAAAGGTGTGGAGTCGGTTCGCAGCCACATCACGACGCTGAGCGAGCACTTGACGATGGACATTGAGGCCTTCAAATGCCATGTGCGCCAGGCCATGTGTGACAGCGAGCTCCATCTCACAGCCGATGATGTATCCGAGATCGAGCGGCTCACCCTACCCTATCTGGATCCATCATTCCTGTGGGGCAACGACCCACGGCATGAGGTGGAATGTGGCGGTCGCATCGAGGGTGTGGGCAGTATCCATGCCAACGTGGAGCTCAAGCACGGCGTGGTTCACGACCTGCAGTTGACGGGCGATTTTCTGCCATTGTGCAACGATGTGCGTGGGGTGCTGCTCGACAAGCTGCGTGGTGTGAGGCTCGACCCCGTCGATCTTGACAAGGCCCTTGAGGGCTGCGATGCAGGCCAATGGGTGCTCAACTTAACAAACGAACAGCTGATTAAGCTGTTAGCTATCAACAATCAGCCATCAGTATAAATACTTAGAACTTACAATATTAACCAATTTAAAACCATTTTAAACCGTGACAGAAGAAATCAAAGTTACCTGTCTGCATGACAGGCACGTGGCGCAAGGCGCTCTCATGTCCCCCTTCGCAGGTTACGACATGCCCATCCAGTATGTAGACATCACAACCGAGCACAACGCTGTTCGCCAGAAGGTAGGTGTTTTTGACGTATCTCACATGGGCGAGGTGGAGATCACCGGTCCCGATGCCGCCAAGTTCACCAACTACATCTTCACCAATGACATCACCGCCATCAAGGCTGGCCAGATTCTGTATGGCATGATGCTGTACCCCGACGGCGGCACTGTAGATGACCTGCTGGTGTACCGTGTTGACGACAACGACTATTTCCTGGTCATCAACGCTGCCAACATCGACAAGGACGTGGCATGGATCATGGAGCAGGCCAAGAACTTCGACGTGAAGGTAGACCACCAGAGCGAACTCTACGGCCAGATTGCCGTTCAGGGTCCCGATGCCGAGAAGACGATGGCTGCAGTGCTGAACATCGACACTACTGACCTGACGTTCTACACGTTCAAGAAACTGCAATATGACGGCAAGACCATCATCGTGAGCCGCACCGGTTACACCGGCGAGGACGGCTTTGAGGTATATGCCGCTCCCGCCATCATCTGCAAGATGTGGGATATGCTGATGGAAGCCGGCGTACAGCCCTGCGGTCTGGGTTGCCGCGACACCCTGCGTTTTGAGGCCGGTCTGCCCCTGTATGGCGACGAGCTGACCGCCGAGATTTCGCCCATCGCAGCCACCTTTGGTATGTTTGTTAAGCTTGACAAGGAAGGCGGATTCATCGGCCGTGACGCCTGCGCTCAGCAGAAGGCCGAAGGCACCCCCAAGAAGCTCGTTGGTCTGGAACTTGAAGGCAAGGCCATTCCCCGCCACGGCTATGAGGTGCTCGACGGCGAGAACGTGGTCGGTTACATCACCACGGGCTATCACAGCATCACGCTGGACAAGAGCGTGGCCTTTGCCCTTGTTGACCGTGCCGTTGGTGCCCTGGGCAACACGTTGAGCGTGCGCATCCGCAAGAAAGTGTTCCCCGCCACTGTGGTGAAGAAACGCTTCTATACCCCGAATTATAAGAAATAAGGCTTCAGGATTTAGGGCATTACATTAAGGATATCATTTTTATAAGAAAACAATATTAACTAATTAATTATTTATAACAGCAATGAGTAAGATTATCGACGGACTCTATTACAGCGAGTCACATGAGTATGTAAAGGTAGAAGGCGACTTCGGTTTTATTGGCATCA
>JBGUKK010000145.1:0-31083 GCA_045114435.1 Sodaliphilus sp.
GTTCGTTCCGCTTGGCATCGTGCCTTTATACTTATAAGCGACCATGCCGGCATAGACCAATCCGTCAGGCTGGTTATCGTACCATGCAGTATTATCGAACGCCCAGGCACCGATTGCTGTTACCGAGTTGGGGATGTCGATGCTGGTCAGACCAGTGCAGTTATAGAACGCCTCTTGACCGATAGAAGTTACCGAGTTGGGGATGACGACGCTGGTCAGTCCAGTGCAGTTATAGAACACCGAGCGACCGATAGAAGTTACCGAGTTGGGGATGTCGACGCTGGCCAGCCCAGAGCAGTTAAAGAACGTCATTTCACCGATAGAAGTTACCGGGTAGGTGGTTCCATTGTAGGTAACGGTGGCTGGGATGACGACAGAGCCTGCATACCCACCGGAAAAAGGATAATAAGGATAATTGCGACTTCTAAAAGTCACGGTAGCCTCATTGCCGTTGATGTTGTAATAGATGCCATCGACCTCGAAGTCGTGGGCCGTGGCGAGTGCGGGCAACAGGAGTGCCAGCAAGAGGATTGTGGATGTGATAAATTGTTTCATAATCAAAATGTTTAGAAATAAATAACGGTTAATTGAATCATTGATTAAAGGTATCGCCCCAAAGGTAGTAAAGATTTTTCTATTTTCATCACAATCATGCATATTTTTCCCTACATCCAAAAGAAAAGCGGCCGGCTGCGCGGGCAGTCGGTCGCTTCGTGTTTTTGATGTGGTACCTCCGGGACTCACGGGAGAGTTGGCCCTTAACCTCTTATCTTATTTTTGTGCCGGTTTTGTGCCGACATCGTCCGGTCAACGTCTTACAGACCTTGCTTCGCCATCAGGATTTTGATGGTCCGCTCCTTCTCTTCCAGAATCTGCTTGAGGTAATTAATAGTCTCCTCGTTTTCCGGCAAAGACATCGGTCTTGCATCACCTTTAGGTTTAGAGTCGAAGAAATAACCTACGGGTACATCTAACACTTCGGCTATTTTTTCGATAGTCTTTGTGTTGGTTGTTCCACGTCTGATAGCAGACTGGATGGTTGACTCATCGCGGCCAATTCGCCGCGCCAACTCGCGCATCGTAATTTTGCGTTCCTCGCACAACGTGCGGATTAACAGGAAATTAGCCATAGTGACATAAATTTAAATTGATCGGTTAATATTTTTTAACAGGAATTATTTACCCTACTATGGAAAATAATTCTAATTTTGTGCCGTAAAATTACAACAAATAAGTAATATATGCAAGGAGATAAGGTAAAAAAATCGCAAGCTGCTGAGCAGGCGCTTCAAGATGGCGAAAGGCTTAGGGACTATCTTAACAGTGTACCCTACGGCGAATATCGTTCAGTTGTCAACAGGATACTTGAGGTCTGTATGATTGACTTTGTGACATTCAGCAATTGGCGTTCAGGGAAATGCAGAATTCCCAAGCTGCACAAATCAGCAATCAATAGTATCGCAAACTATTCCGTCTTTTAATCTTTGCCGGTGGCTGCCATTACTGGGCGAAAGGATGGCAGCTACCGGTTTTTGTTTTTCGCATTATGGAAATCTACCTAATAAATAATCAACACGGCGATGTTCTGGTCAAGATTGTCCAGATTGAGAACGACTGGGCCGCATCTTTCATGTTCTTTAATACGACGGATAATCGATTTCGCGACTGCTTGATCAATGCTATCGAGGCATGCGGCGGCGATGTGCAGGAAGTCAAAAACGTTTCTGTCACAAATGGTATCAACCATTGCCTTATCCGCTTTTATAAAGAAGGCAAGTATTTTTGTCTTGAAGCACCTGGGCGCATTTGCGAAGCGGCTTCAACTTTCTTTGGTGCAAAACTGGAACTGAAGGCGATATGAACATCGACAAAAAACGGAAACGGAAGATTTATGGCCTGCGGTACCGCATGAAAAAGAAAGGCTATCGATTCGACGGTCGCAATGAATATTGCTACATGCCGGACGATCCATCCATGAGGTCGAAGCTCATGGAGCGGAGGCTTGTCTCCCTCGGTTACGGCATTGAGTATAATATGCTGCACATTTTTGCTGAAAATGGGGGGGGGTAATGGTCTTTTGGTGCGCTGTGCTTTGTACGTTTCTTTGTTGATCCTTTCAAACAACCTGATACAACCAACCTAATCGAACCGACTCGTTATGATCACGCCAAGGATGCTATACGAGGCCACTGGTGACGGCCTTGATATTCTCTTATACTACTTCCCTCAAGCCAGGGAGGTGGCTGGCACCAAAAACAAGTTCAAAGCCCGCGAGAGCGAGGACGACGCATCTGCCATGCTGCGCAAGGGGAAGAACGGTGTCTGGAAATTCATCGACTTTGGTGATGATGCGAGGGAACATGACCCCATCGAGGTGTGCATGGAGATGGACGGTCTGCGCTTCAGCGAGGCCATCATCAAGCTGGCGGGCATCTTTAATGTAACAGACGAACTCGACAAATCGGTCAACTGCCCGGAGTTCAGCGAACGCGTAGCCAACCAGGACGAGCTCGAGGGGAAACGCTATTACGAGCTCTCGCAGGATTTCACTGCCGAGCAACTGGCGGTGATGGGTCCTCGTGTCAAGGCAGAGCACATGAAGGCGCTGCACTGGTATCTGGCCAAATGGGTGAGCTTGCCTGTCAAGAACCGCGTGCTGAAGAAGAAGCACTCGACTGACACCTACCCCATCTTCATGCGCGAATGCCTGGTTGAGAAAGGCAAGGACGGCAAGCCTGATGTCATCTTCTATAAGATCTATGAACCGTTGAACCCCAAGAAGGAGTTCCGCTTCAGCTACACGCCTCCCGGCGTGAAGCCCAAGGACTACATCAACGGCCTGAGCGAGCTGCGGCAGCGGTGGACGGACTACAACGCGAGCGAGCGCAAGTTGTGGGAAAGCGACCCGGTGAACGAGGACAAGCCTTACCGCGAGAAGAAGCTGCCCGAGGCGTTCATCTGCTCGGGGGAGCGTGACGCGATCTGCGTGCGTTCGCTGGGCTATTTCCCGATCTGGTTCAACTCGGAGACGTACAAGCTGAGCGACGACGAGTATCGTGAGATCATGAAATATGTGGAGGTGCTGTACAACATCCCCGACATCGATGCGACAGGTCGCGCCAAGGGCACTGAGCTGGCGTTGCGTTTTCTGGACATCCACACGGTGTGGCTGCCGGAATGGATTGGCCAGTACCGTGACCGACGAGGCAAGCCCCGCAAGGACTTCCGTGACTGGATTGAGCTGCGCCACGAGTACAAGGATTTCAAGAACCTGACGGCCGTTGCCTTGCCGGCCAAGTTCTGGACGGAGAAGGTGAACGGCAAGACGGGCGCCAAGGAATACACCGTAGACTCGGTGTGCCTGTTGTATTTCCTGCGGCTGAACGGCTTCCACAAGCTGCATGACCGTATGGCCGGCACGTCGCAGTATGTGCGCATCGTGGGCAATGTGGTGACCGAGGTGAAGACGAGCGAGATCCGCGACTTCATCCATCAGTGGGCCGAGGAGAACTTCCTGCCGCGCGAGCTGCGCAACGTGCTGATGACGACGACGCGCCTGAGCGACCTGGTGCTTGACAACATGGGGAAGATTGAACTGGACTTCACGAACTACACGGCGAAGAGCCAGATATTCTTCTTTGAGGGGTCGAGCATGGAGGTGACGGGCCAGGGCATCCGCGAGTACCGGGGGACGAGCACCGACCTGGACCATTACGTGTGGTCGAAGAACGTGCTGCCTCACCGGGTGAAGCTTTTGCCGCCGCTGTTCAGCATCACCAGGGAGGACACCTTGAACGGTCCCCACTTTGACATCAAGGTGGAGTCGCGGGAGTCGAAGGTGTTTGACTACATCATCAACAGCAGCCGCATCTATTGGCGCGAAGAACTGGAGAAGGGCTTGGAGAACCTGAGTGATGACGAAGCTGCCGAGTACCGGCGTGAGCACAAGTTTGACATCGAGGGCCCGAACCTGAACACCGACCAGATTGCCGAGCAGAAGCAGAACCTGATCAACAAGATTTTCTCTATCGGCTACACGCTGCATCGGTTCAAGTCGCCGTCGCGGGCCTGGGCGCCTTATGCCATGGACAACAAGATCGACGACGAGGGCGAGTGCAACGGCCGGAGCGGCAAGTCGTTGATTTTTGCCTTAATCAAGACTTTCCTGAACAGCGTGAAGCTCTCGGGGCGCAATCCCAAGCTGATGGACAACAACCACTGGAACGAGCAGGTGACGCGTCACACTGACCTGCTGTTTATCGACGACTGTGACCGCTACCTGAATATCGGGTTGTTCTATGACCTGATCACGAGCGAGATGACGGTGAACCCGAAGTACTCGCAGTCGTATAACATTCCGTTCC
Organism: Sodaliphilus sp.; assembly: GCA_045114435.1. Taxonomy (GTDB): domain Bacteria; phylum Bacteroidota; class Bacteroidia; order Bacteroidales; family Muribaculaceae; genus Sodaliphilus. Next base: position 4,365 of record JBGUKK010000145.1, read on the forward strand.
AGGAGAGCCCGAAATTGGCTTTCTCAACGAACTATGTGCCCTACAACTTCGACCCGTCGACTGACGCGAGACTGCTGTACATGGTGTTTGGCGACTACTATCACATCCAGACGGAGACGAATGATTATCTGGAGAGCCGAGGCGTTCGTGACGACTTCGTCAAGGACCTGTTCGGGCAGGACTATACCGATGAGGAGTGGAACCAGGACATCAATTTCTTCCTGCAGTGCACGCAGTTCTACCTGTCGCTGGCGAGCGAGAGCATCAAGCTGCTGCCGCCCATGGGTAACATCGTGAAGCGCAAATGGAAGGCCGACATGGGTGCGAACTTTGAGGACTGGGCGAATTTCTATTTCTCGGAGAGCAGCGGCAACATCAACAAGGAGATTGTGCGCGAGGACGCATTCCTGGCTTACAAGATGTTTGCCGGCGTGAACAAGATCACGATGCAGAAGTTCACCAAGTCGCTGAAGGCATTTGTGGCGTTGTGCCCCTACGTTGAGGACTTGAATCCGCTGGAGATGTGTAACGCCAAGGGCCGCCGTATTGTTCGGAAGGTGGATGGCATTGCCAAGGACATGATCTACCTGAAGGGCGTGGGCGCCGAGGTGAAGGTGGAGGATGACACTCCGTTGTGGGAGGATGCGAAGCCGAAACCGGTTCCTGAGGAACAGTCGTTGTGGGATGATGACGAAGACACTAACGCCCCCTACTGATCATAAAAAGGAAATGGAAATCAACTGGCTTGCGTTCAAGGCAGAAGTGGCAAAGGTGATGTTGCCTATCATCTATAGAGAGATTGGCACAACCAGCAGATTGGTGACTAATCGTGAAAGCGAGGCTGTGACCAAGGCTGTGGAGGTGGCCGAAATGCTTGAACGCGAATTAAAAAGGTAACTTTAAAAGAGCGAGATAGGTAACTTTAAAGAGAAGGCGACAGCGTGCTTGCCGCGCTGCTCGGGTTTGGTTTGTTTTTGGTTGTGTCGAGCCGGGGGCTGATGGGTCGCCCGGCTCTTTTTTTTGCCCTGGCGGGCCGACACCTCCCCCTTCCCCACCCTATTATTATGTCCGAAATATTTGTAACTCTGTAACGTCTGTTCGTTTTTTCCAAAAGGTGTTGATAAACAAGAGGTTGAAAAGATACAAAAAAGTTACAAGTAGCGGTTACAAACGGTTATAAAAAATCGCGGGGTTGTAACAGCAGGCTTGTAGGGGGGCAAAAGTGGCGGGTGGCAGCGTGGGTTACAGAACGAAAATGCGGTTACAGAAGGGGGTGAAGAAAGTGTAACGGTTATAAAGTTACAGAGTTTCAAAGGTTTAGGTGCCGTTGCTACAAAGTTGCAAAGTTGCAAAAATTTTGTACTAAAAAGAACCCACCCTCGCGGTGCTTATTTTCCTTGTTATGGAAAATAGCACCTAATTTTGTTGAAAAATAGGGGAAATAGTTCTAACTTTGCCTCTAATTTCCCATCGAGTGACGACAGTGACGATACAAATAGAGCCCTATGTTGCGGAATACATCCGCGGCAAGTTTTGGGATTCGGCCCATGGTGCGGTTCATTTTCCGCCCGGGTCGGACCTGTATGTGACGCTTTATGACCTGATGGAGCGCCGTCCGAAATCGGCCGGCGTGGACCGTGGTAACCTGACGTTGTGCCTGCCTGATCGTCGTGAGGCTAACCAGAAGGGCGGGAAGTCTCCGGAGACGTACAATTGGTTTTCGGAAGCTTCGGTGAAGATCCTGGAGAAGCGGATGAAGGTGATGATGTGGGCGGAGCTTCACGACACGCTGGATGAGGCGAAGCACCTGCGCGGCATCAAGTTTGTGGAGAGCGTGTATGTGTTCATGCGCCGATATGATCTGCAGAGCATCACCGAGGACGCGTTGCTGAAGAATTACCAGCGGTGGCGCGATGCCCAACGCCGGACGGTGAAAAGGGGTTATAAAAAGAGCCGTTCCAGGGACAGAAAATAACCTACCGAACGGGGCGATTTGTCCTTTTTTTGCAGTAAAAATGCTGAATGATTGATTATTAAAGAGTTAGAATATGAAAGCGATTGACAACAAGAATCTTATCGTGAGCGGAGCCCACAGCCTGCGCGTTCTTGATGCGACGCAGGTGGTGTCGCTGGGCGTGCTGCAGGGCGGCGCGTACATGCTTTCACTTGACTTGGGCGTTGAGCTTGATGCTGTTCCCGGTTCGGTAAATCCGAGCGACACTGCTGAAGATGGTCTGTTTCACAAGTTGATAGCCTTCAGGATGGGTCAGGTGTCTCAAGAGCGGACAGAGCTTCTACAGGCTCTATCGGCAACACGGATAATCGCCATCTATGTGGATGAGCACGGCAAGAACCGCGTTGCCGGTTCGCTTGACTGGCCCATGACGCTGACCTACTCAATCGCAGGCGGTCTGTATGAGTGCCAGCTGGAGAGCCGTGGTCTTGAGCCCAACCCCTACCTGGAGGGCTGATTATCTGCATGGTCTTTTCCTTGTTTTTAATATAGGTGTAGCTTTGCGGTAAAAAGTTACGCCTATGAAGCATTTACAGGAAATTTTCACTGGTTCCTGGTCTATCACGCCGAAGGATTTTGAGGCGCTGAGCGCGCTGCTGCTGCCTTGCGTGCTGCAGGGTCACCTGGACCAGGCCGAGAACCAACTCTATAAAAGCGTGATTAAGGCTTATGCCACCGACCCGACGTACCTGGCGGGTCGCTGGGAACTCGACGACGAGACGTTGCCTGATGGGAGCGTGGCTGTGATCGAGCTTGAGGGCGTGCTGTACAGCTGGAACACGTTTGCGCTGGAGCGGTGGCTGCTGCTGGCGGAACAGAACGAGAAGATCTGCGGTGTGGTGCTGTGGGTGAACGGCCCGGGCGGGATGGTTGCCCACGTGGATGTGGTGGCCACGACGATCAAGGAGATGACGAAGCCGGTGGCGACGTTTGTTGCCGGGATGATGTGCAGCGCGCACTTCTGGATCGGGACGAGTGCCGACCGGATCGTTGTTGCCTCCCCGCTGTGTGAGGTGGGTAGCGTGGGTGTGATGGTGACGTGGTCGAGCTGGAAGAAATACTTCGAGAAGAACGGCATCGACGTGCGCGACATCTACCCTGACAGTGCGGACCTGAAGAACCACGAGTACCGTGCGCTGGAGGATGACGGCGACGAAGGCCCCATCAAGGAGCACCTGGCGCGGTTGCATGAGGTGTTTGCCCGGAGTGTGGCCGATAACCTGGATGTGGAGTATGATCCCGAGCTGCCGTTGTTCCGCGGTGAGGTGTTCACGGGCGCTGAGGCTCTGGAGCTGGGCTACGCCAGCCAGATGGGGACGCTTCAGGACGCCGTGACATGGGTACTGGGTCGTGCCACGGCAAACCGTGCCAATGCGCTCGCCTGACGATGTGACCGTGGCAGAGCCACGGCCCACGAGACAAGGATCATGAGTTATTAACAGAATTATAAACAATTAAAAACATCATCGAAATGAAGAGATTCAAAGTATTTGCTGCCACGATTCTGGCGCTGCTCGGCTTGAGCGAGTGGCACAAGGATGAGCGTGGCACGCAGACGGTGACCGACGAGGAGAAGGAGAAGCTGAAGACGATGGGCTTCAGCGAGGAGTTTCTTGCCGGCTTCACCAAGGCCCTGGCCGAGGACTTCAAGGGTGAGGGTGGAGAGAACGGTGAAGGCGGCGAGCAGCCCGAGAATGTGCAGCTGGCTACCTTGCGCGGGCTGCTGTCGCAGAATGCCACCCGTCTTGCCACCGCTCAGCACGAGCTGACGGCCTTGCAGGCCGACAAGGCCACCGCTCAGGCGACCATCGAGGCCAAAACCCGCGAGATCGAGGAGCTGAAGGCGCGCATCACCGCGCTGACCGACGCTGCCGAGCGCGATCCCGGTGAGGGTGCCCAGCACACCGCTGCCGCTTCTGCCCAGGCGTTCAACCTGGAGGACGAGCGCCAGTTGGGCGGCCTTGAGGGCGAAATGTACTCGATGGAGAGTGCCTACAACCAGCGTGCGCGTGCCGCGCTGCTTGCCCGCCGTGGCATCATGGTGAGCGCACCGATGGCGTCGAGCACCGACTACTCGAGGCTGCAGGCCGACCTGGGCGCGTTCTACCGTGTGCCCTGGCAGGACCGCCTGCAGTCGCTGCTGATGACCTTGCCGAGCCTGGAGCGCATCTTCCCGTTGGAGAGCGGCTACCAGGATCTGGCCACGCTGGTGAACGTATGGCTGGGCGAGTTCTCTCAGGCCGACAACACCGCCAGCGATTTTGACCAGGTGGTGAAGGGCAACTACGAATTCGACAACGAGACGCTGAGGATGTACAGCGTGATGTTTGCCCACAAGTTCACCAACCTGAAGGAGTTGGAGCGCATCTGGATCGGCTCGCTGAACATGGAGGGCTCGAACCCCATCAAGTGGTCATTCATCGAGTACCTGCTTGCCGAGACAGCGAAGAAGCTGCACAACGAGCGTGAGCAGCGCCGCATCAACGGCGTGCGCAAGGATCCCGACCTGAACACTCCCGGTCGTGCCATGGAGGCCGCTGATGGCCTGTATGAGTTCATCCGCAAGAAGGTTGACGGCTTTGTTGACGTGAACAACGGCAACACCGTCTATCAGATCAAGCCCTTCGTAGCCGGCGAGCTGAACGTGGGCAACATCGGCGAAAAGATCTACCAGATGACGAGCCAGATTCCCGCCGTGGTGCGCGACAGCGGCAACCTGGTGCTGTACATGCCGAGCCACATGATCGTGTGGTACCACAAGTACAACGAGGCCCACTACGGCACCAACCAGGACTACAGGGCCGACATCATGTACGTGAAGGAATACCCCAGCGTGCGCATCGTGTCGGTTCCCAACGCTGACAACCATCACCGCCTGATCTGGACACTTGACGGCAACATCCACTGCTTTGAGCACCTGAGCGGCGAGATGACCCGCTTCTCGCTCGAGCAGCAGGACTGGACCCTCAAGGTGTGGAGCAACTGGAAGGAGTCGATCTGGGCCCGTGCCGTGGGTTACAAGTACACCGACAAGAGCCAGATGGACGGCTCCAGGCAACTGATCTGGTGTAACGAGTATGATCGTCCCGAGAGCTACTTTGTCCAGTCTGAGCCCGACAAGCAGCCCAATGCGACGCTGCACACCAGCATCCTGACGGTAGCCAACAGCTCGACGCTATCCATCACCGACATCGAGAACGCCCAGGTGGGCAAGGTCATCACGCTGAAGTGCGGCAGCACCGATGCCGGTGTTACCATCGCCAAGAGCGGCAAGTTCTCGTTGCTGAGCGCCGCCTGGAGTCCCAGCGAGGGCGACTGGATCAAGCTGATGAAGCGCTCGGATGGCAAGTTCATCGAGATTGAGCGCGGCACGTCGTCGAGCGACGCATTCCAGTTTGACGCCAACGACACGACTCCGAGCGTTGACGGCGCTGACACCTTTGTGACCAACGCCAACACCCAGGCGACCGCGATCACCGCCCTGGACGATGCCGTGAAGGGTGTGGTATACACCATCTACGGTAACGGCTCGACCAATGCCTCGACCATCGCCAACGGCGGCAACTTTGTGCTGACCGCCGCGATGACGCTGAGCGAGGGCAAGTGGATCAAACTGGTGAAGGCCGACGACAACAAGTTCTATGAGGTTGCCCGTGGCTAACCGGATAAAGCTGCCGGGGCGGCTTTCCCGCCCCAGCAACTTGGCTAATGTTTAACGTTTAATGATTAAAATTATCAGATTATGTATATCAAAGCTGATGTTAAGCGCCCTAACGGCGCTCCCGGCAAGGGCCTGAATCCCCGTGACAGCGTGGTGCTGATTGACATTGACGACATCGCATATTTCCCCAACCGCAATGAGGCCGGAGTGGTCGTGGAGGAAGACGTGGTGCTGAAGCCTGGTGCCTATGGCATCGAGATCTACATGACTCCCGGCACTGTGGAGCTGACCAGCGCGAGCGAGGGCGACCCCGACGCTGAGGGTTACACCCCGTCGCTGAAGTTTAACCACCCGGGCAACGAGCGCGAGGTGCGCGAGTTCAAGACCAACTGGTTGGGCAGGAACTGCATTGCTTTCGTGCGCTACTGTAGCGGCAAGGCCACCGACATGCTGGGTTCTCCTTGTAACCCGATGCGCTTGACCTCGTCCTACACGGGCAACAATGAGCAGAACATGAACGAGATGACGCTGACCCAGGCGATGAAGGGCGATGACATTGCCATCTATGAGGGCACGCTTCCCCTGAGCGAGCCTGTGGCCACCGTGACCGGCGGCTCGACGAGCGTCACCTATGGCGGCGACGGCCGTTACCAGCTGAGCAGTGGTGAGGCTGTGATTGCCACTATTACCGGAGGCTCCCATGGTGCCATTGTGACGCTGGTAGGCTGCGGCGGCACTTCGCCCACTGTAGCCACCGCCACCGACATCCTGCTGAAGGAGGGCAAGACGTGGACCGGCAGCGAGGGCTCGCTGCTGACGCTGAAGGCCTTCAAGAAAGCCGCCGAGGGCGAGCACGCCATCGTGTGGATTGAGCAGAGCCGCTACGAGGCTTAGTCCCAGACATACCCCGACAAAAAAGCCGCTTCCTGTAACCAGGTTGCGGCTTTTTCGTAGCAACGGAACTGGGCTAAAGCTACCCTTCCATGAAAAATAAATTGGCGCAAATGCGACACTTGATGTTGTTAAGCGATGCAAAGGTATATATAAATTTATACCAAACAAATAATTTAGTATAAAAAAATTACCGCTTTAACATTAATTAGTATATAAAAATCTATACGAAAAGGAATTTAACGTATATTTGCGATAAAATTAAGAAACATGGAAAGAATCAAACATATACTGAAATCCAAGGGGGTAACTTATGCCGAGCTGGCATCCAGGATGGGGTTATCAGAGCAAAGCATTAAGCAGACTATTAACCGCGACAGTGTGAGTACAGCCACATTGCAGCGCATTGCATCCGCAATTGATGTACCGACATGGACGCTCCTCGATGATGCTCCAGAAGACCCGTCAAACATGGATGTTTCCCCGCTTGTTTGTCCTCATTGCGGAAAAGCGATCACTGTTGAGTTGAAGTAATAAGGTATCTGTTTCGAGCGGATTACCCAGGAGGGGCGTGCTCATCACGGGCGCGCCCCTCGTTTTTTTGTGCTTTTTTGTCATTTCTGACGTGAAAATACTTTCCAAGTGTAATTTTACTCCATTTCGGCAAATTTGGCAGTATTTATTTTAATATTTAGAATGATGGCATTATCTTTGCAGCACCAAAATACCTTTCATTAACAGGATAACTGATTTAGTAGTGGACACGAATAACACGAATAAGAACTATGCGCCAGTGACAGATGATCGGGAACCCTCATTGAGTGACCGTTTCTGCCAGTTTATGGGTATAGATCCTCTAGACAAGGGTATTTCCACTGATGTGCAACACCCTTTTGAGCTGTTTTCTTTGTATGACCACTCGAAATATGAGGTTCATACCTATTCAAATGTAGAACAAATTTTAAGCGTTAAATAATGCCAGGTTGGAGCGATATTTTAGATCAGGTCAATGCTCATAAGGAGCCGCTAGTTAAATTGAGCGAATTGCGCCATGAGTATTTAAAGCAAGTCTCAGAAATCACCGGAAGGAATGTCATTACCTACTATTCCGGTTGGTTGAAATATAACCAGGCCCCGAATATTGACATCAACGACAACGATAAGAATGCGTTCATGAATGCGGTTCATCAGCTGGATCGCACTAAAGGATTAGATTTGATTCTGCACACGCCAGGTGGTGATATCGCTGCAACTGAAAGCATCGTCACCTATTTGAAGACGATGTTCAACAATGACATTCGCGCGATTGTGCCTCAAATCAGCATGTCTGCAGGCACGATGATCGCGATGTCATGCAAAGAAATCATCATGGGCAACCAATCATCGTTAGGCCCCATCGACCCTCAAAGGGGAGGTGTAGCCTGCCAGGCTGTCATTGATGAGTTCAACAGGGCTGTTGTAGAGGTACAACGCAACCCGGCCTCGCTGGGTTTGTGGCAATGTATCATTGGGAAACTTAATCCCACTTTCTTGACGGCGTGTGGTGATGCCTTGAAATGGTCTGAGACTCTTGCTACAAAGTGGATTCAGGACGTGAATCCAGATGTGGACATAAAGCTCATTAAGGAGACGTTCCTGGACCATAACAACAGTTATTCGCATTCCCGTCACCTGTCGAAAGACGATTGTAGAAGAGCTGGTCTTAATGTAGTTGACTTGGAAAAAGACCAGAATCTTCAAGACAGCGTTTTGAGCCTCCATCATTGCTATATGATTCTTATTGACATGGTCAATGTTTCCAAGATCGTTGAGAATCATAATGGAAAATGTTTCATGCAAAGGATTTCGGTTCCGAAATAAACAGGTAATCTGCTTGAGATACAACGCCCTGCTTTCCTGCAGGGAACCAGCCGCCTTCGGGCGGCTTTTTTTGTCTTTTGGGCGGTAATTACCGGGGTGTAATTTTGTGGAGGAAATTAACTTCCTTCACAAAAGAGAATAAACATCATGAGAAAGGAGATTATCAATTACCTGAAGGGACCGCGCCCATGGGCGGCGGGTGTTGCCTTGTACTTGAAGTATGGTCACAACCTGATGTTGCGCAAGACGTTCATGCACCGCATGGAGACGGCCGACTTGAGGGTGACGCTCATCGAGGAGCTGCGCAAGCTGGCGGGGTTGAGTGCCGCCGAGTTGTCACAGCTCAAGCGCACCGCGTCGCAGGGGGCGGACACCACTAAAGAGCCGGACACAACAGAGGCCAAGCCGTCACCAACTGAGGCGTCGCCGACGGTAAAGAAGATGATCCGGTTCCGGGAGAAGTTCAAGTTCCTGGACCGGCCGGACTGTCCTGATGAGCTGAAGGTGCTGGTGAGCGACATGTTCACAGCCCTGGGCAAATACAAGGATGCCCATGCCAAGCTGGCGGCGATGCCCGATGATGCCGACCTTGCAGAGACGGCCCACCTGGCTGAGGAGTGTGTGGAGAATTACCTGGCGAACCGCGAGATGTGGGAAGAGCTGGAGTATTACCAGGAACACGGCGAAGTGCTGGGCAAGTGCGCCAAGCTGCGTGCCCTGAAGGAAGCCCAGGACATTGCCACCCTGGATGACCTGGAACTGGCTCGCCGCTATAGTAGCGCCCAGGCGAACACCAGCAAGCAACGCAAACGCCTCAAGGAGGCCGAGAAGTCCAAGGACGAGACCAAGATCGAGGCAGCCCGTGAGGCCCTTGCCAAGTGGGAGGCCAAGAGTGCCGCCTTGCGTGAAGAGCTGGAGAAGCGAAAAAAAAATTGATTGCTGAGCGCGATCAGGTAAATGCCCAACTGCAACGATGGAACGAGATCAACCGCCGGTCGTCGCATCCGTGCGACCGTTCGGAGGTGGGCAAACAGGTCATACAGTTGCGGGAACGGCGCGATGCCCTGAGCGCTCAGATCAGCGAGATTAACCACATCATCCATGTCGAAGAGTGAACTGTTACCGGCTGACCTGTTCTGCCCGACCGAGGACCAGGCTGAGGAGATCAGGCGGCTGGCGGCGCTGGGCTATAGTCCTGTCCAAATGGCGGCAGCCTTGAAGCTCGACCGTGCCGAGTCGCTGATGTTCCAGCGTGACGCTGCCACACCTGGGACATCGGTGGCGGCACTCATCCGCCAGGGAGTGATCGAGACGGCAGCCTTGCCGCAGATAAGCCTGCACAGTGCGGCCTCCAAGGGCGATGTGGACGCCTTTGCCGAACTGCAGAAGGTGCAGCGGCGTAACCAATTCGACAATCTCATAGACCAGATGGACGACGATGAACTTACCATCTACCAGTAATTATGCTCGCTTTGCTCGCAGTTTAAAGTTTAAAGTTTAGAGTTTAGAGATGGCATCCGCAAACCAAGACAGCAAGGCGCTAGCCCGCATCGACTTCGACAGCATCGACATGGCGCTCATCGAGCAGGTGCTTAGCACTGGCTCGCTTGACGCCCTGCCCGAAGCCGAACGCCGTTACTATGAATTGATGGAGCTGGTGAGAGGACTTCGCGCCCGCCTCAAGTTCAACAACAAGGTCGTCACCAAAGCCGGCATCATTCGCCTGCTCAAGAGTGAACCTTATGGCTTGAGCGACTACATGGCGCGTCGGGTCTATACCGACTCGATGAATTTCTTTTGGGCACAGGATGATGTGCGTCCTCGAGCCTGGAGCAACTTCTACGCTGAGCGCCTGGAGAACTGGGCCAACCTGCTGTTTACCCAGGGAGATGCCAAGAACGCGCTGCGCTACATGAAGCTGGCGGCTGAGCTGCGAGGCTGCTTCGACCAGGAAGCGCCCGGTGTTCCCGAGGAACTGCTGAATCAGCAGCAGACGGTTATCTACACCACGAGCCGTCGCGACCTGGGTCTGCCGGCTACCGACCGCCGCCGTGTAGAGCAGCTCATCGACGCCATCCCCGAGGTGCCCGAGCTCGTGCGCGAATCGGTGAAGGAGGATGCCAGCATCAGTCAGTTCAACCTCAAGAAACGCATGTTGCATGACATCGAGGAATTTAGCGAGCAAGGCGAGGGCGACCGATGACATCGGCGTGAAGTTCGGCCACACGCTGCAGGTGCTCACCGACTGGGTGGACACGACGGTCTTTGTGGCGGTTTGTGGGCGTGGTACCGCCAAATCGACGGTCATCCAGGCACGACGGCTGTACCGCTGCGTGTATGACATGCCGGGCGGGGCGTTTGCCTTTGTCGCCAACACCTACAGCAACCTGACGAACAACATCATGCCGGCTGTGCAGAACGGCCTCAAGCTGATGGGCATGATCGAGGGGGTGCATTACATTAAAGGTGTGCGCCCGCCCGATGAGTGGCGACGCCGCTGCAGCGTGATCGTCGATGACTATAGGTATGTGTATTCCTTCTTTAACGGTTCTGTGCTGTTCCTGGGCTCGCTGGACAATCCCAGCCTGCTGGCGGGTAAGAGCGTGATTCACCTGTTCTTTGATGAGGCGAAGTATGCCAAGGAGGCCAAGGTCAACCGGGCAATGCCCATCCTGCGTGGCGATGCCATCACCTATGGTCGCAGCCACCTGTTCCTGGGTATCACCATCACCACCGACATGCCAGACGTCAACGAGGGGGAATTTGACTGGTTCTTCCGCTATGCCGGGGAAATGAACCCCGACCGCATCGAACTGATCATCCAGGCGGCCGCCATCCGCAACGAGCTGCTGACCCAGCTGGTGAATGAGCGCCACAAGAAGGCGCCCGACGGTGCCAAGGTCAAGCGCCTGGTCAAGAAGGTGGATTACTACAACCGGGCGTTGCTGAAGCTGCGCAAGGGCCAGACGTTCTTCATCAACACCTCAAGCCTGGTGAACATCGAGATCTTGACACCTGAGTATATCGAGCGACTGTATAACGGTACCCTGGAACTGCACGAGTTCCTGAAGAGTGTGCTGGGCATGCGCCCGGGCCTGCGCAAGGATCTGCGCTTCTATGTACAGTTCAGCGAGCGCCACAAGTACACCGACGGCACGGCCAGTGGCGAGGCAGCCTACTACTCGCGCGAGCTGCGTTACCTGGATGCCAATGAGCCCATCGATGGGGGTATGGACTTCGGTAACATGCTGTCGCTGGTCATCGGCCAGCAGGACGGCAAGACCTACCGCATCCACAAGAACCTGTTCGAGATACCGCCACGCTGGTTCCGTGAGCTGGCCGACCAGTTCCTGGACTTCTTCCGTTACCACCAATGTCGGGAGCTCAACCTGTACTATGACCGAGCGGGCAACAACTACCAGCGCCAGGGCGAAGACCATGCCAGCAAGATCAAGCAGGCCATCGAATATGATGCCTCAGGGCGACGTACTGGCTGGACGGTAAGCCTGATGAGCCGGCACCAGGCGACGATACGCCAGGCTGCCGAGTACTCGTTCATGCAGGAACTGATGGGCGGTGACAACGTGGCACTGCCCACGCTGCTGGTCGATGCGGTGAACTGCCGCGAGCTGGTGAGCAGCATCGAGTTGGCCAAGGCAGAGGTCAAGTATCGGGGCAACGTCAAGATCGTGGCCAAGGTGAAGCGCAGCGAGAAGCTCGAGCCCAAGAAACTACCCATGTTGTCCACCAACTTCAGCGACGCGTTCAAGTACCTGATGATGCGGCGCCGCTGGCTGCAGGCCCTCAAGGGTGCGCCCCAGGTGCCCACCGACTCGTTTGTGGATCGCTTCATGGCCGACCGTAGAAAAAAGAAATAATAACCTGGATTTCACAGTGTGGTTTGTTCACCATCCTTTCTTTGCCCTGCCCAGTCGTGAGACCCGGCAGGGTTTTCCACTTCTTTCCATTTCTTGAAGCACTTGAAAGAATCACCCGCCGTCACGATTCCGGTTACAGGTTGCAAACCGCCTGGTGGGTCACATTTCACCATCGGGGAGGCGGTAATTGCCTTCGCGATTCTGAGCGGTTCGGCACTTCGGAGCGAGATGAAACAAAAAGATTTTTGTTTTTTTAAAAAATTTTTCTTGATTATCAGCGTGTTAGGCGCAACGACCTCAAAATTTTACCCCCAAAAATGCGTTTTTGGGGGTGGTAAACGTGCATTTTGGGGCAATTTTGACTCCATTTTTGACGATTTTTGGCCCGTTTTGAGGCATTACCGGTCAGAGAAGGCGGTAAAAACTTAATTTTGGAAAAAAGTTAATGAAATATTTGGTAAATAGTATTACTTTTACTACCTTTGCGTCGTCAAAATAAATATTAATATTTTTATGAGACGATATACAGTTAGACAAATCATTAAAATGCTTAAAGCAGATGGTTGGTACCAGATCAAGGGCGGACAGACATCAGGCGACCACCGTCAATTCAAGCATCCGACCAAGAAAGGTCGTGTTACAGTTCGAGGGAAACTCAGCGATGTACTGGGCCAAGAACTGCTGAACAGCATCTGGAAGCAGGCGGGGTGGAAATAATAATCCACCCCAGCCTGGTGCTGTCAAACTAACTAATTATTGTCTCACCTTAGTTATGAACAGACTTTGCATTAACCTAAACTAGAGATTTATGAAGAAGATTGCTGTACACGTGTCCTGGTTCGATAAGAACTTCGGTGCCGCCCTGGATGATGCTGTTCCCGGTGCCGTGGTGCTTACCGCCAAGACATTTGAAGAATTACAGGAAGCTGTTCCCGAGACCTTGCGCTTCCACGTCGAGGGACTGCTTGAAGATAAGGACGAGGAGGTTCCCGACTGGCTTGCCAAGGGGGACTACGAGTTCGAGTGGGATCTGGACACCGCCGCCCTGCTCCAGATCTGTAGCCAGTATGCCACCCTGGCTGCCATCTCGCGCGCCAGCGGAGTGAACGAGCGCCAGTTGAGCCACTATGCCAACGGCACGAAGAAGCCCCGCGGTCCCCAGCGCCAGCGCATCGTGGACGGCCTGCACAAAATCGGCCGTTCCTTGATGTCAGTGATGTAGAAACAACACATTAAAGAGCTCCGCCCTGCTTTACTGCAGGTAACCAGCCGCCCTCGGGCGGCTTTTTTAGTGTCATTCTAAAGATACTATATCGGCGTAATTTTGCTCTATTTCAGTAATTTTGACAGTAGTTATTTTAATATTTAGAATGATGGCATTATCTTTGCATGTCGAAATGAAGATTGCTCCCTCTACCCACAAGATTATCGAAAACGAACAAGACAAAGACCAAAACAACTGATAACCAATAGATTATGAAAAAAGATTGCATTAGCCTGGCTTTTGTGGCAGTATTTGCTAAGCCACTGTCTGTTGTTCCTGTGCCAGACAGCGAATTTTGCAAGAATTTGTTTGGAAATCCGCTTGACACCTATCACGGTATGGGACCAGAAGGTTATGTGATAGCGGTAAAGAACAAACCGGTTCCTGCTGTTGTCATTGGTCCAACAAAAATCATGGTGAAGACGCAAAAGATTGAGGATCTTGCCAAATATGTAAAAGCATTTTCCGAATTATCTGCTCAAAAGGGAGTCTCTATGGCCTATAGCGCCTATGGAACTAACGGAGAATACCAGTGGTTGGATCTTCCATCGACCTCAACAGAGTGGATGTGGAAGAGGTTTGTAAAACCGGAAATGGAAATTTCTCCTATAGGCAGCCAATGCACAAAAATATCATTCAGATTTATTGAAAGTGCAGAGGAATCAGTAAATATTGAGGTCGAGCCCCGTAATGGGGTCCACGACGGGCTGTTTGTTTCAGTTAACCATCATCACGAGCATGGTGGTGATGCCCTTCCTTGTCAGGAAGAACTGACTGAGATGTTCCGTCGCTCTGAAGAACTGTTCGATAACAAGTATTTCAAGAAAATCATCACAGACTGACTATGAACAAATCAACGGCATCATTCACCTACATCATTTTGGCTGTAACTTTTTCACCGTCTGTTGCGACTGGGAGCCAAAGTATTGATTCTGGTACCCAGAATGTGACGGAGTTGTCGTGGGACAATATCAGTTCTATGTCTTCTAACATATCTTATGGCGATGCCATAACCCAAGCCGAGGAATCAAGAATCCTTTACGACTTCATTTCAGACATCATCAACAATTCGAAGCCGATGCCTGCAGAGTTTGCACAACTAGTAAATGACAATTTCTGGGATTTGGTTGATTGATGGAAGAATTTGCGGACAAAATCAGTTTATATCTGCCTCGATATCTATCAGAGCCTTCTAGGACGGCTTTGATTGACGAACTAAAGCGATTTCCTACTGATCGTTCAAAGGCATCTTTCTATACATGTGCACTAAGCCATGCTGATTACCTTCTCCAAGGTGATGGTATAAGTGACGCTTTTTATGTTTGGCTGCCGGACTTGTCAAAGACAAGGAACATCAAAGCGCTGCTACTTTCAAACACATGTGACATGTCCATGGACAACAAAAGAATCAATCCTTGCAGGGTTATGTATGTGCCGTTAACTAATTTTGATAAATATGCCAAGTTTGTCCACGCTCAAAACCCAGCTGCTGCAGAGAATCACCTGAAAGACATAAAAGAGCAGCATGTCACACAGGCGATGTTTTTCCCAAAAGGGCAAGGATTAGAGCATGATGCTATTGCATTCTTTGATCAAGCTATAAGTTTGCCCATAACACCGGAATTGGTTCAACAGTTTTGTAATAACAGGATGTTCACGTTAAGTGACTTTGGGTTGTATCTCCTTTTACTAAAATTATCAATCCATTTTACAAGAATCCAGGAAAGAATTGACAGGGGTGCCGGCGTTGACATGGGGTTGCAAGATATTAAGTAAACATTAAGCAGGTTTCAACCGGCTTAATTTGCAGAGGAAATCATGAAAAGAAAGAAGTGGCTGTAAATCAGTCGCTTTCTTTTTGCATTAAAAGGAATTCTAAAATTTAATGGCATCACCTGTGGCTGGCAGGCACAGAAAAAGGGAGCACCCGTCATGTGCTCCCCCCGAGGGCGGGCTTTATGCCTGCCTCTAGTCGTCAACCAGGAACGAGAAGCATCGGCCGTTGCGTGGGTACACGCGCTTGCCGTTCTTCACGATGTAGGCACAAAAGACGCGTCTTTTGCCGCCCTCTTCTTGTGGCAAATCGTACTTCATACATAACACCTCCTTCCTGCATTTGCAAGCCAGCATTGCCTGCTGGCAGGCTTAGCCACCCTCTGTCACGGGCAGCAAAAAGCCCGAAGCTGACGGGTCTCCGGGCTTGTCTTTTTCCTTGGTGGAAGCGGACGGAGGCGAATGACAGTTCGCCGAAGGAGTGTTACGTACTCCGTACGATTTGCGCTGCAAAATTAATGATAGGGTCCGGATCCCGCAAACAAAACTTAAAAATTAACATTTTCATACCCATACCTCGGGAAAATTTCCCTTGATTTTTATGTTTTACAGCATGTTTTTGAAAATTTCCTGTCAAAAATTTGGCGGGAATTTTCTTTTTGACGTACATTTGCAGCGCTACTACCAACGATGTTAGACATCGCCGCATGAGCGTCGGTTATCCGCTCGAATCTGCTTCGGGCTATTTTTATGCCCGTATTCCAGCCGATAGAAGGCTGCCTTTCCGTATCAATAAATGGCGCTCTCCCGGAGATGACACTTGTTGGTAGTAGCAACGGAACAGGCAGCCGTTTTTTATATACTGCCTATTGCTACTACTAACAAGTGTTATGAACAACACAATTCAAATCAACCGAGAGAGTGCGCCCATGGAGGCGCTGGCCACAGCAGCGGGTCATGTCGTGCTGAAGTTATTTACCACAAGAATCAACATTGTGATGGGCGCAATGGCCCTGGTGATGCTGTGCTGGCTCATCAGCGGCACCCACACCACGGTGACCGCCATGTGCGTCCTGGCATGGGCGCTGCACCTGGCCGTCACACTGACCATCGATATCGCGAAAGGAGGTGCCGAGTTATGATGACCGACCGCAATGACTGGGGCACTGCCGCCGCCCGCCGCAACCAGCAGACCGAGGCACTGTACTCCCGCCAGCTGAAGGACCTGCGCCAAGCCAAGGAAGACGAGCTGGCCCAGGTGGATGAGCGCCACAAGATCATCAAGAACGCCTACAACATGGAGCGCCTGCGCATCAAGGAGGACTATAGCCTGCGCCGGCTGAACCTGAAGACGCAGATCGCCCGGCTGCATGACCAGCGAGCCAACCTGCGCCACGCCTTGAGCATCAATGCCGATGTCACCGGCATGGGCGACCTGGAGGACTTCACCAACCGCATCGAGTCGCTGCATAAGCAGGTCATCGGCCTGGAGCGCCAGATGGTCATGGCCCTGAACGATGCGGAGGCGGCCTACGACAACCGCTGCAAGGAGAACCAGGCTGAGCGACGGGCCATCAACAAGCACTACATCAACCAGGCTGATGAGCTTCATCAGCAGTACCTGGAAGCGGTCGAAAAGAACCGCCAGGCACGCCAGCAAGAGGAAGGAGGTGCTGAGGTATGAACACCGGATGGTTTATTCACTCAATTACTCATTACAAACCCAAGAATGAGAAAATCAAGGATGTGCACCATCTCGTCGATGACCTTGAGCGTGCACTGGTGACAGGTTCCACCCCGTTCTTGAGCCTGACAGAGTATCTCACGAAGAAATGCGCCGAGCTGGACAAGAAGTACCCTCGGACTCGCCCTCTCATCGTGAAAAGATTCAATGCTTCAATTACGATCTACAGCGGCAGCCCGGAGAAGGCACAGATAGAGAGCGGACACACCGCAATCTCGTTCATGGTGTCGCCCGTCAAGAGGATCGTGAGCTTCAGCGACGGAGAAATCGTCACCGAGCAGGAAGGAGATGGCGAGGTATGATTGTTGTCACAACGGAACTTCGCCAATACGGGGTTCAAGGCCAAAAGTTTGAGATCCTCCAGAATTTTCTGCGTGATAGGATTGAATTTCGCGCTTGCGCGGGTCCAGGCGTTTTCAAAGACATGAAAAGAGAGATTAGGGATTTTGTTGATGATTTGAATAAAAAATACAAAAAAACCAAAGAAATTCTTTTCATTCATCAAGACATAAACTCTTATCAACAAGGCCAGCTGAATTTCTTTAGGCCAGGTAGCAGGTATGCTACACTAAGCATTACATATTATCGACTTAACTATTATGAAGCCTTGAAGAAAGGAGGTGGTACGGCATGAGCCAGCACGAATTAAGAGTTTTTGAGTTCAGGAAGGGCGCGCGCCTGGTGCAGCGGATTGAGTGCGACTGGGTGGAAGTGCGCTGCTCGGGGAACGAGCTGGCTGACGAGATCGGTCCTGTCGACCTGTACTGTTACAATGACCCGATGAGTCGCTGGGAGCGTATGGGCCGTTTTGAAGGCGGGATGCGCTACACGAACCTGTGGGGCGATCAGTGCCAGATCAAGTCCGATTTCACCGGTTTGGATTTCATCAATAAAAAAGATGGCAAAAAGTGAGGTAAAATATTCCTTTGTATGGAATTATTTACTATCTTTGCAATTGCAAATCAACGAGCCCGCGCGAGGGGGTCATAATACGATAGTTAAAAGTTAATAGATCAATCACAAGGCCTGATGCGTGGCCGGGGCTGTTGCCCCCGCGCGGAAAGATTTCCGGCAGTCCCCGCCACCGCGGCCGTGATTGAAGCTACGAAATGTGCTAATTGAATCAATTAATAACCGTTAATAAAACTAGAGAAGTTATGAAGGACGGATCAATGAATAACAGAGATTGCACGCGTCGCGTGATGAGTGACCGCCAGGCAGAGGTACTTGACGAGTTGCAGGTGAGAGGAGAGACGGGGGTATCGGCCCTGTACAGTCGTACTCTGAAGTCAATAAAGAACCGCTTGATCATGGATGACGAGTATGACCCGGGCGAGAACTTGAGTCTGGTGCGCGTGCTGACGATGATCGAGCGTGACCTTGAGGTTCTGGGCGAGGTTGTCACCCAGAGCGATGAAGAGAGCGACTAGAAGTGTACTTCTTCATGTAAATTGGATTTATAAGTTCGAGACAAGCCCTGGCCCATTTAGGGTCGGGGTTTGTCCTTTCTTAAGAGAGAGGAGGCTGATACCTTTGCGTTGTTATGATAGAAGATAACAACATCTGGGTGATATTGATCACTAACGTGGTGACGCTGCTGAGCGGCGGAGGCCTGGGCTGGGTGTTTACCATCAAGTCGCTGAAGCGGCAGCAGGAGGCTGACGCGATGAAGAGCGCCCAGGAGGTGTACCGTGGCGTGATCGATGACCTGAACAACGAACGCAACCGATTGCAGGGCACCATCGAGCGTATGGAGGCCGAGAACCAGGAGCGTTCACAAAAGCTTGCGATGATGGAGCGCCAGGTAACGGTGATTCGCCGGCAACTGTCGGGAATGAAGCCGCTGCTGTGCGGTGTGAAGGACTGCGACAGGCGTAAGCCTATCAACTTGAAGAAGGAAGATGAGATATTGTAAGATAATAACTGTTATGCTTGTCCTGGTTGCCCTGTCGGGATGCCGCAGCCACCGTAATGTAACATCGCATGAGGAGGCGCGTTGGCACCGCGCCATACAGGACAGCACGTTGACAAAAGTTGACACGATGGCCCGGCGTGACAGCGTGTCGCTGTGGTGGGCGGCGCGTGGTTTGTCGCTGGATGTGGACAGTGTGGACTGGCATTTCACCTGGGACAGCTCGGGTCGCCCTGTGAGCGTGAGCGGAAAGAGGCTGGTGCAACATCGGTCGTCGAAGCTGGAGACACAAGATTTTGCGTCTTTACAGACGTCGTCACATGAGGAGGCGCGCCAGCAACGCGCCCAGCGTGACAGCACAGCCACCCTGCGTGAGCAGGATAAGCATGTAGAGACGCAAGCGGGCTGGCATCCGGGCTGGCTGGAGCTGGTGTGCTGTGGTGTGCTGCTGGTGTTGTCTGTCGGGGGTGTGATCCACCTGCGAGAATTGACTGAGCGATGGAGCAAGCGACATTAAATATCTATGATGCAGTGGAGCGGATGCGAGAGATCAGCGCCGGCGGGGGCACGTTTGCGTTGAAGTTCCGGAAGTGGGACCGGCTGCGCCACAAGGGTGGTGACGTGGTGGTGCTGAAGCTGGCCCGGTTGCGCCGCAAGGCGAGTGACGAGCGCATCGAGAACAGCTCGCACAAGGTGTTTATCACAGATACCGCCACCGGTCGTGCACTGGTGTGCTGGATGTGCCTGATTGTGGAATTCAACGGGCGTCGAGTGAGTTTTTAATACCGTGGCGGTGCCACGGTCCACATAACAATAGAGACTGAAGTAGAGATGAAGATAAGGAGGAGTGGAAACTGGGGGATTATCGACACCCAGAGCGAGAAGGGGCTGATGACCTTCACCATTGGCGGCATCGGCCGCGGGTGGTCGCCGTCGAGCATCATGTTGACAGGTCGCGGGACTTATTTCCAGCGGAAGCTGAGCGTGAACGGCGTGGACATCGTGCCGATGGGCGACAACAACGACCTGCCTGGTGACGTGATGCGGCTGCTGGACAAGTTCTATGCCGGCGAGGGCATCCTGGGCAAGATTGCGGGCCTGCAGTGGGGCGAGGGCCCAAGACTGTACCGCGAGTGCATCGATGAGGGCCGCAATATGTTCTACCGTCGTTGGGTGCTGGATGACGAGGTGACGCGTGCCATGGAGTCATGGGACTACACGACGTTTCTGCACAAGTGCCTGGTGGACTTGACTCACATGCAGGGTTTCTTTGTGAAGTTCGTGCGCAACCGCGGTCCTCGCGTGGGTGAACCCGGACGTATCGCGCGCCTGGAGCACATCCCCTACCAGAAGGCCAGGCTGGTGTACCCACCCGAGGGCAAGGACGAGCCTCAGGAGGTGGTCGTGGGTGACTTCCCGACGCCGGATGCGAAGTACATGTACCGCTACCCGGTGTTTGACCCGCTGAATCCGTTCAAGCACGCGGTGGCGGTGAAATACTACAATATCTACTCCTTCTGCAAGGACTTCATGTCGACGCCAAGGTACCTGGGCGCGTTTGAGTGGCTGGAGATGGCCGGTGGGATTGCCGGACTGCTGATTGCCTATAACGAGAACGCGAGTGCGATATCGTATCACATCGAAAGCCCCCAGAGCTACTGGGACAAGGCCCGTGACAGGATCAAGGAGATCTGCCACCAGCGGGGCGAGGCCTATAGCGAGCAGATGATGGAGGAATACAAGGATGCGGCGATGGAGAAGTTCGCGACGAGCCTGACGGGTCGCGAGAACGCCGGCAAGTATTTCCACACGTCGAAGTACTGGAGTCCTGAGGCCGATGACTTTGAGGGTTGGAAGGTGACGCCGATTGACAAGAAGATCAAGGACTTTGTCGATGCCCAGATCGCCATCAGCAACAAGGCCGACGCTGCTGCGACCAGCGGCTTCGGTCTGGATCCTGTGCTGTCGAACCTGATCATCCAGAACAAGCTGTCGAGCGGCAGCGAGAAGCTGTACTCGCTGAAGGTGTATAACGCGAGCGAGACGGCGATCCCGGACATGATCCTGTGCAAGCCGCTGCAGCAGTACATCCAGGCGAACTGGCCCGGAAGGGGTGTGAAGATAGGTCTTTACCGCACGTCGGTGGAGGCCGAGAAAGAGATAAGTCCCGAAAACCGACTGAAAGAAAATGCTTAGACTGCAACTGTTTGACAAAGACGGCCATGGCCGTGAAGAGCTGGTGAACGCCATCGGCGTGATCAGCAATGACATCACCTTTGACAAGTGGGCTCCAGCGTTGCCGCTGGGCACGCGCCAGCTGGCCGCCATTGTGGGCCGTGATGTGGTGTCGGAACTTGACGAGCTGTACCGCATGGACGATATTCCTGATGGACGGCAGGAGACCGCCGTTCGGCTTGCCCAGCAAGCCGTGGCGATGTTCACGTGGCTGAAGATCCTTGCCCCGCTGGATGCGCAGCACGGCAATGCGGGCCGTGGCAAGACCCTGGGCGAGAACCAGCACGGGATGACCGCGCTGCAGGAGTGGGAGGACAAGGAGAGCATCAGGGCGATGGCCTATGAGGCGACTGACGCGCTGATCGAGGTGCTGGACAGTGCCGAGTGGTCCTGGTGGTTGGAGAGCAAAAAATGCCGGCAGCGCGCGAGCCTGCTGTTGCCGAGCAAGGAAATCTTCGACGAATACTATGTCATCGGCTCTCACCGGCTGTTCTTGACGCTGTTGCCGATGATCGCCGAGGTGCAAGCCGGCGACATCGCGCCCATCGTCACGGCTGCTCACATGGAGCAGCTGCTGAGCGGCGAAGGGCTTGAGAGCGATGTGCGCCTCAGGCTGCTTGACCTGGCGCGCCGCCCGCTGGCGCTGCTGACGATGAAGAAGGCCGTGGAGCGGTTGCCGGTGGAGGTGTTGCCCGAGGGTATCGTTCAGGTGCAGCAGCAGGCGACGGTGAAGCAGAAGCTGAAGGCCGAGAAGAGCGCGCGTGAGGCGGTAGCGGCGTCGCTGGGTGCTGACGCTGAGCGGTACCTGCAGCAGCTGCAGGACGCGGTGAGTGCGCTTGACAGCGATGAGGGCGAGGTGGACTACTACCTGAGCGGTCCGACGGTGCAGAGCAAGGGGATCACTTACTAACCGTGGCAGAGCCACGGTCCACGAGACAACAAGAGAGATATGGTAACTGTTGAACATAACGGGAAGCGCTACGAGATACCCGGGATGCTGGATGAGTTGGCGCCCGACCAGTACAAGGGTTACCTGTTCCTGGCGGTGATGCTGCGACGCGGGGTGCTCGACGAGACGGGGTTCCGGGCCAAGCTGCTGGCCGAGCTGATGGGGCTGGGTGCAGACATCACCGACTACAAGCCTGCCGTGGCCGAGCGACTGATTGCTCAGCTGGGTGTGCTGGACGGGTTCTTTGATGACAAGGGGCCGATCACGGCGACGGGGAGGAACCTGTTGCCGGAGTTTGCGGGGTGGACGTCGAAGGTGGGCGACATGCTGAACGGACTGACGTTCGGAGACTTTGTGGAGGGGCTGACGCTGCTGGGTCGCCTGGATGATGACGAGGAGTCGCAGCAGGCAGTACTGAGCGAGCTGGCCAGACTGCTGTACTCGCCGCCAGAGGGCAATGCCGACACGGAGGTTCCCGCGCTGGTGGCTGTTCACTCGTTGACGCTGTTCACGAGCGTGTTCAACATGATCAGGAAGGAGCCGATCGGCATCAGTGGGGAGCTGATCAATTTCTCGATCATCTTCAAGCCGGTGCCGGGGATGCCGAGCAAGGCTGACGACCACACGGGGTGGCACGGCATTGCGATGGAGGTGGCGAGCAGCGGCGTGTTCGGCACGCTGAAGGATGTGAACGAGACGCCGCTGTGGGATGTGCTGCTGTACCTGTACCGGGCCAAGTTTGACTTATTACACGAGAAGAGGAAATAACGCACTGACGTGCGTGGTTAAAGTTTAATGGTTAAAGATTAAAGGGGCGGCTGCCCTGAACTGAGGACTGAAATGAGAACTATTACTGAAATCATTGTACATTGCTCGGCGACTCCTGAGGGTCGTCCAGTGACCGTAGGGCAGATTCGCTCTTGGCACCTGCAGCGCGGATTTAAGGATATCGGGTACCACTATGTCATCTACCTGGACGGTTCCATCCATGCCGGACGTGCTGAAGGCGCCATCGGTGCCCATTGCACGGGCCATAACCGCAACAGCATCGGGGTATGCTATGTGGGCGGCGTGGCCAAGGACTGCAAAACGCCGAAGGACACGCGTACCGAAGCACAGAAGAAGGCATTGCTGCAGTTGCTGAGGCAGCTGAAAAAGAAATACCCGAAAGCGACGATTCATGGTCATCGTGAGTTCGCCAACAAGGCGTGTCCGTCGTTTGATGCCAAGAGTGAGTACAAATCATTATAAAAGCGATAATCATGATAGAGTTAAAAGATTACCGGGAGTACTGGGAAGGGGTTGCCAACCGCATCCCCGTGATCACATCGTGCATGGGTGTTACTGTTGACGAGGACATGGGCCCGAGGTTGCAGGACATCCCCATGGACACGGCGACGCTGTTCTGGATCGTGCCTAACGCGCAGACCAGGAAGGGCGCAGGTGTTGACAACTACCAGGAGGACAACACGTGTGTGGTGTTTGTGATGACGAAGTATGACCGTCAGCGTCGGAGTGCTGTAGAGGCGCTGGAACGTGTCCAGCCGGTGATTGAGTGCATGAAGCACCTGCTGATGGAGGACATGGCCAGTGGCTGCCCCACCCTAGCCGGCCTGGAGCTGGGGACACTATCGACGATTCCGGAGACAGGTTTCTATAATGATTTTGCAGGCTGGAGCCTGGGGTTCACGTTGAGGAGCGAGTGAGATGGAGACGGAGGGGCTGAAGATCCAGTTTTTCAAGCAGGAGGTGGAGCGTGGCATACGCGACATCTTTGAGGCCCAGCGGATGATCGCCCAGAGCGGCACTTACCAGCGCGGGGCGTCCAGGGAGATCCGCCAGCGCAAGGGTGGCGGCCTGGGTCAGCGGACGGGTAACCTGCTGCGTGCGTTGAGCAACCCGTCGTACACGGTCACGCCGAGCGGCGGGGGTGTGGTGGCACAGACGAACGTGCCGCTGTACATCCGTTTCCTGGACATGAAGCGGAAAGGGAACTGGCAGATCTACAACCGGCAGATCTGGGGGATCCTGTACCATGACGTGCGGGGTCGTATCCGCTATGAGTTCCAGGACTTCATGGAACAGCAGCGGAAGCAGCTGCAGGCGGCACTGCAGAATGAGAAGGGCGAGAAGGTTTCACTGTTTTGACCGTGGCAGTGCCACGGCCCACGTAACAAGTTCAACATTAAACAAAGGAGGACCAAGTTATGACAAAGAAGACGTTGTGGCCATTGTTTTGGCTGTTTGTGTTGGCCGGTGCGGCCCAATTGTACACGAGTTTCCTGCATTTCCACACGTGGAGTGCTGTGTTGCTGGGCGCGTTGACGGTGGCGGTGCTGGTTGTGCTGGTGCTGACGGGGTGGTCGGCGATCAAGCTGCGTCGCGACAAGGGCAAGGATCCCTAGAGGATTGAGTTGTTAATTGATATAAGAATTAGTTATTACAGTTGATGATGAGGCGGTCGCGTCGTGGGGACGTGGCCGCCCTGTTGATCAAACGGGGCGGATTGTGTAATTATATTCCCGAGTGTGGAATGTGGTTCATTAAAGTATCACTTTTAACAGTATTTGTTTGTATGTTTGTTTGTTGGTGCTTATTTTTGTGGTTCAAGAAAAAATCACCTCTCGCCCACCCTGTTTTGTTTAACTTATTATCCTTATGTTGACCAATATCATCAATAACGTAGCGACTCTGGTCGTTGTGGGCAAATGGAACATCCATGTTTTTAACCCCGACTGGGTGAAGATGAATGTATTCAATGGCGAGGAGGTGCTGATTGCTATATCCATGCCGCTGGGTCCCCTTCAGTTCAAGGGCAAGAGCTTTGAGATGACGGTATCTGAGAGCCGGCTTCATTTTGTGCTGTTGTCCAGTGACGAGTCGGCTAGGATTGATGCTGTGCTGGCGTTGAGGGCGATATTGCGTTTGTTGGGCCAGACTCCGGTGACCGCATTCGGCATCAACTTCGACTTTGACACGGATGATGACCTTGGTCAATATTTCCATGGCCTGAACTTCGACAACGTCGATGCACGGCCGTCGTCGGCCACAAGGGAAGTGAAATGGACGCTGAACTATCCCAACAACAATTCCACAAACATCCGCTTGATTAAGCGGGAGCAGGGCTACCGCTTTGACGTCAACTACAATTATCCGGTGAATGATTGCCTGGCCATCATGACCCTTATTGACGATGACTCCCTGATCGCGACCAAGCAGGAGGAATGCGAACAGTTATTAACGGCACTGTTTAATATCAAGACTGATGAATAACACGGAAGACATAATTACCACTGATAGCGGGACCCTTCCAGAGGAGGCACCTTCATTCCAGAAGGCGCCTGAAGCCATGTTCGGCAAGCAGAAGAACATCGAAACGACTCTGCAGGACAAACCTGCTGAAGTGTATCAACTCAATGAAGGGGAATCAAAGTTGGTGCGACAATTGCCTCCGACTGCAGCTGATGATGTGGTGTCAGTGTTTGATGTGGCATGCTATATCATGTCCAAAGTGAAGCAGTGCACGACGATGAAGCTGCAGAAGCTGCTGTATTACTGCCAGGCATGGTATCTGGTGTGGAACGAGCGTCCACTGTTCCGTGAGAACATCGAGGCTTGGGCGAACGGGCCGGTTATTCGTGAGCTGTATAATTTCCACAAGGGGCTTTTCACGATCACTGAGAGCATGATGAACCTGGGCAACCCCAACAGATTGTCGAAGGAGCAAATGGAGGATGTTGACAGCGTGCTGAAAGCCTATGCTCCACGGTCGTCACAGTGGCTGATTGAGCAGACTCACCTGGAGAGGCCGTGGCAAGAGGCCAGGAAGGGTCTGTCTCCTAACGAGCGTGGACATGTGGTGATTACTCATGCGGCGATGGCCGAGTACTATTCCTCGCTGTATGGGCAAGAATAAAAGAAGGCAACTACCACCTTCTGCCACGTCTAGGGCAGAAGGCAAGCGTGATATCCCCATCCAGGAACAAGCCTCGCCAAACAAGGAAAAGCCGTCGTGGCGGTTCGGGCGGTTTGATGTCAAATGTGCTGATTGGGGCATCGACACGATGAAAGCGAACCTTGAGAAAGTGTTGAACGGCTTGAAAAGTTATGAGGACTTCACTTGGCAGGATATTGTCACGATGTCCCATGACAAGGGAGGTAAAACGAAAAATCACAGCGTAAAATTAGACGGCTTGACCAGAGAGGCGCAAAAGCGCTTGAACGAGATCAAGAATGACGATATTGTCGAGGTGTTTTCTCTGCGCCTTAATAACCTGTTCAGGATTATCGGCATCAGGGACGGTGCTGTTTTATATATACTGTGGATTGATCCAGATCACAAGGTGTGCAAGACTAGCCATTAGCCACCAGGTGCAAGCCAGAGGCTTGCAATACATGGACAACGCGTTAAACGAAAGGGGCTTTGGGGAGTCTAAAGGATAGAAAGGAGGCGGAACGATGTCACGGAAGAGAAATAAGGGTTTAGACAGGCGCGGCCGGCTGATGATGCTGATGTGGATGAGCATCTGGCTGGGCGG
>JBGUKK010000146.1:0-39318 GCA_045114435.1 Sodaliphilus sp.
ATATTATGAAAACGCTGAGGATCTCACTACCTATAATGCTTGGAACTCAGAACTCAGTATCTACGAACCACAAAATGTATGCATCGACATGGTGGATGTCTTTGTGAACTGTGAAATCCTGTTCCGTATAGGCGACCAACTTTATGACGAGATTAATGAACAAACTGAGCAACCCCTTAATGTAGAAGTCGTGGAGGAGGCTCTTATTGAAGCTTAGTGAGATATGAAACTGCTTAAAAAACTTTATTCCATTCACAGCAAGAGTGGAAAAGAACAGAAGATGATCAAATTTCTGCTTTGGTGGATTAGAAACAATGTACCGGGAGCGAGAATTGATATTGACAAAGAGATTGGAAATATCTATGTAACGAAGGGTGTTTCTGATACCTACCCCTGCATCGTGAGCCATATTGATCAGGTGCAGACGATTCATTCAAGAGATTTTCAGGCAATAGAGACCAAGGACATCATTTTCGGCTATAGTCCCAAGAATAAAAGACTTGAAGGATTAGGGGCTGATGACAAGAACGGAGTCTGGATATGTCTGAAGTGTCTCTTGAGATTTGATGTTTTAAAATGTGCTTTTTTCGTTGGAGAAGAAATCGGATGTGTTGGTAGTAGCAAAGCCAATATGGATTTCTTCAAGGACGTGAGATTTGTGATTCAGTGTGATAGAAGAGGGAGTAATGACCTTATCGCTTCCATCTGCTCCACTGAAATAGCCTCCAAGGAATTCATCGAGGCTACAGGACATGAGCAATTCGGTTATCATTTGGAAGAAGGTATGATGACTGATGTGCTTACCCTTAAAGAGAATGGTCTTCAAGTTAGTGCCGTAAATCTGAGTTGTGGGTATTTTGATCCGCATTCAGACCACGAATTTACGGTGAAACGAGACCTTCTGAACTGCTTGTCATTCGTCGAGCATATCATCGAGAACTGCACTGGAACATATCAACATCAGTGCGATTATTCGATGGGGTTCTACGACGATTACCTGTTTGAGTACTACGATGAGATTTATGAACTGCTGCAAACCTATCCTGACTTGACGTTTGGAGAAGTAGAGGCAGCTTACCAACAACACAATCCCAGATTAGACCACATGGAACTGAAATCAACCTACGAAATGGTAAAAGCGGACTTGGATTTTTGGGGTAAAGAGGAAGAATATTACGCTAAACATTATTAATCGGAATGAAGGCTCTCACAAAACTCGACATGTGGGGGCCTTCTTCATAAACACAAACAACAATGGCACAGAAAACAAAGAAAATGACATTGAAGTATTGGAACAGCCTTAGCGACTCAAGCAAGAAAATGGCGCTCCAGTACTGCTTTCCCATTCACAAGGCTATCGTTGAAATGCTGATGAACGAGAAACCTGACTTAAAAAGCGAATGGTGGAAGATGGTTTTCAAGAAAGTAAGGATCCCTTCCCCCGGTAGCTATTACAAGACCGTAGTAAACAACACTTATCTAAACTGAACGACTATGATTTTTACAGAAGAAGACCGACTGAGAGAATTACGACTGGCACAAAAGGATATCTACAATGCCGGTAATGATCTCGTAAGTGCAGGATTAAGACTCCAAGGCACTAAGTATGAAAAGAGCTATGAACGGTTGTATAAGGCACTAAATGCTCTCAACCGAAGGCTCATCAGTGAAATCAACAAAAACAAGAGGAGGAAATGATATGGACGAAGAATATAGCAAGGAGATTGCTGGTTATATCCTCAGCATCTTCAGAAGCAATCCCTTTGTAGTAATGAGCTGGGGAATCAATCCGGCAAGCATTACAATCGTTGACGTTGGTGTGAAATTTCATGTACAAGGATTTCTTCACACCGGCTACGTTCAAGTAGTGTTAAACGAAGGAGAAGATCTATTTGAAGTAACGCTTATTTCTGAAGATGGCGAAACTTTGAAAACGATAGAACACATCTTCGTTGATAACCTAATTTGTGTGATAGATGGAGCCGTAGAGAAATGTGAAAACTACCAGGAACGCATTTCTCAAGAATATCAACTTATCACAAAAACTGAATTATGTGAGAACGACACCAGCCAACCCACCCCTTAAGACCGGCTGATGTGTTCAAAAAATGGGTGTATTCAAAAAAGTCTATAAGGGCTAATGAATACACCCTTTTCGTGTAACCAATTTTATCAAAGATTTATATGACGACACAACCAACCAAGAGGGCCGTGATCTATGCCCGTGTTAGTTCTGAAAATGACAGACAGGACACATCAAGACAAATCACAGACCTTCAAAAATTCAGCGAAGCCCAGGATATGAAAATCGTGAAAATCTACGAAGAGCATATTTCAGGGGCAAAAAAGAATGAGGAAAGACTAGTGTTGACCGAGTGCTTGGACTTTTGCACCGGGAACAACATCGATTACTTGTTATTATCTGAACTGAGCCGCTTGGGAAGATCAACGCTGCAAGTATTGAAATCCTTGGAACGGCTACATGAGGCTAAGGTTTCAGTCTACATACAGAACCTTGGCATCTACTCGCTTCAACCCAATGGCGAAGTGAATCCCATCGCGTCCATTCTCATCACCGTGCTAGCTGAGATGGGCAATATCGAGCGAGCCAACATCCAATACCGGCTCAACTCAGGACGCGCCCAATTTGTGAGGAACGGTGGAAAACTCGGACGCAAAACCGGGACCATCAAGAGCGAGGATAAGAAACGTGAGGAGTACAAGGAGGTCATATCGCTGCTGAAACGAGGCTACTCCATCAGAAACACAGCGAAAATAACCGGCTACTCCTTATCAACAGTACAACGCATTAAAAACCAATTTGTAAGATGATCAAGACGATTAAAGAATTATTGATTGAATGGTGGGCTGGAAACAATACCACCAAAATTCCCATTCCCTCAATCTACACTTATGAGGTAGACGTGGATGACAAGACAATCACCATCGAGAGCATGAGTAGAAGCAGGATATATGTTCACTACAAGGCAAGAAGGAAATACCCCAACGCCAAGTACATCCGAGTAGTCAGTAGAAAGAGACAATACTGATAGAGGACTCCATCACAGATTTAGACAATTGATCATTCCACGAGATCCAAGTGGTGTGAGGACTAAGAATAGAAAGACGGCAATATCAAAGCCGTTTTTCTTTTAGCCTTTTGGAAATCAGCAAGTAAGAAACAAGATAGATCAAAAATAGCATATTTGGTATATTAACAAAATCGTGTTTTTCTCCATTTTTGATAAAAAAAATCTGCAAAAATGGGCTTCGAAGTGAAATTATGTGTATATTTGCGGTTGTTCTTTGGCAGAAGTCCATTACTGATGGGGGTGGGTGTATGGCAGGGAACACATGACATAAAGAAAGGCGTTTACTTAGCGCTTTGTTCTTGGCAGTTCAGAATCTTGCAAATTCATTAATAGATGTCAAGGATGAAGCAACGGTAGATGTCCTGTGTGGGATATGTAATTTTGCAGTTGCCGTCGATAGCGGTGATGCATTAAGCATATTCGGCGTGGGCTTCTGCGTTGCTCGTTCAACATCTATGGGCAATGCAAGAGCCTTGAACTGCGGGACGAGTAACAAGTACAGACTCCCGCGCTTCTTTTTTATGCCCATCAAGAACTAATGTGCAAACCCGCCACCCTGGGGAGCCAGTGGCAACATAAAACCTTAAAACAAACAATGAGTAAGACAATGCGGTGTCCCAATTGCGGGAATTATGTTGAAGGGAAAAAAATAAAGAGTTACAGTAATAAAGTGGCTCGACAAGGTGCGAAATCATTAGTTCATGGCGCAACCAGTGTAGGAGGTACAACGACAGGTGCTGCTATCGGGACGGCAATTCTTCCTGGCATAGGCACTGTATTAGGAGCAGCTGCTGGTTTCATTGGTTCTGCAATGTTTAATCAAAAAGTCAACGAAACTATTGATAAGGCTGGTGACTATATTGAGGATGAATTTGCCGACATTGAATATGAATATATGTGCCCAAAATGCGGGAAAAGATGGACCAGTAACCAAAATGTAAGCTATATTTCATCAGATAACCCCTCAGACCCTGAAATTGGGCAGTTTGTATTAATGACAGGTAAAAAATTAATAGGAAATCCTCACATACAATTATCGAATAATTTTTTCCAAGTCATGGGGATAGCACTAAAAGAGAGATTCTTTTCTATTATTGAATCCCATTTTGGTATAACAATTCCCGATGATGTAAGAAACAGTTTAAAAACTTATGATAATGTTTCTGACTACTTGATCAAAGAAATTGCAACTAAGGCTTCATTAAGCAATGCAGCTAAAACAAAGATTGAACAATACGTTCTCACCGCAGGAGTTAATGCAGTTGGTAATTCGTACTTAAAATTATCGAATCAGATTATCATTAGCGGTCGCGATATATATCCATTAATTGAATCTCGTTTTGGTGTCACTATCCCTTATGGCACTAGAAACTGTCTCAAAACATACCAGAATGTGGCGGATTATTTAATCAAGGGCGGTGTTGATAAAACAAAACTGATTTCAAATACGGCTTATGATAAACAGGTAGAGCAATACGTTCAGATAATAGGAGCTAAAGTGTTAGATGATTCCAACATACAATTATCAGATGATTTATCTCAGGTAATGGGGCAACCTGCCAAGGAGAAGTTCTTTTCAATAATTGAATCCGATTTGGGTTACAGAATACCCATTATCATAATAGATAGTTTCAAGACATATCAGGATGTTGCAGATTACTTGTCTTTCGTATTTCCTACTAAAATAGAGTATAATCCTGAATTGGATTCAAACACCAATACCGCATCAACAACAAATCAAGAGCCGCTGAATTCAAAGAGTGAACTAGATTATGTTGAAGCATTGAAGGAATTTCTCGAGGACGATGATATCAGTGACCGTGAGCGGCGAATGCTTGACCGTATGCGTCAATCCTTAGGCATAAGTAAACAGCGCGCTGCTGAATTGGAGGCCTCGCTTCAGAAGCCTCAAATCACTGAGGATGAGCAAGAATATCTCGACATGTATAGTGAATATGCCGATGAGGGTGAAATAACCGATAAGGTGCGCAAGCGTCTTGATCGCTTTGCATCGGCACTCGGTATATCACCTGAACGAATGAAAGAATTAGAAACAATGTAATAACATAAAAAAGCGATGGAAAAGAAAACATTAAAACGACTGTTCGAGAGCCAACGTGATGTGTTGGCACAAAGACTTGATGGGATGAAACTGCCCAAGGACGCCGAAAAGGCTCAGGCTGTGGTTTCAAACTATCTTAATGAATTATTTGATAGCGATGGCGAATTTCGCCAGAATCTGACGCAGTCAGAGGACTACATCCTTCAGGCAGCGATGTCGCTGTTGAATGCGCAGCAATCGATGATCGCCCCGCTGGCCAAGGTGGAAATACAACAAGAGCTCAACTCCACAATTGAAGACGAGCCTGTAATGGGGGAACCCATCGACACGGCAAACACAAAGAGTTCTCCGGATGGAATAGCCCAACACATCAGATGTGAACAGTATCCAATGGTGATAGGTGGCTCGGCTATCGGCAGTGCCGCAGGTGCCCTGATCATGGGATCGTGGGGAGCTGTGTTTGGTGCTATCGCTGGGACAGCCTTGGTGCTCTATGCATCAGCTCAGTCGTCAAGTGCCAAAAACGCCAAAAGCAGTCAGCCCAAGTTGCAGGTACGTCCCCAGCAAAGGCCTCAAGCTCGCATGAGCAAGATTGTAGAGACCCCAATCGACACGAGTCTGTTCATGACAATCGTAAGCAACATCTGCGACAGCGTTGACTCACTGATTGCTACATTCCGAGCACAAATTAACCGCGTGGTTGACAAGTACGAGAGTCAAGAAAAACTCCCAATAGAAGCAGAGTATCCTGCACTGTTAGAGAATATCCAAGCCTTACTTGGTGTTGCTGCGGGCGATTCAGATCCAGATACGCGTCAAAAAAGAATCGAAAAGCGCATTGAGATGTTGGCTGATAGTCTCGAAAACTATGATCTAAGAGCTGTTAACTATGATGGTAATAACGCAATTTATTTCGCGATGCAACCATCACCGAATGTAAGCAAAGATACAATGGTAGCACCCGCTTTGTTAAGAGGGGATCGCGTAGTGATGAAAGGAAAAGTCTTTACTAAACAATAAAATATAGCAATAACAATGGCAAACAATAAATCATGGGCTATAAAGCCAGACAAGAATCGTCATCAATACGTAATTGGTATTGACCTGGGACATGGTGAAACTTCAGCTGCTTATGCTGAGATTGGTTGGAACAGCGAAATGGGAGAATTAGGTCCCGTTAAAGATATAGATTTAGCCCAGGACAAGACTTGCGTCATCCCGTCAGCGTTAGCTATCACCGAGAATGGAACGTGCTATATTGGTGTTAATGCCTTTGAGCATGTTGAAGCTGATTTCCACGTGTGTTTCAAAGCGCGTCCTACATCATTGAATGGCAAGAATGAACAGTTGATGATTAAATTCATGTCAGCCGTTTATACACTTATCCGTGAACGAATGGGCGCAATTTTGAATGATAATAATCATGTCATTTATATTGCTACCCCCTCGGGATGGGACGAACAAACTCAAGATTTGTACGGTCAGATGGCTGCTGAAGCCGGATTACCTATTGCTGGTGTGACGTGGGAATCCCGTGCCGCATTCATAAATGCCCAGTCAGCTGCTGACAGTGGCCTTCCTCAGTATGTGGATAAAGGTGCTGTGGTTTTTGACATGGGGTCGAGCACGCTTGATTTCACTTTCTTGTCGATGGGAGAGAAGCCCATTGATCATGGATATGACTGTGGCGCATCTATGGTTGAAAAAATCATGTACCAACAACTTCGCGAGGGACATGATGGCAGTGATAGTGCGACCATAGATAAGTTTGAGCAGAAATACCCTCAATCTGTTGACCGTCTCTTGTTTAGGCTGCGCACAGGTAAGGAACGATACTATCGTTCAGCAGAACACAAGCTTCGCGAAACGATTGATTTTTATGATATTGTAGGCGATGATGAACTAGAAGTCATCAGATGCTCGTATAAGGATGATGAACTTGACAATTTACTCGAACAGAAGGGTTACGTTGCCAAGATACGTGAGGCCATGCAGGATTTCAAGAATAATCACATCAATAAGCGCGCTATCTACGCAGCATTTTTCACTGGAGGCGCTTCACGCATGGATTTCCTTCAGAAGCTTGTTGAAGAGGAATGGAAGGTAAACCATGTCTTCCGTGACCAAAATCCATCCTTAACTGTTTCTCGTGGAGTAGCTGAGGCAGCAAGAGCTGACATTCGCTCCGGTGGTGCCGCTAATGTCAAATCGTTAATTAAGAAACTTACCAGTGATATTGATGTCTATGATGAGTTCGCAACCGCATTAGGTGCGAAAATCAAAGAAGAGGTCCAAGCAAGTATTGCTACTCCAGTTTGTGGATTTAAAGATGCAGACGAAGAACTTTGCTTGGCCGATCTGGAACTTACGATCGAAAAAAACATCCAAGGTGACGTTGAGAACATTAACGACTGGGCTCAGGAATGCTTGAAAAACGCCTTTGATAATGCTGTTGCCGAGGTACGTGACAATACAAAGAAATTGATGGCAAATTACTCGAAACAGAACATCACGATGGGTAATCTCTCGACCAAGGATATTGAATTGCCGGATCTCGATTTGAATATCATCTCAAGACAGATGCACGATCTTTCTGCGTCACTGATTGAAACATCTTCAATGTGGGGCGAATTATTTACTGGGGCAGCTATTGGTACTGTTGCCGCATTTATCCTGGGTGGACCTCTTACAATGCTAGCGGGTCTAGGGGCCATGGCCTATAAGTTCTTTTTTGGTGACAACGAAACAGAAGAAGAAAAGCGAGAAAAGGCTAAATACAGGGCATTAGGGTATGATGAGCGATTAAGAGTCTATAATGAATTCGACAATAATTGGTCTTCGATTACCGCTGAGATTGACGAAGCGGTAGATGATGCGCTCGATGACCCTGCTCTCAAGAGGAAAATCAACAGTCAATGTGACAAAATCTTGCGTGATTATGCAAATGAATGTATTCGTCAAACTCGCATGATGATTGAATGATATGGAGAATCAGCTCACTAAAATAACGGAAAGTGATCTTAAAATGCAAACTGCTACGGCAATGGCTCAAACATTGTCGTTCAGCTTTGAGCGCAAGTATCTGGAGACGTTTAGCAGTGTTGGAACAAACGATGTACAATTGTTTCACTTGAAAGAAGTAGCTACAAGTGCCAAGAGTGATGCTCAATGGATCGCGATTACTCAAGTAGGCCGCCCACTGAAGGATAATGCAGAATTCTGTTTTACAGCAATGCAGAAAATCCTTTATAGCTGCTTCTTGCCTAAGAAGACACAGCTTCTTTTTCTAATCACAAATGATGGGGTTGAAAGTAAAATGTATCTTGGCGTGCGCCCTATTAGCCAAGACAAACTTTCTAAACGTTTTTCTCAGCAATTGAGCAAATTCATCCGTGGACAATGGCCTGGCTTAAAATGTAACGTCGTCAATGGTAATGACGAAAAAACGCTCAGGCACTATGCGGCAACAAATTTTCAGAAAGAAAAATTTGATAACGTATATGCATTGACAGGCATTCCATCAATGGAAAGCCAGTATAAATCATTGTATCCAGCCACGATTGACCAACTTATAGCAGGTATGTCAGGATGCAAAAATTTTGCGTACTTAGTCGTTGCAGATCCTATTGATAACGCGGATATTGACAATATGCTCTATTGTTGCCGTGATATGAATGGGCAAGCCGAATCTTTAAAATCATTCAATATTTCAGAAGGGGCCACTTCAGGCATCACGAAATCCGTGACAGACGGCACGCAGTGGAACCACACAGATGGTACCAGCAAGAGTAAAAGTGGTAAAGACTGGAGCGGTGCTTGGAATAAAATTAAAGGAGGTGCAGGCATCGGTTTGGCTCTTGGTGGTATCGCTCTTGCAGCCACCGCAGCATTTCCACCTGCTGGAGCGGCCATGGGCGCTATAGCATCAGCCGTTGCTTCTGGTGTGGGAGCACAGGGTGCAATATCAGCCGGTGGATTATTACTAGGATTGATGGGCAATAAGTCAGAAGGGGAGACTCATTCTGACAGTTATGGTGGAAGTCATTCCGTTACGGAAGGCATGAGTGTGTCTCAGTCTCAGACGATTAGTCATAATGTGGTCAATAAACACATTGAGGCCGTTGCAGACCATTTGTTTTATCACAGCAAACGCTTAGAAACAGGGAAAGCGATAGGAATGTGGAAAGTCGGCGCTTACCTTTTGTCGAGTAATGAACCGGATGCTCAAGCAGGCACAATTCAGTTGAAGTCGATTTTGAGTGGACAAGAATCTATCTATGAGCCCATTCGAGTCACCAACCTCTCTGAGTGCATAAATGTTAGTAAGTCATTTGGTTTATTGCAATCACCGTTAGTTTATATCAAGAATGCTGATAACCAAACCACTTTTGACCATCCCTTGGGTGAGCATTACAAAGAGTTGAAAACGGTATTAACAACCAAGGAGTTGTCCTATTACATCAATTTCCCCTTGAGGTCTGTACCCGGTATCAGCGTTGTGGACAGTTCGCCAGAGTTTAACTTGACAGCGCAGGCCGACGTTGAGCAAGGTGACATTGCCTTCGGCAAGTTGCTGTATGGCGGTTCGGAAACGTCAATGTCCTATCATGTCCCGTTGAGGGTGCTTTCGCGCCACATCCTGCTCTCGGGAATAAACGGCAGCGGCAAAACCAACACGGTGCAGGCCATCTTGAACAACATTGGCGAGTTGCCGTTCCTTGTCATCGAGCCAGCCAAGACGGAGTACGTTGATTGGGCCTTGGAACACAACAAGCAACACCCCGACAGTCCCATTGACATCTACATCCCCGGCTGCAAGAAATACAAGAGCAACTTTGTTCCCAGGCCTCTCAAGCTGAATCCGTTTGAGGTTGTGTGGCTTGCCAAGGAACAGGAGCCCAATGTGTTGACCCACATCGACCGTTTGAAATCAGTATTTGCATCAGCTTTCCCGATGTACGATATTTTGCCGGTGTTGATGGAGGACCTGATTTATACTGTCTATCAGAACAAATCGACCAACTGGTTAGGCGAAGAGCCTGTATTTGGCGTGACAAAAGCCCCCACACTCAACAGCATGAGTGTGTGCGTTGACCAGGTGATTGAGCATCGCCAGTATGAAGACAAGGTGCAGCGCAACATGAAAGCCTGCCTCAACACCCGCATTGATAGCCTGAAGCGTGGTTGGAAGGGCGAAATGCTTAACACGTTGAAATCCACTCCATGGGATAAATTGTTCAACCGCCGAGTGCTGATCAATCTTTCCTATGTGGGTGATGATACCGATAAGGCATTCTTCATGGCTTTGGTACTGCAATTCCTGTACGAATATCGCACGGCTGCTGCTGAACTTGGCCGCGTTGACTTCAACGATAACAGTTGCAAGCATTTGACGGTCATCGAAGAGGCTCATCGCGTTATGTCAAAATGTGAGAATCAAGAGCTCCCGCAATACAAGTCTGCAATGATGTTCAGTAACATGTTGTCCGAGATACGTGCTTATGGAGAAGGCCTGATGCTGGTGGATCAAGTGCCTACCCGCCTCATCCCCGATGCCATCAAGAATACCAATCTCAAGATTACCCATCGCCTTGTCGCCGAAGACGACTGCAAGGAAATCGGACAATCCATGGGTCTGAACGAAGAGCAGCGCAAAGTGATACCCAAGTTGCTCACGGGGCAATGCGTTGTCTCTAGTTCGCTTGAGACCAATGCCTATTGGGTAAAAGCTGATAAAGTGAAGTAATAATTATGAACTACGATTTAGAAAACATAGAAGGGACATCTCAACCATCTGAAGGAACGGGAAAAGACAGACTGTCCGATGTTCAGTGTTCTTATATCAACGAGGCACTGGAAACTGATGACAGCACTTTTCTTGCTGATCGCATAGATGAGATTACAGGAGATATCCCACCCAAAGCCATTGATTCAAACCCTGAAATCAATGCTTTGCTTGGAGACAAAGAAGGCATTGACAAAACACTGCTTGAAGCGCCTAATGATATAGAACAAGCCAGAGAGGCCTCCGAGATGTTGCGAAATATTGAAGGTGCTGATTTCAAGACTTGGCAATCACTTTCCATTGAAGAACGAGCCGATGTACTTCAAGAGATAGAAAGTAATATTGCAGAAATCGCTCATCGTCCGGATGCATCAGTTGAGTTGCGGAGTCTTGGGCGGGATGCCAGTTATGGGTACTACGATAACAATG
Organism: Sodaliphilus sp.; assembly: GCA_045114435.1. Lineage (GTDB taxonomy): Bacteria > Bacteroidota > Bacteroidia > Bacteroidales > Muribaculaceae > Sodaliphilus. Next base: position 11,369 of record JBGUKK010000146.1, read on the forward strand.
GTCATATTGTTATTAACCAAGACTTTATTGATGCTTCTTATGAGAACTATCGTGAGTGTCTTGATACAATTGTACATGAAGGAAGACATGCTTATCAAGACTACAATCTCAATGTGCGACAAGTTCACCCGAGTGCTGGAGACATTACCAATTGGAGAATCAATGAGTTCAACCTGTCATACCAAGACTACAAAACGTATGGAATGGAACGATACTGGATGCAACCGCTTGAAGCTGATGCGAGAAAATTTGCCGAAGATGTAGTAACGCGCTTTTTAGGATAATAATAATATGGAAAAGAACAAGATAAAACAGATCCTAATTGAACGAGGGTACGATGAAAAGGCAGCAGAGGTTGTGGCACATGATCTATATGCTGTTCAAAGTGAAGTGAAAGTTTGTCGAGACAGGTGGCTTCAGAGTGGTGATGAACTTGATTTTGAGTCTCATGGTTTTTCTATTTTGGGTTTGATGAGAAGATTTGGCTTGAAGTATCCAGCAGCGCTATTGAGCATTGATTGGGTAATCCGTCAACCGGACCTCGCTACCAAATCAATTAATCGGGGCATCAAGTAAGGATATGGCACAATTCACACTGACAGCTCGTAATAACATTGACCGTCCAGGCTGCCACATATCACGTGGCACCACGATTGACATCAATATCAACGTAATGGGTATCACCCCGAACAACTTGTTCAACAATCCACGCTGTGCGGACCAATTGTCGCGTCAATTCAAGATTAACGGCATTGACCTGCCCATGACCGACCGTGGAGTGTTCTCTAAAGGCGCTTGGGATATCCAAATGACCAACCGCTAAACATTATGATTTCCAATTAACATCAAGCTATTATCAATATTAATCTTTAAAATTTTTGATATTATGGGTTTATTAGATTTATTAGGAGTCACTACCAGTAATCAGAATTCATTTAAGTGTCCCCATTGCAATAAATATACTCAACATAGTAAAATAACTATTAGTGAGTGGGCTGCTGTTAATGATCCAAAAGACACTGTTGGTAAGATATCTGCGGCGGCCATGGATATTATGCAAATCACAAGAGTTGCTAATATCGCAGGAATATCGCATTGGAAGTGCTCTAATTGTGGTTTGACTACGATTAGGAAATCAGATGGTAGTGTTGATTCGATAGGGAAATTTGGCAGATAGATAGCCTTATCCACATTAATATTTTTGGACTTATTTCTTTAAATAGGTCAAGTTTAGTATTTTTTTTGCGACCTAATTCGATAGTTAGACACTAATTACTACCTGATCTGGCAGGTAAATTGAAGAGAACAGCGAGGGCTGATGAATGTAACCATCGATAAAGATGTGGTGCCTTGACTCAAATCAGGGCACCATTCTTGTTCTCACTCAAACAGGTCATTGAGTTTAACGTAGTTCTGGGCAGTCCATTCATATTCGCCTGGTGCGATGCCCTTGGTAGTGTGACCATGACTGTGTGAACGGTATTCTAGCATTCCAGTCCAAGAGTTATTCATTTTTTGTGCGTAAACAAGCCAAATGTCTTTATTTTTGATAGATTAGGCCTATTTACGCACATTTTTGCCAATTCCAGTGCTGTCCATCCACTTGGTTCCTGGTGCTTATTCCACAAAAAGGTCGTTCATGGTGACGCTTTTCTGGACCACACCGCTGTGCTTGCCGTGGGCGACTCCATAGGTCGTGACTATGGTCAGATGAACGGTCTGCTTGCGGGTTAGTGTTTGCTTGAGCGCTTCAACACGTCGGCGCAGCCTGAGTTCTTCGTCCTTGTCTATCATGTAAACGTCTCCGGCAAACTTCATCTCGCACAGGTTGACCACATTGTCGTTTCTCACAATCAGCAGGTCAATCTGTGATCCGTCATTATTGTCGTCGCTCTGCACCGCCCATGCCGATTGCTTGGAAATAACGCCCTGTATGCCGAGCGCCGATTTTATCTGCTGGATATGGTTCAGGCACACGTCCTCAAAGGCAAATCCCCGCCAGCCGTCGATGGCCTGCGAGGAGATGTTGTTGGTCCAAAAATCGGTGTCGATGATGTCATGCCCCATAACAAAGTGGATATAAAAACGGCAGAACGGATCGGTGAGCATGTGATGCTCCTCTCGCTTGCTCTTGCCATAGGGGACGTACTGGCGTGTAAATTCGCTAGCCGCCAACGCCTTGAGCAAGTCAGTCAGTCCACCGCCCAAGTCGATTTTAGATCTTTCAGAAATCTGCTGCCTGGTGAAACCAGCCCGACGGCGGCTCAATGCGATGATAATCTTCTTGATGTCATCTGGGTTGCCGAAGACCGACGATAGCAGCCGGTCAAACTCATCAGCAAGGCGGGCACCCTGTGAGAAAAACAGCTTGTCTATGTTTTGTGGCAGACTTAATCCCGGCTCAAAATAGTCCATGTAATAGGGGATCCCACCCAAAATCATATAACTCTGCACGATGTCATAGTCCGACATGCTGATACCCCTGTCCTCGTAGAATGCCTTGCAGTCGGCCAGAGAGAACGGTGTGAGCTTTATCTCCCTTGTCACGCGACCATAGAGCCCGCCATGGTTGTTGATGAGCTTGTCAAGTATCCATGATGTGGCGCTACCGCACACGACCAGCATCAGGTTGTCCCGACTGCAGGCCCATGAGTTCCAGAATCCCTCAAAGGCCGAGATGAAATTGGACCGTGGAGTGTCCATCCATGGCAGCTCATCAAGGAACACGACCTGGCGGGTGCCGTCGTCCTTCTGTTGAAGGAGCTTTTCGAGCATGAAGAACGCCTCGAACCACGATTTGGGGCAGTGGCTTGGCGGCATACCTTGAATCTGCAACGAGAAATAGAACTGCTGCAGCTGCTCCTTCATCAGGTTTCGTTTGCCATGGTCGCCAATGGGAGAAAGGCCGGCATGGTGAAATGTGATCCTGTCCTTGAAGGCCTCGTTCACAAGGAATGTCTTACCGACCCTTCTGCGCCCATATATAACCACGAACTGGGCTTGATTGCGGTTGTATATCTCATGTAACTCCGCAATTTCTTTTTTTCTTCCGATGATTTTAGCCATAATATCAATTTTATTTCTCCGCAAAGGTACAAAAATATCATTTCGCGGAGAAATAAAACGGTGAATTTTTGTTTTAGCATGACAATTTAGCACAAAAACGGACTGATGGCTGCATATTCCTGGGCACCCATTCACTTAATCGCAGAATCTCACTCCACGCACAGGTCGTTCATGGTAACTTGGCTTTGGATGTCGTCGGAATAGCCTCCGGGCTGGATGCCATAGGTGGTGATCATCGTCAAGTGTATGGCCTTCGATGTGACGCTTATTATGCCGTTTTTCTTTTGGTCATTTCAAGGATAATGTGTACTTTTGCGCCAAACTCCCGAAAGGGAATGTGTCAAACTCCCGAAATAACATGCGCCAAACTCCCGAACGAACAAATAAAACTTCATGTATATGGCTGATTACAAGGCAAGAATAGTAGATGCTCTGCTGGAGCGTAAATTAAAAGGCAAGGGTGCAGTACTGGTGGAAGGTGCTAAGTGGTGCGGAAAGACTACCACCGCTATGCGTAAAGCAAACAGTGTGCTCAAATTGGGTAATACTGGCGTGCTGCGTTCCAGCAGGCAACTTGCAGAGATGAACCCGTCACTGCTGCTGAAAGGAGACACTCCTCGGCTGATCGATGAATGGCAGACGATACCGGCGCTGTGGGACAGTGTGCGGTCGGAGGTTGACGAACGCTCCGAACTAGGTCAGTTTATACTGACAGGTTCTGCTGTGCCAGTAAATGAGAATGAGATAGAGCATACGGGGACGGGGCGTATCACCAGGCTATTGATGCGTCCAATGAGCCTCTATGAGTCCGGAGAGTCGTCTGGCGAGATCAGCCTGGGCAACCTATTTGATGCGCCAAAGGAGATTTTTGCGGAGAACAAGATAGATATTGAGCAATTAGCCTATTTAACCTGTCGCGGTGGTTGGCCCCAGGCATCGCTGATGGAAGGTGACATTGCCCTGGATCAGGCTTTGGACTATTACGACGCTGTGGTGCATTACGACATACAACGTGCTGACGGTGTGGATCGTGATCCAGAGCGCGTGAAACTGCTGATGAGGTCTTACGCGAGGCACCAGGGCGCGGCGGTGAACTACAGCGTCATCTGCGCCGACATGAGGGATAACGACAATGCCACTTTAAATGATGACACGGTGGCCTCCTACGTGAAGGCTTTGAAAAGGATCTTTGTCATTGAGGACATGAGGGCATGGAATCCCAACCTGCGCAGCAAGACGGCGATAAGGACGAGCGACACAAGGTATTTCACTGATCCCTCAATCGGTGTCGCTTCATTGGGTATCGGACCGGCAGATTTCCTGAATGACCTGAACACATTTGGCCTTTTCTTTGAGGCCCTGGCTGTGCGTGACCTTCGCGTGTTTGCTGATGTGCTTGACGGCGGCCTGTATCATTACAGGGACAGGAATGGACTGGAGTGTGATGCCGTCTTGCACCGCCGGAACGGAACATACGGCCTGATTGAGATCAAGTTGGGGGGAGACACGTTGATTGAGGAAGGCGCTACCAACTTGAAGTCACTCGCGGCGAAGATAGACACTACAAAAATGAAAGACCCATCATTCCTCATGGTGCTGACCGGTACAGGCGCATATGCATACAGACGGAAGGACGGTGTATATGTGGTCCCAATCGGATGTTTAAGGAACTGAGACGAAAAAAGAAGGCGAGACCGGCACCTCTTCGGTGTCAGCCTCGTTAGCTTCTTTTCCAGACTCGCTGTCGGTTTGATTATGCCGTCTTGAGGGCACGGTCTCCTCGACAGGTGATAACGCCTGGTGATGGCGGTACTGGGGACTCTTCGTCTCCCAGTCCATACCATCGAGTTAATATTGTTGTCGCCCCTCTCAGCCGCCAGGCTATTGATGTGTTGCCAGCGGTTCTCTCTCGGGGGCGTATTATTGTCTCTTGTATATAAGGGTTTTGTGGCAATCTGAAGCGGTGGTTTTAGGCCAATGTTTTGATGAGCTCATAGGCCTGCTTGAGTTGTGAAGCATCAAATCTTTCAAGCATCTCAATGATGTTGTATTTCGCATCTACACCGTTCCACTTGTCGAGTTCTATACGCTGCGTGTCGCTGGCGATTTCAATGTAGGGCTTCATGCTCTCGTAGTCCTTGTGGCCGGTGCAAGACATAACTACGGGAGCCGGGATACCGAAGGCCAGAGAACAACAAACAAACGTTCTGCGAGCATCATGGCAGCTGATAATATCATAGAACTTATTGACATCATCATGCCGCTGAGTGCCGATGAAATAAGTGTTGACGACCTCTCTATCCAGGCCGGCATCCTTGGCTGCGAGTTTGATATAGTCATTCAGCTTTTGAGCCGAAGGAACAGGGAACAAGCTGCCATCCTCGGACTCGTAGTCAGCATATTTGTCGATAATCTCTTTCGCATAGTCAATGATAGGTATCGTGATGTGGTCAGATGTCTTCTTGGTGTACAGGTCAATGCCTTTGCTTGTAATATGAGCTTTCTTGAGCTGAGCCAAATCCGAGTAGCGCAACGAAGTGAAACACATGAAACAGAACATATCACGGGCGCGTTCGAGGTACTTATGGTTGGGCGCGAATTGATGTTTGTAGAACTGCTTGAGTTCCTTAAACGTCAGGTAAGTGACATTCTTCTTCGTGACGGTCAAGTGCAGTTTGTAGTCAATAGCACTTTCCTGGACGGGATAGCCGTTGGCCTTCATCCATCTTAAGAATGATCGCAAGACCTTAAATTGCTTGGTGATGGTGCGGTTGCGGTAGTTGTTCTTGACGTACCACTCCTTCAACTCAATCATTTTTGCCTTATCAAGTGTCTTGAGCGAAACATTAGGGTCACAGCCCATCAACTGTTTCCAGATTTGCTCATATTTGTAGTGAACGACACTGGTCCAGTCACGCTCTTTCGCACCCTCGGTGAGAAACTCGTCAAAGATTTCCTTCAATGATTTATCAATAACGCTCTCCTGGGTGTCTTGGATCGGAGACACTGATCCTATCTTCTCGTTTACAAGATCGCGCATGTCCACTGATGTCGGCATTACTCCAGCAAGAGCATATTCAGAGAAAGCCTCCTCAATGGCACCCAAGATCACATCTATTCTCTCGTTGATAAGACGAGAAGGGTTCCTCTCACGCCCGATGATGTGGGTGGATCCACGTACGGGTCTCTGTGTCTCAGCATTCCATTTCAATGGGTCAGCATGAAGCCCTGTCGGAAACGCCACCTCACAGTTCTTCTTGTTCCATCGAACTCGCACGATCACCTGATTACGGTGGTTCACAAATGTTCTACAATTATAGTTGATCTTCTTCATAATTTAGCACAAAATCGTTTATACATGGGCAAAATTACAAGTATCATACCACCCACGCAATGACATCTATAGTTGTGGGATGACATGATATGTTATGATACTACAAGATATGATCAGAAGATGATCTCGATGTTGCGTTGGAGCCGTTGGCTCCACTTGATTTTCAGCAATTTTGCGGGGATACAACGTACCCCCCTTTTATAATATGACAGGGTATTTTATCAGTCACTACGAGATGACAGCCACTCACAAATGGCTAAACCACAAGTTTTTAACGTGCCTCAACGATTCTTGAAATACCATTCGCCAATTCCTCCAGCTCCACAAAGTACGAGTAACCATCTGAAAACCAGATAGTTATTCGTTGATTTTATTGAAGCACATGGCTCCAAATGATATTTACTGATAATATATGATGCTTAATGATAAAGAATTACCTACCTTTCTCTCGCATTGTGTGATGGCTTGGAGCATCTAACTCCACTCATCATACCTCGCCTTGTTTTGGAGCTCTTAGCTCCATATGCTATAGCTAACATCAAAAAGTGCATATTTGAAATGACGATGTTGGGGGAGTATAAATGACACAAAACCCCAACTGAGTTTTGGCTAAAACGAAGATTTTTCACGAGTTTTAGCTAAAACTCATTGTTAATTTAAATAATAATAATACCTTTGCATCAACCAAATTCATTTTTCGTTATGGATAAGCTTATAGGCAGAGAAAAAGAGATACGACTGTTGACGGAATACACATCTTCAGACCATCCTGAATTTGTTGCCATTTATGGTCGGCGCCGAGTGGGAAAAACATTCTTGGTAAATCATCTGTTCCATGGTAAAATGGCTTTTGCTATGACTGGGGTACTTGACGGAGCTTCAGAGGAACAAATGGAGGCGTTTATTGATGCACTCCAAGAATATAGCAAGAAAACCGTCAAACGTCCTGAAAACTGGATGGAAGCATTTAGGTTATTGAAGGAGTATCTGAAACGAAAGGTCACATTGAAACGACGTTGCATCGTATTCCTGGATGAGCTCCCTTCAATGGATACACAACGCTCAGGTTTTATACGGGCATTAGGTTACTTTTGGAACTCATGGGCATCGATGCAAGACAACCTCACATTAATTGTTTGCGGCAGTGCCACTTCTTGGATGATCAAAAATGTTGTAAATGATAAGGGCGGCCTCCATGACCGCATCACTCACGAAATACATCTGCGTCCATTCACTCTTCATGAAACCGAAACATATTTGAAAAGCCGGAATTTCAAGTGGGAGCGTCTTTCTGTATTACAGGCATACATGGCTCTTGGCGGAGTGCCCTATTATTTGAGCCTTTTGCATCATAATGAGAGTTTTTCAACAAATATTGACCGGCTTTTCTTTGGAGAAGAGGAAGAATTGCGTAGGGAATACAAACGATTGTATTCAACATTGTTCCAATCGCCCGAGTCTTACATGTCTATCGTCAACGCACTATCAAAGGTGAAACATGGTATGACCCGTAAAGAGTTAAGCTCTGCTCTTGGATCTGCTCCAAACGGGACGCTCAGCCAGAAGTTAGAAGACTTGGTTAATTGTGATATCATCCGAAAGTACGTGGTGAGGGAGAAACGCATCAGCAATCGTTCTGCAATCTACCAACTCACGGATTTCTACTCGCAGTTTTATCTGACATTCGTTCCACGAGCAGAGGCCGAAACCAATTATTGGACGAATCATATCGGTACACCTGAAATCAACACATGGTTAGGTCTGTGCTTTGAGAGGGTCTGCATGACACATGTAACACAAATCAAAAAAGCCCTGGGCATCGATCGGATTTCGACAAAATTCTATTCATGGCAAAGTAAGCAATCGCAACCGAAAGCTCAAATAGACATGATTCTTGATCGAGCAGACGGAATCATCAACCTTTGCGAAATGAAATACAGTGATGCTGAGTTTTCCATGAACAACACCGAAACGATTAAATTACGCAATCGTGCCGCAGCCTTTAAACAGGAAACAGGTGCGAAAGGAGCATTATGGCCCACGTTGATAACAACCTATGGCTTGAAGGACGGAATGCATTCATCCACGTTCGTTGCTACGCTGACCATGGATGATTTGTTCAAGTAGCTGTCTCCAATGAATGTCTTTCATGGATAATTCGGTATCATATCAGGAACTCAAGCGCGAACGGGATACTCTTCAGCTACGAATAAAGCAACTTGAAGATGAGATTTCGTCACTTCGTGAGCGATTGACGCAGTATGAGCCACAACGGTCAGACCTCGAAAACTCCCCTATTCCTCCAGCAATGACCCGATTGTCGCTGGACGAAAAGGTTTCCCTGTTTCGTAGTTTGTTCCGTGGTCGGGAAGATGTATTTGCCCGGCGATGGCAGAACCGTTCAAATGGCAAAAGTGGATATCAACCAGTCTGTGAAAACGAGTGGAGCCCGCAACTGTGCAACAAGCGACAATACAAATGCAGTGAATGCCCTAACCGGCAATTCTCTAGGCTCACTGACAATGACATCTATCGTCACCTTGAAGGGAAAGCGCCTGATTGCCGTGATGTGATTGGGTTGTATGCCATCAATGAAGATAATACTTGCCATCTGCTTTGTGCCGACTTCGATGACAAGAACTGCGAGCATGGCTATAAAGGAGATGTTTTGACATTTGTCAATGTCTGCAAAAGTTGGAATATCCCCAGCTATGTAGAACGATCGCGGTCTGGAAATGGAGCACATGTCTGGATATTTTTTGATGCTCCGATTTCGGCTGCCAAAGCACGACGGTTAGGGTATGCTATTCTAACTGAAGCCACAAATCGTGACGGTTGTATTTCGTTCAGATCATATGACCGTTTCTTTCCAAACCAGGATTATCTGCCACAAGGAGGCCTAGGCAACCTCGTGGCTCTGCCGTTACAAGGGCAAGCAAGAAAACAAGGAAACAGCGTATTTGTGAACGAACATTTTGAGCCATATCCCGACCAGTGGGAATACTTGCTAAATATTAAGAGACTGACTGAGGCTGATGTTGACATCTTGCTTCACTCAAAGGCTAGTGCCCAGCCCCTCGGCGCACTTGCCACAACCAGCGAGAACAATCCTTGGGAAGCTCCCGAGGCACCAACGATTGATAAAAGAGATTTTGCAGCCACGCTGGCCATCGTAAAAGCGAACATGCTTTACTTACCTATTGGGGCATTATCGGCAAAGATTATCAATCACTTCAAGCGCATCGCCTCATTCAGGAATCCAGAATTTTATAGCCGACAGGCTATGCGTCTAACGACCTATAACATTCCTCGCATCATCTCTTGCGCTGAGATCATTGATGACTATCTGGCATTACCTCGTGGTTGTGAAGATGCTGTCATCCAATTCCTTGAAGAGAATAAGGTAAACTATGAGATCATCGACAAAACCAATCATGGGAAACCCATTCATGTCACTTTCACTGAAGAGTTGCGCAGCGACCAAGCAAAATCAGTTTCACTATTAAGCGAGAATACAAATGGCGTGTTGTCAGCGACGACGGCTTTTGGCAAGACTGTTGCTGCAATAGGACTCATTGCAAGACACGGTGTTAATACGCTAATTCTAACGCATACTAAAGCTCTCCTTGAACAATGGAAAAAAGAATTAGGCAAGTTTCTATCAATCGAATACATACCTGAAGAAACCAAACCCAAACGTGGCAAACCAAAGAAATCTTCCCCTATTGGCACACTCAGTTCTACTGGCAACTCATTGCATGGCATCATTGATGTCGCCCTTATCCAGTCTTGCATAACCAATGGAGAGGTAAAACCGTTTGTCAAAGACTATGGCATGGTGATTGTCGATGAGTGTCATCATGTGTCTGCGGTAAATTTCGAACACGTTTTGAAAGAAACAAATGCACATCGGGTCTATGGCCTGACTGCGACCCCGATTAGGAAAGAAGGACATCAGCCCATCATATTCATGCAATGCGGCCCGATTAGATACACGGCTGACGCCAAGCATCAGATGCAAATGCAGTCTTTTAGCAGATTGCTTGTACCTCGTTTCACACATTACCACGATGTTATTGACAAGAATTTGCCCTACATGCAAATCATTCACCATCTTGCCGAGAATGAATACCGTAACCGCCTCATTGTAGATGACGTTTGCTCAGCATTGAAAGAAGGTCGAAGCCCTTTAGTACTTTCTAGTCTAACTACACACGTTGTTTTACTAGCTAATCTTCTAGAGCCTCATTGCGCAAATGTCATCGTACTGATAGGTTCAAAGAGCACCAAAGAGAAGAGGTTGAAAATGGAACGATTAAATCAACTCTCAGCCAATGGCCCTCTCGTCATCATAGCAACAGGAAAGTACATCGGCGAGGGATTTGACTGTCCCAGGCTCGACACATTGTTTCTCGCTCTGCCAGTTTCATGGAAAGGTATCATCGCGCAATATGCAGGTCGCCTTCATCGCGATCACGTCGGGAAACAAGAAGTGCGCATTTATGACTATATCGACTTTCATATTCCTGTATGTGAAGCTATGTATCGACGTAGGCTTAAAGGCTATGCATCCATCGGATACTCGCTCATGCCAGATGGCCTATTCGCCGATGTTCAAGAACCAGAAAACCAGATTTTCAATGGCTCCAATTTCCTAACTCGTTACATTTCATCTCTTGGATCAGCCAAAAGTTCCATCATAATCATTTGTCCCAAAGTAAAGTTTAGCCACCGCTCATTAGTCGCGACACGACTTGCCGACCTCATTCCTAAAGGCATCAAGATTGCAGTAGCTACCAGAGAGAAAAACGAGCATACCGAACACTTGGAAAAGTACGGAATAAGAATCATCATTAAAGACAGCCTATCATTTTCAGCCACCATCATCGACCGCTCCCGTCTATGGTACGGCAACGTTAACCCCCTTGGCTTCTACAAGCAAGATGACAACATCATCACTTTCCGCCATCCTGAGGTTGCTACTATTCTTATTGACTCGTTAAGTAGCATATAAATTGGCCTATTTCTATTGCATTACGATAGATATCCAAGGGGGAATCGGGGCCGATTTGTATTCCCCCGTTTTGAGATATAACATACCAATCGTGTGATACGACAAATTAATTATCATTCTGCAATTGCCTGATAGCCAAATATTTTCATTGATTTATACTATCACTCAATCAGTATGTGATTAGTGTGTAATATCATTCGATAAAACCTCCAGCTCCACAAAAACAACGAGTAACTATCTGAACATTGGATAATTACTCGTTTGTTTTTTTTATTGAAGACATCTTGCTCCAAATGTTATCTATCTGAAAAACATCATGAATGCTGCTTGCCAACCGAGTTGCGCCCAAAACAATTGAAAAATCTTCTTTTTGGACAAAACTCATTGTCAATTTTAGTGCCTTAATTTGCGGCGAAATAGCCGTTCATCAGTTCGTAAAGATAGGCTGGACTTTGGACATATAGTTCGTTTCCTTCATCTTGAAGGGCTGTAGTCAACCGCGAGCTGGCGGTATCATTCCACAAGGATGTAGGAAATGGAGTCAGAGTCGATCTCGTTGAGGAAATTATAGGTGGTGTCGCATTCCCACAGGTTTTGATCTGGCAAGCCGAGGATGCCGCCTGATCCTGACGGAGCGCCAATCACTGAAGCGCCAGCCGACCTCTTCTTTTTCTTTTTGGCTTTGGGCTGGCTGTAGGAGTAAAACAGAGACTTTGACGTGGTCCAGAGATTCTTATCCTTTTCCTGCGCCAATTTTCCAAGTTTTCCAGAATATTTTTCTTGACGAGCCAACGCTTGCCGGTTGAACGGTCAAGCATGACGAGCACGCCATCCTCGGGGATGGTCACACGGGTTTCTTCGTCCAGCGAGACACCGGCTTTAAGCTCTGAATGCTGACCAGCGACTTTTACTTTCAGCGCCTTTTCAATATACAATGTGCGAGCCACGCCCATGGTGACAGCCGACAACATGATCGCAAACCCTAAGACTAATAGTTTTTTCATCGTAGTGTATCGTTAAAAATTTGACTTGATAAGGATTTTCCAACTGTATTTAGAACGCAATGCCCTGATGACGGCTCTGTAGATGTTCCGGCTCTCCACCACCAGCACCACGGCAGTGAAAATGAACGTGAGCCTATAATACCTGCCATTGAGCGTCGCATTAATCATCAAGATGGTGACAATGGCAACAAACGGCAGCAGGACAATATTGGTCATATAGCCGTTTTTCACCCATTCCCTGAAAAAGATTGCCCAGGGCCGCTTGGATTCAGGCAAGTGGGTCTGGAACAACGACAGGAGCACTTCCAGCACATAGCAGAGCACCAAGGTCAACAAGAAGTTCCATATCCATGGCACCTGATGGGGATATTGCCTGGTGGAGTGCAGGGTCTCAAGGCTGATGGCATGGATCTCCACGCCTGGCATGTAGCTGCGTGCCGTCGGCACGCGGAAGGTGTCGCTGCCTGCCGATACCACGCCAATGAGCACGATATGATCCCTGATGGCATCAGCATATTGGCTCAAGCTGTCAGACATGATGACCTGCACGTCGTGGTTGTAATCAATGGTGAGGGGGGCTTCCTTCAGTGTCAGCTCCTGGCTGATGCCGTAATGTCTGTTCCACATCTCATTCAGCAGTGCGACCATCGTCGTGTCTCCATCCTGAATGGGCGTAAACGTGTGCACCACGAGGTCTTCCACATCAAGCATGATGGAACCGCTCTTCAATCCCATCGAGTCGGCAAAAAACGACTTGATGACCTGGCCGTCATCATCAGTCATCTGTGCCAGCACCACCTTTGACGACATGGCCCTCAGCGCACTCTTCAGCTCGTTATCGTCCGTTTCGTTGGATGGATAAGGGAAGATGGCGTCCACTCCCACCGCCAGGGGCTGAAGGCTGTCAATCTGCCTTAACAGATCGGCGACATGGCCACGGCTGGCCCTTGGTCCGACATCCACCACCACAATGTTGTCGCTGGTGGCGACATCCTGTTCACTGGATGAATACTGATAATAAGTCTCGGTGAGGGAATTGCCCGACACGCTCTTCTCGTAGGGATTCCTGAGATGCAGCGCATCAAACAACAGACTGAACGCAAAAGTGAACACGAGCGACAATGACACTATGATCCAGTGGTCAAAGTGGAGAATATAGCGAAGCCAACCAGGCACCTTGCTGCCTCGCTTACGCTTTTTGCCGTTCTTTGAAGAGTGTGAACACATGAGCAACGGGCTCCATCGATTAACTTGGGCAAAGGTATAACTTTTTTCCTGATGAATGGCAAGAAACAGTGGTTGATAATATGATTGAGTTCACTTTAAAAACTTGAGCGTCTGCAGATTTCTTGCCCGAAAGGAAAAAATATGCAAGAAAAAAAGTTCATTTCAGAAAAAATAATGTACTTTTGCATAGCATTTTTCAACTTTTAATCACTGCTACTATGAAAAGAAGAAAATCATTTTTCGCATTACTCATGTTTGCTTCAGCGATGTCGACCATGGGCAGCCTCAACGCCCAGACACAGACACATGAAGCGCCCGACTGGAAAAACCTTCATTACCTCTCAGCAGAAGAGATGCAGGCGCCCCTGAGGACGAGCATCAACTTCAGCGAGACTCCCGCCCCCACGGCCCCCCGCTTCGTGGCCGAGTTTGAGCCCATGCAGGGCGTGATAATCCGCTATCCGCTGGGCATTCCGGTATCCCTGGTTAAATCGTTGGCCGAGAACTGCCAAGTGTACTGCATCGTGCAAGAGTCCCAAGAGCAACAGGCACGGTCGTCCTTCAGCGGAGGAGGTGTGAACCTGAACCGGGTCACCTTTGTGAACGCTAAAACAGATTCCTACTGGGTGCGCGACTACGGCCCCTGGTACATCTTTGCCGACAAGCAGCCCGCCATCGTCGATAACGTGTATAATCGCCCGCGAGCCAACGACGATGCAGTTCCCCCGGTATTTGCCACGTTATTGGACATCCCCCTGTACAGCATGAACCTGACGCACACCGGAGGCAACATGATGGAGGACGGACGCGGACACGCCGTTAGCGACGAACTGGTTCTTAACGAGAATGACAACGACGAGGCCATGGTGCGCCAGAAGATGCTCGACTACCTCGGCATCGACAACTACCACATCACCATCGACCCGCAGGGTGACTACATCGCCCATGTCGACTGCTGGGGAAAATATCTGGCCCCTGACAAAATTCTGATTGCAAAACTGCCGCAGACCGACAGCCAATATGAGGCCTATGAAGAGGTGGCCAACTACTTCGCCACGACCAACTGCTGCTGGGGTTATCCCTACAAGGTGTACCGCGTTGAGGAACCTGGCGGCAGCACCCTCGCCCCCTACACCAACAGCCTGATCCTCAACAACCACGTCTATGTGCCGATGGGCAGCAACAGCACCTACAACCAGCGCGCGCTCGAGGTCTACAGGGAAGCCATGCCCGGCTACGAGGTCGAAGGCGTGACCAACAACACCTACAACATCCGCTGGCTCAACACCGACGCCCTGCACTGCCGCACGCGCGGTGTGATGGACTTCGACATGCTGTATGTTGACCACAGGAACGTGCTCTTCGGCACGCAGGAGTGTGGTGACTCCATCGCCGTGACGAGCAAGTTCATCGCCTATAGCGGCAAGCCCCTGATTGAGGACTCGCTCCTGGTTTACTACAGCATCGACAAGGGCCCGTACCAGGTCGCACACATGAGAGCCACCGGCAATCCCGATGAATATGTGGGCTACATCAAGGGCTATCACCAGGCATCAGAGGTGGACTACTACGTCTATGGTGCCGACGAGTCGGGACACAGCTATCAGCAGCCCGTGTTCGGCGAGCTGGACCCCCACCACTTCACCGTCAACATCAAGACTACTTTCATCAAGGGTGATGTGAATGGCGACGGCGTTGTTAACGTCACCGACGCGATTGCCTTGATCGACATCCTGTTGAACAACGGGGTTGCTCCCCAAGCAGCCGACTGCACGGGCGATGGCGAGGCCAACGTCACCGACGTGACCGCCATCATCAACTTCTTGTTGAACAACAACTGGGATTAAATCCCCCCTCCAATCGACCCTACCAAATCCCTCACGCTCCTGCCCGAGCATGAGGGATTTGCTTATCATTTAAGTTTCGCAAGTTGTCAACTTGCTCACAGGTTAGAGGTTAAGGGTCAACGGTTAAGGAACTGCGGACTGCAATTTTGAGAAAAATTTGTGTAAGCCGAACGCCACGATCCTTGCATCAATGGCTGAGGCGCCACCAAATTGATGTAAATTTCTCAAAAACAAGAGTTCTGCATGTAGTAAAACTCATTAACCTTTAAACTTTAACCTTCAAGTTTTAAAAGGAGCGAAGCTGCTTTAGAAACTTGAGTTATAATTATTTTGGGCGGGCGGAACAACGATATCAAAGCTTAACGACACGCATTCTAACCGTACTATCGCACGAGAAATCAAGCCAATTTTTAAATCTAACTTAAGCTTAGCAAGCAGCTGTTGAATGATTTTCAGCGGTGTGCCTTGAAAAGGTATAGCTGGCCGAAGGCCTGTCAACCTCTTCGAGGTCAATCTGCTTTAGAAACTTGAAAATATAATATGATGATTATCCCGCCCGACAGGGCGGTTATATTTCCGGCAGAACGTTTAGATGCAGTTTCAACCCTACTGAGAGTTTTACCGGTCATCAATATTTTTTTTGGGGAAAATGGTTGCCAATTCAAAAAATAGCAGTACTTTTGCAGCCGGGTAAGTCCTACACGGCCAGCTCCCTCCCAATCCCCCAGGTCTTGACCGAAGCAAGGGTAACGAGGTTGTAGCGGCGCGCTGTAGCTCACTTGCCCTTTTTTTGTACCCCTACTTGAACCGAGAAATCAGCCATTGATCATTATTGCGCTTGGCAAACAAAAAGTGACTGCGGCAAGATGCCATCTGCCGCAGTCTGATCGATATTTATGGTCTCTACCCCCCTTGGTCAGCGCAGCATGTCGCGCACCTCGTCGAGGGTGCCGTCGCCGGGCGAGGGTGTGACGCCCAGCAGATAGCACAACAGGGGATAGACGCACACGTTGCGGAAACGGTCGGGCTTTTCATAGCCCACCTTGAAGTCGGGTCCGATGGCGCGGAATCCCACCTGCATGTCGGCGGCCGTGTTGTCAAATCCATGGCTGCCGCGCTGCTTGGTTGACGGCTTGTCGGCAAAGAGCCAACCGACATCGGGCAGGACGACGACGTCGCCCATGTTCTTGTTGGTGCCGTAAGCGAGATAGGCTGGGATGTCGGCCTTTTTCCAGGCGCGGATGTGGTCCACGCCCTGCAGCGCGACGCAGATGGAGTCGATGTATTGCGGGGCGCTGGCATAGATGAGCGTGGGGTAATCGTTGCAGAATCGCTCATACCAGTGCCTGGGCAAGACGTCGTCGATGTTGACAAACCGCTTGGGGTCGACGCTGGTCATGCCATGGTCGCCGGTGATGATGAGGTTCACCTTGCTGGCAAAGGGGAGCTGCTGGATGCGTGCCCAGAGTCCTGCCAGCAGCAGGTCCATGTCTTCCATGGCGCGTCGCGTCATGCGGTTCATGGGGCCATAGCTGTGGCCGCTGCGGTCGGGCTCCTCAAAGTAGGCCATCACCAGATGGGGTCGCTCCTGCTCGGGCAACTTCAAGAGGCGGATGATCTCGTTGACGCGGCCTGGATAGTCGAGCTGGTCGGTCTGATAGTCGCGCCAGTAGGTGGGATGCTCTCCACCGATGGCCACATCGCTGCCCACCCAATAGACTGTGGCCGTCTTCACGCCCTGGTGCTTGGCGGTGAGCCACACGGGGTCGCCACCGTAGTAGTAGCCCTTGCTGCGGGTTTCCTTATTGCCCAGGGAGAATTCCACGCCGCGCTCACGGTCCCAGAAGGTGTTGGTGATGATGCCGTGATGGTCGGGGGTGAGGCCCGTTGCCAGCGTGTAGTGGTTGGGGAAGGTCTTGCTCGGGAACGAGGGCTGCATGACGGCCTTGACGCCGTCGCGAGCCAGCTGATTCATGAACGGCACATCATAGGCGTCGAGGTAGTCCCAGCGCAGGCCGTCGAGTGAGATGATCACCGTGTAGTTGTCACGGCCAGCGGCCCATGCCTGCCATGGCAACACTGCCATGCTCACCACCAGAAAAAGCAATTTTTTAATCATCGTCATGGTTTTTTTAAAAAAATGAGGGGGAATATCATGATGGTACTCCCCCTCGTAAAATTCACAAGTTAAATGTAATCGTGCTCAGTAACGGGACTCAGAAATAAGGTCTCGCTTACTGATTACTGGGCCTTCTCGTGAGAGAAGTAGATGCCGTTGGCCAGCTGCGGAGTTCCGTTATAGGTGCTCTTTGCACCGATAATCGAAATCCTGTCACCCACAACGATGCCCAACGTCTCAAGCAGGTTCTTGCGGTTGTCACCGGTAGCGCCCCAGCCGGGATAGCAGCCATAGACATAGACGCTGTTGGTGCCATCATCCAGGTATAAGTTACCATAGGTCGGGTTGGCAATCTCGGTGATGTTACCCGTCAACATGTAGTAAACATTGGGGTTATCCTCCTTGTCGAGGAACTCGTCGATGGAGATGGGGGTTACGGGAATGACGTTCTCAAGGATAGCGCCGGTCATCTGGGCATCGCCCTTGTACTCGCCACGCTTGCCCACGAGGGTAACGACGTCACCAGCCTTCAGGCCAGCAGCCTCAAAGTCGCCCTTGGCACCGATGCCATAGACGTAGGTCTCGCCCGACCAGTCACGGATATAGACGTTGCCATAGGTGGGGTTAGCCACGCGGGTGATCACACCAGTGATGCGATACTGGGTGTCGCCCACAGGAGCTGCGAGGAAGTCGGCTACCGAAGCGGCTACAATCGAGCCCTTCTGATAGATGGTAGCCACGGCGGTGTACTCCTGTCCGCCCTCGGTGGTCTTGAAGGTCACCATAGCGCTGCGGTCGCCGCCGGGGTTGGCGTTGGCGTGGAAGGTCACCACGGGCTCAGCGCCGCCGGTTACCGAGACGATACCGAGCCAGCTCTTGGCCTCCTCGGGGATCTCTACCGAGATACCGTTGGCGGTCTTGCAGGTCAGGTTCACGGCCACGTTACCACCGTCGACGGGGATGGTGGCATCCTCGGGGTCATAACCCTCGACCTTGACGAGCGACTTCTGGATCTTGACAACGGTCACGTCAACGAGCTCGACGGTACCATTATAGACAGTCTTGGGACCCTCGACGGTGACGATGTCACCAACCTCCATGCCCCAGCTCAGGAAGTTCTTGGTGTTGCCCTTGGCATCGAGCGTACCATAGATGTAAACCTCACCGGTCTCATCCTCGAGGTACCAGTTACCATAGGTGGTGTTAGCAATCGACTTCACGACACCAGTCACGCGGTAGGTCTTGCTCTCGGGGCCAGCAATCACCTCGGCACAGGTGGCCTCGCTGACTACTGCGAGACCCTGGATCACGTTGATGGTCTGGCTCTTGTCGGCACACTTCACGTGCAGCACGGTGGTGCGGCCGTCGGGGGTGGCGTCGGCGCTGAAGGTCACCTTGGTCTCGCCTGCGCCGCCATTCATCGGGGTAACGGTCAGCCATGCGGGAATCTCCTCAGCGTCAAACGACCAAGCCTCCTTAGCACTGAGGGTGATGGTGTTGGAGCCACCGGCCTCGTCAATGCTCACGTAGGAAGACGAAACCTGGATTTCGTCCAGCAGGGTCATCGCATCGTCATCTGAGCAGCTTGCGAGCAAGCCGATCAGTGCAATAAATGAAAGAAAATATTTGAGTTTCATAATATTGTCTTAGTCTTTAGGAATTAGTTGAAGATGTACTTGATACCGATAGAAGCGTTCCAGCACTGACCGATGGCCTTGTTGGGAACAAAGGTCTTGGTGTTGCCATTGATGGAGCTCGGGGTCGAGAAGGTGGCATAACCCTCAGCGTCAACGCCCTCATACTTGAGGATGCGGGGATCGCTGCCGATCTCGGGGTTGAGGTACTTGCTCACGCCCCAGCTCGAGTTGAAGAAGTTGAGGACGTTCTTCACGTCGAGGAGCAGCTGCAGGGTGTGCTTAGCACCGCACACGTTGAGCGAGAAGTCATGCTTGTAGCTCAAGTCAATGCGATGAACCCAGGGGCTGTACAGGCTGTAAGGCTCGGCATACTTGCCCTGATTGTTCTTCAGGTAGTTGTTAGCGTGCACGTAGTCCATGAAGCGGGTCTTGTCACCCTCGCTGACGAAGCGGAACTCGCGGTTAGCGACCTGCTCGTCGGTGGGGATGTAGACGGCGTCGTAGTTGTAACCGTCGCTGTTCATGTCGTTGGCCATCATGTAGGAGTAGTTGTAACCGCCGCGCCAGGTCTCATAGATCAGGCCATAGTGGTTACCACTGCGGTCGTGACCGGTAGCCGAGAAGACGAAACGGTCAGGAGTAACATACTGCGAGTTGTGCAGCTTGATGTTGTTGGGACCCTCGACGGTGGGGACATAGGTGAAGGCACTCTCGGCAGCGCTACCGGGCATACCGGTAACCTCCTTCTGCACAGTGTGGGTGTAAGCAGCCATCAGGCTCAGCCAGTCGGTGGGATCAGCATTCAGGGTGATGTTGCCAATCCAACCATAACCGCGGCTGGTGTTCTCCAGGACGAAGGCCTTGGTACCCGTGCGGAAGCCGGCAGGATAGATGGGACGGTTGTCAGCACCGTTGAAGCGGGCAAAGCCACCGACGTTGGGGATAGCCCAGTCGCTGATGCTGGCAGCGTTGATGTTCTTGTTGAAGATACCCTCAACAGTCACGCTGAAGGGGAACGACACGGGGAGGGTGTAGTCAACAGCCAACGAGGTCTTCCAGACCATCGGCATCTTGAACTTGGAATCCACAGCACTGATTGAGCTGGGAACGGTACCCATGTCGGAGGTCACGTTCTCGGGATAGCCCATCGAGATGAGCTTGTCGCGCAGAGCAGCAATCGAGGCCTTGCCGTTGGCATCGGTCACCAGACCGCCGGCAAACTGGCTCATGTCAATGTAGCGGTTACCATTGGCATCGGTAGTGTAGGCACCACTGTAGTTCTCAAAACCACGGTTGGGCTTATAGACCATTTCACCGGTGTTAGGATCCTTGACCATACCGCCAATCTTGGTGTTGCCGTTGAGCTGAGCCTGATACTGTACCAGACCGCCGTTGGTGGGCATGTTGGTGAAGAATACCAGGGGCAGACGGCCCGAGAACAGACCCGTACCACCGCGCACCTTGAGGCTCTTGTTGCCGAATACATCCCAGCTGAAACCTACGCGAGGCTGCACGATGAGGTTGCTGCTCGGCCACTTGCCAGTGTCGATGTGGCGCTCTTTACCCTTATTATCATAATAGGTGAGAGCCAGAATAGCGTTATTGGTGATCAGGTCACCATTGTTGAAGAACAGACCGTCGAGGCGCAGGCCGTAGGTCAGCTTGAAGTTCTTGGTGATATTCCACTCGTCCTGGGCATACAGGCCGGCCTTGTTGAACTGCACGCGAGCAGCAGGCTTGGTCTCGCTGCCGTAACCGTAGGTCAAGCAAACGACCTCGGGGGTGGCACCGTTGATAAAGTCATCAACGCTGTTGTAGCGGTAGTAACCCGTACCATTGCGCATGTACTGGTTGTCGGCCATCTGGTGCTCAAACGACAGACCACCCATAATCTTGTGGTTACCATAGTACCAGGTGACATCGTCACGCAGGTTCCAGATGGTGTTGTGAACAGCGTTGTTCCAGGTGAACAGCTCATAACCCAGGGCCATGTAGTTGTCCTTGTTGCCATCGGCATCCAGCATGGTGATGTCGATGAAGGGGAACTCGCTCGAGTTGGTGGTGCGGATATCGTCCAGCTTGGAGTAGGTTGCCAGGAACTGGTTGGACAGGTTGTCGCGCAGACGGCTGTTCAGATCCAGTGAGAAGGAGTGTACCAGGTTGTCCATGCCATACATTGAGTTGGCAAACGAGAAGGAGTTCTGCGATACACGGTAACTTGCCATACGCGTGCCACCATCCATCGAAGTACCGTTGGGATTGCTCCAGTAGCGGTTCTTGGTGTAGTTGTAGCGCAGGGCCAGGTGGTGGTCTTGGTTAATGTTCCAGTCCAAGCGGGCAAGAATCTTGTAGTTGTTCTCGTCGGCGGGGAAGCTGGTAAAAGAACCCGTGTCATATCCGTATTTGCTCTTCACATGATTGCTCACGCGGGCCAGGTCGGCCAAGGAGGTGCGAGAGACGTACTGGTCGGGAATAGCGACACCGTTCTCCGAGGCACGCCACGTGTTCACAATCGTCGGCTGCTTGGTCATCTCACCGTTGACAAAGAAGAACAACTTGTCCTTGATGATCGGGCCACCGATGGTAGCGCCGTAGGTGGTCACCTTGAACTTCTCACGGGCCTGACCAATCTGGATGCGCTCAACGGCGTCACCACGCATGTTCTCGTTGCGGTGGAAGATGTAGGCACTGCCACGGAACTTGTTGGTACCGCTCTTGGTGATAGCGTTCACACCACCACCGATGAAGTTGGTCTGACGAACGTCATAGGGCGAAATCACCACCTGCAACTCCTCAATAGCCTCGATAGAGATGGGGTTACCGCCACCGGGCAGGTTGTCGCTCAGACCGAAGTTGTTGTTGAAGTTGGCACCGTCCACAGTAAAGTTGGCCGTACGACCGTCGGTACCGGCAAAGCTCATGCCGTTACCGCCGTAGGGCGACAGGCGGGTGATGTCGGTCAAGCTGCGGGTGACCGTAGGCAGGTTGCTGATCTGCGAGCTGTTGATGTTGGTTGCCGCACCGGTCTTCTCGGCACGGAACTTGGTAGCGGCAGCGGTAACAACCAGCTCACCCAGGGTGTTGGCATCAAGACTCAAGTCGAAGTCAAGATTGGAGGTCTCGGCCAACTGAAGGGTTACACCCTCAATGCTGCGGGGCTCATAGCCGATGTAGCTCACACTGACGGTGTAAGGGCCACCAGGACGCATACCCTGGATGGTATAGCGGCCGTCAATGTTGGTCACGGCGTTGTACTTCGTGCCCGAGGGCGTGTGCAACGCGGTGATCGTGGCGCCGATCATCGCCTGTTGGTTTTCGTCGGTCACAACACCGGACAGAGCCGAAGTCGTCACCTGGGCACTGGACGACAATGCTACCAGGAACATTGCCACCAACGCCAAAAGCTTAACTGTTCTCAACATACAATTGATTGGTTTTAATTGATGAATAATTAGTAATTATAAATAATAAGAATTGTTTGATTAACATTCATAAAAGAGTTCGCGCCACATTAGCGGTAGTTACCCCGTCTAATATGGCGCGTTTGTCGCTAGATACCCTCGCTTGCAGCGGGTTATAGTATTGGCTTGCCGCCTCATTGCCACAAGTTATCCTGTAAGGTATGCCGAAAAAATGTATCAACATGAGTATCCTTGTTCTAATACGGGCGCAAAGGTACTCATTTTTCCTCACTTGACCAACAACAATGCCCAACTTTTTTCAACAAAAAAGTTGCTGGCTCTCGTGCCGCGGTCAAGTGCCGCCGACACCCCCCTGAAGGCTAATGCCGCTCTAGGGTGCGTACAGGGAAGTTAAAATAGGTGTCGGGGAATGGCTCGTTCTTGAGGGTGAAGTGCCACCACTCGTTGTCCAGAGGCTTGAAGCCGTGTCGCAGCATGGCCGAGCGCAGCACCATGCGGTTGTAGAACTGCTCGGAGGTGAACGTGGGCACCTGCTGCTGGAACTCGAGGGTCTCGGGGTTGCCGCCGCCATAGTCGGGGTGGCTCTCGATTCCGAACCAGTCAAACGTGCCGCCCATGTCCACTTCCTTGCCTGTCTTCATGTCCACGATGGTCAGATCGACCGTCGAGCCGCGGGAGTGTCCGCTCCTCTTGGCCACATAATCGCCCTCAAAGACCTGCTTCTTGGTCAAGCGGGGATAGAAATAGGCCTTGGTGATGGTGTCGGTCTCATCGAGCGCCCAACGCAGGAAATGGTCCACACCGCGCTGCGGGCGGTAGGCGTCGTAGATCTTCAGGCAGTAGCCATGACGCTTCAAGTCATCGCTGACGGCACGCAGGCTGTCGGCAGCCACACGCGTCATCAGCGCCACGGGCTCCTCGTAACCGTCGATGCGGGCACCCACAAAGTTGTAGGTGCTGAAGTAACGGATCTCAAGAATGGCGTCGGGCACCACATCGGTGATGTTGACAAACTGGCTGCTGTCCAGCGTCTTGTCCTTTGCTCGTGCCTTACTCTGGGCACTCATGTCAGAATTCATCATGCCACACACGATGGCAAGCATCAGGGTCGATAAATAGATGTACTTCTTCATTTCAGTTTTCAGTTTTCAGTTTTCGGTTGTTTCCCGGTTTATTCTTCACCCTCACCTTTATGCTTCAACTTGCGCGTATAGGTCTTCTTGGACCGATGGACACGATGGGCCGAGTGGAAGCCCGGGCCGAGCAGTTCCTGCTCGCCCTCACGGCTGCCGCGGCGCATGGCCTTCAGGGCATCCAGGTTGATGGGCTGTTTTTTCTTCTTGCGTTTCATCAGCGTTGATGGGTCAAGCGTTCATCACCTCGACAAATGCTTTGGGGAGAATGATGTTCTCGTCATCGATGGCGGCGGCAAACAGCGGTGCAATTTCGTCAATCGTGAAGCCGGCGATGCCGCAACCGATTGGCGTCACCAGGAACTGCAGTTCACGGTGCTCACGGGCAAAGGTGATGAACTCATCGACGTAGGGCTTAATGGTCTCCACCCCACCCTGCATCGTCGGGATGGCATAGCTCTGGCCCTGCAGGCCCACGCCCTGCCCCCACACGGCGCCAAACCGGTTCACCGCCACGCGTGCAGCGCCACCGGCGTGCATTCCGCCCAGGTTGCTGCCAAACACAAAAATCTCGTTCTCCTTTAACTCCTCTATCCATTCAGGAGTAAACGCTCGGTTATACATACTCGTTACAGTCGTTTGATATTCTAAACACACTTGCGCAGCCATCTTTGACCTCACGCAATGGATTGGGTGATTTTGCGCAGTGCAAATATAACCTTTTTTTCATTATCGATGTCCAAACTCCATTCATTTTCTGAATAATCGCAGCACATCGCCATGCAAAATGAGTTCAAGCCACCCCCAGCAGAGGTGTAACCCGCCATCCTTGAGGACGATTGCCTTGATAAGCCACACGCCACAGCAACCGGAATCTATTCAACTAAAACATCTGATACTGAAGCTCAAGCTAAAGCGCTAAGACGTTAACGAGCACCGAGGCTTGGCGTGAGTTTTTTCGGTCACACAGCGCCCCATATACTCTAAAAAACGTTAAAATCCACATGAAATAATGGGACTTTACTTAACATTTGATAACTTTGTGATAATTATCAATCCGTCATCAAGTTGTCAGTTGTCAGTGACATCATCCGCACTCAACTGACAACCCAAAACTCAAAACTGAATATGGCACTAATACAATGTAGCGAATGTGGACAGATCGTATCGAACAAAGCCCAATCATGTCCCCACTGTGGCAATCCGATTATGATGAGCGACACCCAACAACAAGAGACCACGACCATGATGCCGGCGGCACCAGTAGAGGAGGAAGACTATGACGACAACGAGCAGCGTCCACATGGCAAGCCCTGGCTGATCGCTGCGATTGTCGCGGGCGCGCTGGCGTTGCTGGCAGCAGGCTGGTGGTGGTTTAGCCAGAGCGGCGACAG
Source organism: Sodaliphilus sp. (assembly GCA_045114435.1). Classification (GTDB taxonomy): domain Bacteria; phylum Bacteroidota; class Bacteroidia; order Bacteroidales; family Muribaculaceae; genus Sodaliphilus. The sequence goes on from JBGUKK010000146.1 coordinate 36,566, forward strand.
GCAGGTGAAAGAGCTCCTGGAAAGGCTGTCACAGGCGGCGAACTCTGGCGACCGGGCCACGCTCGAGAGCATCTACCCCGACTCGCGCTATGCCGAGGCGCTGAAATTCAACTATCGCCCCGATGAGGCCACCATCGAGCAGGGCACTCGCGGTGACACCATCGTCGTGCGGTTCACTGATGGCACCGACCTGACGATTGCCGGCACCGACAATCTCCACGTCGTGTCGTCACATGGTCTGTTCGTCTGGCCCGAAGAGAAGCTGCAATTCGCCAAGGGCACCGGGTGGTTTGACGGGCAGCTCACCGACAAGGAGAACAGCGTGAGATTGTCGGACGAGGGCTTCACCACCTACCTGCTCAATCAATTCAACGAGGACCTGAAGAAGGGGCTCAAGATCACAAAAACTGGCACCTACGGAGACCTATACTTTTCCGACGAACTTAGAGATTATGTGAAAGCCGATCACGAGACCGATGACGTCTTCTGGGTCGGTGCCGATGGCATGACCTTCACCGTGAGCAACAGCACCCCCTATAATGTTCCAGCATCGGCCTATTCCATCACCGTCAAGAGCGGATACTGGGGCGGCGGCGAGATGAACACCGAGATTGTGCCCGGACAAGACATCCAATCGGGCGGGACCGTCACGCTGCGTACGCGCACCGAGGGCGTCGCGCCCAACACCGAAACCGACGGCAGCCAGACGCTTGTCGTCAAGGGCCTGACCATGGATGAGTTCCTGGCACAATATCACCCCACGGGCAACGAGTACAAGACCTACCAGGCCAAGTATGGCAAGGTGTCGCAAAGTGCTGAATCACTGGACTTTGTGCTCGAGGGCCTGCTGGGTGGTTGCGGAGCCCGACTCACTCACAACACCCATGCACACAAGTACTTGCAATACAACCCTAACGGGAAGTCATTAAACGACATGTCGGAGCAACGCGACGTGTCGATCATCAACTACGAGCCTGCCACGGCCCACCTGGTGATGGAGGTGAAGAAAAACGGCACCAAGACGGGGGTGCTCGACGGCACATTCAAGAACGGCGCCTACACGGGTCAGTTCAAATCGGTGAACGGGACCACGTCGGCCTTCTCGTTCAAGTGAGAAAAGCGACGGCTGCATGGCCGCCGAACGCATATCAATTCCAAGGGCGGGCAACCATGAGATTGTGGTTGTCCGCCCTTGATTCTGCTATCAGGGAAGTGAATTACTTCTCGAGTTCCTTCTTGATGCGCTCGGTCAACATGGGAACAATCTTGTGGAGGTCGCCCACGATACCCAGGTCGGCGACGCTGAAGATGGGAGCGAACTTGTCCTTGTTGATGGCGATGATGAAATCACTCTCTTCCATACCTGCAAGGTGCTGGATAGCACCGGAGATACCGCAAGCCATGTAGAGGGCAGGACGGACGGTCTTACCGGTCTGGCCAACCTGAACCTCGTGAGGCATGACGCCGGCGTCAACCATAGCTCTTGAAGAGGAAACCTGGGCGCCGATAACGTCAGCCAGAGCCTGAAGCTTGGCAAATCCCTCAGGATTACCTACTCCACGACCTCCAGAAACGAGGATCTTGGCCTCGGTGATGTCAACCTTACCCTTGTTCTCCTTAACGCTCTCAACGAGCTTTACCTTGAACTTGGAAGCGTCGAAGGTCGGAGCGAAGTTCTCGATGACACCCTGGCGGTTCTCATCGCGAGTACCTTTCTGCATAACGCCCGGACGTACAGTAGACATCTGAGGCCTGTGCTCGGTACACATAATGGTAGCCATCAGGTTACCGCCGAATGCAGGACGAGTCATCAGGAGCTCTCTTTCCTCAGAGATATCCAGAGCGGTGCAGTCTGCAGTCAGACCGGTGCCAAGCCTTGAAGCCAGCCTTGGACCGAGGTCTCTTCCGATGGTGGTTGCACCAAGGAGCACGATGCTTGGTTTGTATTTGTCAATAGCCTGGCTCATGGCCTGAGAGTACTGCTCGGTCAGATAGTGCTCGAGTTCAGGAGCATCCATAACGATAACCTTGTCGGCTCCCCATGCCACGAGTTCCTTTGCGCTTTCAGTATTCTTGTATCCAGGGAAGAAAGCCACAACTTCCTCACCCAGCTTGTCTGCAAGCACTCTTGCCTTTCCTAAAAGTTCGAGAGCAACAGACTGGATCTTTCCGTCTCTTTGTTCGGCGAAAACATATACGCCTTTATAGTCTGATTTATTCATATCTTTCAGTATTAGGCAATTAGATAATAAATTTCTCTTTCATCTTGGTGATGATAACATCAACAGCCTGCTCTGGCTCGAGTTCGTAAACCTGGCCTGCAGCCTTGGTCTGCTTAGGGAATGCCTGCTTAACCTTGGTAGGAGAACCCTTCAGACCGAGCTTGGAAGCGTCAACGTCTATGTTCTGCTCTGTCCAGATCTCAACTTCACGCTCGAAAGCCTCTACGATGCCTCTAACGTTCATGTAGCGGGCCTTGTAGCCGGAAGCCAGAACGGTGAACACTGCAGGACCCTCAACCTCGAGAATCTCATAGCCGTCTTCTGTTTCCTTCTTTACGCGGTAGTTGTTACCACCCTTGTACTCGCAGTCAACAACGTAAGATACCTGAGGCAGGTGAAGATGCTCTGCCATCTCAGGACCTACCTGAGCGGTATCAGCGTCGATAGCCTGGCGGCCGGTGATGATCAGATCGTAAGGGATAGCCCTCATTGCACCTGCCAGAGCGTTGGAGGTTGCAAGAGTGTCGGCTC
>JBGUKK010000147.1:0-2649 GCA_045114435.1 Sodaliphilus sp.
GCGGGGTGGGGAATACAACATCAGTTTCCTTTATAACGACCTGGAGGACTTCAGGGTGACGACCCGTGTCAAGAACAAGTCGGTGCCTGATGCCATCCAGCAGTTGATCGGCTTCTATCCTATCAAGATGACCGTGCAAGGCAAGGATATCGCCGTGGAGTGCCCCCTGCGTGAAGCTACGCGCTACAAGGGCACCGTCCTCGACGAGACGGGCCAGCCGTTGCCCTATGCCAACGTCGCCCTGCTGTCGCCGCGCGACTCCACCCTCATCACCGGCGGCGTGACCAACGAGAGTGGCCTGTTCGTCATCCCCTGCGACCAAAGTGGCGTACTGGCCCGCATCACCTACGTGGGCTACCGCCCCGTCTATCGCCACTGCAAATCGCCCCACTTGGGCACCATCAAAATGCAGCCCGACCAATACACCCTGGGCGGCGTCACCGTCAAGGGCGAACGCCCCCAGTACCAAACAAGAGGCAATAGCATTGTTACAAACGTGGCTGGCACAATTCTGGAACGTTTGCACAGTACTAACGAGTTACTGTTGCAAGTGCCTGGTGTGGTTGCCTTACCAGATGGAACCCTAACCGTCTTTGGACGTGGAACTCCTATATATTATCTCAACAACCGCAAAGTGCAGAATTGGCAGGAAATAACCCGCCTGTCGCCGAAGGAAATTCTGAATATTGAACTTATTCGCAATCCTGGTGCACAATATGATGCAGAAGTCGAAGCTGTCATCAAGATAACAACCCGTACTAAGGAGGAAGGGTGGATGCTGCAAGTGAAAGCCGATGAAAAACTGAATGATGTGCTGACCTCGGAAGAGTCGATAGACCTTGGATTGAAACAAGGCGGGCTGAATGCCTCTGCTCATCTGGAGTACGAGGATTTTCACCGCCATTATAACCAGCCGCAGATAAAAGAGTTGGTGGTGGATGGCGATACCTACCGATATGACAAAATTGACAACCGCAGCAAATCGCATCAGAAAGCACCGAGTTGGTCTACCAATGTAGATTATGAGTTCAATGAGCGACACATTGCAGGTATCAGCTATGACGGCTATCACAACACTTGGCTATCGCCGGGTGATGCCCTGCATATCTACAGCAAGAATGGTCAGGCATTCCAGCGTACCCACATCTTGAGCGACTATCATAACGATATGGACTATGCCCACGTCAACACGTTCTACAATGCCGAGTGGACGAAACGGCTGCGCACCGCACTTAACCTTGACTATGCAGGCAACTCCAGCGATTACCGCCAACTGACAGACGAAACGACAGACGACAAAACCCGCACGACACTTAGCAAAGGCAAGAGCCGTTACCACGTCTATGCTGCACGGTTGACATTTGACTACACATTGGGCAACGAGATCTCGTTGTCATGGGGTGCAGAGTACAACCGCGTTACGGGCCACGGAACCGCCGATTGCAGCAATGCTGTTGTGCCACCCTCTGACTATGAGCAATGGGAAAACAAGGCTGCAGCCTTTGTCGAGGCAAAAGCGGCTTTTGGCGATTGGACACTGAGCGGAGGGCTGCGCTATGAAGATGTGGTCAGAGACTACGCTGATCGTTTGGCCGACAATGCCGATATTCACCGCCACTACCGCAATCTGTTCCCCGCAGTGGAAATTAGCCATAAGCGCGATGGATGGAGCAATGCTCTCTCGTATGTTTCGCGCACCGTTCGCCCGTCGTTTCGACAGCTGAGCAACTACGCCTATTATGACAGCGAGTATATTTATCAGCACGGTAATCCCACGTTACAGCCCACGACGCTCTACATTGTCGAGTGGAGTACAGGCTACAAATTCATCAACGCCTCACTCAGTTATACCTATAAGGACAATCTTATCGCCCCTGACATATTCACCAAGGACGAACATACCCCTATTCTGGTGAGTTCATTCAGCAACTTCGACCATGCAAGCCTACTAAGCGCTAATGTTAGTTTGCAACACAACTTCAAGTGGTGGCGTCCCTCATTACGCTTAGCAGTTGAGCGCTTGTTTTTTGACTACGAGTACATGAATGAACCATATAGCTATGGCAAAACAAGGGTTTTTGTTGTTGCTAACCAATATTTCGACCTGTCCCGAGGATGGCTCGCTAACATCTATTATTACTATAATAGCGGTGGCGCACAAAATAATACCCAATTGGAGCCTTTCCAAATGCTGAACCTCAGTATTCAGAAGTCTTTACTGCAAGACCGCCTGAGTGTGAAACTTGCCGCACAAGACATCTTTCACAAAATGAAGTTTGAGCAAAATATGCGCCTTCGTAACGTCCACTTCTGGCAAATTGAAGACCATAAATATTGGAACTTCTCACTGAGTGTCGTGTATCGCTTGAACCAACTCAAAACCAAGTATCGTGGCAAGAGTGCCGCCACCGAGCAGATCAACCGCCTGTAACAGCAAATGGAAATACTATAAAAGAAGTGACGGTCGCTGGTGAATGCACCTGCGACCGTCAACTGTGAGGTTTTTTCTGGGTGTTATAATGATTGTGCTTAAAGCCTTTCTCTAACCTCTAAACTTGAATTACTTAATGATTCCCATCTGCTTGCCGATCTTGATGAAGGCGTTGATGCACTTGTCGAGGTGCTCACGCTCGTGACCGGCCGATACCT